>CAZCQH010000077.1:0-23885 GCA_964500805.1 uncultured Hyphomicrobiaceae bacterium
CATGGAAGGATCTTACCGACAACGTGAACTTCATGGCTTCGAACCTCACCGAGCAGGTGCGTGGTATCGTGAAGGTGGTGACCGCTGTCGCCAACGGCAACTTGACGCAGCGTCTGACAGTGCAGGCGAAGGGCGAGGTTGCCGCTCTCGCCGACACGATCAACAACATGACGGATACGCTCGCAACCTTCGCCGATCAGGTGACCAACGTTGCTCGTGAGGTTGGTGTCGACGGTCGGCTTGGCGGACAAGCCAACGTGCCGGGTGCCGCCGGCACCTGGAAGGATCTCACAGGCAACGTCAACCTGCTCGCCGCCAATCTGACGACCCAGGTGCGCGCGATCGCCGAGGTCGCAACCGCTGTGACCAAGGGCGACCTGACCCGCTCGATCCAGGTTGAGGCGCGTGGCGAGGTGGCTGAGCTGAAAGACAACATCAACACAATGATTGCAAACCTCCGCGAGACGACGGAGAGCAATCGCGAGCAGGACTGGCTGAAAACGAACATCGCCAAGTTCACCGGCATGCTGCAGGGCCAGCGCGAACTGAAGACAGTGGGTCAGATGCTCCTGGCCGAGCTGGCGCCGCTGATCAATGCCCATCAGGCGACGATCTACCTCCTCTCCGAACCAGACGCAGAGCCGGAAGCTGCACACCAACGGCAGCTGAACCTGCTCTCGAGCTACGCTCACTTCGGGATGGCGCGGGCAACAGACACAATTGCGCTGGGCGAGGGCCTCGTTGGACAATGCGCAATCGAGAAGAAGCGGATCCTGCTCACCAACGTGCCACCAGACTTCATTCGCATATCCTCCAGCCTTGGCGAGGGACCTAAGGTCAACATCATCGTCCTTCCAGTTCTTTTCGAAGGAGAGACGCGCGCAGTCATCGAGCTGGCCTCCCTTCAGCCCTTTACCGCCATCAATATCGCTTTTCTCGAGCAGCTCACGCTCAGCATCGGCGCCGTGTTCAACACCATCGAGGCAACGATGCGCACCGAGGGATTGCTCACGCAGTCGCAACAACTCACAGCAGAACTTCAGTCGCGGCAGAGCGAGTTGCAGCAGACGAATGAAGAGCTTGGCAACAAGGCACGCCTGCTCGCCCAGCAGAACGCCGAAGTCGAGCGGAAGAATGTCGAAGTCGAGCAGGCCCGACATGCGCTGGAGGAGAAAGCCTCTGAGCTTGCTTTGACCTCGAAGTACAAATCAGAATTCCTGGCCAACATGTCACACGAGCTGCGGACACCGCTGAACTCGATCCTCATTCTCAGTCAGCAGCTGGCATACAATTCAACTGGCAATCTGAATGCTAAACAGATCGAATTCTCCCGCAACATCCATTCGTCGGGATCCGACCTGCTCAACCTCATCAATGACATCCTTGACTTGTCAAAAATCGAATCGGGCACAGTCACGGTGGAAATCGAAGAGCTTCCGTTCGCCAGCTTGAGGGAGACCATCGATCGCAACTTCCGTCATGTCGCGGAAGCCAAGAACCTGCCCTTCTACATCAAGTTTGCACAGAACTTGCCGCGATCGATGACGACTGATCCCAAGCGCCTGCAGCAGATTTTGAAGAACTTGCTGTCGAACGCCGTGAAGTTCACTACCCACGGTCACGTCGAAGTTCGCGTCGATCTTGCGACTCAGGGCTGGACGCTAGATCACCCCGTCCTCAGCCGGAGCGACCACGTCGTCTCTTTCGTGGTTGAAGACACCGGCATTGGCGTCGCGCCGGAAAAGCAGCGCCTAATTTTCGAGGCCTTCCAGCAGGCGGACGCCGGCACCTCGCGCAAGTACGGTGGCACGGGCCTTGGTCTTGCCATCAGTCGCGAGCTGGCAACCTTGCTCGGTGGCGAGATCAGGCTTGCCAGCGTTCATGGGCAGGGCAGCACTTTCACGTTGTTCCTGCCGATCGGCTATTTCGGTGGCGCGAATTCCAGCTCCACTGTCGACGCGGACGCGTCGCGAAGCATCACACGCCTGCCGGTGGCGCTTAGCCACGCACGCGAGGAGTACATTGCCGATGATCGCGAGTTGATCAGTGACGGAGACCTGTCGTTGCTGATCATCGAGGATGACCCGCATTATGCTCGGATCTTGCTTGGGTTGGCGCGGGACAAGGGCTTCAAGGGCATTGTCGCAACGAAAGGGTCGGTGGGTTTGGCTTTGGCCCGTCAGTGGCGCCCAACGGCCATTTCACTGGACATCTTCCTACCGGACATGCTCGGTTGGACGGTGCTGAGCCAATTGAAGCTCGACCCCGCCTTGCGGCACATTCCCGTGCAAATTGTGACACTGGAGGAAGAGAGCCAGCACGGCCTGTCGCATGGTGCCTTCTCCTTCATTGTCAAGTCGCCGACAACGGACAAGCTCGAGTCCGCATTCGATCGCCTGAGGCAGTTCACCTCATCGAGGCCCAAGCGTCTTCTGGTCATCGAGGATGACGAAGTTGAACGTCAATCCATTGTCGAGCTGGTTGGCCATGACGACATCCAGATCGAAAGCGTCGGGACTGGTCGCGAAGCGATCGAGGCGCTGAGCAGCCGGTGCTTCGACTGCATTGTCTTGGATCTACGGCTCCCTGACATGACGGGCTTTGAGCTGCTCGAGCACATGCGGGCTGCACCTAAGCTAGCTACGGTGCCTGTAGTGGTATTCACGGGAAAAAGCCTGACCGAAAAGGAGGCGGCATTCCTCAAGGACGTTGCCAAGAGCATAATCATCAAAGACGTTCAGTCGCCTGAGCGACTTCTCGATGAAACGTCATTGTTCCTGCATCGTGTCCTGACCGATCTTCCGCCCGAAAAACAAGCGATGATCCAGCAGATCCACGGCTCGTCCAGGGTCTTGCTGGATCGCAAGGTGCTGGTCGTTGACGACGACGCCCGCAATATCTTTGCGCTCACCTCGCTCCTCGAGGATGAGGGCATGGATGTCTTGAGTGCGACAAACGGAAGAGACGCAATCGCTCTTGTGCAAAGCACTCCCGACATCAGCATCGTGCTCATGGACATCATGATGCCGGAGATGGACGGGTACGAAACGATCAGGACTATTCGAGGTCAGCCCGGCTCACGATCGCTTCCCATCCTTGCTTTGACTGCAAAAGCGATGAAAGGCGACCGCGAGAAATGCCTCGATGCCGGCGCCAGTGATTACATTTCGAAGCCGGTCAATACGGACCAACTTCTCTCCCTCATGCGCGTTTGGCTATTCCGATGAACTCCCTGGACACCATGCCGCAAGATCAACTCCACGCGGTCGAGGCAGTGCCCAGTCCGGGCCGCGAGCCGATCAACATCCTGATCGTCGATGACGAGCCGAAAAACCTTACGGTTCTGGAGACGATATTGGATAGCCCGGATTACAGGCTCGTGCGCGCAGAGTCGGCCGACCAGGCGTTGCTCGCGCTGGTCGTGGAGGACTTCGCCCTTCTCATACTCGACATAAGAATGCCCGCAATGACCGGCTTCGAGCTCGCGCAGATGATCCGGAACCGGAAGCGGACGGCGCAGATTCCGATTATCTTTCTGACCGCATACTACACCGACGACCAGCATGTTCTCGAAGGGTACAGCGCAGGCGCTGTGGATTACATCCACAAGCCTGTCAACGCCGCGGTCCTGCGGTCAAAAGTGGGGATTTTTGCTGAACTGCACAGAAAAAGCCGAGAGGCTGCCGTGGCCAATCGAGCGCTCCTCGCCGAGGTTGCGCAGCGGCGTCGAGCAGAGGAGCAACTTCGCCAGCTGAACGAGAGCCTCGAACGGAAAGTGACGGAGCGCACAGCCGATCTCCTCGAGCACCAGGTTCGCTTGCGCCTCACCGCCGATGCGGCCCGCCTGACATACGTTGCTATCGACTTTCAACGCGGGCGCGCGCTGTTCGCGAAGAACTATTCCGAGCTGATGGGCTGCGCACCGTTGAATGAGGATCTGCCAGCTGAAGACGTGCCGCGCGTCCTGCTCGCCCCCGTCGTTGTGTCGGATCGAGACCGAGTAGCGGCGAGCATCGAGCGGCTCCTGCGGGGTGAAAGTCAGGGCAAAGTCAGTTTTCGGGTGCGCGACGGTAACGGGCAAGAGCGACACATCGAGAGCGTCTGGTCGATCGAGTTCGCTGCAGATAGGAGCCCGCTCCACGCCTTCATCACCATTGTCGATACGAACGAGCTCAGACGCATCGAGAAACTGAATTCTGTGCTTATTGCCGAGGTCAACCACCGGGCACGCAATCTGCTTGCCGTGGTGCAGTCTGTGGTGCGCCATACCCAACGCAGCAGCACACCCGCACAGTTCTCGTCACGGCTCACCGATCGCTTGAACGGCTTGGCTGCAAGCCACGATCTGCTCGCCTCGAACCAGTGGCAAGGAGTCGACCTGGCGAAGCTTGCAGAAGTGCAGATGAGAAACCTCGTGGGTCCGATCGGAGGTCGCGTTCGTATCGACGGACCACCGACGCAGTTGAAGCCGGCTGCTGCCCAAGCTCTGGGATTGGCTCTGCACGAGATGGCAACGAACGCGCTGAAATACGGCGCCTTGTCGACGCAGAACGGGCGCGTCGACATTCATTGGCAGATTACAGAATCGGACCGCTCTCGATTTGTCATGTGGTGGTCCGAAGTAGGTGGACCGCCCGTCCAGTCACCACAGCGCGAAGGGTTCGGTCAGGTCGTCATCGGTCGCGCGACTGAAGCCGCAGTCGACGGCAAAGTCGAAGTTGAGTTCGCCCCGGAAGGTTTCCGCTGGACGCTGGATGCACCTCTCGACGGCATATCGCAGGAGGGCGACTGATGTCGCTTGACGCTGATGGGAACTGATCGACAGCAATCTCGTATTCTGGTGCTCGAGGACGAACCGCTCATTGCGCTCGATCTCGAGGTTCTGCTCGAGGACGCCGGCTTTCGAATCGCCGGCGTTACGGGGAAACTCGAAAAAGCGCTTGCGCTGATTGAAGCCGGCGAATGCGATGGGGCGGTGCTCGATGCATGTCTCGGAACTGAAAGTTCTTTACCAGCCGCCACGGCCCTATCGCTTCGCGACCTGCCGTTTCTTGTGCTTTCCGGTCACGACGTCGAAGAGATCCGGTACTCTTTCCCCAACGCGCACTTCTTGCAGAAGCCGGTGCAGGGAGAGCTACTGATCGGGAGACTGACTTCCCTTTTAGACGACTCCCCTCGCTCCTGAGGTTCACTTCGCAGCTTATGAACAGGCCCACGTACTAGCGGTGTGATGACCCAAGACTCGTACGGCTGTCGATCCTGCAAATGCTGCGCCACTGCCGCAGGGTAATTTGATGCCGAACGGACGCCTTCCAACCGAGGTAGAGCACTTCATTCTCAACCACTTGGATAGCGTGTCGGAATTGGAAGCCCGCTGCTCATGCGCCGTGAGCCGAACCGCTGGTGGGACGCTGACGCCATGGGGCGACGGCTCTACACAACGCCGGCGCAAGCCGCCGAAGTGCTCATTCGCCTCGCTTCGGAGGGGCTCGCTACCTCGTCGGAGCAAGTGTTCCGCTATGTCGCCGCTTCGGACCATGCGCAGTCAATCGATCGTTTGGCCGAGGCGTACGCGAACAATCTCATCGGCGTCACAAATCTTATTCACGGCAAGACCCCTCGGATCCGCCAGTTCGCGGACGCATTCAAGCTCAGGAGGCCGAATTGAATTTGGCCGCGATCATCTACTTCGCCTGCGCGCTCGCCGCGTCGCTCTGTGCCTTCTTGTTGTTGCACTCCTTCCAGCGTGGCCGATATCGGCTGCTTCTTTGGAGCGGGTTGTGCTTCACCGGTCTGGCAGTGAATAATTTCCTGCTTGTTCTCGACAAGCTGATCTTCACGATGGTTGATCTTTCGACCGTGCGTCACAGCTTGGCGCTCGTCGCGATGGTGACTCTGCTTTACGGATTGATCATGGAGGCCGAGTGATGGGCGTAAATCTGGTCCTCCTCGGCGCATTGGCCATGGCATCGTTCATTGCCGCCCTGTTCTTCTTCAAATTCTGGAGGGATACCAAAGACCGGTTCTTTCTGTTCTTCGCCGTAGGCTTTTCCGTAGAGGCGCTCACGCGGCTGGCCGCGAGCTATCAGAGCATCGCGGGCGAGGATGAACCGCTAATCTATCTCGGCCGACTGGTCACTTTTCTGCTGATCGGTGTCGCGATTGCGGAAAAGAACTGTGCCAAAAGATAACCTGACTTAAGCCCGCAGGGTGCTCGCAACTATTTGCGAGGTGTCGTATCCCAACTTACGAGCCAAACCGACAAGAAAGCGGCCACGCCGTAGGCGACCAGCGACCCACCGACTAGCAGAAAGAATTGGGCAGCCGATGCACCGCTCGCGGCCAGCAACCAACCGCCGACCACGATGACAATCAGTCTGACCGTTTGCGCCAGTACCGGTCCAAGTATCCTGCCGGAACCTTGCGATGCGAAATACAGTGCCAGTGCAAGCCCCAGGAAGGCGTACGACGGTCCAGCGTACCTGAAATAGGATCTTGCTGCTGCAAGAACGTCCACGTTGTCGGTGAAGAGCCGGGACCAGACGTCCGGTGCGACCGCAACAGTGAGGCCGACCGAGCCGACCAAGCCGCCAGCCAATCCACCCGCCGTCCAGGCGACCCGCCTGGCACGTGCCACGTCACTCGCGCCAATTGCCATGCCCACCATCGGCACGCTGGCGACGCCAATTGCGAAAGTGATGGGGACCAGGAGGAACTCGAGACGCGCCCCGATGCCGTAACCCGCCAACGCCTCCGTGCCGAAAATGGCAACGAGCCGCGTCATGACAAGAACGGTGAGGACCGATTGCAGCGGCGATATGCACGCCAGTGCTCCAACCCTCAGAATGTCGCGAAACATCGTCCATTCCAGCGGCCCCAAGAAATGCAAGCGCACGCGGGCCCGTCCCGTGAAAAGGTACCAGGCAAGATAGATGCCGCCGGACGTGAATGCGATCACCAGGCCCGCTGCGATGCCGCTCATTCCGAACCGTGGCAACGGCCCGATGCCGAGGCCTAACCCGCCCCCGAGGACGACCTGCAGCCCGGCGACAACGAGCAGAACCAGCGAGGGCACCCGCATGTTGCCCGTCCCGCGAAGGATCGAGGCGAAAGTGTTCGTCAGCCATATGCTGGTTGCGCCAAGGAACACAATATTCGAGTAAGCCAACGCCTCGGCGAGCGCGGGGGCCTCGCTTCCGAGCAGGCGATAGATCACAGGCCCGAGGAGGAGGAACAACGCCGTAAAGCATAGTCCTGCAGCGGCACCTATCACGATCGCGTGTCGCGCGAGCGCCTCAGCGCGTGCCACTTGTCCGGCGCCAAGGGCGCGGCTGATCGCAGACGACACACCGCCGCCCATCGCCCCCGCAGACATCATCTGCTGCAGCATCACCATCGGGAAGACGAGCGCGATCCCCGCGAGTTGCGGGGTGCCGAGAATCCCGACATACGCCGTCTCAGCGATGGCAACGAGCGCCGTGGCGAGCATCGCCACCATATTCGGCAGGCTCAATCGCACCAGCGTCTGCAAGATTGGCTTCGACAGGAGCGGATGAGCCGCAGCCATTGCTGGTGCAGATGATGTTGCGCTGTTTGGCAAGGCAATCTTCCAAGGCTCTTAAAGTTCGCTGAACGCTACCGCAACCTGCGCGCACAATCGACTGACTGCCGTGTGCAGGCCGCCCGGGTGCCGAACGCTTCAGACACGTGCTGACCCGGGCTACGGATTGTCGACATCGGCCAAGCCTCCTACATGAGTAAAAGCAATTGTGGCAGAACCACTTTTTTCCAGGGCCCGGCCCATGCGGCGTCTGCTCGCGGTGCCCGATAACTGGGAGATGGAGTGGTTCTTGAGGTGCAACTTGTGAACGAGCCATGTGGGGATGAACAGCGATCTATATGCATTGCTAGGTGTCGGCAAAAGCGCATCGGAGGATGAAATCCGTGCTGCATACCGAAAACTTGCCAAGGCCAATCACCCTGACCTTAATCCGGGCAACAAGGATGCGGAGCAAAGGTTCAAGGAGATCGCGACGGCGTACGCCATCCTTGGTGATACGACTAAGCGCAAGCGTTACGATGCTGGCGAGATCGACGAGACAGGTGAGGAAAAACCCGAGCGCAAGTTCTATCGCCATTACGCCGAGTCCGAGCCGGGCTTCAAATATGAAGCAGGTGGCGCCGACTTTTCCGGGTTTGAGGACCTTGGCGGCATTTTCGCCGATCTGTTTGCACGCTCACGGACGGGAAGCGGGCCGAGCGGCCAAGCGCAGCATCGAGCTCGCGGCTCGGATGTCTCGTATAGGCTCACACTCGACTTTCTCGATGCCGTCAATGGCGTTCGCAAGCGCATCGAATTACCTGACGGCAGATCACTCAACGTGACAGTGCCGCCCGGCGTCGAAGACGGCCAGCTGTTGCGCCTTTCCGGCATGGGCGAGCCCGGGATCGCCGGCGGTCCTCCGGGACATGCCGTGATTGAGATCAGCATCCAGCCTCACCCTCGCTTCAAGCGCGAAGGCAACTCGATCAAATCTGTTTTGCCGATCACGCTCGGAGAAGCGGTCTCTGGTGCCAGTGTCCGAATCGACACCGTCAGCGGTCCGGTCGACGTGCGCGTTCCAAAGGGTTCGAATACTGGCACTGTGCTACGTCTCAGAGGGAAGGGTGTACCCGATCGGCAATCGTCGCAGCGCGGCGACCATCTCGTTGAGCTCAGGGTGATGTTGCCTGAGCATCACGATGCCGACCTCGAAAGACTGGTGCAAGAGTGGGAGAGCAACCACCCTTACGATCCGCGCAAAACGACGGGAGCATGATCATGATGCGGGCACAGGACCTGATCGCGTCCATTGAACGACTACAGGCCGAAGCGCTGGAAAGGTGGATTGCGCTCGGATGGATCGCGCCGGAGTCCAGTGACGAGGGCCCGTCTTTCGGGGACGCAGATGTGGCCCGCGCGCACCTCATATGTGATCTCGTGTATGATTTCGAAATCGGAGAAGAGGGCGTGCCTGTGATCCTCTCATTGCTGGACCAGCTACACGACAATCGTCGGTTGCTGCGCGCGCTGATGGCAGCCGTCGACGCCCAGCCGGAACCTGTCAAACAGGAAATCGCCACAAGGCTCGGGATGGTGCTCGATCCTCGATGCCGACTCTAGGTCGTCCAGCTGATCCAGGGCTCGCCTGCGGGAACGGCGCCAGTTGCAGGGTCGCTGCAATACGCCTGGAGATCGGCTCGCCATCTGCTCCGCACCGCGAGAAGTTCTTCAGATGCTGTTACTTTTTTCGCAAACTCTGCTCTATCGCGGCGAGCATCAGCTCCGGCCTGAGCGGCTTGCTGATGAGCGGCGCCGTTCGCATGATCGCAGGCTGCTGATCGCGTGAGTAACCTGATACAGTAATGAACGGCTTGTCCACACGGATCAGCTCGCGAGCGACCGGCTCGGCCGTTTCCGCGCCGAGATTGGTGTCGAGTACGGCGATGTCGCACCCGACCTGTGCAATCAACGACAAGGCCTGATCAACCGAGCTTGCCGGTCCGATCACCTCGAAGCGGTCTGAAAGCGCGCTGGCGATTTCGATGGCGATGAGCGCCTCGTCCTCGACGACAAGCACGCGTCGGCGGCCTGCCAAGCCGGGTTGCTGCGGGATCGCGGCTTCGCGCGCCCGGATTGCAACGCGCACGTTTCCATCGAGCACACTTTCCGCCGGGCAATCGATGCGCCATACGAGGCCGTCTTTCGAAAAGTCGATCTTGGCCTCGCAACCCAGGCTCATTTTTATCATGCTACCCATTACCGTAGAGCCGAAGCCGCGCCGCGCCGGTTTCTCAACCGGTGGACCGCCGCTCTCTCGCCAAGACACTGCGAACCGCGTCTCGCCTGCCGTATCGGAATGCACGGACCAGCTCACCGCGACGCGGCCGGCATCGGTCGAAAGTGCGCCGTACATGGCGGCGTTAGTGGCGAGCTCGTGCAGGGCTAAGCCCAGCGCCTGAGATGCAGCCGCTGTGATCTCGACAGGCGGACCATCGAGCGACACACGCGCATCGCTGAGGTCGCCGAAATGGGCAAGCTGCGAGCGGATGAGATCTCCGAGCGGCACCGACTTCCATTCGCTCTTGACGAGCAGATCCTGGTTGGCGGCGAGAGCCTGGATGCGCTGCCCGAAACGCTCAATGAAGTCTTCGGGTCGTGTCGCCGCTGTTTGCCGCGCTACAGCCTGGATCAGGCCGAGCATGTTCTTTGCACGGTGGTTGACCTCGCGCATCAGGAGCTGAACATGCTCCTCGTGGCGCTGGCGCTCGGACAGATCGTAGAAATGGCAGACGACACCGGGCCGCCCGTCCGGCAGGGTGACGCGCTCGATCTTCCAATCGTAGGCCTCAGTCGCGGCGGTGTCCGCCCGCTGCTCGACGGTACTCGGTGAGTGGTAGGGCTCACCGGTTGCGAGAGTGTGCCGGAAACGCTCGATGACCTGCGTGGCGAACGGCTCGGGCCAAAGGATGCGGATCACCTCGGCGAAATCGCGTCCGATCAGCGGGCGAACATTCGCGAAAACCTTCTGCGCGCCCGCGCTGACCTGGACCAGCCGGAAATCGGCGCTCACCGCGTAGATGCCGAAAGGTGAGCCGTCGACCAAATGATGGAAGGTGTCGTGGGCGGAGCGCAGCGCTGCCTCTGCGCGCCCCCGCTCCACTGCGGCCCAAGTGCGCTCCGCCACGTCCTGCATCATTCCAATCTCTGTCGGACTCCACTCCCGCGGCGTCGGCGAATGCGCGGTAAGGCCTCCTACGAACTGCCCATTCTTGACGAGCGGAACGTTGCAATAGGCGCCGATCTGTAGCTGAGAAAATCTCTCCACTTCTGCAGCACTGTGGACGCGCGAGACATCCGAGACCGCGAAGGGCTGGCCACGATTTTGGCTCTCCAACAGTTCGCGGCCGTAGGCGTCGACCGGATACCTGCCAGTCAGAGGTAGAACGCCGCGCGTGTAGTTGGTAGGTACGACGTAGTCACCATCCGCGATCTCGTAAAAGGCGGTTCTCGCGACGCCAAGCTCCTCACCCAAAACCCGTGCTGCCTCGGCGCTGATCTCCGCCGTATCGGACAATTGCCGCAACCTGTCACTGAGTGTCAGCAGGAACGCGTTCCGTCGCTCGCTGGCGCGAAGTCGATTTTCGGCCTGCTTACGCTCTGTGATGTCCTGCAGCACATAACTCTGGCCTATGATCTCGCCATTCGAGTCTCGAATTGGCGATCCGTCGATCTGCACGTCGACAAGACGTCCGCTCTTGTGGCGCCGTTGCGTTTCGATCCGCACCAGCTCTCCCGACAGCACCCGTTCAATGATCCCGTGCTGCTCGCTGCGCCGCTCTTCCGGAGAGATGATCGAGATGTGCCGCCCTAACGCTTCGCCGGCGGCATAGTCGAACAGGCGTTCCGCGCTGGGGTTCCAAGCCGTTATGCAACTGGATCGGTCGAGCGCAACCACGGCGGATGGCGCCGAGGTCACGACGGCAGCCAGACGTGCCGATGCGAGCTCCGCCTGCTTGCGCTCGGTGATGTCCGTCACCGTGCCGAGCATCCTTACGGGTACCTCGTTGGCATCGCGTATCACCATCGCATCATTATCGACCCAGCGGACTTGGCCGTCGGGCCTCACGATGCGGAACTCGATGGCGAGGCTGCCACTCGACAGCGCGGCCTCTACTGCTTTCCAGAGCCGCTCAGCGTCTTCGGGGTGCACGAATTTGGCGAAGGCGTCGCGAGTCCCTTCGAAATGATCGACGCCGAATATCGGTTGTATATGTCCCGACCACGTCACGCGCCCGGTCGCCAGCTCGAAGTCCCACACACCGGTAGCGGAAGCCTGCAGAGCCAGCTCGAGTCGCTGCTCGCTCTCGCGCAGACGCTCCTCGGCCAACTTGCGCTCGCTGATATCGCTCGAGATCGCGACTGGATGAATGACCCGGCCCTTGGCATCCCGGAGCATCGACACTTCGTTGTGCACCCAGACGTGCGTGCCGTCCGGACGCACGTAACGCTTCTCGATCGTGAACGGCCCGCCGTTCCCCTCCACCAGGGCCTGAAACTGCCTGATATCGGCTGGCAGGTCGTCGGGATGGGTGATGTCCTGCATGCGCAGTTCGGTCAGCTCATCGCGACTGCGGCCAGAAAGGCTGCAGTAGTAGTCATTTACGCGCGTGAAACGACCCGAAAGATCAGTCGCGGCAATTCCCGCGGCGCTCTGGTCGAAGACAGCAGCGAGCCACTCCTCGCGCTCGCGCAATGCCTCCGCACCCCGCTTCTCTCGGTCTATGTCGATGACGACTGCTGCTGCCCCGATAGTCACACCCCGATCATCGAGGATAGGCAGGGCCGCAACGCGCGTCCAAACTGGTCCGCTCGCGAAGCCGTGAAAAAGGAACTCCATGCCTGGCCAAACGCGTTCCCCCCTGAGTGCTCGGGCTGCCGGAAAGTCATGTGGCTGCACGCGCGAGCCGGCCTCGTCGGTGGCCTCCCACAACGAAGTTCGAGCGAGATCCCTGGATGGCACGGTCTCGGGGAAGAATTTGCGATAGACTTCATTGGCGAGCAGGCTGCGTCCCTCACCATCGATGACCGCGATACCGACAGGCAGCGATTGCAGCACGGCAGCTAGTCTCGCCTCGCTTTCGCGCAAGGCCTCCTCCGCTCTCACCCGATCGGTGACGTCGCGTCCAATCGCCTGGAACTGATCCTCCGTCGATGCGTCCTGCCGCAGCCGCTGGTTGGTCCACTCCATAACGCGCGTCGAGCCGTCGGCAGACAAGGCCCGATGAATCACCGTCTGCGTCGGTTGCTCAGGCGTCAGTCGCGCAAGTTCGTTGCGGATTAGGTCGTGCTCTGATTGCGGTATCAACTCGAAGAAGCTCGTGCCCTCGAGCTCATCCCGTGTTCGCGCGAACGCTTCGGCGTAGGCGTCGTTGACGAGAGTAAGGGTGCCATCGAGACGGAAACGACACAGCAGCTCGGAGTGTGAGCTAATGACCGACCGATAGCGCGCCTCGCTGGCACGCAATGCCGAATTCACGCGGGCGCGCGCGAGTTGAGCCGCGGCCAAATCGCAGATCGTCTGAATGTGCTCCAGCTCGCCGTCATCCAGGCGGTCACGGGTTCGCGTCGCGAACGCCGCCGTGCCGAGCAGCACGCCCTGGGCCAGGAGTGGGAATCCGGCGTAGAAGCTGACACCGGCATCGCGCAGCGACCAAGCTTCGGCTAACACGCAAGTCTGAAGGTTCTCGACAACCAGCGGCTTACGGTCCTGCGCTACCAGCCCGCAGAGATACTGGCCAAAGTGGATCCGAGCGAAAGCTTCGCGCTGCTCGGGCGTCAGCCCCGTCGAAGCCGCCAGCCGGAGAAGCCGCGCCGACTCATCGGCATCGAAGTGGAAAACCAACTCGTATCCAAGGGACTTGGCAAGACCGGTCAGAACCGACCTCGCTCCGAGCTCTTCGTCGGACGTCTCGAGCACAAGCCTGCTGCTCACCTGTGCGATCTGAGACAGGCGCTCATTGCGCTGCCGAAGCGCCTCCCGGGCCCGCAAGCGTTCCGAGTTATCGCGCATGATAAGCGACAGCGCGATGACGCGCCCATCGGCGTCGAACATCGGCGACGCGTTGATCTCGACCGCAACCCGCCGGCCGATTTTGTGCTGCCGCTCGCTCTCGACCCTCACTGCCAGGCGACGCTCGGAAACTGCGTGAAAAATCTGCAAGCGCTCCGCGCGCTTATCGAAGGGTATGATGAGGTCGTCGATCGCGCTACCGACGGCCTCGCACTCTGTGTAGCCAAACAGCGCCTCGGCGCCAGCGTTCCAGGTTCGCACGACGTGATCGATGCCGACGCTGAAGATCGCATCAGCCGAGCTCCCGACAATTGCGGCAAATTGGGCGTTGCGCTCCTCAGCTTGCCGTCGCTGCTCGAGCAAGCGGTAGCGTTCCACGGCACCGTGCACCGCGCGGCGCAGGCTGTCCTCGCCTAGATTCTGCTTGCTCAGACAGTCGAGTGCGCCGGCCTTGAGCAGGCTGGTGACGGTCTGGCCGTCGCTGGAGCCGGTCAACATGACGACGGCGCAGGGGATTGTGCCGTCGGGCCGGCGGATCGCCTGCAGCACCTCTAGACCGTCGAGATCGGGCAGATTGTAGTCGAGCAGAATGCAGTCAGGACGTAGCGCAGCCGCGGCAGCGACGCCCCGCTCGCCGTTGTCCACCTCGCTCAAATGGTACCCCTGAGACTCAAGCGCGAGCCGCACGACCACGCGATCCTCAGGAGAATCGTCGACGAGCAGCACCCGCAACGACGCCGCTTTCCCCGACTGCATCGGCCGGATCTCCGACGGACGTGGCACCGGCCGCACCGTGAACGGAAGCGCCTTGTTGTCGCCGCTCTGCATCAGCCGCGTCCTCCTTCGGCTAGTGATTGGCTGGCGGGGGGAGCACAACCGTGCGCAAGCTGGACGCCGCCATCGCGGCGACCACCTGCCAGCGCACGAATTCCGACAAGCGATGCAGCCGCGCGTGCACGTCGCACGTTGCTCTGAGAAGCGCCAGTCGTAACGAAGTTCGAGTCGATGCGCGGCCCGTCGAAGCCATGCCGTGTCCCCAATGGCGAAGTGAAACAATGGCCAAGCTGCGGCTATGGCGCAACCCATTTCCAGCCGCTAACTCACTGGCGAAAAAACACAATCGCGTTAAACGCGGCAGCCGCGAATTGGTTCCGGTCCTCACACTAAGCGAGCCCGCTCCGCAGTTGCAGTCGAAACCGACAGCCGCTTTCGAAGAGAGATGTCGGAATTCGCCGACCTCACTGCGGTCGCCGAGGAGCGACCATCCAGAGTGTCGCGAGAGCCTGCAAAATGAGCGTCAGGACCATGGCCCAAAAATAGCCCCCAGGGTTCCAGCCGCCATTGGCTGCGCGCGGCCATAAATCGAGAATCCAGCCGATGGCGTTCTGGAGAACAAACACGAAGGCGAGCATCGATCCATTCAGGGCAGTCCCGACACGCCCGGCCAGCTCTGGTGGAAACCGACCGGCGATAGCCGAATAGCCAGTGGGGGCGGCGGCGCTGAGGAATGCGAACAAGAACCAAAGCCAACCGATCCAGGCGGGATGCGCGAAGTCGTGAAACAGCAAGGCGATCTGGCAAAAAAAGAGCCCCGTCATTGCGACCCAGGATGCCGACATGTGGTCGTAGCCGCGATGATTGAGGAACGTCGCTGCATGTCCCGCGCCTAAACTGCCGACCATCATGCCGCTCATGTAGACGAGCAGGAGCACGGCCCGCGGTTCATCCGGGAATCCTCCAACGTCACGCAGCCATGGTCCCGCCCAAAGGCCGCCATAGACGAAGTTGAGGCCCGACAGGATGATCAGAGCCGGAGCGTAACGCAGAAACGCACTGTGCGTGAAAATGCGGCCGTACTGGCCGAGCTCCTGCCGCACGCTTGTTGTCCGTGGAGGTTTCCGAGCAGGCTCGGGAACGAAATACCAGATCGCTACTGCCACAAATGCCGCCATGCCGGCCATCAGCCAAAACACGCCACGCCAGCCGATCGCAGGAATGATGCGCTGGGCCGGCAGCGTCGCGAGCAGTCCGCCGAAGGACGCGAGAAAAATGCCGGCGCCTGTCATTGCGGGAACTTTCGCGCGTGGCAGCCATTGCCCATGCGCTGTGAGCATCGCGATCATGCCGACGCTGATGCCAAGTCCAGTGACGAACCGGCCGATCGCCAGGCTCAAGACGCCCGCGGAGAGAGCGCAGAGCGCGAAACCGAGAGCTGAGACGAGTGCGAGCGCGATCTGCACGCGACGTACGCCAAAAAAGGTCCATCGCCAAGCCAGCCGGCAATTGCGCCACGCAATAAGAGGCGAAGAACGTAGCCGCCAGCAAGCCGAGCTCCGTCGCCGACAGAGAGAACTCGAGAGCTAGAATGGGGCCGATGGTGGCGATCAGGGCGCGCGAGGCCTGGTTGAGGAAGTTCACGCCTGAAAGCGGCACGGTGACCCGAAGGAACACAGAACGTTCCGAACGAACCTCAGCGGAACCGGGCTCAGTGTTCGCGAGAGAATCGGTCATTGTATCGATATGTGCCCTGGGGCTCCGTCCAGAGCCACTTGCTTCGCGCAAGACGCGCACCGCAATCGTCGCGCGTTTTGCTCTCGATGCCGACAGGCGAATCCCCGCGTGGTCGACGGCCACATAACGATTGCCGACCATGGGGCTCCCGAGGCCGCTTTGACGGCGGGATCGCTCGCCTTCGAGACGTCAGTACGTGCCGGCGGCCTTCGTTTCGGCACTGGTGGCCTTCGAGCCCGTGACCATGTCGCGCATGCCCTGGCCGTTGACGCGCCACCACTCGTGCAGGATCCGCACATCCCATCCGATGCAGAAATGTTTCACGCCCATCTCGAGATAGGGTGCCGCCTGCTTGATGTCAGCAAGCTCCACGCGCGGGTGCAGGCCCTTCTTCAGCGCCGTCTCGATGGTCTTGCGCTCCGCCCGCTTGACGTCAGGGTGGTTGCGCTGACCTGTCAGGCCAAGGCTCATGGAGTAATCCGAACCGCCGAACTGCACCATGTCGATGCCCTTGACCGACAAGATGGCGTCGAGATCTTCGACGCACTCGCGCTTCTCGACCATGATGGCGATCACCACCTCGTTCAGCGCCTGTACGTAGGCCGGCGAGCCGCCTTCGAGCACCGTGCCGACGTCGCGGCGCATGCCGACGCCGAGACGGCCACCCGTTCCGGGTGTTTCTGCGCGCACGGCTGCAACACACTCCTTCGCGTCGGCGACCGTGCGCACATCGGCGAAGAGAACGCTCTGAAAGCCCGAGCCGATCGCCCGCATGGCCTGATGCGTGTACTGCGTCTGCTCGATCTTGATCATGCCGCCGAGGTTCTTCAGCTCGAGCGCGCGGCCGAGGTTGTCGAGATCATGCATCGTGAAGGGCGCGTATTCGGCAGTGAACTCGACGTAGTCGTAGTTGCCGCTGTCACCAATCAGCTCGACCAGCGTCGGCCACGAGGACAAGAGATGCGTACCGATCGTCGGCTGGTTCGCATTGAGCAGGGCGCGGAGGCGATTGTGCCGCATGGCGACGTTTCCTTCGGTCGAGGATGGACAGGAAGCAGCTTACAAGGTTGTTCCACCAAACCATGCCTTGCAAGCCCCGGCCATACGTCAGTCGACTGGCAGCCCATCACTGCTAGCCGCTCGCTGCCTGTAGATGGGCTGGATTTCGGCCGCCGGATGCGCCAGCGTGAGACATCCTCACGCGCAACTCGGGGCGCCGCGCAAACTGCGCGAGCGGTGCATCATGACGGACACCTTCGACTACATCATTGTCGGTGCGGGCTCAGCCGGCTGCATCCTGGCCAACCGGCTCACCGCAGATGGCCGGCACAGCGTCTGCCTGCTCGAGGCGGGCCCGCCCGATTGGCACCCCTATATCCACATCCCCGCCGGCTTCCTCAAGACGCTGACCAACCCGTCAGTCAACTGGCTCTACGAGACCGAACCTGGTCCCGGCATCGGCGGGCGCGCCGTTGCAGTGCCGCGCGGCAAGACGCTCGGTGGCTCGAGCTCCATCAACGGTCACATCTACAACCGCGGCCAGCGCATGGACTTTGACAGCTGGGCGCAGCAGGGCAACCGGGGCTGGGGTTATTTCGACGTGCTGCCCTACTTCAAGCGTTGCGAGCAGCGGATCGGCCCGGGCGACGCCACCTTCCGCGGCCGCTCCGGGCAGCTGCAGGTGACCGACTTCGACTATCGCCACCCGCTGGCCGATGCCTTCATCGAGGGCGCCGCCGAGATCGGCATCCCGCACAATCCCGACTACAACGGGGAGCGCCAGGAGGGTGTTTCCTACGTGCAGCGCACGACCTACCGCCGCCGCCGCGTTTCGACCGCCCGGGCATTCCTCAATCCGGCCAAGGGCCGGCCGAACCTCACCGTGCACACACGCGCGCACGCAACCGAGCTCATCCTTGAAGGCAAGCGCGCCGTCGGCGTGCGGTATCTGAAAGGCGGGCGCGGCGGCACGCCCGTGCAAGTGCGGGCGCGGCGCGAGGTGATCGTCTCCGGCGGCACCATCAATTCGCCGATCCTCCTGCAGCAATCCGGCATCGGACCCGCTGCACTTCTCAAGTCGCTCGGCATCGCAGTGGTGCACGATCTTCCCGGCGTCGGCGAGAACCTGCGCGACCACTACGCACCGCGCTTCGGCGTGCGCGTCAAGGGCGTGCAGAGCATCAACGAGCTGTCCCGCGGCCCGAGGCTCGTTGGTGAGATCATCAAGTACGTGGTCGGGGCCAAGAGCATCGTTGCTCTGACACCGAGCTTTGTCTACGGCTTCTGGCATTCGGACCCGGCCGCCAAAAGCAACGACATCCAGTTCATCTTCACGCCGGCAAGCTACGCCAAAGGTCCGAACGGCCCGCTGCGCGAGTTTTCCGACCATCCGGGCTTCACAATCGCCTCATGGCAACACCGCCCGCAAAGCAAAGGCTGGGTGCGTGCCCGATCGGCAGATCCCTTCGACCGGCCCATCATCCAGCCCAACTACCTCGCCGAGGAGGGCGACCGGCGCGTGACCATTGCCGCCATGCGGCTCGCCCGCCAGCTGATCAACAGCCGGGCGATGCAGCGTTACGTGGTCAGCGAGGACTATCCGGGCAACGAGGCCCAGAGCGACGACGAGATGCTGGCTGCTGCGCGCAAGTGGGGCAACTCAACGTTCCACGTGATGGGCACCTGCCGCATGGGACCGGCAACGGACCCGACCGCGGTCGTCGACGACCAGTTGCGCGTGCGCGGGATGGAGGGCCTGCGCGTGATCGACGCCTCGATCATGCCGGCGATGCTCTCGGCCAATCTCAACGCGGCGACCATGATGATCGCCGAGAAAGGATCGGACCTTGTGCTCGGCAAGCCGGCGCTCGAGGCGATCATCGTGCCGGAGGAAAGGGCCGCGTGAGCTCGGCCGTCGGCACCTTTTGCCGCGGCCACTGTCTCCCATTGCTGTGCGGCCCCTATCGCCGGCGCCTCACGGAACCAGGACGATCTTGCCGTGATGTCCCGGCTCCATCACCGCCTCATGGCTGCGGGCGGCCTGGCCGAGCGGAAGCTCCTGAGCGATCACCGGGCGGAGCGTGCCGTTGCGCAGCCCTTCGACCAGCGATGCGTGGATGCCAGCGAGCTCGGACGGCGTTGCATGAGTGAGAGCCATGCCCAGGATGTCCGCGTTCTTGTTCATCGCGAAGCGCGAGTTGATCTCGGTAGTGCCACGGTTGCCAATGACAACGATGCGGCCACGCATGCCGATGATGTCGAGATCTTTCTGCAGGTTCACATTGGCCAGCATCTCCATGATGATGGCCGGTCCCTGGCCGCCCGTGAGCCGCACGCATTGGTCGAGGTAACCCGAGGCCGTGTGGTCGAGGACGTGGTGTGCTCCCTCGGCGAGGACCAGCTTGCGGCCCCGATCGGTGCCGGCCGTGCCAATTACGGTCAGGCCGTGCGCGCGCGCAAGCTGCACCGCAGCGATGCCGACGCCGCCACTGGCGCCGTGGACCAGGACGGTCTCGCCCGCCTGGCCGCGGGCTCGGTTAAAGAGCGCGTGAAAAGCGGTGGCGTACGGCACGTTCATCGCCGCACCCTGGGCAAAGCTGGCGCTGGCCGGCAAGTGATGCACCTGGCTCGGATTGCAGAGGCAGAACTCGGCGTAAGCGCCGCTCAGCGTGCCGCCCACGTAGACGCGATCGCCGGACTTCACCTGCGTCACCTCCGAACCGACAGCCTCGACGACGCCGGCGGCATCAGAGCCCGGCGTGTAGGGCAGCTTGGGTCCCCGATTGTCGGTATTCGAGCGCAGATAGGTGTCCACCGGGTTGATGCCGACGGCGTGAACGCGCACGAGGACCTGGTTTGGCCCCGGCTGGGGCGTGGGCACTTCCTCGAGCTTGAGGACCGAGGGACCGCCATGCTCGGAAACGCGGATGGCCTTCATGGGCAGGGCTCCTTTTGCTGATACGTGATGGCCTAAGCATACCTGTTTTCACGGGTAAGGTGAGGACCTGCAGATTGAACGGCGAAGGCTTGCTCAGATGCCTCTTGCTTGGTCTCTGCCAGCCGCACGAGTGGCGCCTTGCTTGCAGTTCTGATGTCTGGGAAGTCTCGATAATAAGCGGGATGCACCACGTTCGGATACGTGGAATTTCGAGCGGCCCGATCAGCTGTCGTTCAGATTCCACGAGAGGCCTCACGTCACAATACCTGGCAGATCGAGGCCGTTCTGGCGGGCGCAGGCGATCGCCTCGTCGTATCCGGCATCGGCGTGGCGCATGACGCCGGAGGCCGGATCATTCCAGAGCACACGCCCGACGCGGCGGGCCGCCTCGGGTGTGCCGTCGCAAACGACGACCATGCCAGCGTGCTGCGAGTAGCCGATGCCAACGCCGCCGCCGTGATGGATCGAAACCCATGTAGCGCCCGAGGCACAATTGAGCAGCGCATTGAGCAGCGGCCAGTCAGACACCGCGTCGGAGCCGTCGCGCATCGCCTCCGTTTCGCGGTTCGGCGAGGCGACACTGCCGGAGTCGAGATGGTCGCGGCCGATCACAATCGGCGCCTTCAATTCGCCGCTTGCCACCATCTCGTTGAAGGCAAGACCCAAGCGGTGGCGGTCTCCGAGGCCGACCCAACAGATGCGCGCCGGCAATCCCTGGAACGAAATGCGTGATCGCGCCATGTCGAGCCAGTGATGCAGATGCCGGTGGTCCGGCAGCAACTCCTTCACCTTGGCGTCGGTCATGTAGATGTCCTGGGGGTCGCCGGAGAGCGCGCACCACCGGAATGGCCCAATGCCGCGGCAAAACAGCGGACGGATGTAAGCCGGCACGAAGCCCGGAAAATCGAAGGCGTCGGCGACGCCTTCCTCCTTCGCCATCTGGCGGATGTTGTTGCCGTAGTCGACCGTCGGCACGCCCATCCGGTGATACGCGAGCATCGCGCGCACGTGTTCGGCCATCGAGCGGCGCGACGCCGCCTCGACAACCTTCGGCTGGGCCGCCCGTTTGGCCTCCCACTCGGCGAGCGACCATCCCTTCGGCAGATAGCCGTTGACGGGATCGTGCGCCGAGGTCTGATCGGTGAGCAGGTCGGGCCGTACACCTCGCCGTATGAGCTCCGGCAAAATCTCGGCCGCATTGCCGAGGAGGCCGACCGAGATCGGCTTCCTTTCGCGGCAACTTCGCTCGATGACCGCCAGCGCCTCGTCAAGATCCTTGGCCTGCACATCGAGATAACGCGTGCGCAGCCGCATCTCGATGCGGCTCGGCTGGCACTCGATGGCGAGCAGCGAGGCGCCTGCCATCACCGCGGCCAGCGGCTGCGCGCCGCCCATGCCGCCGAGACCCGCCGTCAGGATCCACCTGCCTCCGAGATCACCGCCGTAATGGCGCCGACCTGCCTCCACGAAGGTCTCGTAGGTGCCCTGCACGATTCCCTGGCTGCCAATATAAATCCAGGATCCTGCGGTCATTTGGCCGTACATCATGAGACCCTTGCGATCGAGCTCGTGGAAGTGCTCCCACGTGCCCCAGTGCGGCACCAGGTTGGAGTTGGCGATCAGGACGCGCGGCGAGTCGGGATGAGTCTGGAAGATGCCGACGGGCTTTCCCGACTGCACGAGCAGGGTCTGATCGGTATCAAGGCGCTGCAGCGACGCGACGATGCGATCGAACCTCTGCCAGTCGCGGGCCGCCCTGCCGATGCCACCATAGACGACAAGCTCCTGCGGCCGCTCGGCGACTTCGGCATCGAGGTTGTTCATGAGCATGCGCATGGGCGCCTCGGTGAGCCAGCTCTTCGCCGAGATGGTGGAGCCGCGGGGGCTACGGATGCGGCGGGCATTGTCGATGCGCGTCATGACAACTCCTGTCGTCTACTGTCGTCAGGGCGGGGCGATCTCGCCGAGGCCCGGAAGCAGCTCGTGCCCGGCGGCCGTGGTCACAGAACCGCTGGCGACCAATTCCACCGCTGCGGCGAGGTCAGGCTCCAGAATGCGGTCGTGCTCGAGCTTCGGAATGCGCGTTCGCACCAGCGCCACGACGCGCTCGAGCGCCGGGCTCGATGACAGCGCGGTCGGCATGCCACCCGTCGACTTCAGTCGCTCCAGGCCGAACCCCGCCTTCCTGAGGTCGATGCCCTGGGTGGCTGCGATCAGCTCGATGCCGATTATTTGCGCTAGGTTGCGTGCCATCTCGATCAAACGACGTGCCCCGTGCGCCGCCATCGAGACGTGATCCTCGATGTTGGCGGAGGTCGGCGTCGAGTCGAGCGATGCGGGATTGGCGCGCTGTCTGTTCTCTGCCCAGAGGGCGGCAGCGGTCACCTCCGCAATCATCAGCCCGGAGTTGAGACCGGCGTGCGGCGACAGGAACGCCGGCAAGCCGAAGTTGAGCGCTGGATCGACCAGCGTCGCAATGCGCCGCTCGACAATGGCGCCGATCTCCGACAGAGCGAGCGCGATCTGGTCGGCTGCAAAGGCGACTGGCTCGGCATGGAAGTTGCCGCCCGACAAAATCTCTCCCGTCTCGACGACGACGAGCGGGTTGTCGGTGACCGCATTGGCCTCGACGGCCAGCGTGTGAGCAGCGTGCGACAGCAAATCCATGGCAGCGCCCATCACCTGCGGCTGGCAGCGGAAGCAATAGGGATCCTGCACCCGGTCGTCACCATCGACGTGGGCGGCACGGATTTCGCTGCCGCTGAGCAGCGAGAGCAGGGCACGGCCGGCGGCAATCTGACCGCGGTGGCCGCGCAAGGCGTGAATCTCTGGACGGAACGGCGTCGTCGACGCCATCGCTGCATCGACCGAAAGGGCGCCGGTGACCAATGCCGTACGCGCGAGGCGCTGTGCCTCGAACAGACCTGCCAACGCATAGGCGGTCGAAAATTGCGTGCCGTTGATGAGCGCGAGGCCCTCCTTCGCAGTAAGCGTGATGTACGGAATGCCGGCACGGCGCATGGCATCGCCGCCAGCGAGCATCGCGCCGTCAAACGTCGCCTTGCCCTCGCCAATCATCACCGCTGCCATGTGCGCAAGCGGCGCCAGGTCGCCAGAGGCGCCGACCGAACCTTGCTGCGGCACCACCGGCAATACGCCCTTGGCCAGCATCGCCTCGAGCGTCGCGATCACCAGCGGGCGCACGCCCGAGGCGCCGCGCCCCAGCGAGACAATCTTCAGCGCCAACATCAGACGCACGATCTCCGGCGGTGTCGGCGGACCGACGCCGCAGCAGTGGGAGAGGACCAGATTCCGCTGCAGTTGTTCGGTGCTCGCCGGCGGGATGCGCAGGCGGGCGAGGGCGCCAAAACCGGTGTTGACACCGTAAACGGGCGCATCTCCCCCCGCCGCGCGCGCAACGACGGCGGCTCCAGCGGAAACACGATCGACCCAGGCGCGGTCGAGCACAGCGCGACCTGGCCCCCGATAGAGGCTCCGCAATGTGCCGCGCTTCACTGCGCCGGGCACAAGAACGAGTGGACTGAGCATGATTCCACTCCCCGAGCACGCCGCTGTTCAGGCGTACGCCCTACGTGTCGCACGGCGGAGGGGAGAAGTCGATCCGCAGACCTGACAGCGCTCCGAATTTGCGTTCGAGAGCGTCACGGTTGCCGGGCCTGGCGCAAGCCTCGCCAAGATGAAACAGCAGCGGGGCGAGCTCAGAGGCGTGAGCGTCTGACATGAGAATCAGCGCTCTACGCAGAAGCGCTGGCGGAGAGGGAGGGATTCGAACCCCCGGTACGGTTGCCCGTACTCCGCATTTC
>CAZCQH010000078.1:0-21727 GCA_964500805.1 uncultured Hyphomicrobiaceae bacterium
GGTGGAAGACGTTCGCGGCCGCCGGCATGGCGCCGACCGTCATCGCCTACAACGAGGTCTATAACGCCAGCCAGAACAACGTCATCGAGGCGGGCGAGAACGAGGCCGCCGGCGTCGAGCAGATGAAGTTCTTCGAAGTGGCGCCGAACCTCGCCATGACGCAGCACGCCATCACCATTCGTCCGCTGTGCTTCTCGGCGAAGACATTCAAGGGTCTGCCCGCCGACCTGCAGGACGCCGTGCTCAAGGCGGGCAAGGAAGCGGGCGCCTTTGGCCGCCAAGTCGAGAGCTCGGAGGACGAGGCCAAGCTCGTTGCGCTCGAGAAGGCGGGCAAGCTGAAGCGTCTGCCGTTCCCGGATCGGGAGGCCATGAAGAAGCTTGTCGATCCCGTGATGGACGCCTACGCCAAGGAAATCGGCGCAGACGAGATCTACAAGAAGATCAACGCGCTTTGATTTGGCGTTGCGCCGATCGGGCATCTCGCGGATCTGGCATCAAGCGCCTGAACCAGGGGTCAAGCTGCCAAGCTTGACCTCTTTTCGAATTGCAGACCTTTCACCCGTGCCGGTCTGGCGGGCGCCATCCATCGGAGATCTATCGCGAGGGGGCGGGGGCGGACACCAACACATCCTCATGAGTCATTCTCGGGCTTGTCCCGAGGACCCATTTCGCCGCTTGCTCCGCGCAGCGATTCATAGCGATAGTTGCACCGCTGTGCAGAGTGACCGCGCTTCACATCTGTCGCACGATAGGTCCTCGGGACAAGCCCGAGGATGACGAATTGATAGCTTGTGCGCGCAGCTACGCGTCGCTGGCATCGCGTCGTCATTGGCTGCGGTCTCGTTTCACATAGCCGCTAGATTGAGTACCTTGCTCGATCTGTCATTGATGTTTGGCTGCTGCCGACAGCGTGCAGCCGAAGCCTGCCTTGCTGGAGGATACGCATGCGACGCTTGCTTGCGCTTGGCGCCCTGATTGGATTGATGGTGGCCGCGACGGCCTTGATGCCCGCACCCGGCCTCGCCCAGCAGCGCAAGGACATCGTCAGCGTACCGGGGCAGGACAAGGCCATGGAGGCGGCGGTCGCCAAGGCGCGCGCCTCGCTGCCGGAATTCTGGAAGGAGCTCGAGAAGCCGGGGCCGGGCGTGGCCAACTTCTCGGTCAAGGTCGCGTTTCCCACCAGTGGCACCAACACCGAGCACATCTGGGTCGGCAACGTCACACGGCTCAACGACGGCAAGCTCGCCGGGCTCCTCGCCAACGATCCTCGCGACCTGAAGGACAAGAAGGGCGGCGATCGCGTCGTGTTTGGCGAAGAGCAGATCTCGGACTGGCAGTTCATGCGCAACGGCAAGATCGTCGGCAACGAGACGATGCGCCCACTCCTCGCCCGCATGCCGAAGAAGGACGCGGACAAGTACCGCGCCATGCTCGAGAAGCCGTAATCGTTTCGCGAGCAGGCTTCGTTCAACGCGCCTTTAGCGAGGCCACCGGATGGAGCGGTTAATCACTGCGGGCAGCCAGCAGGTGCAACCGCGAATGTCCGTCGCGGATGTCGGACTTCGCCGGAGCAGGCGCTGCGCTACAATGGCGACGGCTCGGGCCGGCTCACTCCGACCTACGACGAATTACCCCGGCAGCAGCACCACAGCACCAGTGGTCTGGCGCTCTTCCAAGGCGCGGTGCGCGGCGGCGGCATCGCGGAGCGCGAAGCTCTTCGGCTGGTCCACCGTAATCGTCTTGTCGCCGAGCGCGGTGAAAAGCTCAGCCGCCATCTCGTCGCGCACCTTCCGATCGATCGTGTAGTGGAAGAGCATCGGCCGGGTCACGCTATAGGAGCCGGCGGAAAGGCGGGCCACCGCGAACGGCGGAACCGGCCCCGATGATTGCCCGAAGTTCACGAGATGCCCGAGCAGGGCGAGGCAATCGAGCGAGCCGGAGAAGGTGTCCGCGCCGACCGAGTCGTAGGCGACGTCCACGCCTTTGCCGCCGGTGATCTCTTTCACCCGCTCGACGAAGCTCTCCGTGCGATAGAGGATCACGTGCCGGCAGCCGTTCCGCTTGGCGATCGTGGCCTTTTCCGTGCTCCCCACGGTGCCGATCACCTCGGCGCCGAGCTTCGCCGCCCACTGGCAGAGGATCTGGCCGACGCCACCGGCCGCCGCATGCACGAGGATGCGATGTCCGGGCCGAATCTGATGCACGTGCTTCACCAGCATGTGGGCGGTGAGCCCCTTGAGCAGCATCGCGGCGGCGAGGTTGTCGTCGACAGATGCCGGAAGCCGCAGGAGCTCAGTGGCCCGGATCGTGCGCTCGCTCGCATAGCCGCCGTAGGACGGCGCGAAATAAGCGACGCGGTCGCCCGGCTTGAAGTCCGCGACGCCAGCGCCGACGGCTTCGATGGTTCCCGCCGCCTCGAGGCCCGGGATGCCCGGCAGCTTCAGGGTCTTGTAGAGACCGGAGCGCACGTAGCAGTCGTGGAAGTTGACGCCAATCGCGGTTTGCCTGAGCCGCACCTCGCCGTCCTTGGGCGCGCCGACTTCGACGGTCTCGGCTTTCAGCACCTCGGGACCGCCGGTCTCGCGCAGCATGATCGCCTGGGCCATGGGATGTGCTCCTTTATCTCGTCGATACCTGGGTAGACGCTTTTGCGCGAAGCTAGCACAGCCGGGGCGCACGGCTACTCCCGCAGCTGTGCTCCTTGAGCTCACGGTGGGAGAGCGGGCGCTTGGCGACGGCGCGCACACGGGACAGCACGGGTGGCTATCAAACGAAGGTGGAATAGGGTATGCCGCGTCGGGGGACGGAGGACATTCGCCAGCCATGTCAAATTTAGCGGAACCGGCATCGCGCGCTCAGCCGGGCATCGTCCGGCGCGCGATCGCCATCTATGGGCGCCTCCTCGACTGGCTGCTCGTCGCCTCGGTGCTCATTCTCGTCGTTCCGGTGGGCCTGCAGATCTTCTCCCGCTTCACGTCGCTCATTCCGCATTACATCTGGACCGAGGAGATGGCGCGTTTCCTGTTCGTGTGGACGGTGATGATCGGCGCCATGGTGGGCGTGCGCGACAGCGCCCATTTCGAGGTCGATCTGCTGCCGAGGCTCGGCCTCCGCGGCGAAGCCGTTGCGCGGCTTCTCGGCCGCCTCGGCATTCTTGCGCTGGCGATCATCTTCCTCGTCGCCGGGCTCGAGTTCACGCGTTTCGCCTGGAACCGCATTTCGGAGCTCGCCGAGCTGCCGCTCTGGCTCATTCACGTCGCTTGGCCGGTCGCCGGCGTCACTTGGCTGGCGTTCGTCGGCCCGCTCATTTACGACGACCTCAAGATCATTATCGGAGCACGCAAGGCATGACCGGATCGGTGCTCTCTCCGGGGACGGCGGCTCTCATCCTGTTCGGCCTGTTCTTCCTGTTCATGTTGCTGCGCATTCCCGTCGCCTTTGCGCTCGGCCTTGCCTGCGTGCCGATCCTGCTGATCGAGCCGCGGCTGTCGCTGATGTCGATGGCCCAGGAGACGTTCAACGCCTACAACTCCTTCATCCTGCTGGCGGTGCCATTTTTCCTGCTGACCGCCAACCTGATGAACATCGGCGGCATCACCGACCGCTTGATGACGCTCTCGCGAACCATGGTCGGCCATTGGCCGGGCGGGCTCGCGCAGATCAACGTGGTGCTGTCGGTGTTCTTTGCGGGCATCTCCGGCTCATCAACCGCGGACGCGGCGAGCCAATCGAAGATCTTCATCGAGGCGCAGCGCAAGGAGGGCTACGACGACAGCTTCTCCGTCGCCATTACGGCGGTCTCAGCGGTGCTGGCGGTGATCATTCCGCCATCGATCCTGATGATCGTGTGGGGCGGCATTCTCACCACCTCCATCGGCGCGCTGTTCCTGGCCGGCATCATTCCGGGGCTGCTGATCGCGCTCGCCCAGATCGGCACCGTGCACGTTTACGCGACCCGGCGCGGCTATCCGACCTACCCACGGGCAAGCTGGCGCGAGTTCATCTGCGCGTGCGCGAAGTCGTTCCTGGCGCTGATGACGCCCGGCATCATTATCGGCGGCAAGATCTTCGGCTGGTTCACGGCGACCGAGTCGGCGGCGATCGCGGTGCTCTATGCGCTCGTCCTGTCGCTCATTGTGTACCGCGAAATGGACGTGCGCGGCCTCTACACCGCTCTGCTCGACACGGGAAAGCTGGCGGGCGTCGCGCTGTTCTGCGTCGGCACTGCGTCGCTCTTCGGCTGGCTCCTCGCCTACTACAAGATACCCCAGGCGATTCTGGCCGGTGTCACGAGCTGGAACCTCGGCTTCTATGGCGTCGGCTTTTTCATCGCGCTCGTGTTCCTGGTGATCGGCTGCTTTCTCGACGCGATCCCGGCGATCATCATCTGCGGCCCGATCCTGGCGCCCCTCGCCAAAGGCGTGAACATGGATCCCGTGCACTTCGCCATGATCGGCATCGTGTCACTGGCGTTCGGGCTGGTGACGCCACCCTACGGGCTCTGCCTGATGGTGGCGTGCTCGGTCGCCGGCATGCGCATTCGCGAGGCGATCAAGGATACGATGATCATGCTCCTGCCGATGCTGGTGGTGCTGGCACTGGTGATCATGTGGCCCGCCGTCTCGCTCTGGCTGCCGAGCCTGATCTCGCCTGAGTTTCTGAGGTAGGCTCAGCCGAGCACGCGCTGAGACTTGAGGCGTTCGATCTCATCGCGCGCAAGCCCGATCTCGCCCAGCACTTCGCCGGTGTGCGCGCCGAGCTCGGGCGCCGGGTGACGAACGACACATGGAGTGTCAGAGAGCTTCACCGGGAAGCCGACCATGCGCACGATGCCCTGCTTCGGGTGATCGATCTCGATGATCATGTCCTGCGCCTTGATCTGCGGATCTTCCAGCACTTCGGGCACTGAGAGAACCTTACCGGTCGGCACGCCCGCTGCGTTGAGCCGCTCGATCCAGTTCGCTTGTGTGTCGGTCGCCATACGCTCGTCGACAAGGCGGTTGATCTCCTTGCGTGCTGCGCGGCGTTGCTCGGCCGTTCTATACTCGGGTCTGTCGAGCAATCCATCCAAGCCGATTGTGACCAGGAATTTCTTCAGGATCTCGTTGGTTGCGGGCGCCACTGCGAGCGCGCCGTCCTTGGCCTTGAACAGCCCGTAGGGCGAAGCAATCGGATGGTCGTTGCCCGTGCGCGCGGGCGCCTTGCCGGTCGAGAAGTACTCCGACGACAGGTAGGCCAGCATGCTCACCATGCCGTTGACCATTGCGGCTTCGACACGCTGGCCGCGCCCCGTCAGCTCGCGCGCGCGGATCGCGTTGACGATGCCATAAGCGCAGTAGAGCCCGGCGATGAGATCGGTGACCGGCGGGCCGGCCCGCATGGGAGCGCCGTCAGGCTCGCCGGTCGTCGCCATGAAGCCACTCATGGCCTGAGCGATGAAATCGAACGACGGCCGGTCGACATAAGGCCCAGTCGAGCCGTAGCCGTTCACCGAGCCGACGATCAGCCGCGGATTGATCGCGTCCAGCCGCTCCTGCGAGAAGCCCATTTCCGCCAGCACGCCCGGGCGGAAGTTCTCGACCAGCACGTCGGCCTTGGCCAGCATCTTCGCCAGCACGGCCTTGCCCTCGTCCTTCCGCAAATCGATCACCACCGAGCGCTTGTTGCGGTTGAAGGAGGCGAAATACCAGCTCATGCCCCGCTGGGTGTCGCCCTGCCCGCGCACGGTGTCGCCCTGCGGCGTCTCGACTTTCAGAACATCGGCGCCCATGTCGGCGAGCAGCATTGTGCAGAATGGGCCGGACAGAACGCGCGTCAGGTCGACGACGCGGATGCCGGAAAGGGGCTGGGTCATGGGGGAGGTCTCGGGTCGTGTGCGTGGCTACTGTGGTGCGGCCGGACATAGCAGCGGGGCGGCGATGCCGCCAGTGCCGGGCGGCAAGGTCGAAGCTGCCATGCGGAACGAGGCGCCGCGTTCGCGATGGACGGGACTGGGCGATATGGGCTTAATGGAGAGGCGAGCGGCGACAGGTTCGGCGTCAATGCCGTCCATCAGGTCCTTTCCACCTGATTCAAGCCCGCAGGTGGCCCACGTGCTGCGAATTGGGTCCAACCTACACCCAAAAAAGTCGCCACCTTGACGGTCGGGCTCTGGGCAGGCTTACCTCCGGGGTCCCGAACACAAGGAAGCTGCATGCGACCGGCGCCTGAAGCCACTCCCGCCTCGCCCAAGGAGATCTTGGGCAAGCTGATCTCCTTCGACACGACGAGCGAGAAGACCAATATCCCGATGGCGGAGTGGGTGCGCGACTATCTCGCGAGCCACGGCGTCGAGGCGACGATGCTGCCGGCCGAGAACGGCATCCACACCAACATGTTTGCGACCATCGGGTCTGGCGAGACAGGTGGCATCGGCCTCTCGGGCCACATGGACGTGGTGCCCACGACCAGCCAGCCGTGGGACACCGACCCCTACACGATGACCGAGAAGGACGGCCGCCTCTACGGTCGCGGCACCTGCGACATGAAGGGGTTCGTCGCCTGCATGCTGGCCATGGTGCCGGAACTCAAAGCGCGCGAGCGCCAGCTCAAGACGCCCGTGCACATCGTCCTCTCCTACGACGAGGAAGTTGGCTGCACCGGCGTGAAGCCCATGGTCGAGACGTTCGGCAAGACGCTACCGAAGCCGCGCATCGTCCTCGTCGGCGAGCCGACCAACATGACCGTCGTCGACGCGCACAAGGGCGGCTATCGCTTCCGCACAGACATCACGGGCAAGGACGCGCATTCCTCGAAGCCGCAGCTCGGCGTTGGTGCGATCCGTATCGCCGGCGAGCTGATTTCGGAGCTCGGTCACATCGAGGAGCGGCTGAAAGCCCGCCACACCAACCCGCGCTTCGATCCGCCCTATGCCTCGATCACGGTGTCGGGCATCGAGGGCGGCATCGCACACAACATCATCCCGCCGAAGTGCTCGTTCACCTGGGGCGTGCGCGCCATGCCCGGCACCGACGCGCCCGGCATTGCGCGGGAGCTGCAGGCCTACGCAGAGCGCGAGCTGCTGCCCGCCATGCGGGCCGTGCATCCCGACTGCAACATCGAGACGACCATGCTTGGCGTGCTGCCGCCGTTCTACTCGGGCGAGCAGTCCGAGGCGACGTCGCTGGCGCTGAAGCTTGCGGGGCAGAACGAGACGTTCGCGGTGCCGTACGGGACGGAGGCGAGCCACTTCCAGGCGGCCGGCTGTTCAACGGTCGTCTGCGGGCCGGGCAGCATCGACCAGGCGCACCAGCCGAACGAGTTCGTGGAGATTGCCGAGCTCGACAAATGCATGGATTTTCTGCACAAGGTCGCCCGCTGGGCGGAGGGTGACGAGACGGTGCCTGGCTGAAGCCGGGCACACGCATCAGTTTCGAACACGCGGTATGGACATATGAAACTCTGGTATCAGAGCATGACGCGCGAGGGAGCTGCCTGGGGCGCTTATCCCAAAGCGCTGCGCGGGGTGCTCGACAAGGTGAAGGCGCCGGGCACTGAGATCGAGGTGCATGGCCTCACCAAGATCGGCGGCGCCGGCGATCAGTTCCGCTATCTCGAGTTTCTCGAGACCGCGGAAGTGCTCGAGAACGTGCATATCGCCATGGAGCGCGGCTTTGACGCGTTTCTCATCGGCAACATCTGCGATCCCGGTCTGCGCGAGGCACGCGAGTTCGCCTCGATCCCGGTGCTCGGGCTCTGCGAGACGTCGCTGCACCTCGCCTGCATGATGGGTGCCGCCTTCTCGCTGGTGACGATCAATACCAAGTTCACGCCGCGGATCATCGAGAACGTCGAGAAGTACGGCCTCAAGGGTCGGCTCGCCGCAGTCAACCGCATGCAGGTGGACCGCCTGCTCGATCTCTCCAAGGCGTTCGAGGACAAGGCCGTCTGCAACGCGCTGGCCGCCGAGTTCGACAAGGCCGCGCGCGCCAATCGCGAGGCCGGTGCCGAGGTGGTGATTGCCGCCGGCGGCGTGGTGATGGCGCTGCTGGCGCATGCCGACATTCATGAAGCGGGCGGCGGCTTGCCAATCCTCAACGGCATCACAGCGCTGGTGAAGGCGAGTGAGATGGCGGTCGGTCTGTCGCGCGTGATGGGTGGGCGCTTCGCGAGCCGCGTCGGCATGTATGCGCCGCCGCCCCCGGACCAGATCGAGGAGCTGCGCCGATTCTATCACCCCGGAATCTTCCCGGACGTGAAGGGCACGCGAGAGTAAGCAGCCCCTGCCCAAGCTGAACACGCATTGAGATCAGCTGTTCACGCGCACCGCACCGGTCGTGCGCGGCGTGGTGCAGTGCGCGCGGTCATAGCTTCGCCTGCGAAGTGGTTACGGGCGCGCTGCAATGACACCTCGCGGCGCCGAAGTACAGCGCGCCTCTTATTGTTCTACTGGCCAGGTGCCTTGTACGATGACTGCAGTGCGACGCGCTTCTTGCGAATTGCTGTGACCTCGTCGTTGGTCCAAAGGCGGGTCATCTTGATATCCTTGCAGGCGTCGGTTGCAGCCACAGTGCCGACGATGGCAGCCGCTGCAGTTGGATCAGCATCGATGATCACAATAACGCCCGGGCCATCCGAGGTGGTGAAGTAGAACCCGACCAACTTGCCATCGGCGGCGGTAACGAGCTTCTCGAATGCCGCTCGGCGGTCCGTGGCGGGCGTCTCCGCCATCCCCTTCAGTGCCTTCGAAGTGTAATTGGCTGAGATGTGAAACAACATGGCCATAACTCCTTTGTGCAAGAGTACAGCGGAGCCCAGCGGCTATTGAGTTTTGAAGTGGCCCTTTATTGCGGGCGGGTGGGCGCCGCCAAGAAAACACTACGCCTCCCAAAATGCGCTCACAACGGTTTGTGCAATCACTTTTCGCGATGTGGCGAGACGGTCAGCGCGCGTCGCGTATGTCTGCGTCAGTTGAATTGCAACGAGCCCATGCCAGAAACTTCGCCTCAGATACTAAAGCTGCCCCGATGAATCCCACGTCTCGAGCAGCTTGCGATAGGCGGAATCGTCATAGCGCGCTGGGCTGAACGCTGCCGCGTAATGGGGCAGTCGCCCGCCCATGACGTGCGCCGCAAGCAGCTCTCCCGCCGCACACGACGCCATGATCCCAAAGCCGGAGAACGCCGAGCATACATAGGCGCCCGCAACGGGGAGCGGCCCGATCAATGGCCGGTTCTCTTGCGTCTTGGTGTAGTAGCCGCCATCGACATAAGGCCTTGGCATCGGATCGAAGTAGGCCTGGAGCCCCGGCACGAGCACCGACATGCCGCGAAGCGTGATCTCGGGCAGATCCGGCTCCCAAGTGAGCGGAAACGTCGGCTGGTCTTGCGGCTGGCAGTCATAGGTCCAGTACATCAGCACCTGGTCGCCCGCGCCCACGGGACGACCATGCACGCCCCACGGAAACTCGGCGAGGAGGTGCCGCGTCTCTTCGGATTGGGCGAGCGCTTCGCGCTCCTCAGCCGACCAAGGCAGCAGCGTCGGATCGCACCAGATGATCAGCGGCGCCGAACGCGGAACGACGCCGAGGGAATCGGGCAGGCTGATCTTGATGTGCTTCTCGACCACGACGGGCAGCGTGACGCCGAGCTTGGCCGCTGTCGACTTGATGTATGGCCCGCTGGCGAGGATCAGCGCTTCGGCACCGATCGTGAAGTCCCTTTCACCTGCGCGGAGATTGACGCCACTGATGCGCCCGCCTGCCGTCTCGGCGCCTGTGAACTCGGCGACGATCAGCTCGACGCCATTGGCGCGCGCCGTCTCGAGCAGATACATGCCGAGTTGCTGGGCACTCAGCGAACCGCAGCGGCGTGCATGCAGCACCGCGATAGTGTCGGGGTTTAGATATCCGAAATGCGCGCGAATGGTCTCGCGATCAAGCAGCAGGTCCGCGCCGTCGAGCGGACTGTCGAAACCCTCGGGCGCTGCCGGCTGATACGCACGACCCGACGTCATTCGGCGCAGTGGCCCGGCGCCAAGCTGCTCGGCCTCCAGCGCCTGGGCTTCGAATCGCGCAACGACATCCGGCCGCGCCGTCGCGTAAACATAGCCGCGCCGGTTCATATGGAAGCGATTGCCGGAGCGCCGCGCGTGTCTCTCCATCAGGTCGATGCTGCGGTTCATGAACGCGACCATTGCGTCACCCGGACCCGGCCACCAGTTGCGGTAGCACTCGGTCGACTTGTCGCTGGTCAGGCCGAGCGGCGGCCCGTGCTCGACGAGCGCGATGCGCTTCACCCCCGCTTCGCTCAGCGCGTGCGCCGCCGCGATGCCGGCAATGCCGGCACCGACAACGACAGCATCGTAGTGCATCTTGTCCATCGTCAACCACTACATGAGTGTGTCAGCACTGGTGTCGACGCCCGTATCGAAACCAATTAAAAAAGGGGCGGGTTCAGGAGGGCCTCCCTCCCGAGCGGGGTTTGGGGCGGCAGCCCCATCGCGAAACGAGCCCTTACTTCTGCTTCGCTGCCGCCGCGACAAAGCTCTCGATGAGACCGCCCTGCGCCTTGATCACGTGCTCTGATTTCGGGAACTGGCCGCTGCGCACGTCGGCGACGAACTCCTTGAAGCCGGCAATGCGCTCGCGCTGCATGTCCTGCTTCATCTTGTAGAGATTGCGGTACTGCTTGGAGTGCCGCGGGTAGGGCGGCGCCAAGTTGCCGAGGATATCGTCGGCGAAGAGGAACTGGATGTCGCCACCGGCTCCACCGCCGATCGAGGACGTGAGCAGGCTCGTGCGTTTGGTGATCTCACGCAGCAGCTCCTCCGGGATCACCTCGACCTCGACCGCGTAGGCGCCCGCGTTCTCCAGCGCCTTGATCTCGGTATAGACCTTCATCGCTTCTTCGAGCGTCTTGCCGACGGCGCGCAGACCGCCCGTCCACGTGCTCTTCCGGGGGACCAATCCGGCATGCCCTTGGATCGGGATCCCTGCCTCCGCCGCCGCCTCGACGAAGCGCGGCGCCCACTGGCACATGATCGCGTCGGCGCCGATGGCCATGGCGTCGTAGCCGATGCGGACCGCCTCGGCGGGTGTCGCCGCGGCGACCAGCGGAACCGAGAACGCCATGAACACGTGCGGCGCCGCGCGCCGGATCTCGGCCGCCGACTGCGGCGCTTTCGGATCGAAGCGCACTTTCATCGTGTCGATGCCGGCTTCCTGGGCGGCCTCGGCCTCCTCCGGCGAAAAGCAGAGCGTTTCGACCAGGACGCGCTTGCCTTTCTGGTCACGCAGGTCCTTCACCGTGTAGTTGCGCATACCGTAGTGGCCGCCGAGCGTCATTACGCGCTTCAGGCCTCGCTTGCTCGCGTCCCTCGGCGGAATGCCGCCATCACCTGTCGTGTGGCTCGCCATCGTTTGTTTCTCCGCTGTTGCATCCGCTGCCGGCGAGCTTAGCGCAATGCCGGATACGGGGAAGGGCCTAAGGCCGCGCCGGCGCGATCCGCCGTCGCAATCGGAAGCCGCGCCGTAGGTGGAACGTCACTGATGGGCTGCGAATTGACAGCAGTGTTGGCCGATGACAAGTTTCAGCCAGATTGATTGGCGCACGACCTCGGGCGCCACTTGGTCGCCCAACGCTGCCACGCTTGGCGCCAACAAGCCGCACGTCCATGATCCGAATCCCCGAAGCGCCACGCCGAGTGGGACCGCTCCGCGTGCCATCGGGAGTGCGAGCGCGATGACACTCTGTAGTTGGAGAACGTCGGTGTGAAATTCTCTGCCTTCTCTCTCCTCGCCCAGGCGGTGACGGGCAACAAGGGCTGGGGCCCGCATTGGCGGGACGCGGCGCCCAAGGCGGCCTACGACGTCATCATCGTCGGAGGCGGCGGCCATGGCTTGGCCACTGCCTTCTACCTTGCGAAGGAGCACGGCATCACCAACGTCGCGGTGCTGGAGAAAGGCGCCATCGGCCTCGGCAATGTCGGCCGCAACACCACCATCATCCGGTCGAACTACCTGCTGCCTGGCAACATCCCGTTCTACGAATGGTCGCTGAAGCTGTGGGAGGGTCTCGAGCAGGACCTCAATTACAACGCCATGGTGAGCCAACGCGGCGTCATCAACCTCTATCACTCCGATGCGCAGCGCGACGCCTTTGCCCGGCGCGGCAATGCCATGCGGCTGCACGGTGTCGATGCCGAGTTGCTGGATGAAGCGCAGACCAAGGAGTTGCTGCCCTACCTCGACTTCGACAACGCGCGCTTTCCGGTGCGTGGCGGCCTGCTGCAGCGGCGCGGCGGCACCGTGCGGCACGACGCCGTGGCCTGGGGCTATGCCCGCGCGGCCGACCAGCGCGGCGTCGACATCATCCAGGACTGCGAGGTGACGGGCATACGCGTCGAGGCCGGCCGCGCCGTCGGCGTGGAAACGACGCGTGGCACCATCCGCGCGGGCAAGATCGGTCTCGCTTGTGCCGGAAACTCGTCGCGTGTAGCGGCCATGGCGGGACTGCGCCTGCCGATCGAAAGCCACGTGCTTCAGGCCTTCGTCTCGGAGGGCGTGAAGCCGCTCATCGATCATGTCGTGACGTTCGGCGCGGGGCACTTCTACGTCAGCCAGTCGGACAAGGGCGGCCTTGTGTTCGGCGGTGACATCGACGGCTACAATTCCTACGCCCAGCGCGGCAACATGCCGATGGTCGAGGATGTCTGCGAGAGCGCCATGGCGCTGATGCCGATGGTCGGACGGTTGCGCATCCTCCGGAGCTGGGGCGGCCTCATGGATATGTCGATGGACGGCTCGCCAATCATCGACAGGACCCCGATCGACAGGCTTTATCTCAATGCCGGCTGGTGCTACGGCGGCTTCAAGGCAACGCCTGCATCCGGCTGGTGCTTCGCGCACACGATCGCGCGCGACGCACCGCACGCCCTCAACGCCGCTCTCCGTCTCGACCGCTTCGCGACCGGCCATCTCGTCGATGAGAAGGGCGCCGGAGCTCAGCCCAACCTGCATTGACGCACAGCCGAGGACCAGGTCGCACATGCGGATCACATGCCCTCACTGCGGCGAACGCGGCCATGGCGAGTTCGTCTATCACGGCGACGCCACGGTCGTTCGTCCCGACGGCGATCCCGCCTTGGCGCTCGACGAGGCAGCCATGCGACGCTGGCACGACTACGTCTATCTCAGGGACAACCCGGCCGGCGCGCATCGCGAGCTCTGGTATCACGCGGCCGGCTGCCGGGCATGGCTGGTGGTCGCGCGGAATGTCTCGACGCACGAGATCACCGCGGTTGAGCCGGCACGCGAGGTTGCTCTTGAGCGCAGCACAGCGGGGGGACGCCCATGAGCCCGCCTCCCACTGGCACGCTGCCGAACCGCCTGCCAACTGGCGGTCTGATCGACCGAAGCCGCGAGCTGACATTCGAGTTCGATGGCCGAAGGCTCACGGGCCATCCCGGCGACACGCTGGCCTCGGCGCTCCTCGCCAACGGCGTGCGCCTCATTGGGCGCTCGTTCAAGTACCACCGGCCGCGCGGAATTGTGACGGCGGGGCCTGAGGAGCCCAATGCGCTGGTCGAGCTGCGCCAGGGAGCGCGGCGCGAGCCGAACACACGCGCGACGACAATCGAGCTCTACGACGGCCTCGTGGCTGCCAGCCAGAACCGCTGGCCATCGCTGCGCTATGACCTGATGTCGGTCAATTCGGTGCTATCGCCGGTGCTCTCGGCCGGCTTCTACTACAAGACGTTCATGTGGCCCCAGAGCTTCTGGGAGAAGGTCTACGAGCCGTTCATCCGGCGCGCTACCGGCCTCGGCCGCGGGGCCGGCCTCGATGACCCCGACACTTACGAGAAGGTCTACCTCTTCTGCGACATTCTCGTGATCGGTGCCGGCCCCGCCGGTCTGATGGCAGCTTTGGCCGCCGGCCGCGCCGGCGCGCGCGTAGTCATCTGCGAGGAGAACGAGCGGATCGGCGGACGCCTGCTGTCGGATCGACGCGTGATCGACGACAAGAGCGGCATCGATTGGTCAACTGGCGTCGAGGCCGAGCTGGCGGCACTGCCGAACGTTCGCATTCTGCGGCGCACGACCGTGCTCGGGGTGCACGACGGCGGCAGCTACTCCGCACTCGAGCGCGTCAACGATCACGTGGCCGTGCCGCCGGAGCACGAGCCGCGCCAGCGGGTTTGGCACATCGTGGCGAAGCACGCGGTGCTGGCGGCCGGCGCCATCGAACGGCCACTTGTGTTCGGTGACAACGATCGGCCGGGCGTCATGCTGGCAGGCGCCGCGCGCACTTATCTCAATCGCTTCGCCGTTGCGCCTGGCCGCAAGGCGGTTGTATTTGCCGTCCACGACGATGCGATCGACACGGCAGTGGATCTCATGGCGAGTGGCGTTGAGGTCGTGGCGTACGTCGATGCGCGGAACGCGCTTGCTCCAGCGACTTCGGCACGCCTCGGCAAACTCGGAATCCGGCTGATCAACGGCGGCGCGATCACGCGAGCGCACGGCGCGCATGGGGTCAAGCACGTCAGCGTGCGGCTGGCCTCCGGCGCGACGGAGCGCCTCGATGCCGACGTGATTTGCGTATCCGGTGGCTGGAATCCGAGCGTCCATCTGGCGACGCATCACGGCGGCAAGCCCCTCTGGAACGAAACGCTTGCCGCCTTCGTGCCTGGCGCCATGCCGCCGGGCATGCTGGCTGCCGGCGCTGCCAACGGCGAGCTGTCGCTGCTCGACTGTCTTACAACCGGCGCCCGACAGGGGCTCGCCGCTGCCCGCGATTGTGGCGCGTCGGGACAGCCGCTCCCGGTCCCGGCAGTTGAAGGAGAAAGCACGAAGGGCCATGCGCTCTGGCGCGTGCGCGGTGTCAAAGGCAAGGCCTTTGTCGACCTGCAGAACGACGTGACGGCCACGGATATCGAGATCGCCGAGCGCGAGGGCATGCGCCGGCTCGAGCACTTGAAGCGTTATACCACGCTCGGCATGGCGACCGACCAGGGCAAGACTTCAGGCCTGAACGGGCTTGGCCTCATGGCCGAGCTGACCTCCAAGTCGATCCCGCAGACGGGCATGCTGCGCGCCCGCCCGCCGTTCGCCCCGGTCGCGATCGGGGCCATTGCGGCTCATCATCGCGGCAAGGATTTCCGCCCGACGCGGCTGCCGCCATCGCACCGATGGGCTCAAGAGGAAGGCGCGGTGTTCGTGGAGTCCGGCTACTGGCTCAGGGCCCAGTGGTTTCCGCGCGCGGGCGAGAAGGATTGGCTCGAGAGCGTCAATCGCGAGGTCACGGCCGTGCGTTCAGGCGTTGGCGTGTGTGACGTCTCCACGCTCGGCAAGATCGACGTGCAGGGGCCTGACGCGGGGGCGTTTCTCGACAAGCTCTATTGCAACACCCTTTCGACGCTCGCGATCGGTCGCGCGCGGTATGGACTGATGCTGCGCGAGGACGGCTTCGTGATGGACGACGGCACGGTGGCGCGCCTCGGCGACCAGCGCTTCATCGTCACGACCACGACGGCCAATGCTGCGCGCGTGATGCAGCATATGGAGTTCTGCGCGCAGTGGCTGTGGCCTGGGCTCGATGTGCAGATGGTCTCTGTGAGCGAGCAATGGGCGCAGTATTCGGTTGCCGGACCGCGCTCGCGCGATCTGCTGCAGCGCGTCGTCGACCGTCAGCACGATCTGTCGAATGCAGCCTTCCCCTATCTCGCGGCCGGCGACATGACGATCCTTGGCGGCATGCCGGCGCGGCTCTTTCGTATCTCCTACTCCGGCGAGCTGGCTTACGAGATCGCGGTGCCGGCTGGATGGGGTGATGCACTCATCCGGCGCCTCATGGAGGCGGGCCGGGATCTCGGTGTTACGCCCTATGGCACCGAAGCGCTCGGTGTCATGCGGGTCGAAAAAGGACACGTGGCTGGCAACGAGATCAGCGGCCAGTCCACGGCGAGCGATCTCGGGCTCGGGCGCATGCAGTCGACGCGCAAGGACTACGTGGGGCGGGCGATGAGCCAGCGTCCCGCGCTCTTGGATCCGAATCGTCCTGCCCTGGTGGGCCTCAAACCAGTCGACAGGTCGCAGCGCTTGCGTGCTGGCGCCCACTTCGTGCCCGAAGGTCTCAGCGCCATGGCCGCCAATGATGAAGGCTATGTCACCTCGGTTGCGTTTTCGCCGACGCTCGGCCATTGGATCGGCCTCGGCTTGCTGGCTGGCGGACCACGCCGGCACGGCGAGAAGGTTCAGGCGCTCGATCCGGTGCGCGACGGCAATACGCTGGTCGAGGTGTGCGACCCTGTTTTCATCGATCAGGAAGGAGTGCGCCTACGTGGCTGAAGGATATGCCATTCCTGAGCCCGCGTTGGCGGGGATCGCATCGCCCGGCCGCTTCGGGCGCAGGGGCGGTACGGCCGGCGTCACCGCGCGTGAGGTGACGGGCTGCGGCCTCGCCAGCATCAGCGTGCGCCGTGCGCAGAGGGACGCGTTCGCTGCTGCTGCACGCGCGGCGTTCGATCTTGAGTTGGTGGCGGAGCCGGCAAGGCCGCGGCGTGTCGCCGGCCGCGATATGGCGCTGATCTGGAGTGGTCCTGACCAGTGGCTGGCGATGGCCGCGGCAGCACCGCAGCACGGCATGGAAGCGCTGTTGGCACCGCATCTCGGCGCGCATGCCGCCATCGCCGACCAGAGCCACGCGCGCTTGATCCTGCGGCTCGGCGGCCCGCGCATTCGCGACACGCTCGCCAAGGGATTGCCGATCGACCTCGATCCGCGCGCGTTCGGTCCAGGCGATGTCGCGCTGTCCCAGATTGCGCATGTCGGCGTGCAGCTCTGGCAACTCGATGCGGCGAACAGCGATAGCAGCCCAACTTTCGAGCTCGCCGCTGCACGCAGCTTCGCTGGCAGCCTGTGGCACTGGCTGACAAGCTCCGCTGCCGAATACGGCCTGGAGCTCGCGGACTGACGCGTGCAATTGACCGCCGGGCGTTTCTGCCGGTCGAACAGTTACGGCCTCTCGAAACGCGTGATCCGGAACGGGGAGATTTCAAGGTTCGTGGTGCCCTGAGCGACCAGCCCCGCCATCAGTGCGCCGACGCCCGGCCCCATCTGAAAGCCGTGCGCGGAAAAGCCGAAGGCGTGGAAGACGCCCTCGCTGGTGCTGCTCGGACCGATCACGGGGATGTCGTCGGGCATCCGCGCTTCTATGCCAGCCCAGCACCTGGTGATCTCTGCCGTGCGCATGAGTGGAAAGAGATCGAGCACGGTCTGAGCGCCGAGTGCCAACTCCGCGAAATCCATATCGGTCTCGTTCCGATCCGGAAACGGCGTGCCGCGCCGGCCTCCACCGATCATGACCGTGCCATTCGGCATCTGCTTGAACGAAAGCGGCCGGCTGGTCGCGCCAACGACCGGCTTCAGGAATGGCGGCATCGGCGCCGTGATCATCATCATCGGCGCGATCACCTCGAGTGGCACCGGCTCGCCGAGCCAGGCTGCGATCTGATGGGCCCAGGCCCCGCTGCAGTTGACGACTTTCGGCGCCGAATACGCGCCCAGCGACGTGCCGACCGTCCAGTCCCGGCCGCTGCGCCGCAAGCTTGTGACATGCGTTCCTTCCAAGAAGCGAGCGCCGAGACTCGCGGCCTTCCGTTTGAACGCCAGCGTCGTGCGATAGGGGTTCGCCGCGCCATCTCCTTTGACGACGATGCCGCCGACACAGTGCTCGGCGACAGACGGTAGCCAGGATCGCAGCCCCTCACGATCGACGAGCTCCTCATGATCGAAGCCTCGCCCTTTCACGGCGGCGACCCGCTCTCTCAGAACGTCCAGGTCAGCCTCGTTCTCGGCGATCTTGACCTGTCCCGCAGGCTCGAATCCGCAATCGTCATCGACGAGATCACGAATGCGGTGCCAGAGCTCCATGGACGAGCAGGAGATCGCAATCTCATCGAGATGCCGGCCGAGCCGTCGCACACCGCCAGCGTTGACGCCTGAAGCGTGCCGGCCCACATAGTCCTTCTCGATGACGAGCACATTGATGCGGCGCATCGCGAGGTGCAGGGCCGTTGAGCAGCCATGGATTCCGCCGCCGATGACGATGACATCGGGGTTGCTCGTCAGAGTCATCTACTTGTCCTCGGTTCCAGGCCCCGTGAGCAACCGCTCCAGACCATAGAATCTGTCGATCACCAGCAGGAACCCGACGGTAATGACGATGACGCCCGCAGAGACCGAGGTGACCAGCGGATCGATGCTGTCCTGAATGTGAGCGAACATGCGGACCGGAAGCGTCTCGGTGCCGGGTGCCGCGATGAAGACGGTCATCGTCACCTCGTCGAAAGACTGGATGAAGGCCAACATCCAGCCGGAGGCAATGCCCGGCAGAATGAGTGGCAGCGTAATTCTGCGAAATACCGAGGCTCGTTCAGCTCCGAGCGAAACGGCCGCCTGCTCGATGCGACGGTCGAGGCCCGCCGCAGACGCGAGCGTGAGGCGCAGCGCGAAAGGCAGCACGATGACGAGATGCGACAGCAGCAGCCCCGAGAACCGGCCACCGAGACCAATCTCCGTGAAGAAGCGCAAGAAGGCAATGCCGAGCACCACGTGCGGGATCATCAGCGGTGACATGAAGAGCGCCGTCATCGCCTCGCGGCCTCTGAACTCGTAGCGCGCGATGGCAAGCGCCGCCGGCACGGCAACTGCGACTGCGAGCGTCGATGAAAGCGTGCCGAGCCACACACTGGTCCAGAATGCCTTGATGAACTCCGGATAGCGCTCGATGGCCCGGAACCAGCGCAGCGACCAGGTGTGCGTCGGGATCGACAGAAAGCCTTCAGGCGTAAAGGCGACGAGGCACACGACGACGATCGGCGCCAGCATGAAACTGACGAACAGCGTGTGGAAGAGGAGAGCCAGCGGACCGTTGCGGCTCATCTGAACACCTCCGCATAGCGGCGTTCGACCAGTCGGTTCGAGCCAACGATGATGGCGACGAGCGCGGCAAGCAGCAGCACGGCGACCGCGGCGCCGAGCGGCCAGTTCAGCGTGTTGAGGAACTCGTCGTAAGCGAGCGTCGATGCCACTTTCAGCCGCCGCCCGCCGATGATCGCGGGCGAAGCAAACGCGGACGCCGCCAGCGAGAACACGATGATCGCGCCTGATAGCACGCCCGGCATAACTTGCGGCAACACGATACGCCGAAGCACGGTCCAGTGACCGGCACCGAGCGAGACGGCGGCGTTCTCCACCTGCGGATCGAGCCGCTGCAGCGAGGCCCAGACCGAGAGCACCATGAACGGCATCAGCACATGGGTCAGCGCCACGACGACGCCCGTCTCCGTGAACATGAACGGTAGCGGGCCGCTGATGACACCCAGATTCATCAACGCTTTATTGACGATGCCGCTATTGCCGCCGAAAAGCAGCGCCCAGCCAAGCGTGCGCGCGACGACCGAGATCAGCAGTGGCCCAAGCACAACCAGCAAAAAGATCCCTTTCCACGGGCTCTTCATGCGCGAGAGGATGTAGGCTTCGGGCGCCCCAAGGAGCGCCGTGAGGAGCGTCACCAGGGCGGCAATGCGGAAGGTGCGCAGGAAAACGTCGCGGAAGTAGCTGTCGCTGAAAACCTCGCGCCAATTCTTCAGGATCAGCACCGTCTCGATACCTTTGTACTGTCCCCAGTCGTGGAAGGAGAGCAGCACAGTCATCGCCAGCGGGACCAGCACGATGCCGACGAACAGCAGCAGTGCCGGCGCGGTGAGCGCGTAAGCGGTGCGTGCGTCAGACGTCATGTCACGACGCTCCTCACCTGCATGTCCTCGGGCCGCCAGATGAGGTGCACGACCGCGCCTTCGGCCGGCACCGCATCGCCTGCGTTCTGGCGGATGACAGTCACGAGCCCGGCAGGTGTCTCGATCTGATAGAGCCAATGCGCTCCTTGAAAGATGCGCGCGACCACCTTCCCGCTGATGTTGCCACCGCTTGGCGCAAAACCGATGCGCTCGGGACGAACAACGACATGCACCGGCCCGTCCGGAGTTCCGGTGATCGGCCAGTGCCCGTCTCCCAGCCGCACCGCACCAGCTGCAGCTTCGCCGCGCAACAGATTGGTCTTGCCGAGAAAGCCCGCGACGAACGGCGTTGCGGGTTGCTCGTAGGCCTCGTGGGGTGCTGCAATCTGCTCGGCGCGGCCCTGGTTCATCACCACGATCCGGCCGGCGAGCGCCATCGCCTCACCCTGGTCGTGAGTGACGAGAATCGTCGTGGTGCCGAGCGTGCGCTGGATCTGGCGCAGCTCGATCTGCATCTCCTCGCGGAGCTTGGCGTCGAGATTGGATAGCGGCTCGTCGAGCAGCAGGATCTGCGGCCGGATGACGAGTGCGCGCGCCAATGCGACACGCTGCTGCTGGCCGCCCGACATGCGTCGCGGATGACGGTGTGCGAGCTGCGACAGGCCGACGAGCTCCAGCATTTCGTTCACGCGGCGTGTGCGCTCGGCCTTCTCGAGTCCTTGCATCTCCAAGCCGAAGCCGACGTTCTCAGCCGCCGTCATGTGCGGGAAAAGCGCGTAGCTTTGGAACACGATGCCAAGCCCGCGCCGCGACGGCTGCACAGCGACGAGATCCCGGCCGTCGAGCGTAATCGTTCCCGCGGTCGGCTCGACGAAGCCGGCGATCATCTGCAGCGTCGTGGTCTTGCCGCAGCCTGAAGGCCCGAGCAGTGCCACAAATTCGCCCTTGGCGACGGCCAGCGACAGAGAGTCGACCGCAGTCTGCTCGCCGAATCGTTTGGTCAGCTTGTCGAGAACGAGGAAAGGCATGGCATCGGTGTCAGACCCTCCGGGTCTGACACCGTGGGCACGGATCTACGGTTGAATGAGTTTGCTGCAATCAAGCGGTGCCGGAGACGCAGCATCACCCCTGGAAGGTCAGACAGCGATGCTCACCGCTCCACCTCACGGTTCCAGCGCTTGGTCCACTCCTCTCTTGAAGCGTTGATGGCATCCCAGTCGAACGTGGTCACAAGCTTCGCGCGCTCGCCGACCGGCGCCATTTTGAGCTCGGGCATGTTGACATCGACCTTGGTGTTCACCGGTCCGTTGCCCATCTCCTTGGCCATCTTGGTCTGCACGTCGCTCGAGATCAGCGTCTTGATGAACTCGTGCGCGATGGGATCGATTTTTTCCTTCTGAACGGGGCAAGCCGAGGCGAGCAGGATTGGCGCGCCCTCCTTCGGGTAGATGAAATCCACGGGAAAGCCGGTATTGGCGAAGGCCTGCACGCGACCGGTGCCCCACACCGCGATCACGGCTTGTCCCGATTGGAACAGCTCCGTCATCTTGCCGGGGGATGGCTCATAGACGAGCACGTTCGGGTTGATCTCGTCCTTCATCACCTTGAAACCCGGCTCGATCGCCTTCTCGCCACCGCCATTCATCTTGGCATACTGAATCAGCGTGTAGAGCCCGTACGTATTGTTGATCGGCGGCATCACGAAAAGCTTCTTGAACTTCGGATCTTTCAGCTCATTCCACGAGGTCGGGATCGCCCAGCCCTTCTCTTTGAAGTACTTCGTGTTGACCATGAAGCCTGTGCCGGTCTGTCCGACCGCGACAGCCTTGTCTCCCTTGAACAGCGCCGACGGATAGAGCTCCGACTTGTCCAATCCCTGAATGGGTGCGCAGAAGCCGAGCGCGATCGCCTGGTACATCGGGCCGTCGTCGACGATGGCGACGTCGAT
>CAZCQH010000079.1:0-2986 GCA_964500805.1 uncultured Hyphomicrobiaceae bacterium
GGGCCGGACGCCGCTCAGCCAAATTCAAATGTGCGAAAGAAACTGGACACTGCCGGCCGATGCCGTTCAGGCCTGCCACTGGACGATCTCGCTGCTGAAGCGCTGGCTCATCGGCACGCACGCCGGCGCCGTGAAGCCGAAACACCTGCAGGCCTACCTCGACGAATTCGCCTTCCGCCACAACCGCCGCAAGACCGACGGCGTCGCTCGCATCGCTGCCCGCGTCATCGAAAGCGTCGCCGCCAAGCCGCCGCTCACCATGCGCCACCTCATCGACAAAACGCGGCCCTACAGACACTTTCAGTCAACCGCACCGGCCCTCGCCTGAGCTAACGGGACAGGGACGCTTGCCACCGCTCGCTATTCAGCTCTCAGGGCCACAGGCCAAACGACGTGAAATCAAATGCATAAATTCTGCATCGCTCCCATGATGGACTGGGTTTCTAAGTTATTGATTCCAAATGATTATTTGTGAGCAATAGCAGCGTGAGCAGGTTGGTAATGATAAATGGCAATGCTTATTGGGGAGACCGAGTCGCCTTCTTTCCGTTTAGTTGGTCGTGACGCCAATTGTCAACGCGTAGCCCTCATCTGTCGACCGTTGTGAGATGTATGCGATTGCCTGGTCGCCTTGTGTTGCTCAGGTAACGACTAGGAAGCTCTCAGCTAGCTGGCGCCGCCGTCCTCGCCGAACAGAACTTTAATCGCCAGAGGATCAAAACTGCTTTGCTGTGGGCTCTCATCTGCTGGAGGCGACATCGTACGCCGATGGCCGTTAGCAGCAATATCGGGTGCGTCAGAAGAAAATTCGTCGCCTCCCAAAGAGTCTGACGCGACCAGCAGTTCGTCGAGCGAAGCGATGCCGAATTCATCAGTTGCTGAAATCCTTGAGCAGTATTCGGGATCATTTGCTCCGGTCAGCACGAATCCACTGTCACCTGAATCAGTGTCTTGAGGATGCCCGTCGACATGTGATCTTTGATTCGCTTCTGGCCCGATCTCCTGCACGATGCCACTTTCGCGAAGCACGGAAGCCGCGTCGATCAGCAGTTCTTCTGCTGAGGCTGCGCCGAATTCGACAGCGAAGCTTACGAGTGTTTTGTCAGTCGGATCCTGTTCAATGCTTTGAAGAACGGCAAGCAACGCTTGCTGCATGTCGGCAGCAGAACTCGCATGATTGGTGACCGACGACGTCCAATCGGCCGCTCCGTCACCAACAATTGACACATGATCTGATCCGCTTGTATCGGACATGGTGCCGTCGCTCATTCGGTCATTTCAGTTGAAGAATGCCGGCTTCGAAGTCGGCATTCGATCAGTTAAACAGTTCCGCTGCCTGTGCCACCGGCTCCATCATCAAAGAGAATTTTGATGGTGCCAGGTGTTTGTGACGTCGAGAACGTGGCGACGGTTTCGTAGTTGTCACCTCCACCATTTGTGTCGACTTGAAGCGTGTTCCCGCCCGAGAGTTGTACATATCCCGTGAGGTTCGTTGTTCCAACCGGCAGGTCGAGCAAGGCCGAAAGGTCAATCTCGTCTCCGTCGCCTAGGACACCAGAACCACTGTAGTCGACGATAACATCGGCAATTCCCGGGCTTAGGCTGTCTGCGTCGATGACAAACACGTCTTTACCCGTGCCACCAGTCATGGTGTCCGATCCAGCACCTCCAATTAACGTATCGCCACCAGGACCGCCACTTAACGTATCTCCGGAACCGTTACCTGCCAGAATGTCAGCTCCACTAGAGCCATTCAGCGTGTCGATCCCGGCGGTCCCAAGTAGGATGTCATCGCCAACGGTCCCTGTGAGATTGGTGCCAGTCGTCGCCGCCGCGTCCGGATAGAGTTTTAGATCTATCGTTCCGCCAATCGAATCTCCATCGCGATCCGTGCCGACAGTATCGTAGCTGAGTTCGATCGGAGTGCCTGCACTGTCAGTGCCGTAAGTGAAGTAGCTGAGACTAAAAGTACTCGTACCTGTCGCAGCATCCACTTGCACAGCACTGAATTTGTTCGCGTCGTCAGTTATGATTTCATATGACCAATCATCCCGAAGTCCATTGATCTGAACAGAGTTGCCAAGGTCTGTCACAGTTATGCCCAGGGCCGCGTAGCTGCCAGGCGCTATGAGAAGTCCCGAGGCATCGTAGAGCCTGATGTTGCTCGTACTCAGATTGATCTTGGTCTCATCACCATCTGTGTAGAAGACGTTATCAGCATCGGCCACAATTGCTGAGACAATGATGTTGGCTCTTTGGGCTGCATTACCGCCAACGAACACCGTTTGCTTCCATCGCGCAATCTGGTTATGCGTGCCATCGTAGGAGTACGTGTCTGGCAACGGGTTGTTATTGTTGAGCGTCAGTCCATTCACCAGGTCAAACCGAATACCTTCTCCAAATGAGAAGGTCTGGCCGCCACCAATGCCAATGTCATCGACGTCGCTGTTGACTGTAGTCCCGGTAGTCGTAGTCATAGCTACGTCTTGGCTCGTGCCCCCCACATTGATCAGAAGCTTAAATGGCACATTGCCGGCGCCAACACCTGTCAAGTTCGTTGCCGTTACCTCGGTGCCATTGGAGATGGTGCCTTCTGGGTTGAAGGTGTAGGTTCCCGCCACCGGATCGATGTCAATCGTAAACCCAACAACGCCTGCCAATGTTTTGGCAACAAGGATGGTCGTGTCATCGCCAATGGGGCCGCCGTAATAGAGATAGAGCAGCTGTCCGCCGAAGGTCAGCTGGTTGCCATCGCCGTCCGTTGCGACCACCGTTACACCTGAAGTAACTCCAATCGGAATTCCGGCCACGTTAAATCGCACTGATCCGGTCCCATCCGTTCCTGGAAGGAAGTTGAGTGGTGCGGCTATTTGATCAGCGGTGCCAGCGACTCCCTTGTTCTCGAGGAAAAGATCGGTGGGCGAGAGCAGCGACGGACCGGCGTCCTGGATCACGAAGATGCCGCCCGACAGGTCCAGGTTGGCGA
>CAZCQH010000079.1:3086-20426 GCA_964500805.1 uncultured Hyphomicrobiaceae bacterium
GTCAGCGCGCCAGCCGCAGCTGCCGTCACCGTTCCCACAGACGGACCGGCGTCCTCAAAGGCTAACTTCTGGCCGATGTTAACTTCCGCCGACGCAGGGTCCCCGTCCTTGTCCGTGATCGTCGCCGTCAGCGTGATCAAATTGGCATCTGCAAGCGTAGCCGGACTCGTGCTCTCGTCCGGATCGGTCGGATCATCATGTTGTACCGCACGCTGCTGGTCCAGTGTCACCGTACCAGCAGCATCTACTGACACTACGAACACGACGTCGCCGTTGCCGTTCACACCTTCAACCGTGCCACCGGGACCTGCTTGCAGAACCACGGGCGTTCCCGTTGCTGTGTCGACAAGACCGGGCGGCGCAGCGTTGCTGAACCCGAGCGCATACGTGATCGTGCCCGCGCCGTCGGCGCCGAACGCCGATGTGAACGCCCCCGCAAAAGACGCAGACGCATCGGTGCCGAGGTCGGTCTCGTCGACCACCAAGCTTCCAACCTCGCGCTCATCGGACAACGTGATCGTCGGCACGTCGTCGACGATGCCGAATTGGAAGGTGCCGATATCGGTGAAGCCGTTGGCATCTTCGGCCAGGATCGATATGCCACCGATGATGGCATCGACGCTCGTGCCGTATTCGTGGGGGAACGCCTCGAGCAGCGTGATCTGAAGGAGAACTTGGCCAGTTCCTCCAGCTGGAATTTGGCTTGTTGCCGGATCGAACATGATCTCGAGTTTGACGACAGGCGTTCCGTCGGCAAGGATTGTGAGAATTCGTCCACCGCCACTGAGCTCATAAGTGAACGTCGCTGTGGCGGATTCTCCCGTTATGAAGCCTGCGATAGCGCCAGGTCCGCCAACGAGCGGACCGGTCGGCCCGTTGGATGTATTGAAAACAAGATTAGTGACGTTGCTGGAGCCGGCCTGGATATTGATTTGAAAGCTATTGACTTCTCCGGCCTGGCTCGGAGTTGAACCAGCTGGCAGATCAGGATCCTCGACCAGGCCGCTTTGAACGCCGGCGGCAGGCGGGACGGGCTGGATGCTGACAATACGCAGCGGCTCTTTCGGTTTGTCGATCGGCGGCAGGATCTCGGGGTTGCGAGGGAACTCAAAGCTCAGCTCGGTCGGCGGCAGCAGAGGACTGTACGGCAGGCCTTCGCCGATGCCGCCTTCGGCAGCTGAAAGTCCCGAGCCGGAGCCGGTCGGGGCATCATCGCCGCCGGCCGCGATCTGGAGCTGGGTGATGCCGAGGGCAGCGGCGAGCGTCGTCGCGGGAATTTCTGCGCCACCGACGAAAATCGGCACGGCGGTGTAGACGTCGCCGTTCTTGGTGATGGCGTCCAGCAGCACGACCAGGGAGCCGTCTGGCTGCTTCAGAACGATGTTGGTGCCGTCGACTGTGGGATCGCCGAGAACGACATCCGAAGGCAGCACGAAAGCCTTCTTCTGCGTGTCGATCCGGAACCGCTTGGTTGGCGTGATGCGTACTGGCGCCTGGGCCAGCTGATAGGCATCCGCCGGAAGCCGGGGCGCCTCGGGCGCCGCCTGGGCGACCACAATGGCCGATTGTGGCACAGATTGGCCTTGCTGTGGCCCGACGGCGACTTTGTCGGGGAGTGCCTTAACCTGCTCGGCGGGACCTTGCTCAGCGCCTTCGGCCTTTGCGCCTGAAATCTTTGAAATAAAACGAGAAATCATATTGCCGTCGGCCATCGTTGCAGTCCTTTTCAAAGCTGCTTACCGGCCAAAGTGCGACAGCCGGCAATAATTCGTTAGGAGTTTGGTCGTCAAACACGGAGCGGGCAATGCAAAGGAAGAGCCAAACGCATACCGGGGTATAAACATCCCCATTTATCTCATGTTAGGATTAAGCCGTGTGGCTGCAGCAACACACGGGGCGCGAGTGACCTGGGTCCGTGGCACTACAACCCTCCGTGTGTGATGGCGCTCCCTTGGGGACGTGCAAGAGACGGCATTCTAGCTTCAACTCCGTGAGCGCGATCTTCTTGCTGCATTCAGTTCTCCACGACCTCTCGCGCGGGCAGCGCTCAGTTTTCTGACGGCACTCTTTTGACGCGGCAGGTCAAGCAGAAGCGGCGGAGTGGCAGCAACGTCATCTCCGCGCGTACTCCGACGTGGAGTGAAAGGCGAAGCCGGTCAACCAGGCTTCGAGCTCTTCCCGCTGGTAGAGAACGCGCGACTGCTTGCCTGGACCAACTTTGTGGAACTTCGGTCCATCGCCGGTGAGCCGCATGCGCTCCAGCGTGCGGGGTGATAACCGCACGAGTACGGCTGCCTCTTGGGTCGTGAGGTAGACATTCGATGCAGGACTGGCGGCGGTCATCTCGGGATTCTTCCTTTGCGACATGGGAACAGCATCGTACGCGTAGAGCGTCGATCGCGAGGGACCCGTATTCGCGTCAAACTTTTTCACGGTCCAGATCTCGTCACCGATGCGCAAGATACGACCGTCTATTTTCACCTCTGAAGTCGACATTTTTCATGCTCCTGTGAGTGCAACTGCCATCGTCGGCCGAGAACATGTGAATACTTTTGCATTGTGTGCGGTTGTCCCCAATGGGGATACGCGGGAGAACACGGGAACCTTTCGCGATCCACGGGAACGTGGAGGAACTCGCCATCGCACTTGGCTACCGTCGCCGTGCCGCTCGCGACATTGAAGGCGTACGCTTGCTATGTCGGCCGCGCCGTCACTGCGTCCTGTTACGCCCGGTCGAGATGAACCTGTTGGACAGACCGGCCGATTGGCGAGCGATTGACCGCGCGCAATCATCGTCGGTTCGAGTGGCTCTCTATGACAGGCCCCTCATGGCCGGGCCGCCGCCATTCGTCCGCTCTTAATCGCGACGCGCGGAGCACGAGCTACTTCACTGCTTATTGTCTCCGCTTTCTTCCAGTGGAGCCCCTTGGTTCTCTAATCGCGGCAGCAGCCGCAAGCGCAAACTCGTCGACCTGACACGCTTTCTTCCTTCAAGGCCATTTCCCCAGTTTGACCGCGCCGCAGGCTTTCCCTCGCCCCGACCGCAGGATGCTGACGCCGGCGCGGGCAGGGCGGGTCAAGATCGGCCGGCACGCCACCCTCGACACAGACTCAGCGCTGCCAGGCCGCATCTTGATGCGTCCGAGCGCGCTGGCATGCTGGACGATCGGGGCACCTTCCGGTTTCACCTCAGACCAAGAATTCCTGCTCCGGATCAGCAGGCAGCGCAGTCGAGAAATGCGCTGCTATCCACCTCGTCACCATCGGCGTCACAGAGCTGACGCGCCTCACCTTCGCAGGTGACCCCATCACGCTCGGTATACTTGGAGTGAGCGCCGGCGGCGCCGTGATCGCGTTCGCAATACGTGCGTACCGAGCTTTGACGATGACGCCGTGGCTGCTCGCTGCGATGAGCCAGCGGCAGCCCGTACGCCGGTGCCCACATCGCGTACGAGTGACGCTGGTTTGACGTGACCTTTCGACCACATCGCGCGAAGCTCCGCCTTACCTGTCTGCTGGAACACCAGCAGACGCAATGGCAGCTGCGCATCGCGATGCGTGTCGCGAATGCGTCTGTGCTTGGGTTTGACCTCGCGATCGCTCTTGCAAGAGATCTCATTGCTGATGCGATGTGCTCGTGATGTGAGCGAAGGCGCAAGTGCAAGGCGGTGCGCGGCAAGAGCCTGAAGGCGCTGAGGTAAATCCAGTGTTGACGTCTGCGGTTCTTCGATGACGTCGAGTAAGTACTTACATTCAAAAGCCTTTGACGCGGATCGATGTCGCATACCTGTCCCCCTAGTTCCGGCACAATCGTGTCGTATGTGAGGCTCACCCAGGAGGTGGGCGATGGCGAACGAGAACCACAACCGCTTGTGGCGTGATTTCCCGAAGACGGCGCTCGAGTTCGAGGAGCGGTTCCGGACCGAGGAGGACTGTCGCGACTATTGGATCGCGGTGCGGTGGGGCGGCAAGCCAGCGTGCGCGCGGTGCCACTCGACGCGGGTGTGGACGGAGCGCGGCGGCTTCCTGTTCGAATGCGCCGATTGCGGTCATCAGACGAGCCTCACGTCGGGCACGTTGCTCGAGAAGACGAGAAAGCCCTTCAAGATGTGGTTTCGCGCCATCTTCGAGATCTCGACGCGGCGCACGGGCATCTCGGGTAAGGATTTCCAGCGCCTCATGGGGTTCGGCTCCTACAAGACGGCATGGAGCTGGCTGCACAAATTGCGCGCCGCGATGGTTCGCTCGGACAGCGAGCCGCTCGGCCCTTTCGTCGAGATGGACGAGGCGCTGGTGGGCGGAAAAGGCGGCCCAAACAAGCAACTCGTCCTGGTGGCGGCCGAGGCCAACGGCCGCGTGCGCCTCGCCCACGCCGACAACAATGATACCGCAGCTTGCAAGCATTTCGCCGACGGCGAGGTCGCGGCCGACGCTCATGTCACGAGCGATGGCCACGCCGGCTACAATGAGGCGAGCCTCGGCGAACGCGCGCACGACGCCATCATCCAGACCAAAGCCCAGAAACGCGAGGCCGATGCCGTGCAGGCCTGCCACTGGACGATCTCGCTGCTGAAGCGCTGGCTCATCGGCACGCACGCCGGCGCCGTGAAGCCGAAACACCTGCAGGCCTACCTCGACGAATTCGCCTTCCGCCACAACCGCCGCAAGACCGACGGCGTCGCTCGCATCGCTGCCCGCGTCATCGAAAGCGTCGCCGCCAAACCGCCGCTCACCATGCGCCGCCTCATCGACAAAACGCGGCCCTACAGACACTTTCAGTCAACCGCACTGGCCCTCGCCTGAGCTAACGGGATAGGGACGTCGACGTCGTCCCTTTATGTCCATGTCCCAAATTGAGAACTGAGACTTCCCGCAAGTTCCTTTGGTTTTGAGAGACTGATGTGTGTCGCGGCACGACAGCGAAGTTATTTGACGTGCCGAATATGCCGATCGTTGCGGTGTGACCCGAAGGGAGGGACCGTCATGAGATCGAAGCGCACCTAAACGATCGCAGCGTGAGGGCACTCTGGCCACGGCATGTGACACCTTGGATGCGCGACCCCTACAGCCAGCGCGAGAACGCCGAGCACAATGGAATCTCCCGAACGCTGCTGCAGAAGTGGTGGGTGTGGATCCGTGAGGGCCGGGCGCGCGAGGAGCGGATCAAGACCGCGCGCTGCTATCGTCGCCGGTTTAGCACTATGACCAGCGCCACAAGTCATAGGACGAGTGATGCCATCACGATGTCGCCGGCCGCGATGATGAGGGGCTGGCCGGCGTACCTCGTCGATGGTGGACGAGACGCAAAGCCAGCGTCCACACATCAGACGGCCGCCTACCTGATCTGATGCCGGTTCTTTGCGGTCAGGCGTTGGGCGGCGCCGGCGCGGGTGGCGATGAAGGAGGGGCGCAGGTGGGTGTAGCGTTGCAGCATTTTCCAGTCGCGGTGGCCTGACACGGCGGCAACCTGAGGGATGTCCCAATCCGCTTCGAAGAGACGGCTGATGCCTTCGTGCCGCAGGTCATGAAAGTGCAGGTCCTTGATCCCTAGATCGCGGACGATCCGGCCAATCGGTATGATCTGGCGGGGGTTGTCCTCGGCAGCAGCGATGATCTGGTCCAGTTCGTCTTGCGTCGGGCGCCGATCGCGCTCGTTTGATTTGGCGATGAGCCCGAGACGGTTGAGGGCGACGCGAGCCAGGCGCACTTGCTCTGTTGGAACGGCAATGCCATGCACAGCGGCGGCATGCTCGAGGACGGTGCCGATGAAGCTGATATCGATGCCGATGGTGACGGGCCCAGCTCCATCCTTGGCGCGACGCTTGGCGAACTGGACGAGCAGGTCGCGCGAGATGTTGCCGACGCGGGTTGCGCCGAGCGAGTCCTTCAGCCGGAGAAGAGTGCTTTCCTTGCTGCGGCCGAACGCGCGATTTACCTCGGCCATATCGGCAAAGTGAAGCTCGATCAGATCGGCGAACGTCTCGCGGCTCGCCGGTTGCTTGCCAACCGGCGTCTCACCGCGGTCGATGCGGGCGTCCTGATCGCGTACCCAGGCGTCGGCATGGGTTTTGAGGCGGAAAGTTCGGGAGATGCTGTGCCCTTGGCGGCGGATCTGTGCGCGCCATTGGCCAGACGGTAGCTTGGTGAAGGTCGCCATGGATGACTGCTCACGTTCGAGGGAAGTTCTCTGCTCACGCTGCTCACGGCTTGCGGGCAAGAGCAATTCGTGTGCAATGTTCCTGATGAGTTCTGAGGACAACTGCGTACATCTGAGTGCTCACGCGTGCTCACGTTCGCTATTTAGCCTCAGAAACTACAGAAAAAGCCACGTGAAATCAAATGCATAAATTCTGTGTCGCTCCCATGATGGACTGGTCGGACCGGCATTGCCGTTTCTTCCATCGCATCCTGACGCGACATGCGCTGCTCTACACCGAGATGGTGACGGCGGATGCGGTGCTCCATGGCAAGCGGGACCAGCTGCTGGGGTTCTCGACCGAGGAGCATCCGATCGCATTGCAGCTGGGTGGTAGCGACCCGGCGAAACTTGCCGAGGCGGCGCGGATCGGCGAGGGCTACGGCTACGATGAGATCAACCTCAATGTCGGCTGCCCGTCGGACCGGGTCCAGGAGGGCCGCTTTGGTGCGTGCCTGATGGCCGAGCCCAAGCTGGTTGCGGATTGCATGGCGTCGATGCGCAATGCGGTTCGCGTGCCGGTCACGGTGAAGTGCCGCATCGGTATCGACGACCAGGACAGCGAAACGGACTTCGAGCATTTCATTACGACGGTTACGGCGGCCGGCTGCTCGACTTTCATCGTGCACGCACGCAAGGCCTGGCTGCAGGGGCTGTCGCCGAAGAAGAACCGTGAGATCCCGCCACTCGACTATGCTCGCGTATTGCGGCTGAAGGCGGAGCATCCGGAGCTGGTGATCGTTCTGAATGGCGGAATTACCAGCCTCGATGACGCGGAGCGGCACCTCGCATCGCTCGATGGTGTGATGCTGGGCCGCGCGGCCTATCAGACGCCCTACATTCTGGCGGAGGCGGACCGCCGCGTTTTCGGGTCCGCGTCGCCGGTGCTCTCGCGCGCGGAGGTGCTCGACGCGCTGATCCCTTACGTCGAACGCCATCTTGCGAACGGCGGCCGTCTCAATAACGTCACGCGGCACATTCTGGGTCTCTTTCATGGCGAACCGCGGGCGCGGCTCTTCCGCAGGCACTTGAGCGAGCACGCCGTCAAAGCCGGTGCCGGTATCGACGTGCTGCACACGGCCCTTGAAATCGTGGCTGGAAGTGCCCGCCTGGATGCGATGGCGGCGGAGTAGGGAACGCGATGAGCTCAGCGACCGATTGGCAGGCCGTGCTGCCGCTGGCGGCCGTGCTGCTCGCAACCGGATTTGCGTCCGGCCTGCTCGCGGGCTTGTTCGGCATTGGCGGCGGCGCGGTGGTCGTCATTGCGCTCTATGAGGCATTTGCAGTTGCTGGCGTGGATCCGGCAGTACGAATGCACTTGGCGACTGGAACTGCGTTGGCCGCACTGGCGCCGACAACATTACGGTCGTTCGTGGCTCATCGAGGTCGCGGCGCCGTCGACTTGGACCTCCTGCGGCGTCTAGCGATTCCTGTGATCACCGGAGCGATTATCGGCGTTCTCATCGCGAGCCGAGTAACGGGGAGCGTTCTCAAGTGGGTGTGGATCGTGATGGGAACCTTTCTCGCAACCCGCATGGCGCTCGGCCGGGACGACTGGCGACTCGGCTCGGAGATCCCGAAGAGCTGGCTGATCGAGACTTATTCGGGCTTCGTCGGATTGATCTCGGCGCTGATGAGCATAGGCGGCGGCGCCTACATGACCATGCTGATGACGCTGTATGGCCGTCCCTTGCATCAGGCCGTTGCGACGTCATCGGGGTTCGGTCCCCTGATTGCACTTCCCGCAGCGATTGGCTTCGTCTGGGCGGGCATTGGGCAGCCGAACCTGCCTCCGCTCTCCGTCGGCTACGTCAGCCTGATCGGTGCCGGACTGCTCATTCCGACCGGCCTGGTTGCCGCACCGCTCGGCGCCAAGATTGCACACGGTTTGCCGAAACGTAAGCTGGAGCTGGGTTTTGCGGCCTTCATGGGCGCTGTCGTGCTCAGATATCTGTCGAGCTTCATCGTTTAACATTGGGGTCAAACCGTGCGGCGGCGATTCGTTGTCATCGAGAACAGCACCGCCGGGCGCGGACGTCAGGAACAGGCAGGCGCGGTGCTCGAAGCGCTTCGTGCGCACGGTGCAGCGATCGACACATGCAGTGGTGCGGACGAGAGCGCCGCGCTGACCAGGGCCAGAACCGCAATTCGCACCAACCCGCCCGATGCGGTGATCGCAGCTGGCGGCGACGGCACAGTGCGCCTTGCTGCGAAGGTCGTGGCGGGAACCGGCATTGCCCTCGGCTTCATTCCATTAGGTACGGGCAATGTGTTGGCGCACGAAGTGAACTGGCCGCGCGCGCCCATGCAGCTCGCCGATCTGCTTCGGCTCGGCGCAGCGCGTCCCATCCACACTGCAACCGCCAACGGCGAGCTGTTTCTGCTGATGGCCGGTGCAGGCTTCGACGGCCGCGTGATCCAGGCGCTTGATCACAAATTGAAGAACCGGATCGGCAAGCTGGCTTATGCGGGGCCGGCGCTCAGGGCCCTGAACAGGCCGCCCGATCAGCTCGATGTGACGATCGACGGTAAACAGATGCGGGCGACATGGGCCATTGCCGCCAATGCTTGCCGATATGGTGGCGCTTATCGGCTGGCGCCAGACACCAGCATCGCGAAGCCGGGCTTGCAGGTCGTGCTTTTCCGCGGGGCGACGACGATTGCGCGCATCCGTGAGCTTCTGGCCCTTGCGCGCGGACGTTTGGCAACGCTGGCGCGTGCCGACACCGGTGTCGAGATCCGCCCGGGATCGCACATTCGTTTCCAGTGCCAAGAGCCGTTGCCTTGCCAACTCGACGGTGACTCGTTCGGAACGACGCCGCTCGACATTACCGCCAACGGTCCGGAGGTTCGGCTGATCTGGCCGCAGGGTGAAGTCGAAAATAACGAACGAGTGTGACCTTGGCGGGTGCACCGCCAACCGAGTTACACGCGAATCGCCTATTTGCTTCATCGCGTAGAGGTAGTCGCTTGGCGTCCTAACTGCGGCGCGTTGCATGCGTCGCGATAATCGGAATAGGCATGCTGAGACTGCGCCCATTGGGCCATCTGAGACAGAACGCGGAAAGGGTGGGTCCGCGCAGCAACGTCCACTCAGCGTCAAACCTATTCCGGCGAGCAAAATCCCATCTGCATTCGGTGACATCCAAACGTAGCGCCGCCCGAGCCCGGTCCTCCGCCAGCAAGCGGGACCTTGCGTGGTGCGGGCCGGCGGGCATCGCTGCGTCAGGGTGGCACTTCAGACCGACGATGGAGCTGTCCAATGCCGACAAGCCGTCCGCGACCATGTCCAACGCCAACCAGGGAGCGAGAGGCACAAGCGCGAAAAGCCCGCGTGCTCGAGGTGCTGCTCTGGCGTCTCAAACGCCGCGTTCCCCCATGTACGCTCTGACTGAGCCTTGCCGGTAGAGGGTGCGACTCGGCAGCCGGCCAGATCGATGAAGCCAGTCCTTGAGGCTGGCTTCAGTGTTTTTGGGTTGTCCCAACTGCGTGCCGTAGCAGGCAATTGCTTCACGTGAAACGGCTGTGCCGCTCAGACCGTAATCGCTCCCGCATTGGTCACCAGGCCGACCGACAGCACGTCGACCCGCGCTGCCCCCGCCGCCTTCAGGGCACGTGCACAGGCGCCGACCGTCGCGCCGGTAGTGATCACGTCATCGATGATCAGCACGTTGCGCCCCTCGACTTCCGACCGCCGCCGTTGCGGGACGGCAAATACGCCGCGAACATTGAGGCGCCGCTGCTCGCGCGTGAGACCGACCTGGGGTGGCGTGGTACGGGTTTTCACGAGCAAGTCGGTGCGCATGGCCAAGCCGGTCGCCGCCGATACCTCGTGCGCCAGAAGCGCCGACTGATTGAACTGGCGCCGGATCAGCCGCCAGCGCGTGAGCGGCACCGGAACGATGAAATCCGTGCCGGGAAAGAGTTCGCGCCCGGCCTCGGCGAGCCAGCGCCCGAGCAGACGCCGGCTCTCATGGCGGTCGGCGTACTTCAGCCCGTGCACGAGGCGGCGGACGACGTCGTCGAACACCGCCACCGAGCGCGCGCGGTCGTAGACCGGCGGATCGGCCGACGCTGCCGCCGAGATCAGCGTTCCGACACGGGGTCCGCCGCCGAATGGCAGCGGCAAACCGAGCCGATCGCAAAGTGGCGGACGAATGAACGCGATGCTGCTCCAGCAGCTCGGGCAAAGCGAGTCGTGCCCCAGAACCGAAGCATGGCAGGCAATGCACACGGGCGGCACGATGGTGTCGGCGAGCCAGCCGCCAAGCCTGACAGCGACGTGTGCCACATGAAACATCCTTGGTCCGGGCGGGCTGCCGGTGCCCTCGGCGCTGCGGTCTTCTGCGCTGCGAGCAGCAAAATGTTTCACGTGAAACATACTTTCAATTGTATCTATTCAGGTTAATGCGCGATGTGTCGCGTACAATTGCAGCGGCAGCACGCTTCGTCCATCGAAAACAGGCTGGAACAGGCTGTTTTCGGGCGACGAGCGCCAATGGCCATGCGCCGCCTCGCAGCGGCTTTTACCGCCACCGTCCATAACGCCATGGAGCGAGCAGGTGTCGCTCGGAGCGCTTGTCCGGAGCGGGATCGAATCCCGACGTCCCCCATGGATGGCAACGGCTAACGCGAGAGAACGCCAGCCAAACTCCGCGCCACGCGCCGTTGATCTCAATCGCATCGAGCGCATACTCGGAGCAGGTTGGCAGGTGCCGACACTCCCAGCCGATCAGCGGCTTGAGAGTCCACCGGTAGGCGTGCACGGGCGCCTTCATGACAACTTTGGCCAGCTCACTGAACCAGGTAGGCATTGTCACCTCGGGCAAGCGTGCAACAGCAAGTGTGCGACGGGTTGCACTGCGCACCCGCCGCCGCTCCGCTCCTAGGCTGGTTCTTTCGCCTTGGCTTCGGCTTGGTCGAGTGCGCGTTCGACAGCCTCAAAAACCAGCAGCGTTGAGGTGTGTCGGGCCCTCACGTCGCGCACCGGCTCGAGCACAGCAAGATCAGCCCACTTGCCGGACGGCGGCGCGCCGTTCTCCTTGAGCATGCGGCGCATCTCGCCCGCCACCCGGCGCAGTTCCTCAGTCTCCGAGCCCACGATGTTCTTGGCCATCACCGAGGCCGAGGCCTGACCGAGGAGGCAGGCCTTCACGGTCTGGCCAAATTCCGCGACGCGCTTGCCGTCGAGTTTCAGGTCGACGCTGATGGTCGAGCCACACAGCTTGGAGTGAGCCAGTGCCGAGCCGTCCGGTTCGTCAAGCTTTTTGGCCGGCGGAATGGCCGCCGCCAGCTCCATGATCCGGGCGTTGTAGAGATCGCTGAGGTCGGTCATCTAAGGTTCTGGTATAGTCCGCGCAGCCTCTGCCGGTTCGCCAATTTGGCCAACCTACGGTAGACATCATATCGCCCGCGCGGCCCGCGATTGCAAGGTGCGCACAAGGCGCGTCAGGCTTGCAGGGCTCGCCAGCCGCAGCCCCAAATCCGAGGAGCAAGAGCAGTGGCACAGAACACAATTCGAACGGTCTTTGCTCCGCGCGGCTCGACGGCGGAGATCGAGCATGGCTCGGCGCTGTCGCCCAAGTTCGACGCTGCGGGCCTCCTCGCCGCAGTTGCCACCGACTGGCAGACGGGAGAGGTGCTGATGCTGGCCTGGATGAACGCGGAAGCCCTGGCGCTCACGATTAGCACGGGCGAGGCATATTTCTTCAGCCGCTCGCGAGGCCGCATTTGGAAAAAGGGCGAGGAGAGCGGCAACGTCCTCGAGGTCGTCGAAATGCGCACTGACTGCGATCAGGACGCCATTTGGCTGCGTGTGAGAATGCGCGGACAGGAAGCTGCCTGTCACACCGGCTATCGCAGCTGCTTCTATCGTCGAATTCCCCTGAAATGCTCTCCCGCAGCATCACCAGCGCTCGAGCCGGTCGGAACGCCGCGCGCTTTTGACCAGACTGCAGCAAGATCGAGTCCTTAGCATTTGGGGACCTGGTAATTTCAAATTTACCAAGGCATGAAGAAACCTCCACTCTGCAGGCGCGTTAATTAAGGTCCTAAGCTTACATTCACATCGGGAATGCGTGACGCCGCACGCCATCTGGGCCCAGAGAAGGTCAGGGTTCAGCTAAGCTGATGCGGACGGGGTTAGACATGGCGACAACCAAGATCGGTCTGGCATTGGGCGGTGGCGCGGCACGTGGCTGGGCACATATCGGAATCATCCGCGCCCTGGCTCAGGCCGGTATCGTCCCAGACATCGTCGCCGGCACCTCCATCGGCGCCGTTGTCGGCGGCTGCTACGCCGCGGGCAGACTCGACGAACTCGAAGGCTTCGCCCGCGACCTCACACGCCGCAAAGTCTTCGGCTATCTGGATATCAATTTCTCCGGCTCCGGTCTGATCAACGGCCAGCGTGTCGTGGAGCGTCTCGAGAGCAAGCTCGCAGATATCAAAGTAGAGGACGTCGGCACGCGTTTCGTCGCAGTCGCCACGGAAATCGGCACCGGACAGGAAATGTGGTTATCGCGTGGCTCGTTGGTTGACGCGATGCGCGCCTCCTACGCGATCCCTGGAATTTTCAAGCCGGTGAACATCGAAGGCCGCTGGCTTTTCGACGGCGCTCTCGTCAATCCGGTACCGGTGTCGGTCTGCCGGGCTCTCGGCGCGCGCTATGTCATTGCAGTCAATCTCAACGCGGATCTGTGCGGGCGCGGTTCAGTGTTGCCGGAATTGCATCTCCATGAGGAGCCGGTGGCGCAGCCTGTTGCCTCACCTGAGAAGACCGGCGCGCGGAAACTTTTGCAGCGTCAGCTGTTTGGAGGCGGCGACAGCGGCCCGGGCATTTCTACTGTCATGGTCGATGCATTCAACATCGTGCAGGACAGGATCGCGCGATCCCGCCTTGCTGGCGATCCGCCGGATGCAATCATCAATCCGCGCCTCGCCGGAATTGGCCTCTTCGATTTTCACCGAGCCGACGAGCTGATCATGCGCGGCATTGCGTGCGCACAGCGTGAGCTTCCAGATTTGCGTCGCGAGTTGCTCGCCCGCCGCACACACTGGAACGGGGCGCAAGCCCACGCTTGATCAGCCGACCCGCAGATGTGCCTGTTGCGGGTGCGTCAAGTGGCGCGAGCCGTGATGTAGTCGCGCATTGCCGTGGCCTCGAGCTCGACCTCTGCGACGCGGTGCTTCACCACATCGCCGATCGACACGATGCCTAGCAGCTCGCCGTCCTCGACTACGGGCAGGTGCCGGATGCGCCGGTTGGTCATGATGGCCATCAGCTCGTCGGTCGTGTCCGAGCTCCGGCAGTGAACCACATCGCGTGACATGACACTGGAGGCGGGCTGGTCGAGTGCGGCCGAGCCGTGCAGCGCCAGGGCCTGGATGACGTCGCGCTCCGACACGATACCAGCCACCTTGTGGGACCGGTCGACGATGACGATCGCTCCGATGCGCCGATGCGCCAGTCGGTCAACGATTTCACCGAGCGTCGCCGCGCCAGACGCCGTTTCGACTGCCCTGCCTTTTTCTCTCAGGATTTCTTCGACGTGCATGAGTGCTCTCCTGCCGCCATGGGGCGCGGAAGTTTCCATCATGCCCCCGAGGCCGGCGCTTGCCCGCCTCATGACGGACCTCTGCGCCCTTAGGCATTGGTCCCGATTGGGTACCGGTTTCGAAGCACCGGCTTGTGTAAACTTGGATCACGCGCTTCGGACACGCAAGCCGGTCGTGTTCAATTTTGATGTACCGGGAATCAGCAGAACAGTGGTGCAGTGCTTAACCCTCCTCAGCGGCATTTCAACACGTGAAAGCTCGCCAACGGATCAGGGCCTGCCGTTTTGAGCCCGCCACGAATATGCTACGAACAACTCGGAAACGCGGGTATGAAGTGCGCGATCTGGCCGCGCAGGATCGGCACTAGGAAGGGCGAGAACGGATGGCAGAACGGCGCTCGAGCTTCGAATACGAGGATCTTTTGGCCTGCGGGCGTGGCGAACTCTTCGGCCCAGGCAACGCTCAGTTGCCGCTACCGCCGATGCTGATGTTCGACCGCATCTCGAGCATCTCGGAGGCGGGAGGAACCCAGGGCAAAGGACAAGTGATTGCTGAGCTGAAGGTTGCCGGCAATCCCGCGCTCGACTGGTTCTTCGCCTGCCATTTCAAGGGTGATCCCGTTATGCCCGGATGTCTCGGCCTCGATGCGCTCTGGCAGTTGACGGGCTTCTTCCTCGGCTGGCTTGGTGCCCCTGGCAAGGGCCGCGCGCTTGGCTGCGGCGAGGTGAAGTTCACCGGAATGGTATTGCCGACGGTCAAGAAAGTCGAATACATCGTCGATTTCAAGCGGGTCATCCTCCGCCGCCTGAAGCTGGGCATTGCCGATGGAACAATGAAAGCGGACGGGCAAGTGATCTACACGGCGGCAGATCTAAAGGTCGGTCTGTTCGAGCCGGGCCAGGCGCCGGACGCCAGTGCGTGAGGGTACCTATGTCCTCGCATGATCTCGTCATGGCGAGCCGGAATCGGAAACCGATAGCCCACTGCGGACGGGCGCGTGGAAGGACAAGCGAATGAGACGCGTCGTCGTCACCGGCATGGGGATCGTATCCTCGATCGGCAACAGCCCACAGGAAGTTACGGCTTCGCTGCGCGACGCCAGATCTGGCATCGTCAAATCGGAAAAATATGCAGAGCTCGGTTTCCGCTGCCAAGTGCACGGTGAGCCAAAATTGGACTGGGAAGGCATGGTGCCGCGCAAGCCCAAGCGGTTCATGAATTCGGGTATGGCCTGGAACCACATCGCCATGGAGCAGGCGATTCGGGACGCAGGGCTCGAGGCCAAGGACGTGGTCAACGAGCGCACCGGCATTATCATGGGCTCGGGTGGTCCCTCGACCGTTGCCATCGTCGAGGCTGCTGACGTTACACGCGCCAATAGGAGCCCGAAGAAGGTCGGTCCATTTGAGGTTCCGAAGGCGATGTGCTCGGGACCGTCCGGCGTTCTCGCCACCGCTTTCCAGATCAAGGGGACCAATTATTCGATTTCCTCCGCCTGCGCGACCAGCGCGCACTGCATTGGCAACGCCACCGAGCTCATCCAGTGGGGCAAGCAGGAAGTCATGTTCGCCGGGGGCTGCGAAGAGCTGGATTGGACGCTCTCCGCGCTGTTCGACGCCATGGGCGCCATGTCGTCGAGGTTCAACGACACCCCGACGAAGGCAAGCCGCGCTTACGACAAGAACCGTGATGGATTCGTCATCGCTGGTGGGGCCGGAGTGGTCATCCTCGAGGAGCTGCAGCACGCCAAGGCTCGCGGAGCCAAGATATACGCCGAGGTCGCGGGCTATGGTGCTTCATCCGACGGCTTCGATATGGTGGCGCCCTCCGGCGAAGGTGCTGTGCGCTGCATGCAGAGGGCGCTCGACGGCTTCGACAGCAAGGGTGTCGGCAGGGTCGACTACATCAACCCCCACGGCACCGGCACGCCAGTAGGCGACGTCAAGGAGATCGAGGCGATTCGCCAGGTTTTCGGAGCTGATGCACCGCCCATCTCGTCGACCAAGTCCTTGAGCGGCCATTCCCTTGGGGCGATCGGAGTGCAGGAAGCGATATTCTCGCTGCTTATGATGAACAACGGATTCATCGCCGAGAGCGCCAATATCGACGAGCTGGACGGCGCGTTCGCAGACATGCCGATCGTCCGCAAACGTCAGGATACGCAGCTTAACTGTGTGCTATCGAACAGCTTCGGATTCGGCGGAACAAATGCGACTTTGGTGTTCCGCCGCCACGACGGATGAGCCCTCGCGCTCAGGCCGGCCTCGAACGCATCGGTGCGGCAGATTCAGTCCCGCTGCGGACTGGGGAGCCGGTGAGATGCAACTTCGAGTTAAGTCACGGTGGACAAGCCCCGGAAGTCTTTGGCTCGCACAAGCCCGCCGCAAGCTTCCGACCAGACTGGGAACGCTTATGATTGAAAAGGACATCACCCGTCCGGGCCCGCTGCTTGCGGGCAAACGCGGACTTATAATGGGCGTTGCCAACGATCGCTCGATTGCCTGGGGCATTGCGAAGGCCTGCGCCGCACATGGCGCCAAGCTGGCATTCACTTACCAGGGTGAAGCTTTCGGCCGCCGCGCCGTACCCCTCGCCGAGTCGGTCGGCTCCGATGTCATCGTCTCCTGCGACGTCAGCGACCTCGCCAGCGTAGACAACGCCTTCAAGGAGATCGAGAAGAGCTGGGGCGGCCTCGACTTTGTTGTTCACGCGCTCGCCTTTTCCGACCGCCGCGAGCTGCACGGCCGCTACTCCGATACGACGCGCGAGAATTTCGCCAACACGATGCTGATCTCGTGCTTCTCATTCACCGAGATTGCCAAGCGCGCCGCGCCGCTGATGAAGAACGGCGGTGCGATGCTGACGCTCACTTACGACGGCTCGCAGCGTGTGGTGCCGTCCTACAATGTGATGGGCGTGGCCAAGGCCGCGCTTGAGGCGTCCGTCCGCTATCTCGCCGCCGACTTCGGGCCGCAGGGAATTCGCGTCAATGCGCTCTCGGCTGGTCCGATGCGCACGCTTGCCGGCGCCGGTATCTCGGATGCGCGGATCATCTTCAATTTCCAGGGCGACAACGCGCCATTGAAGCGCACGCCCGCTCTCGACGAGGTTGGTGGTTCAGCGCTTTACCTGCTCTCGGATCTGGCCGGTGCGGTGACCGGTGAAGTGCATTACGTCGACTGCGGCTACAATATTGTCTCCATGCCGACCCTCGAGACCCTCAAAGCCCAGGAAGCTGCCATCGCCAAGGCCAGCGACGCGGCGGAGTAGGCAGTCGAAGCTAAGCTCGGGCGCCATCAGTCTGATTTGTTGGGTTGGCCCGGGCTTCCAAGCCACTCCGGCCGCTCGATGCTGCGCCCGAATTCGCCTTCGATATAGCTTATCTGCCGAGGCCATCGTGCTTCCAGTTGGCGGTGAATGTCTCGATAGAAGCTCTGCCAGCCGTTTCGGTCCGGCCCCTCGTAAATCATGTGAATGATGCCGAATCCGATTTTGCCGTTGGTTCCATTCGAAGAGCCGGCACGGATCGTTGTCCATGCCTGTCCCCCTAGTTCCGGCGCAATCGTGTCGTATGTGAGGCTCATCCA
>CAZCQH010000080.1:0-19761 GCA_964500805.1 uncultured Hyphomicrobiaceae bacterium
TTCCGTGGCGATCCGGCTGCGGCGCTGCTCGAGGTGCTCGACCCCGAGCAGAACCATACCTTCAACGACCACTATCTCGAGGTCGACTACGATCTCTCGAGCGTGATGTTCGTCACGACGGCCAACACGCTGAATATTCCGCCGGCCCTGATGGACCGCATGGAGATCATTCGCCTCGCCGGTTACACCGAGGACGAGAAGATCGAGATCGCCAAGCGCCACCTGATCCCCGAGACGCGCACCGCGCACGGCCTCGAGGATGGCGAGTGGAGCGTCGACGACGAGGCGCTGAAGGCGGTGATCCGGCGCTACACGCGCGAGGCGGGCGTACGCTCGCTCGAGCGTGAGATCTCGAAGCTCGCGCGCAAGGCCGTGAAGGACATCCTGACCGCCAAGCGCAAGACCGTGCATGTCATGCCCGACATGCTCGACGAGTACCTTGGTGTTCCGAAGTTCCGCTTCGGCGAGGCCGAGCTCGAGGATCAGGTCGGTGTCGTCACAGGCCTCGCTTGGACCGAGGTCGGCGGCGAGATCCTGACCATCGAAGGCGTCATGATGCCGGGCAAGGGCAAGATGTCGGTGACCGGCAACTTGCGCGATGTCATGAAGGAGTCGATCCAGGCGGCGCAGGCCTACGTGCGCTCGCGGTCCGTCGACTTCGGCATTCCCGCTTCGATGTTCGAGAAGAAGGACATCCACGTGCACGTGCCTGAGGGCGCGACGCCGAAGGATGGCCCCTCGGCCGGCATTGCCATGGTGACGGCGATCATCTCGGTGTTGACGGGCATCCCGGTCCGCAAGGACGTGGCGATGACGGGTGAGATCACGCTCCGCGGCCGGGTGCTGCCGATCGGTGGTCTCAAGGAGAAGCTGCTCGCAGCCCTCCGTGCCGGCATCAAGACGGTGCTGATCCCCGAAGAGAACGTGAAGGACCTCGCCGAGATCACCGATGAGGTGAAGGCAAAGCTCAGCATCGTCCCCGTGTCCCGCCTCGACGAGGTGCTGAAAGCCGCGCTCGTGCGCATGCCCGAAGCTATCGCCTGGGAGCCCGAGACACCGGCGGTTGCAGACGGCCAGGCCGCCAATCGCCCGACCGCGCACTGAGAGCCACGGCCTGAGTGACTTGGACGGGGGTCTGACCCACTAATGGGTTCGACCCCCGTTGCTTTTCCATTCAGGCTGCGACGACGCGACCATCGTCATTGCCGCCGCTCCCCAGACTCGTCTTCGTGCAGGAAAACGGGTGCCCCAAGTCCTGCTGAGGTGCCTATACCGTTGTTTTGACAGCGAACGCCTTAAACGGAGCTGGGCGGCCGCAATCCGCTCGACTACTTCCAGGACACGCCGGCGTTGGCGTGCCGCTCAGCACTTCGTCCCGGAGCGACCCCAGGCGGCACCACTCTCAGCGGCATGTGTCATGCTCCCCAGTCCGCCTGCTCGATGTGCCGAAGTCTGATCCTCACCCGGAGGTTGCAACGCTGTTCCAACTGCGCATATCGCCTGCCAGAAAACTGACCGCGGTTCAATCACCGCAGCCAAACACCCCAAAAGTCGGGCGCTTCCGCGATCAAACTCCCCTATTTTGGGGCTTGACGGGCCTGAGCTTTAATCGTTGTTAACAACCGTTGCTGCCCCCCAGGCAGAACAGAGAGAGACGGGTGGGTCACGTTTTCCGTCTGAAATTTAGCGCTTCGCCACCGCCTCCACAGAAAGAGGATTGTAGAGATGAGCAAACAAGACTTGATCGATGCTGTCGCCACCAAGTGCGCACTGCCCAAGGAGACAGCAAAGGACGCTGTGCAGGCTGTCCTCGATCAGATCACCGATTCCATGAAGAAGGGCACTGACGTGCGCATCCCGGATTTCGGGACCTTCAAGGTCGCCAAGCGCAAGGCCCGCGAGGGTCGCAATCCGGCGACTGGCGCAACGATCGCCATCCCCGCTTCGAACGTGCCGAAATTCACCCCGGCCAAGAAGCTGAAAGACACTTTGAACTGAGGGAGCGCGCATTCGCGGCTGTGTTCTGGCGCGAACAGCACCGATGGTTAACGCGGGGGCCGGCTGAACGAGCCGGCCTTTTCCGTGGGGCGCTCCGGCCTCGTGCTGCGCGGTGCTTGCCGGCTCCTTCCCGCGGGAGTGGACAGCCGTCGAGCCCGTGGGCCTCAGGCGCACACGGCCCGGCTTGAAAGCTCGGTTGAGCGCCTCCGGCAGGGTGTCGCTCGTGCCCGACTTCTGGTGCGCTCGGCTGGACGCACCACACGCCCTGCTCTCAGCCGCTGCCAAGTCCGCACGGGGGCCGGGCAGGGTCGCCCTTCGCGGGGCGACGCAAATTGCCGGCGCCCTGTTGCCCCGCGGCGCCGATTTTCAACGCTGCACGGCAAGTCCCTCGCTCTGGCGGAGCCATCCTTCCGCAGCATCGTCCCATTGTTGCGCGAGACTGTCGTCGAGTCGGCGGATCTCACCCCGGCGGCAAGGCGCGAGGGCAGCCTGATGAAACGTTTCATGTTCATTTTTGCTCTGTTGCTCGTGGCCGGCGGCACCTATGCCGGCTCCGCCTTCCTGGCCGCCTGGGAGATCCGCGAAGCCGTCCGTACCGGCAACACCGCGGCCCTCGAGCGCCGCGTCGACTGGGACCAGGTCCGCGCCAGCCTGAAGCGCTCCACTGCCGAGACCCGCGCCGTCATCACCGAATATGCCGAGGCCTCGGCCGCAACCCTGCCAAAGCCCGGTCTCTGGCAGCGCATCAAGACGGCTGCCGCCGGTCTCGTCACCGATCCGCTGATCGATCGCTACGTCAGCGCCGAGGGCGCCCCCCGGCTCTGGGCGCTGCGCGAGACCTGGCGCGGCACGGTGCGCCCAATTGTGCACTCCGAGCCTCCGACGGTGCTGGCGGGCACCGCTCTGGCCGGCACTTCGGCCGACAAGGTCCTCTCCCTGGCCCGCCGAGTTGACAGGGTCGCCTTTACCTCGCCCTTCCGCATGGAGCTCGAGCTGCGCGACCGCTACGTCGAGCATCGCCGCTGGCGCGCTGTCCTCGAGCTGAAGGGCCAGTCCTGGACCCTGACCGAGGTCCATGTGCACCGCCACGCGTCCATCTCTGCCGGCGGCACCACGGCTTCGACCAACTCCGCGTCCGTCGCCGCCCGCCTCACGGCTGTGAAGTGACGCGGCCACGCCGCCAGCACGTCCCAGCCCACCCTCACGCCGCCAGCGCCTGGTCCTTCACCAGCTTGTAGTTGATCGAATCCACCAGCGCCTCGAAGCTCGCATCGACGATGTTGGGCGACACGCCGACCGTGAACCAGCGCGCGCCCGTCGCTGCATCGCGGCTCTCCACAAGCACGCGCGTCACCGCCTCCGTGCCTCCGGTCAGGATGCGCACCTTGTAGTCGACCAGCTCCACACTCCGGATGTGCTCCTGATAGCGCCCGAGATCCTTCCGCAGCGCCTTGTCCAGTGCGTTCACCGGCCCGTTGCCCTCGGCAACAGACCAGATCGGCTCATTGTCGCCCTTGATGAACACGCGCACTGAAGCTTCCGACACCGTGATCATGTGGCCGAGCGCGTTGTGCCGCTTCTCCACGATCACCCGGAAGCTGTCGACCGAGAAGAACTGCGGCACCTGGCCGAGCAGCCGCCGCGCCAGCAGCTCGAACGAGGCATCCGCACCCTCGTAGGCATAGCCCACCGCCTCGCGCGCCTTCACCTCCTCGAGCAGCCGCCCAACCCGCTCATCGCCCTTTGGGATCGCAATGCCGAGCCGTTCCAACTCGGACAAGATGTTGGACTTGCCCGCCTGGTTCGACACCAGGACGCGCCGCCGGTTGCCGACCGTCTCCGGCTTCACGTGCTCGTAGGTCTCGGGCTCCTTCAGGATGGCCGACGCGTGAATGCCGGCCTTGGTCGCGAACGCGCTCTCGCCGACATAGGGTGCCTGCCGGTTCGGCGCGCGATTGAGGATCTCGTCCAGCACCCGGCTCGCATGGCCGAGCTTCACGAGCTTCTCCGGTGTCACCCGCGTCTCGAACCGGTCCGCGAACTCGGATTTCAGCAGCAGCGTCGGAATGATCGACGTGAGGTTCGCGTTGCCGCACCGCTCGCCGAGGCCGTTCAACGTGCCCTGGATCTGCCGGCAGCCTGCGCGCACTGCGGCCAGCGAGTTGGCCACGGCCTGCTCGGTATCGTTGTGTGTGTGGATGCCGAGATGGGCCCCAGGGACCACGGTTGTCACATCCCTGACGATCGCCTCGATCTCATGCGGCATCGTTCCGCCGTTCGTGTCGCAGAGCACCACCCAGCGCGCGCCCGCTTCGTAGGCCGCTTTGGCCACTTTCAGCGCATAGGCGCGGTTCGCCTTGTAGCCGTCGAAGAAATGCTCGCAGTCGATCATCGACGCCTTGCGTGCCGCCTTGACCGCTTTCACGCTCTCGCTGACGCCCTGGACGTTCTCGTCGTTGGTGATCCCGAGTGCGACGCGCACGTGATAGTCCCACGCCTTGGCAACCAGGCACACCGCGTCGGCCGACGACTGCACGACCGCCTGGAACCCCGGATCGTTGGAGACGCTGCGGCCCGCCCGCTTGGTCATGCCGAAGGCCGTGAACTGCGCGCGTTTCAGCTCCGGCTTCTCGGCGAAAAACTCTGTGTCCGTGTCGTTGGCACCAGGATACCCGCCCTCGATGTAGTCGATGCCGAGATCATCGAGCACTTCGGCAATGCGCCGCTTGTCCGCCACCGAGAAGTCGACGCCCTGCGTCTGGGCGCCATCGCGCAATGTCGTATCGAAGAGATAAAGCCGCTCTTTCGCCGGCGCCTTGTCGTTGCTCGTCGTCATGGCATCACCAATAGCCGTAGAATTTCAATCCGAGCGCCAGTGCCACGGCAATCAGCGCCAGCTTCAGAACGATGTAGTAGAGCCAATGCTTCGGAAAGGGTGTCTCGGGCGGCTTCATCAGCGTGGATCCCAGCTTTCGGTGTCATGATCCGGATGCTGGTAAGACACGATCGTGTCGACCCAGTTCTCGCGCCACTCGGCCTCGTCAGGGCGCACCGGGATCTCGCCGATGTCGTCGACGAACGGCAGCATCTCTCCACGCGCCATCTGGATGATAGGCGTGATCTCGCCGGCGCGGTCGAAGCTGGCAATTGCGACATCGACCTTGCCGTCGTACTCGAACGTCAGCGGCGTTCCGCAGCCCGGGCAGAACCCGCGGCGCACCTTGTTCGAGCTTTGGAAGTGACTGAGTTGTCCCCGCGTCCACGCAATGTCCTTCGCTGTGACAAGCAGCCCGCCGATCGACCCGAACGCCTTCTGGCACATGCGGCAATGACAGAGCGATGCCCGGCCCAGCTCGTCGACGCGATAGCGCACCCGCCCGCATTGGCAGCCGCCGGTCCAAGGTGTTGAGGATGTATTGGCTGTGGTCATGACCGAACCTCCCACCTCTCCGCGGCCTTGCCCGATCCGCTCTCGGCCCCTCCGGCGCAACGCGTTGCGCTCTCCCTAAGCACTGAGTCATCCTCGGGCTTGTCCCGAGAACCTATTTCTCCCCTTGTCCGGAGGATGAGATAGGGCGCTTGCGGCGCTGCGATTGCCCGACTGTGCGACTCGCACTTGTGGCACGATGGGTCATCGGGAAAAGCCCGAGGATGACGGAGAGATGTAAGAGAGGTCATCGCTTCACCTCCCAACTGGTTTCGATCTCGCCCGTCTCCTTGTTCTTCGTGTCCTTGAGTGCGATGCCCATCGCGGCGAGCTCGTCGCGAATGCGATCACTTTCCTTGAAGTCCCGGCGCTTGCGGGCCTCGAGGCGCGCCGTGATCAGCGCACCAACCGTCGCCTCGTCCACCGCGACCTTGGGCGCCAACGAGAACGCCGCGGATGCCTCGCCACCGTAAAGGCCCATGAACTCCAGCGTGCCGCGCAGTTCCGCAGACTTGGCCGCATCGCCTCGCTTCGCCGATCGCGCCAGCCCGTGCAGAATTGAGATCGCACTCGGACTGTTGAGATCGTCCGAAAGCGCCGCCACCACCTCTGCGTTGGGCGCACCACTGGCAGCGCCGACCACAAGCTCTGCAAACTCCATTAGCGTGTTCTTCGCCTGCGTCGCGCGGTCCATCGTCCAATCGATCGGCTGGCGATAATGCGTCGAGAGCATCGCAAGCCGCAGCACGCGCCCATGCCAGCGCTGCCCCCCGAACACCTCCGTCTCCAACAGCTCATTGATCGTGACGAAATTCCCGAGGCTCTTCGACATCTTCTCGCCCTCGACCTGTAGGAAGCCGTTGTGCATCCACACAATAGCCATCTGAGACGTGCCGTGCGCGCAGCGCGATTGCGCGATCTCGTTCTCGTGATGCGGGAACACGAGATCGATGCCGCCCCCGTGAATGTCGAACATGTGCGGCCGCGCAAGTCCCGCCTCCGACAGCGCACCCTCCAGCTTCGGTTCCTCCCAAAGCAATCTGTCCGCCATCGCCGAGCACTCGATATGCCAGCCCGGCCGCCCTGGCGTCTTGATCCCGCACGGGCTCGGCCATCCCGGCTGCGCCTTCGTCGACGGCTTCCACAGCACGAAATCCATCGGCCCTTTCTTGTAGGGCGCGACGTCCACCCGCGCGCCCGCCTCCATCTCTTCCAGCGAGCGGTTGGCGAGGCGTCCGTAATCCTTCATCGAGCCCGCATCGAACAGCACGTGCTCCTCGGCGACATAGGCGTGGCCCTTCGCCACCAAGGCCTCGCAGAGCCGCCTCATGCCATCGATGTGCTCGGTCGCACGCGGCTCGTGTGTCGGCGGCAGCACGCCGAGGGCCGCGATGTCCATATGGAACTGCTTGGTAGTGTCCACCGTCAGCTTCCGGATGGCCTCGATCGGATCCATCTCCGGCCACCGCTCCACCGCACGGTTATTGATCTTGTCGTCGACATCCGTGATGTTGCGCGCGTACGTGACGTGCTCGGCCCCATACACATGCCGTAGCAGCCGGAACAGCACATCGAACACGATGATTGGCCGCGCATTGCCGACGTGGGCCAAGTCGTAGACCGTTGGTCCGCAGACGTACATGCGCACGTTCCCCGGGTCGATCGGCTGGAACGGCTCCTTCTTGCGCGTCAGCGTATTGTAGAGCGTGAGCGACATGAGGCCCTCATCGTCTTGCGGTCCACGAGCGAACGCATCACGATCCGGCTCCGGCTGGAGCGAGGTGGCTTTCTCTGTCGTCTAAAGGGCAAAGAAGCGGGCCGCGCGCCAGCGAGTGAGCTAGCTCGTCATAATGCCGCAACACACGTTGACGGCTGGTTTAGAAATGATCCGCTTCATGGGCAGCGCTTATCGCCGCCTCGGCGCCGAAGGTCAAGAACGGTCGGGGTCAGACCCGTGCGTCTGACCCCGGTTTCACTCGACCGTCAGTTCCACCTTTCCCAGGCGGCCGAAGTCGGCGACGTTCTTCGTTCCCTGGTCCGCAGTCACGATCCCGCTCATCGAGCCCGTGGTCAGCACCTGTCCCTTGGCGATCGTGAAGCCACGTTGCGTCACAGCGTTCACAACCCAGTGGAGCGACTTGAACGGATGCCCAAGCACCAGTGCGCCCGTTCCCTCGGCGGCCACCTTGCCGTCGATGAGGTGTGCGGTCCGGTGGTTCGGGTAATCGATTGATCGCCAGTCCGTCACCGGCGCGCCGAGGACGATCCCCCCGTTCACGCCGCAATCTGCCAAGGCTTGGCCGGGTGTACCGAAGGGAATGGCGTGGTACCGTGGCGAAATGACTTCGAAAGCCGGGATCATCGCCTCGATGGCATCGAGCACCTCAGCTTCGCTGCGTCCGCCCGGCTTGGGGGCGAGATCACGAGCCACCCGGAACGCGAACTCCACCTCCAGCGCGATCCCGGGTTTTGCAACATCCGGCCGGTTCTCGAAGGCCGAAGCCTTCGCCGTCGCGGGGCTCGGTATGACCGTCGTCGCAAAGATCGGCCCGAAGAACGGCTCCGTCAGCCCGAACCGCTGCTGGATGGGCAATGCCGTTGCGCCCGCCTTCCAGCCCGCGACGGTCTCGCCCAGGCCCGCAATCACCGCCTTCTGCACTGCATAGCCTTCGTCAGCGCTCTGCGGGCGTGCATTTTCAGGCAGCGCTACCAGCAGCTTGCGCGTTCGGCGTGCCTCGACCAGCAGGCGGGCGGCAGTTTGAATGGCTTCTGGCGTCATGGCGGTCCCCTGAAGTGATGGTGGTTCAGCTCTTTGCCGCTGCCGTGAGGCATACAAGCGATTGCGAACCTGTGATTGTTGAGAAGCCGCAAAGCGCTTCCCAAGCTGGTTGACCCCATTATCCACCATCACCATGATCCCGACACAAGAGCCTGCTTTGGGATTCGGCCAAGCGGCGCCACTGGAGAGGGTTTGTGGGATTCTGGCATGACATCGGACGGCACCTTCGGCTTGCCTTCTGGGCCGTGGCCGCGTTGCTGGCGTTGACGGCCGTTCTCCCCGCCATTGCCGAGGCCCAAGGCTGGTGGCCATGGGCGACGCAGGAGCAGCCCCCGCCCCGCCCGCGAGAGCCTGTTTGGCGAGGGGCCCCGCCTGCGCCCATCCCGGGTGGCCCAAGCGAGCGTCAAGGTCAGCCCCCGGTGCCCGCCCCGCCTGCCTATGGCGCGAAGGCTCCCATTTGCCTTCAGCTCGAGCAGCGTCTCGTCCAGGAGAGCCAGCGCGGCACGATCAATCGCGACCAGCTGCCGCGCATCGAGACGGAGCTGCGCCAAGCCGACCGCGCTCACCAGCAGGCGCAAATGCAGCTCGAGCGGTCGGATTGTTACGATTATTTTTTGTTCTCGAAGACCCTCCGCCGCACCCGCCAGTGCGTCGATCTCAGCAGCCAGGTCGAGACCAATAAGCGCCGCGTCATGGAGCTCGATGCGCAGCGCCAACAGATCGTCGGCACGCGGGACCGCTCGTTCCAGGACGATATCCTGCGTGAGCTGGCCCGCAACAACTGTGGCTCGGACTATGCGCGCGAAGTCCAAAAACGAGGCCTCAACAATCCCTTCTCCTCGCTATGGCAGGATGAGGAATATTCGCCGGGCAGCCGTGGCGGCAACCAGTTCGGCGCGCTGCCTTACGCCACCTACCGCACGGTCTGCGTGCGCCTCTGCGACGGCTATTTCTTCCCGATCAGCTTTTCGACGCTGAAGAACCACTTCGAGCGCGACATCGACGCGTGCCAATCGAAGTGCGCCGCGCCAGCCGAGCTCTACTACTATCAGAACCCCGGCGGCAGCATCGATCAGGCGCTCTCGGTTCGCAATCAGACGCCCTACATGAGCCTGAAAACTGCCAAGCGGTATCAGAAGGAGTACGTCCAGGGCTGCTCGTGCAAGCAGGCCGAGTACACGCCGACGCCTGGCGACCGCGGCGATCGCAAGGCCGAGGCTCCGCCAGCCTCACCGCAGCCGGCATCGGCCCAAAGCACCGCCCGGCCGCCTCTGCGTTGACCCTCCACTGCCGCCTTACTCCCCCGCCGTCACCGTGTAGCCGGCTTTGCGGAAGTGCTCGACGAGCCCGTCATCGCCGGGCAGATGCAGCGCGCCGACCGCGATGAACGCGCTGCCCTTGGCCAGCAGCGGCAGCGCTGCGTCCCGCATCTTCGCGTTGCGCTTGCCGAGCAACTCCGTCTGGAACGTCTTGAACGACTTCGGGTCATGGCCCACGGATTGCCAGAGCTGTTCCTGCAGGGGCCAGATGACTCCGAGCTCACGCTTCAGATAAAGCTGCACCATGGTCTCGATCATGTCGTCAGCGCGGCCATCGAGCTTGAGCGAGGCTTTCAGCATCTCGAGCTGGTCTGCCTCTGGTATTGTGGCCATAGCCTTCATTTGGCCGGCCAGGGTCTCGAGTCCGATCACGGGAATGCCCTTGGCGCGCGCCGTGTCGCCGAGCCGCTGATCGAGCGGCGCGAGCCCGGTTGCCGCGCGCTTCTTCTCGCACGTCGAGAGCGCGAGCGTCATGCTCACCACCCATGGCCTGAGCGCAGCCAGCGTCTCGGCCGGCATGCCGCCATCGCGCAGCGCCTTCTGCGCCATGGAGCGCTCGTCGTTCGAGAGCTGCTGCATCAGCGACCGCCCGTCCGTGTAGACGAGGAGATGTTGCGCCTCTGCCATCGCTGGCCCCATCGCTGCTGGTGAAAGATCCGGCACCTCCAGCGCCACGGTCTTGGCGGCAAGGAGCGCCTTCTCGACCGCTGCCGGCAGGGCGTTCACGCGATCGTCGGTCAAATGCACCGTGCCGAAGAGATGGCTTGCCGGCACTCCCGCCTTCTCCACCTTCCAGAAGATCGCCTTGGCGTTCGCGGTCTTGCCCGCAGCGTCCAGGATGCGTGTCCAATCGGCTGGCCGGTCGCGCCGGACCTCCTCCGTGATGTCCACGCCCTTGCAGCCTGGTGTCTGCGCCGCGGCTGCCGCCACCGCTATCGGCGCCACCAGGATCGTCGCTGCTGCGAGCAGCAAGCGGCAGGCCTTCTGGAGACTATGGCGAGGCATCGATGAAGCTCCTTTGCTGGAGTGCGGTCCGCCAGGGTGTGGCCACGGCAATGGGAGAATTCGCTTATCTAACACGCGGGCCTTGACGCGACCTTGCAGCAATCGACGGATCTCAGGGGTATCAGCTGCCCCGCGGGTGCGCCGCCTCGTAGACCTTGAGCAGGCGGTCGCGATCGACCTCTGTGTAGACCTGAGTCGTCGACAACGACGCGTGTCCAAGCAACTCCTGGATCTGCCGCAAATCGGCGCCAGCGGACAGCAGGTGCGTGGCAAACGAATGCCTGAGCGCATGCGGCGTCGCTGTCTCCGGCAATCCCAGCACGCTCCGCAGGCGCTCGATCAGCAGCTGAATGATGCGCGGCGACAGCGGCCCGCCCTTGGCACCGCGAAACAGCGGCTCTCCCGGCTCGAGCGGATAGGGGCAAAGCGCGATGTAGCGCGCCACCGCCGCCTGCGCGATCGGCAGCACCGGCACCAGCCGCTCCTTGCCGCCTTTGCCCGTGATGCGCAGCACATCGCGCAGCTCCGACGGCGCATCGCGCGCCAGGATGCCGAGCGCCTCGGAAATTCTGAGCCCCGAGCCATAGAGCAGCAGCAGCACCGCAAGATCGCGCGCTTCGACCCAGTCGATGTTGGCACCCGCGTGATCCGCAACCAGCGCGCCCGCCTTCTCGCGCGTCAGCGGTTTCGGAATGCTGCGCGGTACCTTCGGCATCGCCACCTGGAACACCGCGCGGCTCTCGAGCGTGTTCGTCCGTTCGAGCCACCGGAACAGTTGCCGCAACGCCGACATCGTGCGCGCCAGCGAGCGGCTTTCGAGCCCGGCCTTGCGCCGCGCCACCATGAAGGCGCGGACCGTCTTGGCATCGAGCCGCGCCAGATCCGCAAGGCACGGGCTGTGCCCGAGCCGATGCGTCAGCCATGCAATAAAGTCCCTGATGTCGCGCTGGTAAGCGGTGAGTGTCGCCTCGGCGAGCTCCTTCTCGTGCGCCAGATGATCGAACCAGCCGCTGAGCGCATCGCGCAGGTCGCCCGAGAGATCGAGCGCGTCGTCAGCCGCCAGAATCCCGTCATCCGAAGCCGGCACCGCGCGCCTCCCGAATCAGTCCGATTCACGTACGCTCCGCCCGAGGCGTTAACGTGGCGTTAACCCGGATTGGTGGTCACCCACCCGGTTCCCTCCCTCGAAAATCTCGGGCAGCATGCGTGCAACCCAACCAACCAGACACGGGGGACGGCAGGTGGCACGGAAATCACTGAAGCAGCGCGCGCTCGGCGGCGAGACGGTACTGGGCTCGATGGTGTTCGAGTTCTTCACTCCGGGCATCTCGCAGATCCTGAAGCACGCGGGCTGCGAGTACCTGATCTACGACATGGAGCACGCGGGCTTCTCCATCGAGAGCCTCAAGACCCAGGTCGCCCACTGCCGCGGCACCGGCGTGGTGCCGATGGTGCGCGTCCCGCGCGGCGAATACCACTTCCTCGCTCGCGCCCTCGACGTCGGCGCCCAGGGCGTCATGGTGCCCATGGTCAACTCGCGCGAGGAAGCCCGCATCATTGCCGAGGCGACGCATTATCCCCCGCGCGGACGGCGTGGCGCGGCTTTCTCCTTCGCGCATGACGATTACGAGCCCGGCGACCCCGCGGCAAAGATGAAAGCTGCCGACCAGCGCAATTTCGTCATCGCCCAGATCGAGACCGAGCACGGCCTCGAAGCCGTCGAGGACATCGCCGCCGTCGACGGCATCGATTGCCTCTGGCTCGGCCACTTCGATCTCACCAACTTCCTTGGCATCCCCGGCGAGTTCGAAAACCCGCAATACATCAATGCTGTGAAACGCATCGTCGCCGCCGGCCGAAAGCACAAGAAGGCGCTGGGCTTCATGGCCGCCGACACGACCTGGGCCAAGCAGTATAAGAAATTCGGCTTCAACATGATCGCCACCGGCACCGATCACGGCATCCTGATGAATGGCGTCAAGCACATCCTGAGCTCGATCGAGCCGGAGTGAACCGGCCGAGGCCGAGAAGGGGTCGGACCCATGGGTCGGACCCCGCCCACGCCGCGCTCATTCCGGCGAAGTCCGACAACTTGATCCCGGCACAGCCCTTAAAAAAATCGAAGCCGTAGGTCGGAGTGAGCCGGCCCCATTGCCCTCGATCAAGGCACAGCCTCTATTCCGGCGAAGTCCGACAACTTGCCGCGCGCTCCGTGTCAGCCCTCGCCTCGTGAAGTCTGACAACTCGATTCCCGGCCCATCGCACCAACCGATCCTCCCGTCGTGCAATGTCGGACTTCGCCGGACCCAACGCCCCGCTCCACCTCTCCATCACGGGCCGGCTCACTCCGACCTACGATCAATCCATTTTTTCGGTTCGGAGATCATTCGCAACGACTGGGTAACTGCAGTCACTCTCGGGATCATCCATTTGCCTTCGAAAAAAAAATCGAAGCCGTAGGTCGGAGTGAGCCGGCCCCATTGCCCTCGATCAAGGCACAGCCTCTATTCCGGCGAAGTCCGACAACTTGCCGCGCGCTCCGTGCCAGCCCTGATCGTCGGAGATCGCACAGCGCCCCACCGAATGAAACCCGACATCAAAGTACGCCGGCGCGCCAAACCTTGCGCGGCCGTTCTGGACGATGCCAAGATGTCGGACTTCGCCGGGGCTGCGGGCGCGCAAGGCACTCGGCGCCCGGGCCGGCTCACTCCGATCTACGGTTGCTAAACATGCCAACCCGCAAGCGCATCTATCATGGCGTTTCGATCGGCATCCTGATGCTCGACACGCGTTTCGAGCGCTTCAATGGCGACATCGGCAACGCGCGCACGTGGCCATTTCCTGTCCAATACCGTGTCGTCACGGGCGCGACGCCGAACCAGGTCACGCGCGCCGAAGGCCCAGGCATGCTCGATGCCTTCAAGGCCGCCGCCGACGACTTGATCGCGGCCGGCGTCGATGGCATCTCGACCACCTGCGGCTTTCTCGCGCTTTATCAGAAGGAGCTCACCGAGCATTGCTCCGTTCCGGTCGTCACCAGCGCTCTCCTGCAGGTGCCGATGGTCCAGCGCACGCTGCCGCGCGGCAAACGTCCAGCGATCATCTCCTTTGCCGCGACGTCGCTCACCACGCGCCATCTCGAAGCCGTCGGCGTCGATCCCGCGACGCCCGTCCACGGCATGCCGCCATCGTCCGAATTCCAGCGCTCGATCCGGGAAGGTGACACGTCCGTTTCGTTCGAAACACTGCAGCGCGAGGTGCTGGACGTTGCACGCGCCGTCGTTGCGAACGATCCCACCATTGGCGCCTTCGTCCTCGAGTGCACCAACCTCACGCCCTATTCGCGTGACATCGCCAGGCTCACCGGGCTCCCCGTGTTCGACATGGTGACGTTGCTGCACTGGTTCCACCGCAGCCTCAACCCCGAGCACTTCGCGCAAGAATGAGATGCACCAGCGGCACGATGGCGCGGATCGAAGTGCATGGCGGGTGCACGCGCGCTGGCTGGCCACGAGGTCGCTCGCCAGCGTAATGTCGAGCCGTCAGTGCATATGGAGCAATCCCGGGAGCAACGGCATGGCAGTCCGCATCATCGGAATGATCGGCGTGACGCAGCCGGCCAGCACCGCATCGGTTCACGTGATCCAGGGCGGGCTTTCCGCGCCCTATCTTCGCGAATTCTGCAAGGCCCACGAGGATGCTGGCTTCGATTTCGTTCTGCCAACAACAGGGGAGCCTCACGGGCGCGGCCAGCGTCCTTGATCAACGGATTGAACATTGTCCGGATGCGGATTAGCCCGAGACTTCGATGCTACTTCGAAATGGCAGGGCCCTTATCAGCGCAAACGGCCGTGGCACAGCGGTAAAATCATTTGCATCTGCAACGGACGCGCGCACAGGTCGCTCGTGCCATCGGCTTGACAGAATCCCCTCTGGGCTCTTTCTGGCGCGTAGTTGCGCCAGCAGCAGGATCTCTATGCGTTGCCCCTATTGTTCGAGCGAAAACTCGCAGGTGAAAGACAGCCGACCGACCGAGGAGGGCGCTTCCATCCGCCGCCGGCGTGTGTGTCCGGACTGCGGAGGACGGTTCACGACATTCGAGCGCGTGCAATTGCGCGAGCTCACGATCATCAAGCGGTCGGGCAAGCGAATCCCCTTCGATCGCGACAAGCTCTCGCGGTCGGTCGAGATTGCGCTGAGGAAGCGCCCCGTCGAGCCGGAGCGGGTCGAGCGCATGGTCTCGGGCATCGTGCGCCAGCTCGAGAGCATGGGCGAGAGCGAAATCCCGTCCTCGGCAATAGGCGGACTCGTAATGGAGGCCTTGAAAGGGCTCGACCCCGTGGCTTATGTGCGTTTCGCGTCAGTTTACCGCGATTTCCGCGAGGCCGCTGACTTCCACGAGGTCCTGGGCGAGATTGCCGATCAGCCGGCACCGTCGGCTGGCGACGCAATGACTCACGAGGCGGCCTCCGGCGTGCCGCAAAGGAAACACTGAGCTTACAAATTGTGCTGCGTATGACCGTCGACCGCGCCACCTTCGACCGGCACATGATGAGCATCGCCATCCGGATGGCGAAGCGCGGCATCGGCACGACCGCGCCGAACCCATCCGTGGGCGCCGTTATCGCCGACGAGGCAACGGGAGAGCTCATTTCCCGAGGTTGGACGCAGCCCTCGGGCCGCCCCCACGCCGAGAAGGAAGCTCTCCGCCGGGCCGGCGAGCGCGCCCGCGGCCGCACCATGTATGTGACGCTCGAGCCTTGCGCCCACACCGGCCGCGTCCCCACGTGCGCCGATGCAGTGCTCGCAGCGGGCTTGCGCCGCCTCGTGTGCGCAATCCCCGACCCAAATCCGGTCGTCTCGGGGCGTGGTTTTGCGCAGCTGCGACGCCAGGGCGTGGAAGTCGATGTTGGTCTCCTAGCCGACGAGGCGCGCTGGGTGACGCTCGGGCACATCCTGCGCCAGACGCGTGGGCGTCCTTTCGTGCAGCTCAAGATGGCGCTCGATGCCAAGGGCCAGGTCGCCGCCGGCAATGGTGCGCCGGTGTGGGTGACGGGCCCCGAGGCGCGCGCTTATGCTCATCTCCTGCGCGCCGAGGCTGATGCGATTCTGGTCGGCTCCGGCACTGTGCTCGCCGATGATCCTGAGCTCACCTGTCGTCTGCCGGGCATGGCCAACCGCTCGCCGGACCGGATCGTCCTCGACACGCGCTTGAGAACGCCCGTTACAGCCAAGGTCTATCGCTGCGCCACGGGGAAGCCCCGCGTCTGGGTCGCCGCCGCGATCGGCGAGGAAGGTCGCATTGGGCCGACCCACGGCGAAGGGGGGCCGCTGATCTTCGACGTCGGCAGTCCGGACGGCCGCTCTCTTGATCTCGACGGTCTCCTCGACTCGCTGGCCGAGAGCGGCGTCACGCGGCTGATGGTCGAGGGCGGTCCGACGGTGTGGATGGCTTTCCTCAATGCCGGCTTCGTTGATGAAGTCTGCATTGTGACGGGCCCTGGCGTGGCGACCGGTCCCGCCATCCAGGTGATCGAAGGCGACCACGCCACCTTTCTTGCGCGGTATCAGCTCCGAGAGCAGGCCACACGCATGCTCGGCCCCGACCGCCTTGTCATCTACCGCCGGGATTAGGCATGACCCCAACCACCGCGCTGAAACCGTTCCGCTACTATGTCCGCGTCCGCTACCAGGATTGCGACAGCCAGCACGTGGTGTTCAACGCGCGCTATGGCGACTATATCGATCTGGCGATCACCGAGTTCCTGATTGCGACGATGCCGGCGCGCGATCCGTTCAACAACCTGTTCGAAATTCAGCTGAAGAAGCAGACGATCGAGTGGAACGCCCCGGCCCGCTTCATGGACGTACTGGAGATCGAAGCGTTCACCACCCGCTTCGGCCGCACTTCGTTCGACATGCGCTTCCATCTCCGGCGTGCCGGCGAGGCGCAGATTCTGGTCCAGGCGGACGGCGTCTACGTACATGTCGTGGATCAGGCTGGCGTGTGGCGCAGCACTGCCATTCCGGAGGCCGAGCGTGCCTTGCTGGAGGCCGGCGCCAAGGGCAAGATTGTCGATCACGCGGGTTACTACCCGATCGTCGTGCCGCAGGCGCGCGTTACGACATGAAGCCCAGCCTCCGCCAAGTGTCGTATAGGGGGGCGAGTTTGGGAGGGTCTCCCCTTCCAGATGGGTGCGGGCAATAGCCCGATCGCGAAGCGACCTGCAGCGTGCGCTGCAGCCGGTAGACTTGAGGTTCGAGCACGACGCATGTTCACAGGCATCATCACGGACGTCGGTACGGTGGTGGAGAAGCGCGGCGGCGTCTTCACGATCCGCTCGAGCTATGGTGCGCCCGGTATCGCGCTCGGTGCCTCGATCTGCCACGACGGCTGTTGCCTCACCGTCACTAATGTGCGCGCCGATGGCCAGGGCAGCATCTACACGCTGGACGTCTCCAACGAGACGCTGTCGAAGACCACGCTCGGCACTTGGCAGCAAGGCAGCCGGATCAATCTCGAGCGCGCGCTCAAGGCCGGTGATGAACTCGGCGGGCACATTGTGTCCGGCCACGTCGACGGTACGGCTCTGATCACTGACATTCGCCCCGACGGCGAGAGCCGCCGCCTGACTTTTGAGGCGCCTCCCGAGCTGGCCCGGTTTATCGCGTCCAAGGGCTCTGTCGCGCTCGATGGCACTTCGCTCACGGTGAATGAAGTGGATGGCGCCCGCTTCGGCGTCAATCTGATCCCCCACACCTTGACGGTCACCACCTGGGGCGGCAAGAAGCCCGGAGACCGCGTCAATCTGGAAATCGACCCCCTCGCGCGCTACGTGGCGCGGCTTATGGAGTTCAAGACGTGACGGACGTGAAGGACAATCTGGTATTGGCCTTGAACCGTGTTGAGTATTCCCAAGGCAAGGGATTCGTATCCCCGACCGAGGAGGTCCTCGAAGACTTCCGCAACGGCCGAATGATCATCTTGACCGATGCCGAGGATCGCGAGAACGAGGGCGACCTCGTCATCCCCGCCCAGATGGCGACGCCGGAGGCGATCAACTTCATGGCCCGCTACGGCCGCGGCCTGATCTGCCTGTCGATGACGGAGCAGCGCGCCAACCAGCTCAACCTCGAATTCATGGCGAGGAAAAACGAGGCGCGCAATCGCACCGCCTTTACTGTCTCGATCGAGGCTCGCGAGGGCATTGCCACCGGCATCTCCGCGCACGACCGAGCCCATACCATCCGCACAGCCATCGACTTGTCAAAAGGCGCCCACGACATCGTCTCGCCGGGGCATGTGTTCCCGCTGGTCGCCCGCGAGGGTGGCGTTCTCGTCCGCGCCGGCCACACGGAGGCCTCCGTCGATCTTGCGCGCATGGCGGGGCTCTATCCGGCTGGCGTCATTTGCGAGATCATGAACGACGACGGCACGATGGCGCGCATGCCGGACCTCGTGGCGTTTGCACAGCGCCATGGTCTCAAGATCGGCACCATCGAGGACATGATCGCCTACCGGTTGAAGCACGACCGGATCGCCAAGCAGACTTCGAAAGGCAAAGTCGAGAGCGTCTACGGGGGTGCGTTCGATCTCCACACCTACATCACCATGGTCGAGGACGTTGAGCACCTGGCGTTGGTCAAGGGCGATCTCACCAAACCTGGCCCCGTGCTGGTGCGGGTCCATGCAGTGAGCGTCCACGCCGACCTGCTTGGCATCGGTACCGAGGGCGAGAAGGTCAGCCTTGTGCAAAGAAGCATGGAGTTGATCGCGCAGGAAGGCCGTGGGGTTCTTGTGCTGCTCCGCGATCTCAGACCACGCTCGGTCTCGGAATGGATCATCAAGGACCAGCAGCGCGCTCGTGGCGGCCGTAGTGATGAGCGCCGCCGCGTCGAGATCGGTATCGGCTCGCAGATCCTGCGTGATCTCGGCGTTTCCGAAATGGTGCTGCTGACCAATCAACCCAACTCGCGCTATGTCGGTCTCGAGGCCTACGGGCTGAAGATCGTCGGCACGCGCAAGATCGAATAGGCACGAGAACCCATGGCGGGCAAGTCAACTGGCAGCGGTGGGCCGACGGGAACCGACATCGGGGCACACATCCTGATCATCGAGGGCCGCTTCCACGAGGACGTTGCCGATGAGATGGCGGATGGAGCCATCGCGGAGCTCGAGGCGCGCGGCTGCACGTGGGAGCGCATCGGAGTGCCAGGTGCGCTCGAGATTCCGCAGGTTATCTTGGCTGCCGTCGAAGCCGGCCGCTTCGAGGAGGGAGATCAGCCTTATGATGGTGCGATCGCCATCGGTTGCGTCATCCGCGGCGAAACCTATCATTTCGAGATCGTCTGCAACGAGTCGAACCGGGCGTTGATGGAGGTCGCGCTGTCGGCTGGCGTGCCCGTTGGCAATGCGATTCTCACCGTTGACACCAAGGAGCAAGCGATGGCCCGGGCCCAAGGCGGTCGCGCCGGCAAGGGCGGCGATGCCGCCCGCGCGTGTCTCCGGCTTATCGAGATCCGCGAGCAATTCGCCGAAGTCGGCGCATGAGTACGGACGATCCAAAACATCTTCCCCTTGCGCCCCGCTCCGCCGCGCGCCTCGCCGCCGTGCAGGCGCTCTACCAAATGGACATGGCACAAACGGACCTCAACGATGTGATCGGCCAATTTGTAGCGCTGCGCTTCGGATCGAAGGCGGAGGATCCCGCGCTCGCCGATGCGGACAAAGATTTTTTCGGCGCATTGGTTCGCGGTGTCGTGCGCCGGCAGCGCGAGATTGACCCGGTCGTGGACCAGAGCCTCGCGCAGGGGTGGCGCCTCGCCCGTATCGATTCGATCCTGCGCGCTATTCTGCGCGCCGGCGTCCTCGAGCTGATAGAGCGCAGCGACGTGCCGGCCCGCGTTGTCATCAATGAATACGTCAACGTGGCTCATGCCTTCTTCGGCAATGACGAGCCTCGCGTCGTCAACGGTGTCCTCGACAAGCTCGCGCGGCAATACCGCGCCGCCGAATTCACGTGAGCCGGTAATTTCAATCGTAGGTCGGAGTGAGCCGGCCGAGGTACCTGCGGTGAGACGAGGCCTCGCTTCCGGCGAAGTCCGACATCCCGCGACGGGCAGATCGGTTGATGCACAATGTCGAGGATCGAGGGCTGGCACGGAGCGAGCGGCAAGTTGTCGGACTTCGCCGGAATTGGGGCTGTGCCTTGATCGACGCGATGGGGCCGGCT
>CAZCQH010000081.1:0-19330 GCA_964500805.1 uncultured Hyphomicrobiaceae bacterium
GAACGTGGAGCGCCCGCGCGCCAGATCGTCCGATGCACCGACGCGCGAGAAGAGCCGGTCCACCAGCCCGATATACGCACGCCGCGCCGGCACGTAGCTGCCCATCTGCGCCAGCACCACGATCAGCGCGTTCTGGCGCAGGAACGTGGACTTACCGGCCATGTTGGGGCCGGTCACGAGCCAGATCCGCCGGTCCGCGATCTCGTCGAAGCCGGTTGGCTTGGGTACCGGGCCGGCGCGTCCGAGGATGCAGTCGTTGGCAACGAACGGCCCAGCCTTGGCCGCCTTCAGCGCCTGCTCGACAACTGGATGCCGCCCGCCCTCGATCTCAAATGCATTTCCATCATCGAGATCGGGTCGCGCGTATCCTTCCGTTTCGGCAAGCTCGGCGAGGCCCGCGTGGACGTCGAGCTCGGCTAGGGCGCCGGCCAGCGCCGCCAGCTGCTGTTGCGCCCCGATCACCGCGTTCGACAGCTCGTTGAACACCTGCTGCTCGATGGCAAGCGCCCGCTCAGCGGAGGACGCGATCCTTCCCTCCGTCTCGACCAGCTCGTCGGTGGTGAAGCGCACCGCATTGGCAATCGTCTGTCGGTGGCGGAACGTGTCGGAGAGCGGCGGCGACTGCAGCGGGCGGGCATTGAGCGCGGTCACCTCGATATAGTAGCCCAGAATATTGTTGTGGCGAACTTTGAGCGATTTGACTCCGGTCGCCTCGATGTAGCGCGCCTCGAGCGCCGCCATGATGCGGCGGCTGTCATCCCGCAGTTTCAAGGCCTCGTCGAAGTCCGCGCGATAGTTGGGACGCACGAACCCGCCGTCCCGACGCTGCGGCGGCGGATCGTCGATCAGCGCCATCGCCAAAGCCTCGCCGAGGTTCGCTGGGGAGGCACCGAGCCGTTCCGCGATGTCACGCAGCGCGCCAGGTAACCCCATGGTACCCGCGCTTTTCTGCAGCGCCGCGCGCACCGCCGCTGCGACCGCAAGCCCGTCGCGAACATGCCCTAGATCGCGCGGTGCGCCCCGCGCGAGCGTCAGCCGCGATACCGCCCGCGCAATGTCCGGCGCCTGGCGCAGGGCGCGACGCAGATCATCACGCAGCAGGCTCTCGGTCATCAGATAGCCAACGGCATCGAGCCGCGCCGTGATCTTCGCCACATCGCGCAACGGGCTCGCGAGCCGCGCCGCCAGCTCCCGCGCGCCGGGGCCGGTGACCGTCCGATCAATCGCCGCGATGAGGCTGCCATCGCGTGCTCCCGACGTCGCGCGCACCAGCTCGAGGCTCGCCCGGCTCGCCGCGTCGATCATGAGTACGTCGCCACTCGACGTGCGCCTGGGTGGCTGGACCACCGGTTTGGCGCCGATCTGGGTGAGCGCGACATACTTGAGCAGTGCGCCAATTGCCGCAAATTCAGCTCGCGAGAACGTTCCGAAGCCGCCGAGCTCCGAGACGCCCAGCTGCTCCTTCAGTAGCCGCTCGCCCGAGAGACTGTCGAAATTGGCCTGAGCGATCGGGGTCAGAGCGGCACCCGCCGCCTTGGCTGTTGCGCGCACGGCCGGGTCCGACGCTGTCGCATCGCCGGCGACGATCTCGCCCGGCGCAAGCCGCATCAGCTCGCCCGCAAGGTCCGCAGCTGCGGTCTCGCCCACCTCGAACTCGCCCGTCGAGATGTCGAGCGATGCCAGCGCATAGGTCCAGTCCGATCCCGACACCTTCGCACCAGCCGCATTACCCGGCGCCCGGAATAGCGCGGTAAGATAGTTCCGCGCCTTGGCATCTAGCAGGCTCTCCTCGGTCAGCGTGCCGGGCGTGACGAGGCGCACCACGTCACGGCGCACCACCGCCTTCGAGCCGCGCTTTCTTGCTTCAGCGGGGTCCTCGAGCTGCTCGCAGACTGCCACGCGATAGCCGAGCCGAATCAGCCGCTGCAGGTACTCGTCGGCGCGATGCACCGGCACGCCGCACATGGGGATGTCCTCGCCCAGGTGCTTGCCGCGCTTGGTGAGGTAGATGCCGAGCGCCTGCGACGCGACCACCGCGTCCTCGAAGAAGAGCTCGTAGAAGTCGCCCATCCGGTACCAGAGGATCGAGTCCGGGTTGGCCGCCTTGATCTCCAGGAACTGCGCCATCGAGGGCGTCACGCCTTTGGAGGGTACCGCTGCATTGCCCGTGTCCGGGGTCACGCCGCCGCGACCATCCAGAGTTCCGCTATCATGGTCCCGTGCGCTCGATTGAACATTCTCGTCCGCTGCGACGTTCTCCGCACTCTCGACGGCACGTTCGCTGTTTGCCGCCGCTGTACGACCATACGTGCGCCCGCACGCATCCGGCGGCGCAGGATTCTCACTCCCGTCAGCCGGCCACGACATCGACGCGCCGGGCTCCAAGGAGCCGGCGCGGGACAAATCGCGAGATTGCCTTTTGCGGGCCATGAGCGGCGCGTGGTCCGTTGGAAGCGTCGGGAGCTGCCTACGAATAGCGACTTTGGCTTCCGAGCGAAACCCAGACGCTGCTACGGCTGGCCAAACGGCCCTTCGTCACACCGGCTTCAAGCCGCAAATCTGCGTTCGTCGCATTTCACGATGGAACGGCCCAGCGTCGTGCACCGCGAGGTGCTTGCAAACCCGGTTGTCCCAGAAAGCGACCGAGCCCTTCTCCCAGCGGAAGCGGCAGGTAAATTCAGGCCGGTGGCCGTGATCGAGCAGGTAATTCAACAACGGTCGCGACTCGTCCTCCGTCATCCCCTCGAAGCCCATCGTGTACGAGTGGTTGACGTAGAGCAGCTTCTTTCCCGTTTCCGGATGCGTGACGACGACCGGATGCAGCGACACCGTTTCGCGCCAGTCCGAGTCCTCGCGCACCTTGGTTGCCCGATGCGCATTCATGTTCGCGGCCGGTCCCGCCACTTTGCGATCGCTGTGATAGGCGCGGAGCCCCGAGACCAGCTTTTTCATGCCGTCGGACAGCGCGTCATAGGCCGCATACTGGCTGGCAAAGATCGTATCGCCGCCGTAGGGCGGCACCTCGATTGCATAGAGAATTGCGCCCATGGGCGGCTCGGCGACCATCGTCGTGTCTGCGTGCCACTCCTCGCCGACGATCTTCTTATCACCAGGCGTACGCTTGATCTCGACGATCTCGTTGTCCTTCTGCATGCCGCGATAGTTTGGATGGATGAAAATGTCGCCAAACCGCCGCGTGAACGCCTTGTGCTGCGCCACGTCGATCGTCTGGTCCCGAAAGAAGATCACGCAATGGTCGAGCAAAGCCTTGCGGATGTCGGCAATCGTCCGGTCATCGAGGTTTTGCGAGATGTCGACGCCATGCACCTCCGCCCCAATGGTGCCGGAGATGGGCCGAACCTCGATCGTGGAGTTGCGCATTGTTTAGTCCTTTCGTGCGCGCGGGTCTGGAGTTGCCGCAAGCCTAGCATGCACGTGGATTGCCGCGTCCGCTGGAACAGCACCTCAGTCCTGACCAAAAAGCATCGCACATCTTCATCGAAAAAGGTCGGGTGCCGTGCCATCGAGCACGTGCAGTGCGCTGCTGCCGAATGGAGGCCGAGCATCAGCTCTTCTCCAGCCCCCGCCCGAGCCGCCACATCTCCTCGTCGATACGAATGGAGGCGAGAATGCGGTCGATCAGCAGGCACGTCCGCTTGAACAGCTCGGAGCCGCGCCGATAATCGGCCGGCGCGAAGAAATCGCAGCGCCCCGCTTTGAAGAGATCGACGCATTTGGCGCGATTTTTGCCCTGCGGGTGCACAGCCACGGCATAGCCGCCGTTTTTGCGCATCACCGCCATGGACGGCACGTCGGTGTCGCCGTCGCCGAAGTAGATCATGTTCGAGAACGGTATCGGGCGCTGGCCCTCGGGCATGTGGTGGTTGATGCTCTCGCCGAGGTCCTCGATGCCCTTGTTGATACGGAAGAGATATTGCGTCTTGCCCGTGTCGGTGATGACCCGTTTCGGGTAGGGCAGGTCGTAGGCGTCGAACCAATACTCGGACGCGAACACGTTGTGGAACTTCGGCCGGATGCGCGTGCCTTCGATGATCTCGGAGAGGCCTGACGAGATCAGATATTGGCGCAGCGCGACCCCGTGGCTTTCGGCGCGGATATTCACATATTCCGAGATCTCGTCGAACCAGCTCTCGACCCCGGGGAAAAGTTCGACATCTCTCCCCAGCTGCACCAGATCCTCGCGGTCGATGCGCACCCCGCGTGCCTTCGCCTTCTTGTACATCAGGTGCATGTAGGTGATGAGGCTGTCGGCTTCCTGCTCGCGGGCGATGCGATTGGATTCGGCCCAGAACGCCTTCGGGTCCTCGCCGATCTTGGGCAGGAACGTGTACTCCTGCATGGGCTTCGGGGAGAGCGTACCGTCGAAGTCATAGACGAGCGCAATGGTCTTCTTCTCGAACACCGACTTCTTATCGGTCCTGTCGCCCTTCCTCGCACGCTGGGGCTTTGGACGTGCGGGCGCTTTGGCGATGCGGGATGGTGCAGGCAGCGGCAGCTCGTCACCTGAAGATGCAGGGGCAGACCTGGACCGCCGATCGGTGATGCGCTCGGACATGGACGTTCCTCACTCTATGGTCGCAGGTGCGCCGCAGTAGCGTGGCCTGCGTAGCGGTGCCATTCCGAAGGCTCCGGACATGGGCCGACTTGCATCCGCGACCGTCGCCTGATTCGGGTGGCGCGAGGAAGGCGCGTCTGATGGCGCTGTGCGCGCGCATTCGTAGGAGCCTCGCAAACATTCAGAAAGCACCGGAAGTTCGTTCGGTGATCCCCCGGGGCGGCCAGTGAAGGCGTCCACGGAGGGGCTGGACGGGCACTTGTTCTGGCCTTGTTGGTTTCCGCGAGCATGAGGCAACGCGATGCATCCCCGTACCTCCGATAGGCTTTGTTAAATGACCTGACTTAGATTCGCGTAGCGAGGTTTCATATGGCGTTTTATATCATCATCGGGTTGACTTATCTGCTCGCAATCGGAACGGCAGCATTCTTTCGCCCGAACCAAGTCTTCAAACGAAGCGCAATAGCGGCAGCGTCGGCAATTACCTTGCCCTTCATTATGGCCTACACGATAGGGCCGCTTCTTGGTGATGGTGCCGGCATGGGAGTCGCTGCCATGCTTTATATTTCCTCGGCCGCGGTTCTCCTGACGGCCCTTGCAGCGTCGGTTGGAGGCTGTGCTCGACTTCTGTGGACGTCCGTTCTTGGTCGGTGACAGAGAAGCGCGATCACTGATGAATTCATTGGGCAACGAACCGTTACGAACACAGCCTCGCTCTTATCTCAGGGCCTTTCTTCTACCCCTGCCAAACGGCACGAGCAGGAATGACGCAAGGTACGTTATGAAGATGGCAATTGGCACTGTGATGATCGGAGTTTGATCAGCTTTTCCATCGCAGCATGCATTCGAGATGGCGATGCCGATGGCCGCGCCGACGAACCACCCGATGACGAGACTTGCAGCGATTCTGCCGAAAAATTTCATGCGTGTAGGCCGCTCAGCCGGTTGCGGCGGTCATTGTAGATCGTGAATCCTTTCAACTGATTAAGAAACCAGTCTGACCGCGCTAGTCGCGACCGAGCAAGTCGGCAATCCGAGCGATCAAGGCGCCGACGGTGGCCCCGACCAGGGCAAAGCCGAAGCCCACGATGATTGCAAACACCAATTCAAGCGGCCAGAGATTATGGGACGTTGGGTCTTTGGCTACGTCTGCAACAATGCGGCTGCAACTGCCTGCAGGTACGGTTAGACTCAAGAAACAGACGGTTTTCCAGAAGCGCGCCGTTGAGGTCGCGCATACTATCATTGCACTCATGCTGACCACCGTCCAACCAACGAGGGCCTGCTGCAGTTCTTCTTTGTTGCTAGGCGCTATCCAAAGAGGAATTGCCGCAGCAAAAAAGCCGACAGTCGTTGCCAGCAGCAACCAGTATTGTCTTTTCTGATCCACAACATCACCGAGGCTTTAGAATTCAAATGGGGATTGCGCCCGTCCCTGCGAAGTTCGGGTCCATCGCAGCGCGGACGCCGCCTCAAGCCTTGTAAGGCTGTGCCGCATTCTTGTGCGCCTGCAATGCTGCCAGCCGGTCATCGCGCCAACGGCTCTTCTTCGCGATCTCCTCGGACGAGGGGGTGCCGCCCCAGCTTTCCATCACCTTGGCGACATTGGCAGGCGCCAGTACATCCGGGGTGTAGGGTCGCGATGCGAGCTGGGCCCACGCCGCGCCAAAGCGCGCACAGTAGTCGGGGATTCCACCCGGCGCATTCATCTCAATGGTCTCGAAGGGGCCCATGAAGCTCCAGCGCAGCCCGAGGCCGTGCGCGATCGTCTTGTCCAGGTCCTGCGCTGTGCAGTAGCCTTCTGCGACGAGACGAAAAGCCTCGGCCAGCAGCACCGCTTGCATGCGATTGAGAATAAAGCCGTCGATCTCCTTCTTCAGTTCCATCGGCACCTGGCCGACGCTCTCATAAATCGCACGCGCACTCTTTACGACGTCAGGCGACGTCCACGGTGCCGGCGACAACTCGACGACGGGCACCACGTGCGGTGGATTGACGGGATGCGCGACCAGGCACCGGTGACGCCCCTTCAACGTCTCAGTGAAGCGAGACGCGACGATCGCCGAGGAGGAAGAAGCGAGAATCGCACCTGGTGGCGCGATCGCATCGAGCTTCGCCCAGATCGCGCGCTTGGCTTCGATCGTCTCGGGCCCCGACTCCTGCACGAGATCAGCGCCGGCAGCTGCCTCCTCCATTGTCCCGACCGACTTGATGCGCCTTACGGCACTATCTGGATCCTTGACGAGTCCGTGCCGAGCGAGATCGCGAAGGCTTTCCGCGACCAGTTCTGGCGCCTTGGCGGTGGCCTCCGGGTTGGCATCCCAAGCTTGAACCGTCCAGCCAGCGCGGGAGAAAACGTTTGCCCAGGCGCGACCGATGAGACCCACTCCGACGAGGCCGATAGTCGGCATCTCACACTCCCTGTCTGTCTGCGATTTGGCTGACGACAGTAGCGGCAATTGAGTCTTCGGCAAGCACCTGTCGCGCACTGGCGCCATGAGATGCGTTGGCAGTCGGCGGCGAGCCCAATAACATGCCTCGAATCCGGCTTGAACGGCTGCATAGGGAGACCTCGAGAATGGCCACGCTCGATTTGGAAGCCGAATACAACAATCGGCGACGCGTTCCCGAGTACGGCGAGATCAACGCGCGCTGGGAAAGAGCTTCTGCCGCCTACCGAAAAGATGCCAAGTGCGAGCTCGACAAGCCTTATGGCCGGACGGAGCGCCAGAAGTTCGATCTATTTCATCCGCCGAGCGGAACACCGCAGGGCGTCGTCGTATTCATCCACGGCGGCTATTGGCAGCGTGGCGATCGCAAGGCCTACAGCTTCATCGCCCGCGAGTTCAATGCACGCGGTCTCAGTGTCGCCGTTCCGTCCTACACGCTTTGCCCGGAAGCGACTGTGATGCAGATCGTCGATGAGATGCGCCAGTGCATGAAGGCGGTGTTTGCGGCAACGAAAATGCGGCCCGCCGTCACCGGCAATTCCGCCGGCGGCCATCTGACCGGCGCCATGGTGGCGACCGACTGGGCGAAGGTCGGCGGTGTCCCGGCCGATCTCGTGCGCGCGGGATATGCCATCTCCGGTGTATTCGACTTAGCGCCCCTCATTCCGACCAGCATCAACGAGCTTGCAAAGCTCAATGCGGCGAGCGCGCGCGAAGCGAGCCCGCTGTTCTGGCCGGCACCCGCCAAGGATCGGACATTCGTTGCAGCCGTCGGCGGCGACGAGAGCCAGGAGTTCATCCGCCAGAGCCTCGAGATCGCGAAAGCCTGGAGCAGCGCAGGCGTCAAGGCCGAGTGCGTGATCGTCCCCTCAACCAATCACTTCACCGTCGTCGACGAGCTGGCAAGCGCCGAAAGCGCGATGGTCGCTCGGCTGGTGGCAATGGCTCGAGCGCAATGTTGACGAGGTCTTTTCGCTCGATGTGACTCGAACTGCGGCACCTGTTTACGCGGCGCTAACTCTGAAACAATTGGGTGCGGCACGGCCAGTCTTGTTTAATTCCTGATTGATGGCTGTCGGACATGGTTGCTCCGGTATCAAGAGTAACCCGGCCACCCCATGACGACGATGCGTCCCGAGACTATCCCCGCTGCCGAGCTGCAGCGTGAGATCATGATGCCGTCTGCGTTCGACTGCGATCCGCTGTTGCGGCGCGGCTTCCTGATTCGCTTTCTCGCGGCGGTCTACTGCGACAAGCGGTTCAACGTTTCTCGTCCAAAGCTGCTGTTCACGGTGGCACTTGCCGATCTACTGATCGTCTTTGCGGTTGGCCTGCTCTCGACATTCCTGACACACACCGGCGATCCGTTATCGTCGATGTCGGTGACGCGTGGCCTGCTGGTGTCCATCGCAATCGTGGCAGCGCTGCACGCCGACTGGGCCTACAGCATCGTCGCCCTCCGCCGTCTGTCTGGGCAGGCAGAGAAGATCATCAAGTCGACAGTTCTTGTGTTTTGCATGGTTGCGGGCTCCGCATTCCTGCTGAAGTTCGAATTGTTCAAGCCGGCCACGGCAGCCGCCTGGATGACGGTCTCGATCTCGGTGCTGGTCGTTCAGCGTTTCATCGTCGCCGACATCATCGAGCGGCTGAGCGCCGGCGGCCGGTTGTTGAGACGCACCATCATCATCGGTGGCGGTCCGGACGCAGAGGCAGTGGTCAAAACGTTACAGCGCGAGCAGGAAGGGCGCATCTCGATCCTCGGCGTGTTCGATGACCGTCAAGATGAGCGCTCGTCCGACACCCTGTTCGGCTATCCCAAGCTCGGCACATTCGAGCAGCTAGCTGCCTTCTGCCGCAATGCAGGCATCGATCTGCTGATCGTTACTGTGCCGCAGTCGGCGGAAGAACGTCTGCTGGAAATAATGGCAAGGCTCTTCACCATTCCGGTCGACATTCGAATCTCGGCACTGAGCTCCAAGCTGCGTCTCAATGCGCGCGCCTATACCTTTGTCGGCAGCATCCCCATGCTCTCGCTCATGGACAGGCCCCTGAGCGACTGGTCGCGAGCGGTGAAGAACGTCGAGGATCGCGTGCTCGGCACGCTGATCCTGCTTCTGGCGCTGCCGATCATGGCAGTTTGCGCCCTGGCGATTCGCTTCGACAGCCGAGGGCCGGTCCTGTTCAAGCAGCGCCGCTATGGCTTCAACAATGAGCTGATCGAGGTCTACAAGTTCCGCTCGATGTACGTCGAGATGACCGATGTCGACGCATCGAAACTTGCGACCCGCGACGATCCGCGCATCACACGCGTCGGTCGCTTTTTACGGCGCACCAGTCTTGATGAGCTCCCGCAGCTCTTCAACGTCATCCTGGGCCAAATGTCCCTGGTTGGACCGCGGCCGCACGCGACCGAAGCGAAAGCCGGCTCCGATCTCTATCAGGCGGTTGTCGACGGCTACTTCGCGCGGCATCGCATGAAACCGGGCGTGACCGGCTGGGCCCAGATCAACGGCTGGCGCGGTGAGACGGATACCCACGAGAAAATCCAGAAGCGGGTCGAGCACGATCTTTACTACATCGACCATTGGTCCATTCTGTTCGATCTTTACATCGTCGCGCTAACGCCCATGTCGATGCTGACCGGCAAAAATGCATACTGAAGCGCACACAGCGGCAACGCCGCGCCGGTTGCCCGTCACGATCAACAAAGGTTGGCTGGCGTGCCTTGCCGTCGCGCTTGCGATCCTGACGAGCACGATCGTGTTCTCCGAGCCGGCAGCGGCCGATCTGCTGATGATGGGCGTGATTATCGCAGTCCCCCTGCTCGGCGTGGCGCGCTTCGGCCAGGTGGCGGTGGTCAATCTATGCATCTGGTTCGCAATTGTCGGACTGAGCCTGCTCGCTGCGACATTTTCGGTGACGCTCGATACGGCGGCAATCCACCTGTTCGTCACGCTCTATCTCGTGCTCGGCAGTTTCGTGATGGCAGGCTTCGTTGCCAAGGACCCGGAGCCACGCATCAAGCTGATCCTGGTTTGCTACGTGATCGCGAGCCTGATCGCGACGTTGGCGGGCATTGCGGGATATTTCCAGCTCGTTCCAGGTGCCTACGAAATCTTCACCAACTTCGGCCGCGCCCGTGGCACCTTCAAGGATCCGAACGTCTATGGTGCTGCGGTAGCGCCGGCAATCGTAGCCTGCGCCTGGAGCATGCTCCGCGATGCGCCGTCCCGCGCCGTCAAAGCTGGCATGATCGCACTTCCCCTGGTCATCGGCATCTTCTTGAGCTTCTCGCGTGGCGCCTGGATCTCGCTGCTGATCTCGCTTCTCATTCTGGCCGCCTTCGCGATCGCTACGACACGGCGCTCGGCTGACATCGCGCGCTCTGGCCGGTTTGCCACGCTTGGCATCGGCGCGGTGATCGCCGCGCTCTTCGCGGTGACACAGATCGAGCAGGTTCGATCGCTTCTCGAGGTTCGAGCAAGCCTGGACCAGAGCTACGATGCAGGCCCAGATGGCCGTTTCGGCGGCCAAGCCAAGGCGCGACGTCTCATCGCGGAAAATCCGTTCGGTATCGGCACGCACACGTTCCGCATCGTCCACCATAACGAGGAGCCGCACAACGTCTATCTGAGCATGTTTCTCAATGCCGGCTGGCTTGGCGGACTTTTGTACATTGTGACGGTTGCCGCGACGCTGGCGGTTGGCTTCAGGTGCGCACTCCAACGCACGCGGCTACAGGGACCGATGCTCATCGTGACGGCCTCTTTCGCAGGGCTCGCGTTTGAAGGCTTCGTGATCGACAGCGATCACTGGCGCAACTTTTTCATTTTGATGGGTTGCATCTGGGGATTGGCTGACGCATCTCGACCCTCGGCGGACCCCTCTCGTCGGCACGATGATCCTGCGCAAGCAGCCTAGACGCCCCGACCCAACGTCGATGAGGACGCCGATCTCCGTCAAGGCGCTTCGCGACTGAGCTTCACGAACGAATACTTGCTGCCGCCGCCGGCAGAGCGCGACGGCTGCGATGGTGGACTACCGTTCCAGGATGGTGCTGTCTGGCGATACTCGCGAGAGCGCGCTTCCCGGCCGCGCGTCGAGCGCTGCTCCTTGGATTGCTTCTCGTGCTCTTCTGCCTGCGGGATGAAAGGCGGGCCTGCAGCGATTTCCGGCTTAGAGGTCGGCTCGACAGGAGCACCCGCAGCCATGCGGCCCGGGAGCGGTGTCGATGCCGGAGCCGTGAGTTTATTTGGAGCCGGTACAGTGACGATCGGCTGTAATGGTCGGGCCGGAGCCACCACGGGTTCGCTCGCCGTTGCGAGCGTCGTCCGGAACTCGCCAATAGCAGGCCCCGCTTGCTCGATAACGATGGATCTCGTGTCCGCTTTGGCAACGCGCCCCTTTGGCCGCTGACCCATTTGAGCAGTGGTCGTCGCAGGCTCGACGGACTTGGTCGGACCACATGCAACCGAGCGCTGCCCCTGCAGCATCGTCAAGAGAATGTAGTCGGGAGCCGCCACAGGCAATTTGAGTTTCATAGCCTGCATAAAGCTTGTCATGCCGCTCTTGGTCGAATCGGACCAAGAGCCATCGATCGCGCCCGAGTAGCATCCAACCCGCTGCAATTCCTGCTGGATGCTGCGCGTCAGGGCGCGCTGAGTGTCAAAATCGGCTCTAAGCTGCGTAACGCGCAACTGCGCATGGCTGATATCGTCGGCAAGACTGAGGTGAGCATCCTCGGGAAGCGCCTGAGTTCTGGCTTGAAAAGGACCACTGTGCTGAGCTTGCCCTGCCACATCATCCGGAGCCGGCGGCGAAATCCAATACAGCACGCCAATGACACCCGCGGTTGCCGCCGATGCTAAGCTCAAACCTGTAAGAAAAGATGTTATTCTTGAACGCCTTACCCGCCGCATGGCACTACTCCGAACTCTTAGCCGAACGCCTTGCCGCCACTGGCTCAAATTCAGCCTTCGAACTTTTGTGATACGTATACCCGCCAGCGCTCTCGTTCAAGGGCAGCACAAGCAGTGGTAAACGTCGTGGCCGGCTGGAGCGTTCCAGCCTCAATCCGCGCCGGGCCTACCCTTGAGCATTCTTACTGGCCTGTAAATCATCACGATTTCACTCTTCTCGTTGATAACGGTGTTGACTGTCTTCACAATTGCTCGACCGGGCTTGGACGTTTCCCTGAGTTCCACCACCTCAATTTCCACGTGTATGGTATCGCCGGCGAAACTCGGCTTTTTGATTTCGAGATCCATCCCGAGGAAGGCCATTCCGGTCCCCTGAATGGTGCCCATGATTGTCAGGCCCTCCGCCATCGAGAACACCAACGCTCCGGGTACGAGCCGTCCTTTGATGGCGCTTTCAGTCTCCTGGTAGATCTGGTTCGTGAACAGCAGCTCGAGCATGCCGGTACATGAGATGAAGTTGACGATGTCCGGCTCGGTGATAGTGCGGCCGAACGTGATGAACTTGTCGCCAACCTTGATGTCCTGGAAGTAGAGCCCGTGCCCGAGCGGTTTCATATGTGCCTCCGGTTGAATTGATATGGGCAGCCCGGCACACGCTAGCGCGCGGCCGATGAAACCGGAACTCGGTTGCGCCCCCGGTGCCAAAGTGCCAGACGACAAGCCCATGCAGGCAAGACGAGTGTTACGCCTTCCGGCGCGACACCGAGACTGTCACGGTTTGCTTTGCCTTGCGGTGGCACGATGGAACGAGACTATCGGGCCGGCGGCCAGGCACCCCACAGGAGCTCACAACAATGAAAATCACCCGCATCCGTGACGGCGTCGCGCCCATCCCCTCCGCCATGCGCAACGCCGCGATCTCGTTCGACAAGATGACGATCTCCGTGGCGTCAGTGGAGACCGATGTTGTACGCGAAGGCAAACCCGTCATCGGTTACGGCTTCTGCTCGAATGGGCGCTACGCCCAGTCAGGCATCATCCGCGAGCGGCTGGCGCCACGCATCCTCGAAGCCAACCCGAAGACATTGATCGACAAAGCGCGCGAGAACCTCGACCCTTTCTCGGTCTGGCAGGCCATGCTCTCCAACGAGAAGCCAGGCGGACACGGCGATCGCGCGTTCGCCGCCGGTGCCATCGACATGGCCGTGTGGGATGCGGTGGCAAAGATTGACGGCAAGCCGCTCTGGAAGCTGCTGTCGGAGCGTTTCAACGGCAGCAAGTACGACGAGCGCGTGCTCGTCTACTCGGGCGGCGGCTACTATTATCCGGGCAAGGAGAAGGAAGGCCTGCAGGACGAGATGCGCCGCGCCCAGGACAAGGGCTATCGCCTGCTCAAGATGAAAGTCGGCGGCGCACCCCTGAAGGACGACCTGAAGCGCATCGAATGGGTGCTCGAGATCGCCGGCAAAGGAGAACTCGTCGCCATCGACGCCAATGGCCGCCTCGATCTGCAAACAGCACTCGACTACTGCCGCGGCATCGAGCCGTTCGGCCTCTGCTGGTTCGAAGAGCCTGTCGATCCGCTGGACTACATGGCCCACGCCGTGCTCGCTGAACAATCGGGCGTGCCGCTCGCGACCGGCGAGAACCTGTTCTCCGTCCAGGACTTCCGCAATCTGCTGCGCCATGGCGGTCTGCGCCCGCACAAGGACTGGGTACAGCCCGATCCCTCGCTCGCCTACGGCCTCACCGAATCGCTGCGCATCATCGAGATGTACGACGCCGCCGGCTGGCCCCGCCGCCGCAACGTCCCCCACGGCGGCCATCAGCTCGGCCTCAACATGGCAGCCGGCCTCCAACTCGGTGGCGCAGAAAGCTATCCAGGCGTGTTCCAGCCCTATGGCGGCTTCGCCGACGATATCCCGATCATCGACGGCTACACCACCCCGCACATGACGCCGGGGATCGGCATGGAGCTGCGGAGCGGGCTGTTCACTGATCTCAGGCAGCGGCTGGATTACGCGTGATGCCCGGAGTCGGACGTGTTGATTGACCCCATCAGATCACGAGCTTAGCGTACCCTGGCGTAATTGGGCCTGCTCGCTCTCGCGCTTCTCGTTCAATGCAATGATTAAGTTGTGGAGATTGCCATGCGTCGCGTAGTTCCAACCTTTCTTTTGATCGCGAGCACCGTGTTGACGCCGCTGTCTTGGGCATTTGCGCAGCCTGCACAGTCAGAGAAGCGCATAACGATTATCTATGACGCTTTCGGACCTCCGTCGGACACCTTGAAAATGGATTGGGGCTTTGCAGCGCTGGTCGAGTATGGCGGCCGCCGAATTCTGTTCGATACCGGCAACAATGCCAAAACGTTTGCGAATAACATCAAAGCATTGGATATCGATCTGAAGCGTCTCGATGCCGTCGTCATCTCGCATCGCCACGGCGATCACACGTCTGGGCTCAATCACCTTCTCGAGATTAATCCGAACGTCACGATCTATGCACCTCAAGAAGGTGCCTACTTCAAAGGCAAAACGCCCCTCGCATTCCTCAAACGTGAACCCGGCCTGCCGCCCAACATGACTTATTATCGAGGAAAGGAGCCGGAGGTCTTTGCGACCGGCTCTCCCTGGCAAGACGCAAATTTTGAGATCGTCATGGAGACGAAAGAGATTTTTCCAGGCTTTTTCGTTCTAACGACAAGATCCGACAAGCCAGGCACGCGCGATATGAACGAGCTTTCTCTGGCGATTCGCACGCCAGAAGGATTGGCTCTCGTGGTCGGCTGCTCGCATCCAGGAGTCGAAAAGATCCTCGAAGCCGCTGCCAAGATCGATGCCAATCTCTACACCGTCACCGGTGGCTTCCATCTGGTTGTCACGCCACCGGAGGAGGTCAAGCGCGTGGCCTCCACGTTGAGCGACACGCTCAAGATCAAACGCGTTGCACCAGGTCATTGTACAGGCGAGCTCGGTTTCAAGGTGTTGATGGACCAGTTCAAGGATCGCTTCGATCAGGTTGGTGTCGGCCAATCGATCAAGATACCATAGTGTTGAGGTCCGGCTATCACCTGGTCCACCAGGCCAAAAACGGCGCTGGCATGCAAATCGACTGGAAACTCGCGCTTGGCGCGAGCGTCGTGGCGTGCTTGCATGATCTCAATTTCGCAATCATGACGCTGAGTAGGCAAGCGCCTTAGCGCGAGGAGGAAGTCCCATGACCAAGATGAAAACCGCAGACGCGATCTCGCATATCCTGAAGCGCGAAGGCGTCGAGTACCTGATCGGCTACCCGGTCAATCACATTCTCGAGCACGCCGCCAAGGTCGACATCCGGCCGATCATCGTGCGCCAGGAGCGCACGGGCCTCCACATGGCCGACGCCATCAGCCGCGTCACGTCGGGCAAGAAGATCGGCGCCTTCGCCATGCAGCACGGCCCCGGCACCGAGAACGCCTACGGCGGCGTCGCGCAGGCCTGGTCCGAATCGGTGCCAATTCTGGTTCTGCCGATGGGCTACGCGCGCAAGCAGGCGTGGATCGATCGCAACTACTTCGCGTCGGTGTCGATGCGCTCCATCACCAAATCAGCGGAACCGATCACATCGGCAGCCGACATCCCGAACGTGTTCCGGCGTGCGTTCCAGCGCCTGAAGTCGGGCCGCGGCGGTCCTGTTTTGGTCGAGGTGCCAACGGATATGTGGAACGATGAGGTCGATCCCACCGGATACATCTCGCCGGACTTCATCAAGTCGGGCGTCGATCCGGCGGCCGTGAAGGAAGCCGCCAAGCGCCTTGTCGCCGCCAAGCGTCCCGTCATCTACGCCGGCCAGGGCGTGCACTGGGCGGAGGCCTGGGCCGAGCTGAAGGAGCTGGCTGAGCTGCTCGCCATTCCTGTGACGACAAGTCTCGAAGGCAAGAGCGCCTTCGACGAGACGCATCCGCTGTCGCTGGGCTCGGGCGGCCTCGCCATCGCGCAGGCCGTGCGCACCTTCCTCGACAAGTCGGACCTCATTCTCGGCATCGGCTGCTCGTTCACCGAGACCAACTTCGGCGTCAAGATGCCGGCCGGCCACAAGAACATCATCCAGGCGACGCTCGATCCCTCCGACATCAACAAGGACATCGCCGTGTCGCTCGGCATCGCGGGCGACGCCAGGCTGATCCTCGGCGGCATCCTCGATGAGGTGAAGAAGCTGCACGGCTCCTCGAAGAAGGATCCGAAGGCGGTCGTCGCCGAGATCAAGGAGCTGAACGAGCCCTGGCTCGCCAAATGGCTCCCGAAGCTCGAGTCGAACTCTGAGCCGATCAATCCCTATCGCGTGTTCTGGGACCTGCAGAAGACGGTGGACAAATCCAATACCATCATCACGCACGACGCCGGCAGCCCGCGTGATCAGATCTCGCCGTTCTGGAAGGCGACGACACCGCTCTCCTATCTCGGCTGGGGCAAGACCACGCAGCTCGGCTACGGCTTGGGCCTCGCCATGGGCGCCAAGCTCGCCAAGCCCGAGAAGCTCTGCATAAACTGCTGGGGCGATGCCGCAATCGGCTTCACCGGCATGGACTTCGAGACGGCGGCGCGCGAGCGCATCCCGATCCTGTCGATCCTCTCGAACAACTTCTCGATGGCGATCGAGCTGAAGGTGATGCCGGTCTCGACCGAGAAATATCGCTCGACCGATATCTCCGGCCATTACGCAAACTTCGCCAAGTCGCTTGGCTGCTACGGCGAGCGGATCGAGAAGGTGTCGGACATCGTGCCGGCCATCAAGCGCGGCATCAAGGCGACCGAGGAAGGCAAGCCGGCGCTGCTGGAGTTCATCACCAGCAAGGAGACGGAGGTCTCGCGCATCGGCTGAGGCACTGCTCACTCAGAGCGCGGCGCATCGGCGCCGCGCTTCGTGCGTGCCGGCAAGCCCCGGAACTGCATTCACCATTGACGACTGACCACTCACGACACACTACTTTCCACCCACGGAATCCCACCCTATGCACATCCGCGGCGTGCTCTTCGACAAGGACGGCACGCTGCTCGATTATTGGCGCACCTGGCTTCCCATCAATCGCGAAGTGGCTCTCTTTGCCGCCCGCGGCGATCAGGCTCTCGCTGGCACCTTGCTCGCCCTCGGCGGCCACGACCCCAAAACGGACCGCATCACGCCGGGCTCAGTTTTGGCGGCCGGAACGCACGACGAGATCGCCGAGGTCTTCGCCGCGCATCTCCGGGACCGCGCGCCGCCGCGCCTCGCCGCCGAGATCGAGCGTATCTTCCACGAAGGCGGCGCCAAATATGCGGCACTTGTCGACGGCATCGAGGAGATGCTGGCAGCCCTCTCAAAAGGTGGCATGGCTCTTGGCGTCGCGACGAACGATTCAGCCGAAGGTCTCGCCCGCTCACTTGGCCGCCATCCGCACGTTTTGGCGAGCTTCCAGTTCCTCGTCGGTTGCGACAGCGGTCACGGTGCCAAGCCGGAGCCGGGCATGGTCCACGCCTTCTGTCGCGCAGTGGGCCTCGACGCAAGCGACGTCGCCGTTGTCGGCGATGCCGTCCATGACCTCGAAATGGGCCGCCGCGCCGGTGTTGGCTTGCGCATCGGCGTCCTCGGCGGCACCAGCCCGCGCGAAGTCCTCGCGCCGCATGCCGATGTCGTTCTCTCAAGCGCAGCCGAGCTCAGCCGCTACTTCGCATTGTAGCATTCCACCCCGGAGGTTGACTGCCACGGACGCGGTCGTGCTGAAAGCGCGCCACTGAAGAGTGCGCATCCGAAGCGGCAAATTGGCCGCGTCAATAATTGCCCGGCTCCATACTCGCGCGTCACACGTTGGCGTGCATCTTCGCCTGCATGCGGTCGCGCATGGCCTGCTGCGCCTCGTCGGAGCCGTCGTGGAACGTCCCGAACCATTGGTCCAGCGGCGCGAGGGTGCTGCCGTAGTTGCACTCGAAATGCTTGTGGTGGAGGTAGTGGAAGTGGTTGTTGCTCTCCAGCGCCACCTTTCCGCCGACCAGCACCTTGTCGAAGCCCGTGTGGCTGACCGCGGCATTGAAGGTCGCGATGAAGATCTGGAAAAGGCCGTTCACGGGATGCACCATGACCAGCCACTGGACGCATACCGTCGAGAAGTAGATCGCCAGCTCCACCGGATGCATGGCAATGCCCGACCACGGCCCCACATCGACGTTCAGGTGGTGCACGCGATGCACGGTCCGATAGAGCGGCCGCCAGTGCAGCGCGCGATGGATCAGATAAAAGTGCACGGAGTGGATCAGCGGCGCGAGCAGCAGGCTCAGCCCGAACAGCGCCCAAAACGCCAGTGTGCCGAACGTGACGCCTGCAAAGCCGAGGTAACCATTGGCGAACAGCCAATACGTCGCCGCCTCATAGGCCGTGATGATCGGCACGCCGAAGCAAAGCGTGCGAAACATGTTGTCGCGCACCTGACTGCGGAACAGAAAGCGCGGGTTGTTCTCGGCTAGGGGCTTGCCCGAATACTTGAGCTCGCGGCCTTGGGCGCGGAACACGTAGAGATAAAGATGCAGCCCGCCGTAGAACGCGGCGACGAGCACCAGATTGCGCAGCAGCAGCACGCCGATCCACCAGGCTGGCCGCTTTCATCGCGGCAAGGCTCGGCGTCAGGAACACCCAAGCGACCACCGCGAGGCCGAGCGTGACGCTGTTCATCGGCCAGAGGAAGCCCGGGTAGCCGAAGAACCACTTCGCAATCACGCGCGGCCGCGGCGGCATCGCATACATCGGCGGCAGTGTGATGCGCGTTGGCGGGCGCCAGTCGGCGCCCTCGGGACGGGAGGCGGTGCTTAGAGTCGGCGCAGCGGCGCCAGACGCGGTTGCCGTCATTGGGTGCTCCGGAGTCTCGGTCGATTACAGTCGCAACCAAATACTACACCACCACCGCGCTCACGTGTAACCGATCCGCTCGTGTGTGCAGTCAAAGGCTCGTGCGCGTTCGGCCAAAACCGTGAGCGCGTCACCGCGTGATCGGTGCCTGGCTTCAGCCTGGCACCGCAGGCTCGGCCTCGCTGCATCGGCTCACGATGTGCCGTGAAGATCGCGTTCCGCGAGCGAGACCAGCCTCGCGCTCCGCTGGGAAGGAGACCCTCCCAGACCCGCCCCTTTTTTGAAGACCCAATGTCAAACTAGTCATCTCTTTTTGAGTTTGGTCCTTTGCGCCAGAATCGCCTTCCATACCGCTCAAATACTCGACTCCGAATAGTATTCGACGTTACGTTAAACTGTTTAGCCACTTCGGCCGGCGTCTTCCCCGACACCAACATGGGAACAATTAAATTATCGATTTCTTCAACGCTTAAGTGACCTGCCTCAGGGTTTTCGGGCCAGGGATAACTTGAGAGACTGCCCTCCGA
>CAZCQH010000082.1:0-18494 GCA_964500805.1 uncultured Hyphomicrobiaceae bacterium
ACGACCGCCGCGCCATAGCGCAGGCACTTGGTCGCGTGCTCCAGGAACTGCGCTTCGCCCTCCTTCATCGAGATCGAGTTGACGATCGGCTTGCCCTGCACGCACTTGAGGCCGGCCTCGATGACGCTCCATTTGGAGCTGTCGATCATGATCGGGACGCGCGCAATATCCGGCTCCGAGGCGATCATGTTGAGGAACGTCGTCATCGCCTTCTCTGAATCGAGCAGGCCCTCGTCCATATTGACGTCGATGATCTGGGCGCCGTTCTCGACCTGCTGGCGTGCGACGGCGAGCGCGGCCTGATAGTCGCCCTGCTCGATGAGCTTGCGGAACTTGGCCGAGCCCGTGACGTTGGTCCGCTCACCGACGTTGATGAAGGAGGAGCCGGAGGGGGTGTTGGTTTGGGTGGTGGTCATCTCGTTACCTCAACTTCCCGCCTCAGTCTTCCAAGCAACATGCGCCGACACCATGCCGCTTTCGAAGTAATGCCAAACGTCACCGTCCCTTGGTTCCGGTTTTGAGACTAGGTCCAAACCAGAGGAGTGACCGAGAAATATGAGAGAACCCAGTTGGGCGACCATCATTGAAACTTCCAAAGCATCTCGCACCTCGTCGATCGTCGGAGGCTCTCCCACTGTCAGATCAGAATGCGCAATTGACCGATCCCGAATAGACTTCAGCGCCACTCGCGCTTTGACCAACTTATCGTCATCGGGCATCGCATCGGCCCTTGCCCATCCTAAGGGGACCGTCAGCCGAAATTGCTCAATTCTTTTTGGTTGTTCTTCCCGCTCATAAGCGAGAATTGTGCCCGGCAAGCCAGCTTTCCGTCCGCTTAGCCACATGTCGCTAGTGACAAGGCCGACGACGGACTCGTTCGACAGCAATCCCGCTAGACTGCACGCCGTGGCCGACGCTGGTTTTGGAGGGTCCGTAATTCGCATAATCGCCATAACTGTCGATTGCGCCAATGCCCATCGAATTTCGACTAGACCAAGTGGCGCGTGCCACTGAAGTGCTTGAGAAAGCGGACCCGCACCGTCTAACCGCTCATTCAATCCCTCCCATACCCACCAGTAGCGACGCGCCTCTCGGGCGTTTGCAACAACGCGTTTTGCGATTGTCTTGCCTCGCTCGAGCGCATCGCGTTCGGCCGATGGAATGCCAGCCAGCCATTTTAAAAAATTTTGCTCGTGTTCCGACATCGCTAATCACTCCATCACCCCGCGACGAATGCCTCGAGGCCGGAGAGGCGCATCTTCGGGGCGATCTTCGGCAAGGTGCGCGGTTTGTGCTTCTCGCAGTGCTGGCGCACGTGGGCGATGTGATCGGGTGTCGAGCCGCAGCAGCCGCCGACGATGTTCAAGAGTCCGTCCTTCGCCCAAGGTTCGATCTGACAGGCCATGTCATGCGGCGTCTCATCGTATTCGCCCATGGCATTCGGGAGCCCCGCGTTGGGGTACGCCGAGACGAGCGTGTCGGCGATGCCCGCCAGCTCGGCGAGATATGGCCGCATCAGCTCCGCGCCCAGCGCGCAATTGAGGCCGATCGCGAACGGCTTCAGATGGCGCATGGAGTACCAGAACGCCGTTGGCGTCTGGCCTGACAGAGTGCGCCCAGAGCGATCGGTGATGGTGCCGGAAATCATGATCGGCAGCGTGATGCCGATCTCGTCGAAGGCTTCCAGTGTCGCGACACCAGCCGCCTTGGCGTTGAGCGTGTCGAAGATGGTCTCGATCAGGATGATGTCGCTGCCGCCCTCGATCAGCCCCCTCACCTGCGCCTTGTACGCCTCGCGCAGCTCGTCGAACGTGACATTGCGGAAGCCGGGATCGTTCACGTCGGGCGAAATCGACGCCGTGCGGTTGGTCGGGCCGACAGCGCCGGCGACGAACCTCGGCCGCTTCGGGTCCTGCGTCTCGAACTTGTCGCAGGCCGCGCGTGCGATCTGGGCCGCCGCGACGTTGATCTCGTAGGCCTGCTCCTCCATGCCGTAGTCGGCCATGGAGATCACCTGCGCGTTGAACGTGTTGGTCTCCAGGATGTCGGCGCCGGCGGCCAGATACTGCTCGTGGATCTCGCCGATGATGCTCGGCTGCGTCAGCACGAGGAGGTCGTTGTTGCCCTTCACGTCGCGGCCCCATGACTTGAAGCGCGTACCGCGATAGGCTGCCTCGTCCAGCTTGTGCCGCTGGATCATAGTGCCCATTGCGCCGTCTATGATCAGGATGCGCTCTGCCGCAGCGGCTTTGAGCACTGCGGTGCGCTCAGCTGCCATTGCTTGCGTGCGCTCGACGCCGACGTTTTTCTTGCTCTGGGCCATCAAATCCCTCCGACTGTGGGTTGGGTTAGATGGCCACTGCGCTTGGCCACCGTCATCCAACAATCCAGGACCCGGCGTGCCGGGTGACGGGCGCACGTGCGTTGCGCCCAAATCCAACCGCAGCGCTACGCCGCCTCGACCTTCGGCACCGTGCGCGGACGCAACCCCAGCAAATGGCAGATCGCGTAAACGAGGTCGGCGCGGTTCAGCGTGTAGAAATGAAACTGGCGAACACCGTGATCGACGAGATCCAGGACCTGCTCGGCCGCCACCGCCGCCGCAACGAGGTGTGACGTTTGTGGATCGTCGTCCAGACCTTCGAAACGGCGCGCGAGCCAGGCCGGCACGCTCGTCCCGGTCTTGGCCCCGAAACCCGCGACCTGCTTGAAATTGTGGATCGGAACGATGCCGGGCAGCACCGGGCACCAGATTCCCTTGGCGCGCACGCGATCGAGGAAGCGCAGATAGTGCGCATTGTCGAAGAAGAACTGCGTAATGATGCGATCGGCGCCAGCATCCAGCTTGGCCCTGAGAAAGTCGATGTCAGCATCGAAGCTCGGGCTCTCGGGGTGCTTCTCGGGATAGCCGCCAACCGACACCTCGAAACTTCCGATCTTCTTGATGCCTTGAACGAGATCGGCCGCCTGCGCATAGCCCGCCGGATGCGGCTCATACTTCGTTCCGACGCCAGCCGGCGGATCACCGCGCAGCGCAACGATGTGCCGCACACCCGCCGCGAGATAGCCGCGCACGACAGTGTCGATCTCTTCGCGCGTGGCGTTGACGCAGGTGAGATGCGCGGCCGGCCTCAGCACCGTCTCGCGCACAAGACGCGCCACCGTGTTGTGCGTGCGCTCGCGGGTCGAGCCGCCAGCCCCATAGGTCACCGAAACAAATTGAGGTCCGAGCGGCTCGAGACGGCGGATGGAAGTCCACAGCGCCTCCTCCATTTTCTCCGTCTTCGGCGGGAAGAACTCGAACGAGACATCGATGTCACCACTGCCGACAATGCGGCTCCGGCGCTCGAGCTGATCGGCCATGATCAAGCCTCCACTCTGGCTGGTTGGGTCCGACCGGCGCGCTTGCTTTCCGTCGCCTCGACCCGGTCGACTGACTGTGCCCGGTCGGCGGACCAGAGCAGAACCGTCAGCTTGGCACCGGCGTTGGCAGGCGGCGCCAGGCTCTCCACAGCAATGTTCTCGAGACCGGCTGCCGACAGCCACTCGCTCACTTGAGCGGGCGCGAAGCCGAGCCGTTCGTGCGCGTAAGTCTCCCGCAGGAACTCGAGATCATGCGGCGCGAAATCGGCGATGACCAAACGACCGCCGGGTGCCAGCACACGAGCTGCCTCGCGAATTGCTTGCGCCGGTTCTCCGAGAAAGTGCAGCACCTGATGCATGACGACGGCATTCGCCTCGCCGTCCTGGAGCGGCAGATCATACAGGTCCCCATGCTTGACACTTGCCGGGATGCCAGCAGCCTCCAGCTTGCTGCGCGCATAGGCGAGCATGGTGTGATTGAGATCGAACCCGACGCCGCGCCGATAACGCTCAGCCAGCAGTTCCAGCATGCGGCCCGTGCCAGTACCGATATCGGCCAGCAGCTCGAACGGTCCTGGTCCCAGCGCCGCAAGAACTGCCGCCTCGACCTCGTCCTCCGCCACGTGCATGGCACGGATACGATCCCATTCGGCCGCGTGCGTGCGGAAGTAGTCCTGAGCAGCAGCCTCGCGCTCCCGCTTCACCGTTGCGGCGCGATTGCTGTCGCGGAGCAAGGTTGGATCCGCGATGTTGACCTCCGCCAGGATGCTGCGCAGGAAACGGCCCTCCGCACCCTTCTCGGCGAGCTGAAAATAAGCCCAGCTTCCATCGCGGTTCCGCTCGATCAGCCCGGCCTCAGCCATCAGCTTCAAGTGGCGGGAAATCCGCGGCTGGCTCTGCGCCAGGATCCGCGTCAAATCCTTCACGTTGAGCTCGCCCGCCTGCAGCAGCAGCAGGATGCGCAGCCGGGTCGGCTCGGCGACTGCCTTCAGCATGCCAACAACTTGCCTTTGCTCAAGCATCGCGCTCTCCTTGCGCGCTGTACATATAAGGATATCTTTATGTGTCAAGAGACTTTTGGCTATGGCCCTCGCCTGATTGCACCGAAGACGATGCCTCAAACCGTGGTTAACGTTGCGTTAACAATGTTTGCTTAGCGTCCCCGCGCTCATAACAGCTGGGGTGAGTGATGCACGGCGCCATTGCGTTCGACCAAGTCGAGCCGAAGCCTGATTTCGAGATGCTTCCGGTTTCGGTCATTCTGACGACGTCGCGTGCGGGCTCCGTCATCCAGCTGCTGATGCTCGCGCCAATGATGGTCATGCTGGCGGTGCCGCTGAGCCTCCTTGGCGCTTTTGCTTCGCCTGCCGTCTCCCCGTTCGAGCACTTGGCGAGCCATCCTCTGACAGCACTGAAGATCGGCGCCGGACTGGTGATCTGGGTGGCGATGTTCGTTTGGCCTTTGAGGCGCATCGTGACCCGAATGGGCGCCAGCCGCTCTATTGCGATCGACGGCAACAAAGTGACCGTCATCGACAAATCGCCGTTTGGCAGCACAACCTGGAGCGAGCCGGTCAGCGGCTACATGGGCATCGCACATCGAATTCGAGCGAGCCTATCCGGCAATCTGCATGAGCTCGTCATGGTGCACGCCGATCCATCGAAATCGATCCTGGTCACGGTCGCGGATCGGATGCCACAGGCGACAATCGACAAGGCCAGGACGCTGCTCAATCTGCCCGAGCTAGCTGCGGGCAGGACTTGACGCACGCCGAAGCGAGTTTCAGAGCCTTGCGACCGGGCAATGGCCGTGCTGCTCACGCTGCCGCCGTGTTTCGCATGCTTGGGCGAATTTGCGCATTTCGAGCCGAATCCCGTTAGGGACGAGAAACTCATCTTCAAGGGTTAAATCGAGGCTTTCGCATCCTAAGTGCTCAATCGTTCCCGGCGTGCACGGGGACGGAACCTGGCCTTCGGGGCCGTCACTCAGGAGTAGCGAGATGACTGACAATGAGATGAACGCCGTGACGCGCTGCTTCGCAGCGCCGCTGGGTGCGTTGGCCGTTGCAGCGGCGGTCGCGTTCAGCACTGCTGCGGCGGCCGCCCAGACACCAGCACCCGGTTCCGATTCGAATGTTCCTGCGGCGCAGAACCAGCCCGCGGCGCGCGATCCCGCCGCGCCGAGCGCACAACCCGCTCCCCCAGCGACCAAGCCCGGTGTTGGATCAGTGGACGGAGCGCCAAAATCGTCGGAGCTCATCGGCCAGAGCGTCGTCGACAAGGCTGGTCAGGTGATCGGCAACGTGTCCAAGGTCGACGCGCTGCCTTCGGGCGAAATCCGCAATGTCGAGATCTCGACCGGCGGCTTCTTGGGCTTCGGCGCCAAGACAATGCGCGTTCCCGCCGACAAGATCGAGCGCAGCGGACAGAAACTGGTACTGAACCTGCCGCCCGAGCAGATCAAGATCATGATGCAGTGACGAACTGGTCATCGTGCGCTGAAAACGTCCGACCCGGCCTCGCAAGGGCCGGGTCGATTTGTGTGCGCCGGCAGCTGCGAGACCTCTCGTTAAATCAGGCTGCAGCGCCGATCAGGCCACCCCGACGCGCCAACTCGCGCAGATGGTGCTCGGTGTTGCCGAACGCCATCTCGATCATGGTGAGCCGCTTGAACGAGTGGCCAACCTTGTACTCCATCGTCATGCCAATGCCGCCGTGGAGTTGTACGCCCTCCTGGCCGACATGACGGGCGGACTTGCCAATCTGCACCTTCACGGCATGCATGGCCTTGCGCCGCTCGACGGCATCATCGTCCCACGCCATCATGGTCCCGAACATGGCGATGCTCTTGGACTGCTCAAGGTGCGTGAACATGTCCACCATGCGGTGCTGAATGACCTGGAACGAGCCGATCGCCTGGCCGAACTGCTTGCGCGTCTTCACGTAGTCGAGCGTCATCGCATGAACCTGCTCCATGACGCCGACCGCTTCGGCCGCGAGAAACGCGATCGCTTCATCAGCCGTGCGCTCGATCGCAGGATAGGCCTTCCCCGGCGCACCGAGCACGCCCGCGGCCTCGACCTTCACGCCGGCGAGGGTGATGTCCGCTCCGCGCAGGCCGTCCTGAGTTGCATAGCCGCGCCGGCTGAGGCCCGGCGATCCGGCATCGAGCAGAAACAGGCCGATCCCGTCCTTGGCGCGCCGATCGCCTGATACACGTGCGGAAACGATGACCTTGTCGGCACTGTCGCCGTTCAGCACGACGCACTTCTCGCCTTCGAGCGTGAAGCCGCCCTTCCCGTCGCTCTTTGCCGTCACGCCGACGTCGAAGAGATCGAACCGCGACTGCTTCTCCTGGTGCGCGAACGCGAGCGTGGTCTTGCCGGCGACGATGTCCGGCACCAGCTGCTGGCGCTGCTCGGCGCTTGCGGCGTGGCGGAGCAGCCCGCCGCCCAGCACGATGGTCGCGAAGTACGGGTCGACTGCCAGCGTCCGGCCGATCGCCTCGGCGACGATCATCATCTCGACAGGCCCCTGCCCGAGCCCGCCATCCTCCTCCGCGAACGGAATCGCGAGGAGCCCCTGGTCGGCGTACTCCTTCCAAATGGCGGCGCTATAGCCTTTCGGCTCGCGGGCCATGGCTTGGCGGGCCTTGAGATCCGGATATCGGCGGGCGGTGAGGCCATCGACGCTGTCCTTCAACAGCCGCTGCTCGTCGGAAAGGTCGAGGTCCATGGCGGTCGTGTCCTTTGCACGGTCGTTCGCCCTGCAATCTTTCTACGCTTGCCCCGCAAACGCAATGGCTGTTGCTTTGCTCCGGCCCGCCCTAAAAAGGGAGGGCCCGGGAGCTCTCCTCCCGGCGGGAGTAGTACCAGGCGCGCGCCTTCGGCACGACGGCTGGCCCTCGCTCCCGAAGCGATCTCACGCGCACGAAAGACGACGATGGCAAAAAAACCGAACGGCAACGGCACAGGCAGCAAGAGCGGCAAGGCCACGCCGCCGAAGAAGGGCTTCCTCCGCGGCCTGCAGAACTACGGCGATCCCGATTTCTCGATCTACATGCGCCGCGCCTTCGCGCTTTCCATGGGATACTCGCAGGACGAGCTGAAGAAGCCGGTGGTCGGCATTGCCAACACCTACAGCCGCTTCAATCCGTGCCACCGCAACTTCCCGGACTTGGTCGAGGCGGTGAAGCGCGGCGTCTCGGCGGCGGGCGGCCTGCCGCTCGAGTTCCCGACGATCTCGGTGCACGAGTCGACCCTCGCGCCGAACTCGATGAAGTTCCGCAACCTCATGGCCATGGACACCGAGGAGATGATCCGCGCGCAACCGATGGACGCTGTCGTTATGCTCGGCGCATGCGACAAGACGGTACCTGCGCAGCTGATGGGCGCAGCATCGGCCGGCAAGCCGGCGATCCAGCTCATCGGCGGCCCGCAGATGACCGGGCGCTACAAGGAGCACCGCGTTGGCGCCTGCACCGACTGTCGCCGGTTCTGGGTGGAATACCGCGCCGGCCGCATGGGGGAGACGGACATCCGCGAGGTCGAAAGCCGCCTGGTCACCACAGCGGGATCCTGCGCGGTGATGGGCACGGCGTCCACCATGGCGGCCATCGCCGAGTCGCTTGGCATGACGCTGCCGGGCACCGCCGCAATTCCGGCCGTGCACGCCGATCGCATTCGCGCGGCGGAAGCGACGGGTGCGGCGGCCGTGCGGATGATCCAGGCGAACCTGACGCCGGACAAGATCATCACCCAGAAGTCGATCGACAATGCGACCAGGGTGCTGTTGGCGCTGGGCGGCTCGACCAACGGCGTCGTGCATCTCGCCGCGATTGCCGGCCGCGTCGGTCTGAAGCTCGATCTCCACCGCTTCAACCAGCTCTCGGATTCAACCCCGGTGCTGGCCGCCGTGAAGCCGGTCGGCAACGAGTTCTACATGGAGGACTTCTATGCCGCGGGCGGCATTGGCGCGATCCTGCGGGAACTGAAGCCGCTGCTCAATCTCGACTGCATGACCGTGACCGGCGAGACGCTCGGGGAGCGCCTCGCTTCGGAGGAGAAGCACTGGGTCGACCGCCGCGTGATCCGGCCCTTCGATGATCCCTTCGAGGCCGAAGGCGGCCTCGTTGCCCTCTTCGGCTCGCTGGCCCCCGACGGCGCCATCATCAAGCGGTCGGCGGCGACCAAGTCGCTGTTCGAGAAGACGGGGCGCGCGGTCGTGTTCAACAACATCGCGGATCTTGGAAGCCGCATCGACGATCCCGAGCTCGACGTCACCAAGGACGACTTCCTGGTGCTCCAGAACGTTGGCCCCGCCTCGCCAGCGGCCATGCCGGAAGCCGGCTTCCTGCCGATCCCGAAGAAGCTGCTGCAGCAGGGCGTGAAGGACATGGTGCGCATGTCCGACTGCCGCATGTCGGGCACGGCCTACGGTACCATCATCCTGCACATCGCGCCGGAGGCGCACGTCGGCGGGCCGCTCGCACTGGTGAAATCGGGCGACAAGATCAAGCTCTCGGTGAAGGAGCGCCGTCTCGATCTGCTGGTCGACGCCAAAGAGCTCGAGAAGCGCCGCGCCGAGTGGGCCAAACGCACGGTGCCGCTGCCCGAACGCGGCTACGACCGCCTCTTCCGCGAGACCGTGCTGCAGGCCCCCGACGGTTGCGACTTCAAGTTCTTGCGCGGGGAATAAAGGAAGCGGCGCATAGGCCACAAACCCAGGAGTGCTGCACCGCGTCTGGATTGCGGTGCGCACGTGTGAGGCGAGTCGTGCGTGCAGGATCGCTCATCATATCAGCGTCATTAAGATTTTGGATACTCTTTGACGTGACAAGTTCTGCTCGTGCCTGCGTGATTCGAAGCTGAGTGGCCAATGCCGTTTCATCCGCGCCAGTCGCGCCCAAGCGCGCTGCACCGCGCCCCTTCCAACGCGATGATCAAGATGCCTGGGCGGCCACCGCTGCCGTGCGTGGTCGAGAACTTTTCGCAAGGCGGCGCGACGCTCTACTGCGATGTTCCGCGCTCTCTGCCTTACCATTTCCAGCTGATTATCGAGGCGACGAAAACTCTCCTCGCTTGCGAGGCCCGTCGCTGCGACGCCACCACCATCGGCGTCACGTTCGTGAAACGCGACGCCTGAAGCGCCGACATCTGGCCCACGCGCCGATCATCGAAGTGCGATCGGCGGTCATAACGTAATGCACCAGGTTGGGATTTCAGACTTTCCGCCCCTTGAGCTTCGCCTCCAGAATTTCGACGACCGCTTTGGTCGCCGCCTTCAGACCCTGATCGCCGCCGAACTCCATGGGGCGCAGCGTGCGCGTGGCGAAGCCTTGCTCGACGCTTTCGTCAATCAACTGGGCTGCTTCGGTGAGCTGCGCAAGCCCGTGCCGCTCGCCCAGCCATTCGAGCATCATGGCAGCAGAGAGAATGGTCGCCGTCGGGTTGGCTTTGTCCTGGCCGGCAATGTCCGGCGCGCTGCCGTGGGCCGGCTGGAAGAGACCGTGGTTGTCGCCAAGCTCGGCGCAAGGCGCGAGCCCCATGCCGCCGACGAGCCCGCCGCCCAGATCCGAGATGATGTCGCCGAACATGTTCTCCATCACCAGCACGTCGAAGTCCCAGGGACGGCGGATCAAGTCCAAAGCCTGCGCATCGACGTAGTTGTAGCCGGTCTTGATGTCCGGGAACTGGGCCTTGCGCTCATCGAAGATCTTCCGGAAGAAGGCGAAGGCACGGAACACGTTCGCCTTGTCGACGCAGGTCACCATGCCCTTCGCCGGATTTCGCGCCTTGCGCCGCCGCGCAATGCGGAACGCCGTATCGCAGAGCTTCTCGGTCGTTGACCGGGTAATGCGCAGCGTCTCCCGCGCTTCCATATCGCCGATCACCTCACCGCGCCGCTGCGTGTAGAAAAGCCCTTCAGTAGACTCGCGCAGCACCACGAGATCGATCGTCGCCGCCCGTTCGTCGAGCAGCCGCCGCGGCGTGTTGGGGAATGCCTTCACCGGCCGGACGCCCGCATAAAGGCCGAACTTCTCGCGCAGCATCAAGTGCGGCGAAATCTCAGTGCCGTCGGGATAACGGATCGCCGGCCAGCCCATGGCGCCCATCAGAATGGCGTCCGCGCTCTCGGCGGCCTTGAAGGCTCCCTCCGAGATGTCCTGGCCAGCCTCCTTGTAGTAAAGCGCGCCCATGTCGAGCCGCTCTTCCACGTCGATGGTGAAACCGCCGAGCGCCTTTTCGACCAGCCCCACGATGTGCATTGCCGGCGGTACGATCTCGCGGCCGATGCCGTCGCCCGGAAGCGTGGTGATGCGAAGGCGTGTGTTGGGCTTGGCCATGCCGTGTCCTCGAGTGTTCAGAGCGCTGCAGATTCTGCGCAAAAACAGTGCCGACGGAGGACGTGATAGGCCAACGGGCTGCCGCCCGCAAACCATGTCAGATCACGCATCACTTTTCGCGGGTACCCTGCCTTCCATGACGGCAATGCGCTCCGCGGCCACTTCCTTGACGTGCTCCAGGATACCCTTGTGCCGGCGGCAGAGGCGGTCGAAATCCTCGCGCTCGAGCACCAAGAGCCGCGTGCGCTGCGTGGTCGTCACATTGTGCTCATGCCGGCGCTCATCGAGGATCGCCATCTCGCCGAAGAACTCGCCCTCGCCGAGCACCACGGGTCCTGCTTCGGTATCGACACGCACCTCACCCGAGGTGATGAAGTAGAGCGTCTCATCGGTTTCGCCGGCCTGGATGATCTCGACACCGGACGAGAGGGTGCGCGAATAGAGCAGCGTCATGATCTCGGCGATGGCACTCGCATCGAGCTTGGAGAAGAGTGGAACCCTGGCGACCAGTGTCCAGGTGACGACGAAATCCCGTCGCGCGACCTCCTGGCTGAAGCCCGTGGCGATGATGCCAACCGGCAACGCGAACACGATCATGCCGACGATAATGAGGATGCCGGTCATCAGTTTGCCAGCCGCCGTCACAGGTATCACATCGCCGTAGCCAACCGTGGCCAGTGTCACTACCGCCCACCAGAGGCTTTCCGGAATCGAGCCGAATTTGTCAGGCTGTACGTGGCGCTCGACATAGTAGAGAGCGGTCGCCGAGAACAGCAGCAGGCATATGATCACCAGCAAAGCGCCGAACAGCGAGCCGCGCTCGTTGATGACCACGCGCGAGAGCGAATGGATGGCGGGCGAGTAGCGCGCGATCTTGAAGAACCGAAACAGCCGCAGCAACCGCAATGCCGTTAGGTCGACCGGGATCAGGAATGTCAGAAGGCTCGGTGCGATGGCCAAGAAGTCGATGAGCTGCATCGGGCGCGTCGCAAAATGCGCCCTGGCCCGGGCATCGCCGAAACGAGCGAGCACTGGGTTCTCGACGCAGGACCAGACCCTCGCCACATACTCCACGACGAACACGGTGACGCAGAACGCCTCGAAAAGATCGAGCCACCAGCCCCAGCGCGCATAAAGCGGCTGCACCGTTTCAAGTGCCACCGCGATCACGTTGAGCACGATCAGCGCCATCAGCGCCAGATTGACGACGGTTGCGAGACGCCCATGGCCGATGGTGCTGTCGAGGGTGCGATAAACACGCCATCGCAGCCCCCTACGATCCTGCTCGTCCGGCATAATGCCTCGATCCCCGGATCAGGCTCCGAGCTTGGCCTCGATCGCCTTCAACGCATCAGCCGCCTTGGCGCCGTCCGGACCGCCGGCCTGCGCCATGTCGGGTCGCCCGCCGCCACCCTTGCCGCCGAGCGCTTCGGCGCCGACCTTGACGAGATCGACGGCGCTGTAGCTCTTGGTGAGGTCTTCGGTGACGCCGACGGCAAGGCCGGCCTTGCCGTCTTCAGTAACGCCGACGATGGCGACGATGCCGGAGCCGACCTGCTTCTTGCCGTCATCGACGAGGCCGCGCAGGTCCTTCGGGTTGAGGCCCTGCACGGAGCGCGCGAGGAGCTTCACCTTGCCGACGGTTTTGACGGCAGGAGCCGCCGCGCCATTGCCAGTGCCGGCCCCGCCGCCAGAGCTACCGCCCAATGCAATGGTCCGCTTCGCGTCGGCGAGCTGCTTCTCCAGGGTGCGTTGGTTTTCCATCAGCGACTTGACGCGCTCGACGATGTCGGCTGGCCCGATGCGCAGAATGCTTGCCACCTCGCGCACGCGGGCGTCCTGCTCGGCGAGATAGGCGCGCGCGCCATCGCCGGTCAGCGCCTCGATACGGCGGACGCCCGCCGATGAAGCGCTTTCGCCCACAATGTGCACGAGACCGATGTCGCCGGTACGGCGCACATGCGTGCCGCCGCAGAGCTCGATTGACCAGGGTTTGTTGGCCTTCTCGCCGCCGATACCGACACCCATGGCGACGACGCGCACCTCATCGCCGTATTTCTCGCCGAAGAGCGCCATGGCGCCGGTCTGGCGGGCATCGTCGAGCGACATCAAGCGGGTTGTCACCTCGCTGTTCTGGAGCACGTAGTCGTTGGCCATCGCCTCGACTTTCTCGATCTCCTCGCGCGAGAGAGCCTTGTTGTGGGATATGTCAAAGCGCAGGCGATCGGGCCCGACGTAAGAGCCTTTCTGTTGCACGTGCGTGCCAACAATCTGGCGTAAGGCCTCGTGGATCAGGTGGGTCGCCGAGTGGTTGGCGCGCGTCGCCGTCCGCCGCGCGTGATCGACGATCATCTCCACGCTGTCGCCGGTCTTGAAGCTGCCCGCTTCCACGACGCCGATGTGCACGAACAGGTCACCAAGCTTCTTTTGCGTGTCGGTGACGCGGAAGAGAGCGCCCTTTGCGCCCTTGATCACGCCCTGGTCGCCCACCTGGCCGCCGGACTCGCCATAGAATGGAGTCTGGCTGACGACGATCTGGCCCTCATCGCCCTTCTTCAGCTCGGCGACCGGCTTGCCCTTGGCAAAGGTGCCCTTCACAAGCGCCTCGGCCTGCTCGCTCTCGTAGCCGAGGAACTCGGTGGCGCCCGCCTGCTCCTTGACCTCGAACCAAACGGCTTCGGTGCCCGCCTCGCCCGAGCCCTTCCAGGCGGCGCGCGCGGCCTCCTTCTGCTTCTCCATCGCGGCGTTGAAGGCGGCGACGTCGACCGAGATGCCACGCGGCTTCAGCGCGTCCTGGGTGAGATCCAGCGGGAAGCCATAGGTATCGTAGAGGCGGAACGCGACGTCGCCCTTGAAGATATCGCCTTTGCGCAGGTTGTTGGAAGCTTCGTCAAGAAGCCCGAGGCCGCGCTCCAAGGTTTTGCGGAAACGGACCTCCTCGAGTTGCAGCGTCTCCGTGATCAGCGGCTGGGCGCGCACGAGCTCCGGATAGGTGTCGCCCATCTGGCGCACCAGCGCCGGCACGAGGCGGTACATCAGCGGGTCCTTGGCGCCGAGCAGATGCGCGTGCCGCATCGCACGCCGCATGATCCGGCGGAGCACGTAGCCGCGGCCCTCGTTCGACGGCAGCACGCCGTCGGCAATCAGGAACGAGGACGCGCGCAGATGATCGGCGATGACGCGGTGGCTCGGCGTCTTGTCGCCCTTGGCCGGAACGCCGGTCTCGGAGACGGACGCTTCGATCAGCGCCTTGAACAGGTCGGTGTCGTAGTTGGAGTAAACACCCTGCAGGATCGCCGAGATGCGCTCGAGGCCCATGCCGGTATCGATCGACGGCCTCGGCAGGTTGACCCGGTTGCCCGGGGCGAGCTGATCGAACTGCATGAAGACGAGGTTCCAGAACTCGAGGAACCGGTCGCCGTCGGCGTCAGGCGAGCCCGGGGGACCGCCCTGCAGCTTGTCGCCCTGGTCGATGAAGATTTCCGAGCATGGCCCGCACGGCCCGGTGTCACCCGCCGACCAGAAATTGTCCGAGGTCGGGATGCGGATGATCTTCGAATCCGAGAAGCCTGCGATCTTGCGCCAAAGCGCCGCCGCCTCCTCGTCCTCCGAGTAGACGGTGATGAGGAGCTTGTCCTTGTTGAGGCCGTACTCCTTGGTGACGAGGTCCCAGGCGAGCTTGATCGCCTGCTCCTTGAAGTAGTCGCCGAAGGAGAAGTTGCCGAGCATCTCGAAGAAGGTGTGATGGCGCGCCGTGTAGCCGACATTATCGAGGTCGTTGTGCTTGCCGCCGGCGCGCAGGCACTTTTGCGAGGTGGTCGCGCGCGTGTAGCTGCGCTTCTCCTGGCCGGTAAACAGGTTCTTGAACTGCACCATGCCGGCCGAGGTGAACATCAGCGTCGGGTCGTTCCTCGGAATGAGCGAGGCGCTCTCCACGTGCTCATGGCCGTTCTTCTTGAAGTAGTTGATGAACGTCGAGCGGATCTCGTTGACGCCGGTCATGGTCTTGTCCGTCCCAAATCCTTGAGGTCCCCGTGTGCCCACCGGAGCGCAATTGGCGCCCGAACCGGCGACTTTTCCATCGTGCGCTCTTGTAGCGGTGGGCCTGACAGCTGTCCATTAATCCGGGCTGCACGCCCAGTGTTTTCGCGGCTCTGGCCCGGCGCTACATCTGTGCTAAGGAGGGTTGCATCATCAGAGCGACCCCAACGAGCCACACCCCATGACCGCCACGCCTCAAAAGCGCCTGCCCAAGGACTGTGCCGACCTCTCCCAGGTCCGCGTCGAGATCGACCGCTGCGACAACGCCCTCGTCGAGATGATCGCGGAGCGTTTCGGATATGTGGAGCGGGCCTGGCAGATCAAGCTCGGCCTGAAACAGGAAGCCAACGTGCCCTGGCGCAACCAGCAGGTGATCGACAAGGTGCGTGCCAAGGCCACCGAGAAGGGCGTGCCGCCCGACCTCTGCGAGGCGCTGTGGCGGCAGATGATCGGCTGGTTCATTCAATACGAGGAAGAGAAGCTGCGCGACGAGATCGAGGCGCAGGGCCAAGCCAAGGGCTGATCCGATGCCGCCCGTGCCGCTGGAGTTGAAGCTGGTGCTGATGCACGGGCTGCTGAATCCGGCAGCACTCTGGATCGGCTATCTGCTCGGACGCTCGCTCGGCAAACGCCGGGACCAGAAGCAGAAGCTGGTCGTAGCCGGCATCATCGCCGGCATCGCCGGTCTCGCATTCACATGGCTGACGATGCTGCTCGGTTTTGCCGAGGCGCGCTGGAAGTTGCTGCCGGGGGTCCTGGTCACGGCGATGCTGCTCGGAGGCGCTGCGGCGGCCTTCGGCTATCAGATCCACAGCCGCGCAGCCGGCCTCGACGAATAGCCGAGGCCCACCCGCTGCAAGGCGCCGAGCTCAAGATTTCGACCCTGCTTCCTGCTCCTTCGACTCAGCGGAGAGCTGCCTCAGGGTGTCGACGTTGGGGCAATAGCGCTCCCATTCGTCGCCATCGGGGCGTTCAGCGAGATCGTGCCGGCACATCTCCTGACTGTCGCACAACGCGCAGGTCCGCTCCAGATCGCGCAGATAGCCCTGGCGCTTGACCGTGTCGCCATCGAGACCCAGGGCGGCGAGCCGCTGATAAAGCAGCAGCCCGTCGCTGCGGCTCCGCGTCAAGCGCTCGAGCTCGCTCATCGAAAGCCCGATATCGTGCGCGATCAGCGCCATCTCGTCCTGACCGAGCCGTTCGAGTTCGTGCTCCGGCCCGCCCTGGAACCACCGCTCGAGGCGGCCGAGGAACTTGTCGAGCAATCCGGGCGGTGCGCGCCTTTCAAGTGCTGGCGTCGTCATGTCGGGCTCCTCTCGTCGTGGAGCCTCAGGCTCACGCCGCCACGGGGGAGCGGCTTTGACCGCAGTCAACAACAGCCGTGCGGCATGCCGCCTCAGGGCAGAAAGCCTTTTGCCAGGGAAAGTGCCTGCCGGGTCCGCTCACGGCCCTTCGAGGTCTGGACGGCGAGCGACCAGGCGATGTCGGTTCCGCCTTCCTCGGAGGATTTGGTCCGGATTTCTGCGACAAGGCTTTCGCCGGCTTCGACCGACAGCGGCTCCAGCGCCGGGAAATAGAGCTGCTCCCAGTGGGTCGGCGCTGCCAGCGGGCTCGTCGTGAGCGAGATCCCCGGCATCAGCTCCGCCGACCACCAGATAGCGAGGCCGTAGATCTTCGCTGGCTGTGTCAGCGTCCATTTGCCGGTGCCCTTGCGCGACATGCGGTTTGCTTCGCGGAAGTCGACCCGATCCCACCGCAAGGCGTTCTTGCCGCCGCCGAGCAGCTCGGCCGGCGGGACCGTGCGGATATAGACGTTGTTGAGGCTCATCACGCGCGCCGGCGCGAAGTCGAGGCCGTAGCCGATGCGATCCCACGCTGTCAGCTCGTCATGCAGGCGGCTTGCAATGACCGGTGCCACGAGCTGATCGACGGCGCCCGGGATGAGCACGCCGCCAGGCTTCACATGCCGTGCCCGCGCATCGTTCATGGTCTCGACCAGAAACTCCTCCAGCGCGAAGTTGCCGAGCGTTTCCGTCACCACCACATCACCGCGCGGCGGATCGATGAACTCGGTCGAGCGGCCGGGGATCAGCTCCACGTTCCGAAGCTTGTTCAGCGCCTTCAGCTTCTCCGCGACGGCGCCGATCTCGGCCATTTCGTAGGCGTAGACTTTCTTGGCCCCGAGCTTGGCCGCCAGAAACGCCAGCAGCCCCGTGCCAGTGCCGATATCGACGACGACGGTCTCGCCCTTCCGGATCACGCGCTGCAACGCGTCGTGGTAGGCCCGAATGCGCACCCGGTCGGCGATCAGCGTGCGATGATATTCGATGCGCATTGGGGGGCCTTCTGAGGCGGGAAGAGCCCTCCCCTACGGTGTTTTCAGCGATTGAACCAGCGGCAATCCACGCGCCCGTTATTCCGTCGACGCGAGCGCCGCGAGCCGCCAACTTCCGCCATCCGGAGAACGAGCCGGGCCTTTTCTACGAGGAGACGCGGAATCCGACGTCGTTCCCGGCGCGCGGCCGGAGCCACTTGGTCCGGGATGACGGAGATGTTTTAGTGTTGGCTCCTATTCGTGCCCCCCCGCAAGCGCCACAATCGCTAACGCAATCCGAACCGGAGCAGCCCCATGATCAAGAGTCTCTCGATCCTCACCCGCAAACCGCAGCTCTCGTTCGAGGAGTTCCGCAAGGTTTGGACCGAGGAGCACGCGCCCTTGGTGCGCGCCGTGCCTGAGGTGAAAAAGTACGTGCTCTCCTTCACCATCGACACGCCCGCGAAGGCGCACGTCTCGATGCTGCCGATCCAAGTCGATGCCATCGCCGAGCTCTGGTACGTGGACCGCGCCGCCCTCGCCCGCGCGGCCGCGCGCCCCGAGATGGCCGCCGTCCTCGACAACGGCGCCAAATACCTCACCGCCATCAAGACCGTGATCACGGAGGAAGTGGACGTGATCGGGTGAGGATCGGTACTGGCGCGTTCAGGCGTGGTGGATGCCGTCAACTGGCATCGCCACGCCATGCGGTAGCGCGCCTTCGGCACGACGATCCCACGGCCGCTACACCCAGCCCGACCCGCTGGGGTTCGTTGATGGGCCGAGTGTGTATGGGTACGTCAGAGGCAACTCGCAGATTTTAACCGACATAACAGGACTCAGCTCTGCCGGGGTCACGGTGCCTCCAGGAGGCGCAGCACCGCAATGCAAGGTGGCGCTGAGCAATAATTGCTCAAGATGTTTAAAAGCGTGTGATCTTGGTAGTACAGCGATTGAGAATTTCTGTAGATCGACACCGATGCCGCCTCAGGCGAAGGCGCTGTGTTGGGCGGCAGTGTATACTGGCAGAAATGCATGCGTTGACCTGTTGCCCATCGGGACCGATCTCGGCTGGCTGCTGCCAACCTGCATCGGCGACCCTCGGACCGGCTTCCGGCATCACGCCGTCGGCACGGCCCCGCTTCCCCAGGATGCCGGCGCCACATCGTGACCCGGCGCCCGTGTCAGCGCCCTTGAGCGCCCACCCAGCGTCGAGCCGGGCGGCGATGCGCCAACCGATAAGGTTGGCATGTTTTTTGCATGCGGCGGACATTTGGCTGATCACCTCCGAGGCCGATCTTACGTTTTTTGGCCGGCGATGCAAGTTCCGCGACGCAGCGTCCAGGCTCAGCCGGGGCTACTGTTATTCAAACCACCCTGATTACCCAGCTGCATCCGAGGTTCGCCACAAGTGGTTGATATCGTTCTGCT
>CAZCQH010000083.1:0-17948 GCA_964500805.1 uncultured Hyphomicrobiaceae bacterium
CGCCGATTCAGCAGGAGAATCATAGCAGCGTTCGAGTTTTCACACGACCAGGGTCCTATGCAGGGCGCCGCAGCATCAGTGTCAGCAGCGCAGCGAGTGCCAATGCAGCTCCGATGCCCGTGACGGTCGCAGGCCAGCCGAGGCGATCGAAGACGTGTCCCAGGACGATGCTGCCCGCCAATCCGCCCAGAAAGTACGAGGCGAGGTAGAGACCGCTTGCAGAGGCCGGGTTGGTCGACGCGGTCCGGCCGACGTAACCGGTCGCGGTGGCCTGGGCGAGGAAGGTGCCGATGCCTATCAGTGCAAGGCCAGCAAGCACCGCCGGCAGGCTCGTCGAAAACAGCAAGGGAAGGCCTGCTGCAGCAATACCGAGACCCGTCCAGAGCGTCACGGGCACGCCAAGTCGGCCAACGAGCCGGCCCGCGAGCGGTGTGGTCAGGATCGATGGCAGGAAAACGAAATACACGAGGCCGACCGACATCATGGCGAGGCCAAGCGGCGGACGGACCAGCACGAAATTGACGTAGCTGAACGTGCCGATGAACGCGAACAGGATGCAGAACCCAATCGCGAAGCTTGCGAGCAGCCGGCGATCGGACAGGTGCTTGCGAACAACAGACATATCGGCGGGCGCAACATGAGCAGGCGCAGCCATGTGGCGCATGCGGCCAAGCGTGAACCAGGCCAGTCCGGCTCCGGCCAGGTTCAATACGGCAAAGACGTGGAAGCTCGCGGCCAGGCCGAGCAGGTCGGCTGCCGAGGCCGAGATCAGGCGGCCGAAGAGATTGCTCGCGACATTGCCCGTGATGTAAGCGGCAAAAGCCGACGCCGTGGCCTCGGCACTCGTTGCCTCGGCAAGGTAGGCAAGGGTCAGCGTGAAGGCGGTCGCCATGCATAGACCCTGGAACACCCGGAGAATCGCGAACGTCGCAAGATCCGGTGCTGCCGACAGAAGCGCGGTCGGCACGGCGAGCACCGCCAGTGCCAGCGCGACTCCGATCCGCCTGTCGATCGCGCGATTCAATCGCGCCACGAGCAGGCTGGCGACGGCCATGCCGATCGTGCTGGCATTGACGGCTGTGCCCATCGCTGCGGCTGTCACGCCGTAGGAGCGCGCGAGCGCGGGCAGCACGGCCTGCGTCGCAAACAGGTCGACAACGGTGAGGAAAGCCATCAATCCGATGACCAGTTGGCGTGCGGCGGCGCCCTCGGTCCCTTGTACCACGGGCGATGAGGGGACGGTCGTGACACTAGGCATCATGCCGGCAGTCCTTCAGCGATCGAGCAGTACGCGGCGGTTCGGCAGGGGCATCAAAGCCAGCTGCTGCTGGCCGATCAGCCATCGTCCGTCCCGGTATGAGAGCTCGACCTTATAGCGGCCGGTGACGAACATGCGTGTGCCCTTGCGCACGCCCGTGATCCGATAGGTCGCAGTTCCGGCCTCGACGGCGCGGTCGCACGTGCGCATGTGCGAACGCATGGCAATGACCGGCAGCGGATGGCGTGCGAGAAACTCCGTGAAAAACGCCCGAATCTCGTCACGTCCCACGAGTGGCGATGCTGTCGCGGACGGGATCAGCACGGCATCCTCGGCGTAGATGTCGGCGACCGCGTCAGCGCTGCCCGACATCAGCGCAAGCCGCCAGCTATCGACTACATCGAATGCAGCGGCCTCGTCATGCGTGCACTGGGAAGTCGGTGTTTCGGATGATGCGCGACCGCCGATCGTGGCAAGCGATAACGCGCAGACCAGAGAAACGAAAAGAGTGCGGCACTTCATGTCTCGCTCCTCTGTTCCGAGCGGATCGATTTGTCCGGAGAAGCCATTTTCCGGCTGTCTATTTGGCGGCGACACTGGAGGTGATCGAGGCGATCACGTCAGACGCCATCTTGAACTGCGGGCCCCTGTCGGTGATGGCATGACGGCGCGCGATCCATTGGAAGTCCGTGTAGACCGTCCACACTGCCCCATTCGTGTCTTGTGTGACGAGCAGGCGAACCGGCCAGTCGAGGCCAGCATTAGGGTTGGCCGTGATGAACTGGGTGCCCAGCGGCGGATTGCCAAAAATGAGCAGCGTCGATGCATTGAGCTTGATGCCGGCGTCGGCCGCGAGCTTCGACTGGTCCACAGCCGTGAAGAACATGATGCCCTTCGCTGCGATATCGGCCTTGAGCCGGGTGATCGTTTCGTCAACGCCGTAGGCGCTCTTTACGCGCACGATGCCGTCCTCAGGCGTCGCAGACCGAGCTGCGTCGCCTGGCATGACGGTAATTGCAGCGAGGGCCAGCGACGTAACGAGGCCGGCAAGTGCGGCCCGTTTGGATCGGTGCACAGGCATGACAGTCTCCTTGGATTGGCTGTTTTGCTTTGGGCTCGGGACGCAACACAGCGCGCGGTTGCACTCGGCCGCGAAGTAGGGGCGCGCCGCGGCCAACTCGGCATCGCTGGCACTCAGCATCAGATCCATGTCGGCGATCTCCGCTTCCGGTGTTGCGGAGGCAATCATGATCGCCCAGATCGCCGCAGTGAAATGCCGGGTTGCTGCCAATTCCATTCTCGTTGGCTATCGCAGCGACAGCGCTCGGACGCGGTCATGTTCCGAGCCGCATGCAAGTTGCAGTAAGGACTGAAGAACGTTCAGATAAGTGATTGAATCAGATATTGATATTATCGAGTGATCAATGCTGTAATGAAGTACATTGACCTTTCTCGAAATCCCGGGGCGAAATGCCGACAGAACCTCCAGATGCTCAGGCATTGGCAGGAACCGGAGCAGGTTTGATCGAGCCCCTGCTCGATGTTCTGCGGCACGCCGGTGAAGTGTTCTGGGTGTGCGACGCAGTTTCCCGGCGGATGCTGCACGTCAGCCAATCGATCGCGCGTATCTGGGGGCGCACTGTCGAGGCCGTCATCGCACGCTTCGACGCCTGGCTCGACGGCATCCATCCGGAAGACCGCGGCAGGGTCGAAATGAGCATCAGCGCAGCCGCAAAGGGTGTCGTCTCTGTCGAGACGTTCCGGGTCCTCCGGCCAGACAAGAGTGTCAGGTGGGTTCGCGCGCGCAACTTCCCGATCAAAGTGAGTGAAGAGGCAGTGTGCGCCGCCGGCATCGCCGAGGACGTGACCGAGCAGCATGAGACCGAGCATCGGGTGCATTTGCTGCAGGCCGCAATCGACAGCACGCAGGATGGCATTCTTGTGCTCGATAGCGAACAGCGCGTCGTATTCAACAACGCGGTTGCGGCGCGGCATCACGGTCGCTGCGATCTGCGTGGGGCCAAAGTCGATGATGTGCTCCCGCCCGAGGTCGCCCGGCGCGCCAAGGAGGAAGATCGTTCAGTCATCGAGACTGGTCAACCTATCGCGAAAGAGCTGGATCTTGGTTTCAGCGGGCATCCCCTCGTGGTGGCGGTTACCAAGTCTCCCGTATACGACCGCGGTCGCATCATAGGCTTGGTGGCTGTCGGACGGGATGTCACCGAGGTCAATCGCATTCAAGAGCGACTGCGCGCGAGCGAAGTGCGCTTTCGCAGCTTCTTCGAGAATGCCGCCGTCGGTGCCGCGATGATCGACAGAACGGGGCGCTTCACTTCCGTGAACGATATCTACTGTGCGATCACGGGTTATTCGCGCGAAGAGCTCGTCGGCCGGCTGGGACCTTTAGACTTGGACCATCCGGACGAGGTCGAACTTGATCGAGCGCGGCTGGCGCGATTTTTCTCGGGCGAAGCACCGTTTTTCGACTGTGAGAAGCGTGTTGTTCGCAAAGATGGCAAGATTGTCTGGGTCCGCGTATGCGTCTCGGCGATACGCAACGCGCAGGGGGAAATCGAGACGACCGCTGCAATCATCGAGGACATCAGCGAGCGCAAGCGCATCGAGGAACGGCTGCGCGAGAGCGAGGAACGCTTGCGTCTTGCCACCGAGGCCGCCGGGATCGGCACGTTTTCCGTCGATGTGGACAACGAGGTCGCTCACTATTCGCCCCAGTTGGCGGCTCTGCTGGGTTTCCCAGGCGCAACGGATGTACCGATCGCGGACGCGTTCGCGCGCGTTCATCGCGACGACGTGATGGGAGTCCGGTCGGAATACATGGCCGCACTTCGTCCGGACGCGGATGGCCGGCTGCAAATGGAAATGCGTTTCGTGCGTCCGGGCGGGGACGTACGCTGGATGTGGTTCAACGGTACGGTCACGTTCCTTGGAGAGGGCGCGCAGCGCGTGCCGTTCCAGATCAACGGAGCGTGCAGAGATATCACGGATCGCAAGCGGACCGAACTTGCATTGCGCGAGAGCGAGGAGCGGCAGGCATTCTTGCTCGAGCTGGGCGACAGGATGCGAGCGCAGGCCGAAGCGCATGCGGTGATCGAAGTCGCAACGCGCATGCTCGGTGAGCGGCTTGGTGCATCGCGCATCGTGTTCGCCGAGATCAATGATGCCGAGGGTGTCGCAAACATACGGCAGGGATGGGCTGCGGAAGGAGCCGTACCTCATCCGGTCCAGTTGCGCATCGCCGATTTCGGCGGACCTCTGCTCGATGAGTTGCGTGCCGGCCGCACTGTCCGCTACGACGATGTTGGTGAGCCGCCCTATGTGCGCCCCGATCTGGCGGCTCTGGCGGCAATCGGGATCAGGTCAGGGCTCAGCGTTCCGCTGGTCATCGCCGGCCGCTTCGTGCTGAACCTCAATGTTCACCAGAGCCGGCCGCGCGTGTGGACGGACAGCGAAGTGTCGCTTGTGGAAGAAGTCGCAGAGCGGGTCTGGGGTGCGATCGAGCGCGCGCGGACCGAGACAGCCTTACGCGAGAGCGAGGAGCGGCTGCGGCTGGCGCAATCGGCGGCCGGCATCGGGATCTGGGACTGGGATCTCCGGACGAACCGCACTCGCTTCAACGACGAGTACTATGCACTTTATGGGCTGCCGTCCGGGGTAGAGCACGGCTACGAGGAGTTTCTCACGCTTGTCCATCCCGACGACCGCGATCACGTCAACCACATCATGGAAATGACTTTGGCAGGTCCAAAGCTGTACGAGTGCGAGTATCGCGCACTGCGCGCATCGGACGGTGCCGAACGATGGCTGGCCGCCAAAGGCCGCGCGGAGTTCGTCGACGGCAAACCGGTGCGCGTGCTCGGCATCGTGCGCGACGTAACAGCACGCAAGCACGTGGAACTGCGTCTTCGCGAGAGCGAAGCGTTCCTGCGCGATGTGCTGGACTCGCTGCCTCAGCATGCCTGCGTCCTCGACGAGAAAGGGATCATCCGCGCCGTCAACGAGCCCTGGGAACGCTTCGGCAGAGCAAACGGCGGATTGGCCGATCGTGCTCCGGTCGGCGAAAACTACCTCGATATCTGCCGTCGCGCCGCCGCTGCCGGAGACAGTACTGCAAGCCAGGTAGTGGAAAGCCTCAAAGCATTGCTGGCCGGTCATATTGAGACCTTTGCAATCGAGTATCCTTGGCGGGCACAAGGCGAGACGCGCTGGTTCGCACTATACGCGGATCGTCTGGCCGCCCGGCCTACAGGTGCAATCGTCAGCCATCTCGACGTCAGCGAGCGCAAGCTTGCCGAGGATCAGAATCGGCTCTTGATGCGCGAGGTCAATCACCGCGCCAAAAACCTTCTCTCTCTCGTGCAGGCCATGGCTCGTCAGACGGTCGCGCACGATCCTGCAGAGTTCGCGGAACGCTTTTCCGAAAGGATCGCGGCACTCGCTTCAAGTCAGGATCTGCTGGTGAATGATCGTTGGAGCGGCGTCGATCTTGAAGCTCTGGTGCACTCGCAGCTCGCACACTTCAGGGATCTGCTCGGCGAGCGCATCGTACTGACTGGATCCAAAGTGACAGTCGGCGCCAAAGCCGCCCAGACGATCGGCATGGCGCTGCACGAGCTTGCCACCAATGCCGGCAAGTATGGTGCGCTGTCGACTGATACGGGGCGTGTCGTGATCGCGTGGAGCCTCAGCCCCGGACCGGGCGGAGGCCAGTTCGAGATCGATTGGCGCGAAAGCGGCGGCCCTCCCGTGCAGCCGCCCACACGCCGCGGTTTCGGCACGACCGTCATCGATCAAATGGCCAGAATGACGCTCTCGGCGGACATCGAACTCGCGTATCCACCAAGTGGAGCGCATTGGCATTTGCGGTGCGCGTCGTCCCGACTTCAAGAGAGGTGAGGAGCTGCAATCGATAGCCGAGGCTCGGCTATGACTGCAGATCTTCGCCTGCGGCTGGTTGCCGTTCAACCCCGGAGCAGCTTGCGGGTAGCGGCGGCTACATCGGTCTGCCGCATCAGGCTCTCGCCGACGAGGAAGGCCTTGACGCCGACCTCAGCGAGACGATCGAGATCGGCGTGGGTGGCGATACCGCTTTCACCGATGACGATGCGATCCCTGGGCACCTTGGGTGCGAGCCGCTCCGTCGTCGCGAGTGTTGTCTCGAATGTTCGCAGATCGCGATTGTTGATGCCAATGAGCCGGCACGGCAGGTTCAAAGCGCGGTCGAGCTCACGCTCGTCGTGCACCTCGGCGATCGCGTCCATGCCGTAGCTTCTGGCGGCGCCCGCGAGACTGAGCGCGGTCTGATCGTCGATCTGCGCCATGATGATCAGGATGCAATCGGCGCCCCACGTCCGCGCCTCGGCGATTTGATAGGTGTCGAGCATGAAATCCTTGCGGAGCGCTGGCAGTCGGCAGGCAGCGCGGGCCTCGGTCAGGTATTCGGGCGCACCCTGGAAGGAAGGCATGTCGGTGAGCACCGAGAGACACGCCGCGCCACCATCGGCATAGGCGCGCGCGAGCGATGGTGGATCGAAATCGGCGCGGATAAGGCCTTTGGACGGGCTTGCCTTCTTGATCTCCGCGATGAGCGCGTAGCCGTCCGCCATATGCGTCTCGAGCGCCCTGGCGAACGGGCGAACGGGCGGCGCACGGCGCGCCGCTTCCTCGATTGCGGCGAGTGGCCGCTCGGCCTTGGCGCGGGCGATTTCCTCGCGCTTATAGCGGGTGATCTTGGCCAGGATGTCAGGCGTGTCGGTCATGCGGCGGGACTATAGGGAGAAAGGGGGTTGTGTCCACGTTCATTCCTGCACTCCGCCGGTGACGGAAGCACGGCCGATCAATCGCGCCAATGCGCCGCAGGCGGGTGACCAGGAAGAAACACCTCTTGCAACACAGTGGTAAATTCAACTGTCGGAACGCACATGCGCCTTGCCCTCTATCAACCGGACATACCTCAAAACACTGGCACGCTGTTGCGTCTGGCGGCATGTCTCGGTGTGGCCGTCGATGTGATCGGCCCAACGGGGTTCGACATGACCGATCGGGCGCTTCGGCGGGCTGGCCTGGACTATCTCGGGCATGTGGAGATCGTCCGCCATCTCTCGTTCGAGGCCTTCGACGGGGCGCGGCGGACCGCGGGCCGAAGGCTCGTGTTGCTCACGACACGTGCGGGGACCGCGCATCACACTTTCGACTTCGGCCCGGCGGATACGCTGCTGATGGGCCGTGAAAGTGCGGGCGTTCCTGAGCATGTGCACCAAGCCGTGGATGCGCGGCTCAGAATTCCCATGCGGCCGGGATTGCGATCGCTCAACGTGGCCGTCGCTGCGGGACTGGTGCTCGGCGAGGCGTTGCGTCAAACAGGCGGCTTCCCGGCTTGAAAGTGCGCCCAGATATGAGAGAGCGCGATGAGCACGGCGGATCCGACAGCGCCGGACAGCGGCAGAGCCGAGCGGCCGAGTGCAGCCGCGGTCGCATTCATTCTCGTGACCGTCGCTCTCGACGTGATGGCGCTCGGGCTGATCATTCCGGTCCTGCCGAAGCTCGTGGAAAAGATGGCGGGTTCCACACAGCAAGGTGCGCTGATGTTCGGTCTTTTCGGCACCGCGTGGGCATTGATGCAGTTTATTTTCGCGCCGGTGATGGGGGCGCTCTCGGATACGTTCGGACGTCGACGCGTGCTGCTGGTGTCGTCATTCGGTCTCGGGCTCGACTACGTCCTGATGGCGCTGGCGCCTGACCTCGTGTGGCTGTTCATCGGTCGCATCATCTCCGGAATCACGGCGGCGACGTTCTCCACCGCGCAGGCCTACATCGCCGACGTGACGCCGCCCGACGAGCGGGCAGGCAAATTCGGGCTGATCGGGGCGGCGTTCGGCGTCGGATTCGTTCTGGGTCCTGCACTCGGCGGAATTCTCGGTTCTGCCGATCCGCGGTTGCCGTTCTGGGTGGCGGCGTTCATGAGCCTGGCCAGCGCGGCGTGGGGCTATTTCGTGCTACCGGAGTCACTTGCGCCTGGCAAGCGCGGTGCGTTCTCGTGGCGGCGGGCCAATTTCATTGGCGCGGCCTGGCTGTTGAGCTCGCAGACCCAGCTGCTGGGCCTTTCGGCGGCAATGTTTTTGTACAACGTGGCTCATGCCGTATTCCCCGCAGTCTATGTGCTGCATGCAGGCTACCGGTTTGGCTGGGGCGAGGGCATGGTCGGACTGGCGCTCGCCGTGTTCGGGGTTCTGACGGCCATCGTGCAAGGCGTGCTGGTGCGGCCGGTGATCTTGCGGCTTGGCGAGCGCAAGGCGTTGCTGCTCGGTATGACGTTCGGACTCTTCGGGCTGCTCATGATGGCGTTCGCACCTTCGGTTGCGTGGTTTTGGGCAAGCTCGCCCGTCATGGCGCTCTGGGGGTTTATCGGACCCGCCGCCCAGGCGATGATGACCCGGCTCGTCGGACCGGACCAACAGGGCCGTCTGCAAAGTGCCAGCTCGAGCCTGATCGGTGTCGCGAGCCTGATCGCGCCGACCTTGTTCACGACCAGCTTCTATTTCGGCATCGACCCGAGGTGGGGCGCGGCCCTGCCGGGTGCGCCCTACCTGGTCGCGGCTGTCCTGCTCGCTGGGTCCGCGATGATCGCGGCACACGTCACCCGGCCGCAAAAGGCAGCCGGGTAAGACTATCGTCTCTTCCGCAGCGCAGCAGGCCGCTGCACAATCGCGCGCCATAGTGCCAGCGGCTTCAGCTTGACAGGCACCGGGCGGCGGCCCGAAGTGGTGCCTGGAAGTCCGACCGCGGCCACCGCGATCGCCCCGAAATTCAAGACCAATCCGGCCCCAACGGCCGCATCAGGGAGACGTCCGTCCATGGATCGCAGAAGCTTCATCAAAACCACCGCCAGCGCCGGCGCCATCGCGGCATCAGGCGGGCTCGCGGCGCCGGCCATCGCGCAAGGCGCCGGTAAAGTCCTCAAGTTCGTGCCGCAGGCAAACCTCGCCAACTTCGATCCCATCTGGGGCACGCAGTATGTGGTGCGGAATGCCTCGCAGCTCGTGTGGGACACGCTCTACGGCTTGAACAGCAAGCTCGAGCCCAAGCGCCAGATGGTCGAGGGCGAGGAAGTTTCGGGCGACGGCCTCACCTGGACATTCAAGCTGCGCGACGGTCTCAAGTGGCATGACGGTGAGAAAGTCACGGCCAAGGACGTCGTCGCCTCGATCACGCGGTGGACCAACCGCGATGCCATGGGGCAGATGCTGAAAGGCATCCAGAAGGAGCTCGTCGCCGTCGACGACAAGACGATCAAGTGGGTGCTCTCCAAGCCGTTCCCGAAGATGCTCTACGCATTGGGCAAGGTCGGCACGCCCTGCTGTTTCATCATGCCGGAGCGGATTGCCAAGACCGACCCGTTCAAGCAGATCGAGGAATATGTCGGCTCCGGCCCGATGAAATTCGTCCGCGCCGACTGGAAGCCGGGCGCGCTCGCCGCCTTCGAGAAGAACAAGGATTACGTCGCGCGCAATGAGCCGGCGGAGTGGTGGTCCGGCGGCAAGGTCGTCAACTTCGACCGCATCGAGTGGGTGATCATGCCCGATCCCGCGACCGCGTCGGCCGCGATCCAGAACGGCGAGATCGACTGGTGGGAGACGCCGCTGACCGACCTCGTCCCGGTCCTGAAGCGCAATCGCAACGTCAAGGTCGACATCGCCGATCCGCTCGGCAACATCGGCGCCTTCCGCTTGAACCACCTGCACCCGCCTTTCAACAACGTAAAGGTGCGGCAGGCCGTGCAGATGGCGCTCAGCCAGGAAGACTATATGCGCGCCGTTGCCGGCACCGACCAGGCGCTCTGGAGCAAGCTTGGCAGCGTGTTCACGCCGGGTACCGCTACGTTCAGTGATGCCGGCGGTGAAGTGCTCACCGGTCCGCGCAACATCGACGGCGCCAAGAAGCTGCTGGCCGAAGCCGGCTACAGCAACCAGCCGGTGACGTGCCTCGTCGCGCAGGACCAGCCGCCGCTGAAGGCCATGGGCGAGATCACCCATGACCTCTTGAAGAAGATCGGCATGACGGTGGACTTCGTTGCCACCGACTGGGGCACTGTCGGCCAGCGCCGCGCCTCGAAGAACCCGCCGGGGCAAGGCGGCTGGGGCATGTTCCACACCTGGCATGCGGGAGCCGACGCGGCGAACCCCGCCGGCCACATCGCGGCGCGTGCCGGCGGCGAGAAGGGGCCGTCGTGGTTCGGCTGGCCTGATGATCCGAAGGTCGAGGCGGGCGTTGCCAAGTGGTTCGACGCCAAGAACGCCGACGAAGAGAAGGCGGCGATGGCCGAGATCAACAAGGCGTCGATGGAGAGCGTGACCTGGATCCCGACCGGCTTCTACAAGACATTCCAGGCCTGGCGCGCCAATGTCGACGGCATCGCCAATGGTCCGCTGCCATGGTTCTGGGGCCCGAAGAAGGCATGAGTTGCGCAATACCGAAAACGGCATACCTTCCCAATCGCCTTGGGAAGGTATGCCGGTGCGGTGTATGATTGTCGAAGCGAATTCGGCTCGGGAGGGTCCGATGCATATCACTCTCTCGAAAGAACTTGAGCGCTTCGTGCAAGAGGAAGTGCGGCTCGGACGCTTCAACGATGCTGATGAGCTCGTTGCGGAAGCTCTGCGCTTGCTGAAGCAACGCCAAGACCTGGTTCGCGAATTGGACAGCACGATCGAGGAGGGCCTTGCCGATGCAGCCGCGGGCAGGGTGCACACCCCAGACGAGGTCCGAGAGTATCTGCGGCAACGTCGAGCCCAGCGGGCCGCTCTGACAAAGTGATGGATGGCCTCTGTGGCTTATGTGCTGACCACGAAGGCCCGCAGAGATCTGGACGACATCCTCTCTTGGATCGAAGGCGAGATGAGAAATCCGCAGGAAAGTGGTGGAGAATTATCTCTTCGACTCCTTCGAGCGGATTGGCAGAGACCCGACGAAGTGTGGGGGACATTCACGAACGGATCTGACCGCCAAGCCAGTCAAGTTCCTGACCATCCGGAAATACGTGATCATCTACGACGACAGAACTGATCCAGTCAGGATTCTGGCGGTAGCTGGGGGGCGCCAGAATTTGGCTCGCCTTCTGGCCACTGACTCCCGGTATTCAGATCTATCTGACGGCTAAGACAGCACCATGCTCGCTTATATCTTCCGACGTGTTCTGGCGACGATCCCCGTGATGGCGATCGTGGCGCTGTTCGTGTTCTCGCTGCTCTACATCGCGCCGGGCGATCCGGCGGCCGTCATCGCCGGCGACCAGGCGAGCCCCGAGGACGTCGAGAAAATCCGGAAAAGCCTCGGTCTTGACCGGCCATTCCTGGTGCGCTTCGGCGAATGGACGTGGCGGCTCGTGCACTTCGACTTGGGCACCTCGATGTTCACCGGTCTCCCCGTCACAGAACTCATCCGGCAGCGGCTGGAGCCGACGCTGTCGCTGATGCTGATCACGCTGCTCCTGGCGATCCTGATCGCGGTGCCGATGGGCGTCGTTGCGGCCTGGAAGGCCGGCGGCTGGCTCGATCGCATCCTGATGGCCTTCGCGGTGGCCGGCTTTTCGGTGCCCGTGTTCGTGGTCGGCTATCTGCTCGCCTACTTCTTCGCGTTGAAGCTCGAATGGCTGCCGACCCAGGGCTACACGCCCCTGAAGGAGGGGGTCTGGCCCTGGCTCGAGACGCTGATCCTGCCCGCCACGGCTCTGGGTTTCGTCTATATCGCGCTCATCGCGCGCATCACGCGGGCCACCATGCTCGAGGTGCTCTCCCAGGATTACGTGCGCACCGCCAAGGCCAAGGGCGTCGGCCAAGGCAGCGTCCTGTTCCTGCACGCCTTGAAGAACGCCGCGGTGCCGATCGTCACCGTAATCGGCATCGGCGTCGCGCTGCTGATCGGCGGCGCCGTGGTAACGGAAAGCGTGTTCGCGATCCCGGGCCTCGGCCGCCTCACCATCGATGCCATCGTGCGCCGCGACTATCCCGTCATCCAGGGCATCGTACTGATGTTCAGCTTCATCTATGTGCTGGTGAACCTCGCTGTAGACCTCATCTACACGGCGCTCGATCCGAGGATCCAATACTGATGTCGGACTCGAGCCCAGTCCCCACGCCATCAGGTGCCGCGGCACTGCCGCTGCCCGACATCCTGCCGCCGGTGAAGCAGCGGAGCGGCCTGAGGGGCTTCATCTACCGCCACCCGACCATGGCCATTGGCGGGTCGCTGCTGCTGCTGCTGATCGCCATTGCACTGCTGGCGCCCTGGCTTGGCACCGGCGATCCCAACGCCATTGCGCCCGCAAAGAGGAACCGCGAGCCGTCTGCCGAGCATTGGTTCGGCACCGACGCCTATGGCAAGGACGTCTATGCGCGCGTGCTCTACGGCGCACGAATCTCGCTGATCGTAGGGTTTTCGGTCGCCATCCTGGCTTCGCTGGCAGGCCTCGTGATTGGGCTGATCTCAGGCTTTGTTCGCTGGGCTGACGGGATCATCATGCGGGTGATGGACGGGCTGATGTCGATCCCGTCGATCCTGCTCGCAGTGGCGCTGATGGCGCTGACGCGGGCGAGCGTGGAAAACGTGATCATGGCAATCATGATCGCCGAGATCCCGCGTGTATCGCGTCTCGTGCGCGGCGTTGTGCTCTCCCTGCGCGAGCAACCCTACGTGGACGCGGCGATTGCGGCCGGCACCTCGACGCCGCGCATCATCGTGCGGCACATCCTTCCGAACACGATCGCACCACTCACGGTGCAGGCGACCTACATCTGCGCCTCGGCCATGATCACGGAGGCGATCCTCTCCTTCATCGGCGCTGGTGTTCCGCCGACGATCGCGCCGTCGTGGGGAAACATCATGGCGGACGGGCGCGCGCTCTGGGAGGTGAAGCCCTACATCATTTTCTTCCCGGCGGTGTTCCTGTCACTGACCGTGCTCGCCGTGAACCTGCTCGGCGACGGCCTCAGAGATGCCGTCGACCCGCGCATGGCGAAGAGGCTTTGAGCGATACCCCGAAATTGCGGAGGACAACACATGACCTTGATGACGAAAACGATGAGAGCGGACCAGCTACCTGGTGCGTGGCAAAAGGAGCTCAGGCTGGACGCAGATAAGCTGGTCAGAGTCGCAATTGAGGAAGTTGAGCATGACTCGAGCGATCTCGACGCGGCAGACATGTTGGCCGATCTCCATGCTATCGTTCCTGTGAAGGTCGCTGACGACGTTACCAGTTTCATCCGAGCAGAGCGCGATCGTCTAGACGGCCGCAATCGGACGCCTTGAAATGCGCTATGTGATGGACACGTCAGTGCTCGCGAAGATATTCGTAGCCGAGCCTGATCGAGCGAAGGCGGTCGGCCTTCTTGACCGCGCTATCAAGCGCGAAATCGAACTGCACCCTCCGAGCCTTCTGCTTTATGAACTCAACAATGTTTTTGTGAGCAAGAACGTAACGGGCGCTTCCAACGACAACGCCATCCGGTTTCTTTTTGCTTGGATCCGGAGTCGTGCCCTGCAGATCCATGATACTGGCGAGAGCTTGCTGAGACGGGCCCAAGCAATTGCCTCTATGGACACGCAGGGACAGGGACATATCTCCAGTTTCGAGGCAGCTTTCCATGCATTGGCATTCCGGCTGGAGGCGACATTCGTGACAGCCGACGTCGCCTATGCGCGCAAGACGTCAGCTCTAATCGGCAGAGTGCAAGAATTATCGGCGGCATGAAGAGCAAAATTGATGACGCGACCTGCCACAGCCCTCCTCGAAGTCGAGAACCTGCAGACGCACTTTCGCACCGCCGACGGCGTCAACCGGGCGGTGGACGGGGTGTCGTTCACGGTCGATGCCGGCGAGACGCTGGCGATCGTCGGCGAATCGGGTTGCGGCAAGTCGGTCACCGCCATGTCGATCCTGCGGCTCATTCCTGAGCCGCCGGGTAAGATCGCAGGCCAGATCCGATTCAACGGCAAGAATCTGCTCGACGTGCCCGAAAAGGAGATGCGCGACATTCGCGGCAACGATATCTCGATGGTATTCCAGGAGCCGATGACGTCGCTCAATCCGGTGCTGACCGTCGGCCGCCAGATCACCGAGACGCTGATCCTGCATCAGGAGGTCTCACGGACGGAGGCTGGCAAGCGCGCGCTGGAAATGCTGCGGCTCGTCAACATCCCGGAGCCCGAGCGGCGCCTCGCGCAATACCCCCACGAGCTTTCGGGCGGCATGCGCCAGCGGGTGATGATTGCCATGGCGCTGGCCTGCAATCCCAAGGTGCTCATCGCGGACGAACCGACGACTGCGCTCGACGTGACGGTGCAGGCGCAGATCCTCGACCTGATGCGCGGCCTGAAGAAGAAAGTCGGCGCCGCGATCATCATCATCACCCATGATTTGGGCGTTGTCGCCGAGATGGCCGAGCGCGTCATCGTCATGTACGCGGGAAAGAAGGTGGAAGAGGCGACGGTCAAGCAGCTTTTCGCGCGCCCGCGTCATCCCTATACGCGCGCGCTGCTGGCTTCGATCCCGCGGCTCCATGCGCCGGATCGCAAGCCCGGCGAGCGGGTGCGTCTCGCCGAGATCCCGGGCGTGGTGCCGTCGTTGAAGTCAAAGACCGCCGGCTGCCTCTTCGCCGATCGCTGCGCCAGCGTCACGCCGCACTGCCGCACCGCCGCGCCTGCCTTCGAGCAGAAGTCCCAGGGTCACTTCGCCGCCTGCTGGATGGCGCCCCGCGAGGAAGGAGCGCTGACATGACGGCAACCCGTCCCATGCCAGCTACGCCGGGCACCGCCGCGGCAACACCGCCGGTGCTCGAGGTACGCGATCTCAAGAAGCACTTCCCGGTGAAGAAAGGCTTGCTCGCGCGCGAGGTGGCGCAGGTCAAAGCGGTCGACGGGATCAGCTTTGCGATTTCGTCCGGAGAAACGCTGGGTCTGGTCGGCGAGTCGGGCTGCGGCAAATCGACCGCAGGCAAGCTCATTCTGCGCCTGATCGAGCCCACCTCGGGCGAGATCCTGATCAATGGGCAGCGCATCGACGGCCTCTCCAGGTCCGAGATGCAACCGTTCCGCCGCGAGCTGCAAGTCGTCTTCCAGGATCCCTACTCGTCGCTCAACCCGCGCATGAAAGCGCTCGACATCGTTGCGGAGCCATTGCGCAACTTCGAGACGCTCACCGACGCGCAGATCGAGGCACGGGTCGCTGAGCTCTTCGACAAGGTCGGCCTACGCCGCGAGCAGCTCTCGCGCTACCCGCACGAGTTCTCCGGCGGACAGCGCCAGCGGCTCGTCATTGCCCGTGCGCTCGCCCTGAAGCCCAAGCTGATCGTGTGCGACGAGCCCGTCTCCGCGCTCGATGTCTCGGTGCAGGCGCAGGTGATCAACCTGCTGATCGACCTGCAGCGCGACTTCGGGCTCTCCTACCTGTTCATCGCGCACGATCTCGCCGTCGTGGAGCACATCTCGCATCGTGTCGCTGTGATGTACCTCGGGCGCATTGTCGAGATCGCGGACAAGGAGCGGCTCTATGCCAGTCCGCAGCATCCCTATACGCAGGCGCTGCTCTCCGCGGTGCCGATCCCCGATCCGACACGCTCGCCCAACCGCATGATCCTGCAAGGCGACGTCCCTAGTCCGATGCGACCCCCCTCGGGCTGCCATTTCCATACGCGCTGCCCGTACGCGGAGGCGCGGTGCCGTACCGAGACGCCGGCGATGCGCGAGGTAGCGCCCGGACAGCTCGCCGCCTGTCATCTGCGCGAGGGGCGGGTGGTCGCGGCGTAAGGAATCGGCGCGCGCTCACAGCCAGCGACGCGTCCGCGCGGTGTACTGCTGATATGCCTCGCCGAACCGGCGCGCGAGGTAGGTTTCCTCGCGCCGGATGGCAAGGCGATCGACAGCGAACGCGAAGAGCGGCGCGGCAATCAGGAACGTCAGTCGGTTGAATGCCAATGCCGCCCCGATCAGCGCCGCCACCTCGCCGAGGTAGATTGGATTGCGCGACCACGCGTAGGGGCCATCCTCGATCAACGCATCGGCTCCGCGATCCGGTCGGATGGTGGTGTTGTGCGCGCGAAACGCCAGCGCCGCCCAGACGCTGACGGCAATGCCGCCGAGCAGCAGCATCCAGCCCAGCACCTGCACGAGCGCGGTTTCTGCGAACGGCACCGGCAGAGGCACGATCAGCCAATCGAATGCCAGCGCACCGCCAATCGCCAGCGCCAGCAGCACCGGCGGCCAGGGAAAAGGCGATGGGCGGTCCGGCGACGGTGGCCGGGACGCGTTGGGAGATCGTCGCGGATCGGTGGATGTCATAGGTCGCAATCCGGAGAGGAGACGATGATTGCTGCATACGATCGGCAAAATGCGGCTGCACTCTGATGGCTGCTGCGAGTGCCGTTCCTTGCAAAGGGACTTATGCATATACGCTCGCACATAACACTAGAAACAAAGCCGCGACGTGCTTTTGTCGGGCCTCGAGACATTCGACGTCGAAGCTCTGCTCGTGCTGGCTTTGGGCCGGACCCTCGTCTTGAGCGAACGCGCCAGCCTTCCGACCTCGGCATCAAGGGGCTTGCGCTCGCCGATTGGTCGAAGTGAGCGCAAGTGTCCGCCAATCCTCGGCAGGACTCACAGCCGTTCCGATTCGTAGTCGGTGCAGGACTGGCCGAACTTCGCCAACCCAGCTTCCAGCCATTCGGCGACGAGGGGGAGCCCCAGGAGATAGTCGGCCGTAGGTCTCTCCCGGCGCGCACGCGCCTCAGCGACCGCGGCGGTCCATTCCTCAGGTTCGAAATCCTCGCGTCCGACCCAGCAAAGGGCAACAAGCTCGCATTGTTCGTCAACGTTCATAGCCGCAATGAACGCCTTGACCTCATGGAGGGCGCTGACGCGCGCCCGATCGGAGTAGACGGACGAGAACTTGTCGTCGGACGCGTTGGAGCCCGACACTACGGGCTCGGCTTCGGCCAGTGCTGCCTGCCGTGCCCTGACGATGACGAAACATACCTTGTCGGTGTCGATCTCGGGCATGGCCGGCTCCTCTGTGGTTTGAGCCAGTAACGCGAGCCATGCCGAAAAGCTCCCTGCTGCTGGAGCCTCACCGGCCCCTGGATGCCATCCCGCCCTTGATCGGTCTCGCCATTCATGGCACCCACGGCTCGAATACCCACTCGGAAGGCGTCTCATGTCCATCCCGAACGAATACCCCACCCTCAACTTCGGCCTTGGCGAGACAGCGGATCAGCTGCGCCAGACAGTGCGCGCCTTCGCCAACGACGAGGTGGCGCCCATCGCCGCCGAGATCGACAAGACGGACCGCTTTCCGCGCGAGCTCTGGCCCAAGATGGGCGAGCTTGGCCTCCACGGCATCACGGTGGAGGAGGAGTACGGCGGCTCCGGCCTCGGCTATCTCGAGCATGTCGTGGCCGTGGAGGAAGTGTCGCGTGCGTCGGCCGCGGTGGGGCTCTCCTACGGCGCGCACTCTAACCTCTGCGTCAACCAGATCCGCCGCAATGGCACCGACGCGCAGAAAAAGAAGTATCTGCCGAAACTCATCTCCGGCGAGCACGTGGGGTCGCTCGCGATGAGCGAGGCGGGCGCCGGCTCCGACGTCGTGTCCATGAAACTCCGCGCCGACAAGAAGGGCGACCGCTAC
>CAZCQH010000084.1:0-17704 GCA_964500805.1 uncultured Hyphomicrobiaceae bacterium
GGTCCGACATCGCCGGGTTCTCGCCCATGATGTACATGCCGCGGATCCGGCCGGCATCGGCCTCCTTCATGATCTCGACCACCGTCAGGCCCGGCTTGATCTCCAGCTTCGTCCCCCACAGGGCCTGGAAGCGCTTGTTGGCCTCGGGGTTGTCCACGCGCTGGTAGTCCGGGTACATCATCGGAATCAGGCCGGAGTCGGACGCGCCCTGGACGTTGTTCTGGCCGCGCAGCGGGTGCAGGCCGCAGCCCGGGCGCCCCACCTGCCCGGTCATCAGGCACAGCGCGATCAGGCAGCGCGCGTTGTCGGTGCCGTGGGTGTGCTGCGAGATGCCCATGCCCCAGAAGATGATCGAGCGTTCGGAGCGGGCATAGAGACGCGCGACCTGTTTGATCTTCTCCGCCGGGATGCCACAGACCGGCTCCATCGCCTCGGGCGAGAATGCCTTGATGCTGGCCTTCAGCGCCTCGTAGCCCTCGGTCATGGCCTGGATGTACTGCACATCGACCATGCCTTCCTCGATGATCGTGTGCAGCATGGCGTTCAACAGCGCCACGTCGCGGCCGGGCTTGAACTGCAACACATGGCTGGCGTGGCGCGCGAGGCCCTGGTTCTGGCCGCGCGGATCCATGACGATCAGATTGGCCCCGCGCTTGGCCGCGTTCTTCAGGAACGTCGCCGCGACCGGGTGGTTTTCAGCCGGACGTGCACCGATGACGATGATGCAGTCGGAATCCTTGGCCGCCGTGAACGGCGCCGTCACCGCGCCGGAGTTGATGCCCTCCATCAGCGCGGCAACCGAGGACGCGTGGCAAAGACGTGTGCAATGATCGACGTTGTTGGTGCCGAATCCCTGGCGAATGAGCTTCTGGAAGAGATAGGCCTCCTCGTTGGAGCCTTTCGCAGAGCCGAAGCCAGCAATTCCCTTGCCGCCGTGCTTGGCATGAATCGTCTTCAGACCCGAGGCGGCGCGATCCAGGGCTTCTTCCCACGTCGCTTCGCGAAACACCGTCGACCAGTCACTGGCCTTGAGTTGCATAGTTGCGTCTTTGGCGACGCCATCGCGGCGAATGAGCGGCTTCCTCAGCCGATCGGCGTGATGGATGTAGTCGAAGCCGAAGCGGCCCTTCACACAGAGCCGGTTGTTGTTGGCCGGGCCGTCACGCCCGTCGACGTAGAGGATCTTGTCGGCCCCGTTCTTGTCCTTGGCGACGTGCACCTTGGTCTGGCAGCCGACGCCGCAATAGGGGCAGAGCGTGTCGACGCTCTTCTCCTCGAAGGCGACGCGCTTCTGGCTCGCCCTGTCGAGCAGCGAGGATTCCATCAGCGCGCCGGTCGGGCAGACCTGTACGCACTCGCCGCAGGCGACGCAGGTGGACTCACCCATGCCCTTGTCGAAATCGAAAATGACCTTGGAGCCATGTCCGCGATAGGCCATGCCAATGACATCGTTCTGCTGCACCTCGCGGCAAGCGCGGACGCAGAGGCCGCAATTGATGCAGGCGTCGAGATTGACGGAGATGGCGGCGTGCGACGTGTCGCGCTCGGGCCGCTCGCCCTTCGGATAGCGCGAGACTGGCTTCACGCCCATCTGGCCGATCCAGGTCCAGAATTTGGAATTGGGATCGTGGCTGTCGGCGCGGGGCGGCTGGTCGGCGGCGAGCAGCTCGAACACCATTTCCTGAGACTTCTTGGCGCGCTCGGAGGCCGTCTTCACCTTCATGCCTGGCGAAGGCTTGCGCTGGCAGGAGGCGGCGAGCACGCGCTCGCCTTCGATTTCCACGACACAGGCGCGGCAGTTGCCGTCGGACCGGTAGCCGGGTGCGGGATGCCAGCACAGATGCGGGATCGTGGTGCCGGCCCGCTTCGCCACCTGCCAGATGGTTTCGCCCGGCTCGGCCGTGACCTCCTTGCCGTCGAGAGTGAAGGTGATCTTGGTCATCGTCTTGTCCTGCTCGACTAGGCGTCGCGTTAGGTCAATCTGAAATTCGACAGCGTTTCGATAGAGCCTTCGCCGCGGGCTGCGGCGAAGTATCTTTCATCGGCTGTAACCAACACCGCGCCGCGCTCGAGCGCTACTGCATGGTAAAGTGTATCGAAAACGTGCTGCTTGAGACGCGCTGCCAACTCGGCCGACCGCAAATAAGTAGCATCGTTCGCAACCACGTGAGCCGTGAGGCCGCTGATTGTCGATACCGTTTCTGCGATCAGAGTTGGTGTGCGCCTCGCAACTACGGCGATTATTTCGACGATCCAGTGCGGAGGTTGAACTAATTCGATATGCCCGCTGGCAATTGCGGGCAACAAAGATCTGGCTTGAACGACGTCAGCTTCGCCGGGCTGATCAGCAAAAAACCATTCCAGCGCTACACTTGCATCGACACTTAGTTTCAATGCCGACCCTCCTGCCGAAGCTGCCGAATTTCATCCTGCGACAGCGCAGGAAACTTGGCAGCCAATTGCCGGAAGCGATTCAATATCGCTTCCGCTTCTGCAGGGTCTCTCTCGGTCGCTTTCGATTGCGTCGAAACCTCCTGCCGCAGCAGCCGCTCAACGACCCGCTCGATCGACTCGTGCGGGAATGCCTTCTCGAACGCTTCCTTCAAGTCGTCGGATATATTGATCTGGATCATGGTCATCTGAGGCTCTCCATCGGAACCGCAAAGACGGCGCGCCTAACTGTCGAGAGGCCCAACCTGTACACTGAGCGGTACTCCGTCGAAAGCGAAGCGTTGCTCATGGTTTCCTCGATGGGCTCGAGTAGCCCCGGAGTTCCGCATATGTGGCGCGCTGCTCGGGCGTGAGCACCGGGGCAGATTCAAGGTGGGCGTCAAGATGTGTAAGACGTTTCTCAGCCCGCTTCTGATCGGCCTCGATGGTGAGCCGTCTGATGCTCGCGCGATCGGCTGCGCCCGACTTGAAGGCATGATCGAGCGCCTTCTCGGCTTCGACGTAGCTGGCGCCGGCCGCGCGCGCCCGCTGTTTCATGCGATCGAAGATCACCTGGACCCGTTGTTTCTGATCATCGGTAAGGTGCAGCTCCGCCGCCAGCTCCAGGATGTGCATCGGACCTGGATAGCCGTTGAGTTCCGCCGGCAAGGCGAAGCTCATGCCGCGTCCATCGAGCAGGCCCTTGATCTCCGCATCCGAAAGCGAGCTCACCTGCCGCCCGTCGAGACCCGCATAGGGCGCAGACGCGGCGCTGACAGAGCCGGAACCCGATCCACTGCCCTTGTGTTGAGCGTTGACCGCGCCAATCGCCACTAACGTCGACAGTGCCGCAATGCCGATGATGCATCTCATGCCCCACCTCGCTCCATATTGACGCGACGCAATGCGCGAGAGCATGCGGCAAGCCCTAGCTGAGGCCCTGTTCGCCAACTCGAGGAGAACCGACGATGTCCGTTCCCGCCACGATCAATCATACGTTGCAGCAGTCTCAAGAATGGCTGAAGGCGCTCCGCGAGGCCGGTGACTATCAGAGCGAGACCGAGGCGCTGGCTGTGTTGCGCGCTGTACTGCATCAGCTCAGGGATAGGTTGACGCCACAGGAGGCAGTCGACCTCGGCGCGCAATTGCCGACCCTCATTCGTGGCATCTACTACGAGGGCTGGCGCATGTCGAAAACGCCGCAGAAAGTGCGCTCGCGAGATGAGTTTCTCGAGCAAGTCTCGGCCAAGCTCGCGCCGCACCCCCTCGGCGCCGAGCAGGCAACCAAGGACGTCTTTGCGCTGCTCTCCGTCACGCTCGACCGCGGCGAGATTTTGGACGTGATTGGGCAGCTGCCCGCGGGCATCAAAGGGCTGTGGCCGGACGGCGTGCGCGATCAAGCCCGCAAGAAGGGGGCTGCGTGAGCCGTCCTGCGACCTGATTGCGATCACGCGCCGAGGTCCTCCGGAAAGTACTTGACTACGCACTTGAGCGGGTTCGGCGCCGCTTGGCCCAAGCCGCAGATCGAGGCGTCGGCCATCACTTGTGCCAAGTCGGCGAGCAGCGCCTGATCCCATTGGGGACGCGCCATCAGCGCGACCGCCTTTTCGGTACCGTTCCGGCAAGGTGTGCACTGCCCGCAGCTCTCATCCTCGAAGAACCTCATGAGATTGAGCGCCACCGCTTTCATGTCATCCTGGTCGGAGAGGATGACGACGGCGTGGCTGCCGACGAAGCAGCCGTGCTTTTCCAGCTGACCGAAATCCAGGGGCAAGTCGGCCATTGAAGCCGGCAGGATTCCGCCTGAGGCGCCGCCCGGCAGATAGCCCTTGAACTTGTGCCCATTGAGCATGCCACCGCAGCGCTGGATCAGGTCCTCGGCGGTCGAGCCTGCGGGCGCCAGAACTACGCCGGGCTTCTTCACGCGCCCTGATACGGAATACGAGCGGAAACCTTTGGCCCCGTTGACGCCCTGCGACGCGAACCAGTCCGCGCCCTTGCTGACGATCTCCGGCACCCAATAGAGCGTCTCGACGTTATTGACGAGAGTCGGGCGATTGAAGATGCCGACCTGGGCCACATAGGGCGGACGATGGCGCGGCAGGCCGCGCTTGCCCTCGATAGACTCGATCATCGCGGACTCTTCGCCGCAAATGTAGGCGCCTGCGCCACGCCGGACGTGCACCTTGGTGTGCCGGCTGAGGCCCGCCCGCTCGACCTGCGCGACCTCGTTGTACAGGATCTTCAGCACCGCAGGGTACTCGTCGCGCATGTATATGAAGACTTCGTCGGCTTCCACAGCCCAGGCGGCGATCAGCATCCCTTCCAGGAACTGGTGCGGGTTGGTCTCGAGGTAATGGCGGTCCTTGAAGGTGCCGGGCTCGCCCTCGTCGCCATTGACGGCCATCAGGCGGGGGCCTTTCTCGGCGCGGGCAAGCGTCCACTTACGTCCCGTCGGAAAGCCTGCACCGCCGAGGCCTCTGAGACCGCCGTCCGAAAGAGTCTTTATGATATCGTCGATCTTGCGCTCGCCGGCGAGGCACGCTTCGAGCACCTTGTAGCCGCCATCTGTGCGGTAGGCTTCGAAAGAACGGTAAGCCGGGATGGCGGCGTGCGTCTCTCCCGCCAGCGCCAGCTCCTTCACGCGGGCAAAGGTCGCATGATCGACATGGTGGTGTCCGACCTCGCAGGCGGGTGCCGTGTGACACGAGCCGATGCACGGCGCACGCACAATGCGGACGTTCGGGATGTTCTCCGCCCGCAACTCCTCGATCAGGCGTTCTGCGCCGGCGAGCATGCAGGAAAGACTGTCGCAGACGCGCACAGTCACCGCGGGCGGTCGCGGCTCGCCGTCGCCGACCACATCGAAATGCGCATAGAACGTCGCGACCTCGTAGACTTCTGCCATGGGCAGCCGCATCAGCTCGGCGAGACCATGCAGATGACTCGCCGGCAGGCAGCCTTCGGCATCCTGAATCTTGTGCAGGTACTCGATCAGCAGTGGCCGCTCATAGGGGCCTTCACCGACCAGCGCCCGAACAGCCGCAACCTCTTGCTCGCGGAGCACACGGCCTTTCGGAAACAGGGGCGCATTACGGCGGCCCGCGCCAGGGTGGATCGCGCGCTTGCCAGGGGCTGGCCCGCTGATGCTAGGCGTATCGTTCATGCGCCGTCCGTCGTTTCCTCATCGCCCGCATTCCGGGCTATTTCGTTCTGGTATACCATATGCCAAAATGCCGGATGCGCAAGGCTTCGGCTATGCCGCTCCAGTGCTGCCGACGATCGGAGGCGGCTTCACAGACTCAACCCTCCGCCGCTCTGAAAGCTGTCCGTTGATCACGCGATCGGTTGCACATAGGCGACTTTAACGCGGTCCGCTCGTCCAGTTTTGCTTGCGTCGCGTCGAGTTCACCATGTAACCCTACCGCCGCCGTTCGACGGCATGGGGGAAGCTCGATCACGCGCTCGCGTGCGTTCTGGGGAGGCACCAATCGTGGATTGGACCGGCGGACTGCCGATGACCGAATTCTGGCCAGCGCTCGGTCAGATCATGCTGATAAATCTGATCCTGTCGGGCGACAACGCCGTCGTGATTGCACTCGCCTGCCGTTCGCTGCCACCGTCTCAGCGCAAGTGGGGCATCATCCTGGGCGCGCTCGTCGCGATTGTGATGCGTGTCATCTTCACGGTTGGCGTCACGTCGCTACTGACCTGGCCCTGGCTCAAGGTCATCGGCAGCCTGCTGCTGTTCTGGATCGCAATCAAGCTGCTGGTCGAGGATGGCGAGGAGAAGGACATCAAGGATTCGAGCAACATTTGGGGCGCGGTGCAGACGATCGCCATCGCAGATCTCGTGATGAGTCTCGACAACGTCCTCGCGATCGCCGCCGCAGCGAAGAACAACTATGCCTTGATCATCATCGGCCTTGCGACCTCGATCCCACTGATCGTGTTCGGCGCGACGCTTGTGATGTGGCTGCTCGAGAAGTTGCCCGTGCTGGTCTGGGCTGGCGCGGCGCTGCTGGGCTGGATTGCAGGCGAGCTGATCGTCACCGATCCGGGCGCGCAAGCGTTCTTCGAGAACGTGGCAAGGCAAATGGGCATCACCTTCCATACATTGGAGCGTATTGCTGCGGCGATCGGTGCTGCAATCGTGGTGGTGATGGGCTGGCTGCTCCGAGGGCGGCATGCCGAGGCAGCGAATTGAGCATTCGCTCATCTACTATGGAGCGATGGGCGGCCGGTTGGCCGCCCTTTGCTTTTGACGTGGTCGTCGCGCACCAAATTATCAGAGAATGCCGAACGGCCCCTTGGGCAGTGGAACCAGGAACCAGCGCTCGAACAGCAGGAACATCACCGCAGGCACGCCGATTCCGACCAGCAGCGACTTGAGCCAGCTTTCGCGTCCGATGAACAGCATGAAAGCCGCAATGAACAGGGCTGAGGCCAAATAAATCCCAAGCCCAGGGATCGATAGCGGGCCAACAGATACTCCACCGATTGCCGCGATATAAATCAGGGTCGGCAATGCGACGGCGGCGACCCGGCCAATGGCCTGCCGCGATACAAACGTCTCCGTTGCAGCCTCTCGGTCGCCGATAGCCCGTCCGAGGTTGACCATTGACGAAACGCCGAGGATCACCGCCACCCAGAACGGGAAAAAGCCTGGTGCCGGACCGTCGGAACCCCAGCCGAAGCCTAGTCGCACGCTGTCGAATATCACAACTGCGGCAACCACGATCAGCAGGAGCGACATCACTACGTCCATGGTTCGGGTGCTGGTGACAGCCGGGCTGTCGCCTGCTTGATCATCGCGTTTCATGTTGCTCGCCAGCTCGGTTTTCCGACACGACAGTGTTCCGCCAGCATCCGGCATTCGAGACGGATGCCAGCGTACGTACCCACAGCACTCAACGTCCTGCAACGAGGAAGCCAGCTTCCTTCATCAGCTCGTAGTGCTGCTTTTCAGCCGCCTCGACCCACGACTTGAACTCATCGCCCGTCATGAAGGTTTGATTGAAGGCGCCATCCTCCATGAACTTCTTCCAATCCTCGGTGGCGATCACCTTCTTGAACAGGTCGACATAGAAGCTCACTTCCTCGGGTTTCACGCCGGGCGACATGAAGATTCCGCGCAGCATCTGGTACTGAACGTCGACGCCCGCCTCCTTGCACGTCGGCACGTCGGACCAAGCCTGATCGGTGGTCACCTTGCCGGTGTAGATGCTGCGCTTTGCATCGAAGATGCAGAGCGGCCTGAGCTTGCCAGCCTTCCACTGCGAGACCGCCTCGATCGGGTTGTTGACGGTCGCATCGACATGCTTTCCGACAAGTTGCACCGCCACCGTGCCGCCGCCGCTGTAGGGCACATAGGTCATCTTCTTCGGTACGGTCAGCCGCTCGAGGGCGGCCGTGATGATCTGATCCTCTTGCTTGGAGCCGGTGCCGCCCATCTTGAACTTCTTGTCGTCGCCGGCCTTCACAGCTTCCAGGAACTCCTTCGCCGACTTGTAGGAGCTTTCGCTGTTCACCCACAAAATGAACTGGTCGAGGGCAAGCATTGCGACCGGCGTCATGTCCTTCCAGCTGACGGGCACGCCGGTGCCGAGCGGCGTCGTGAAGAGGTTCGATAGCGTAATCGCAAGCGTATGCGCATCTCCCTTCGACTTCTTCACCTCGAGGAAGCCTTCCGCGCCGGCTCCGCCGGCTTTGTTGACCACAATGACCGACTGCTTCATCAAGTTGTGCTTCGGAATGACGCCAGCGATGAAGCGTGCCATCTGATCGGCGCCACCACCAGGTCCCGCCGGCACGATGATCTGAACGGGCTTGGACGGCTCCCAGCCCTGCGCAGCGGCCGGCATAAGCGGGGCGCCCAGCAGCACGACGCCTGCTGGCATTCCCTTCAGAATTCGATGGACGACTTGCCTCATCAGTTTCTCCCACGGTTGCCGCGGAGCTTTGTGGTGCGTTGGCTCGAGCTCCGCGGTGGCCGAGCCGCTGGCCGCCGGCAACCCGCTGCCGGCGACTACTTCAAATTCATGTCGTGACGGGTGACGGCGAGATGCGCTGGCGCAGCCATGCCAAAAGCGGCCAGAACAGCAGCACGAGTCCGAGCGTCATGATGCTGGCGACCAGCGGGTTCGACCAGAAGACGAGCAGGCTGCCTTGGCTGCCCAGAAGCGCCTGCCGGAATGCCTCTTCCGCCTTGTCTCCGAGCACGATCGCCAGCACGAGCGGCGGCAGCGGGTAGTCGAGCTTGTTGAACACGTAGCCGAGCACGCCGAAGCCAAGGATCAGCCAGACATCGAACATGGCGTTGTGCACCGTGTAAGCGCCGACAGCGCAGATCACCAGGATCACCGGGGCGATGATCGCGAAGGGAACGCGCAGAATGGCGGCGAACAGCGGCACGCAGGTCAACACAACGATCAGGCCTGCGATGTTGCCGAGATACATGGATGCGATGAGACCCCAGACGAACTCCTTCTGCTCAACGAAGAGCATGGGCCCGGGTTGCAGACCCCAGATCATGAGACCCCCCAGCAGCACTGCTGCTGTCGGAGAGCCGGGAATGCCGAGCGTCAACATCGGCAATAATGCGCTGGTGCCGGCCGCGTGCGCCGCCGTCTCGGGTGCGATGACGCCTTCGATCTCGCCCTTGCCGAAGTTGTTGCCGTCCTTCGAGAACTTCTTAGCGATGCCGTAGCTCATGAAGCTCGCCGGTGTGGCGCCGCCCGGCGTGATCCCCATCCAGCAGCCGATGATGCAGGACCGGATCGAGGTCGCCCAGTAGCTCAACAGGCGCTTCCACGTGTCGAGTACCGCGTTGAGGCGGATCTTTGCGTTGCTGCCCTGAAATTTGAGGCCGCTCTCCATCGACGACAGAATTTCGCCGATACCGAAGAGGCCGATCACCGCAATCAGGAAGTCGAAGCCGCTCAAGAGCTCGTCATGACCGAAGGTCATGCGCAGCGTGCCCGTGACCTTGTCGAGGCCGACGGCACCAAGCGCGAAGCCAAGGCACATCGAGGCCAGGACCTTGAACGGTGAGCCCTTCCCCATGCCAACGAAGCTCGCGAAAGTGAGGAAGAACACCGCGAAGAACTCCGCCGGGCCGAACTTCAGCGCGAACCTGGCGACAAGTGGCGCCAGGAACGTGATCAGGATCACGGCAACCAGCGCACCGACGAAGGAGGATGTAAAGGCGGCTGTCAGCGCTTCGTCGGCCCGTCCACGCTGGGCCATCGGATGGCCATCGAAGGTCGTGGCGACCGACCAGGGCTCGCCCGGAATATTGAACAGGATCGACGTGATGGCACCGCCGAACAAGGCGCCCCAATAGATGCAGGAGAGCATGATGATCGCCGACGTCGGCGGCATCGTGAACGTCAATGGCAGCAGGATCGCTACGCCATTGGCGCCGCCCAACCCGGGCAGGACGCCGATGAGCACGCCCAGGACGATCCCAACCATCATCAGGATGAGGTTGTAAGGCGTCAATGCGACGGCGAAGCCGTGCATCAACGATGCGAGCTCTTCCAAGCCCGGCCCTCCTTGTGTGCGTCCGTCGGACGCGCGCGGCTCAATTCCCGCTTATGCTGGCGCCGAAGCCCATTGCTGGACCTGATCGGAACCGTGACGCAAAGGTGACCTTGGTGTCGCTTGAGATATGCTCCAGACGGAGACTGCCTGAAGAGCGGTCATTTGCACTTACAGTAATCATCTGCAATGGCGGGATATAGGTTTTCCCGCATCAGACTTTCGTCCGGCCCATCGATGATTGGAGGCAGCGTCCGATCGTGCCTCGAAGAGGGCAAAGGTGGAGCGCTTGCCGCATGCCACCCAGCTGGCGTATGGTATGCCAGATACCAGAACGCCCTTCCCTCAAGGCGCCATGTCCGACACAGTCCTCAGGATCACCCCGATTGCCGAGGCTCAGAGCCTCAAGGCGCGGGCGTATGATGCGCTGAAGTCGGCGATCATGAACCTCAACATCTATGCGCCCGATGCCGAGCTGAAGCTCGATGAGCGGGATCTTTCCATGCGGTTCGGCGTAAGCCGCACGCCCCTCCGGGAGGCCCTCTCCCAGCTTGAGTCAGAGGGTTTGGTGCGCATCGCACCGCGCCGGGGCATTTTCATCGTGCGCAAAACGAAGCACGAGATCCTAGACATGATCACGGTCTGGGCGGCGCTGGAAAGCATGGCGGCCCGACTTGCGACCAAGGTCGCGACCAACGCCGAAATCGCGGCGCTGCACGGCCTTGTCGACGTGTTCTCGACCGACGAGGTCGCCCGCAAGATGGGCGAATACTCGGACGCCAACATCAAGTTCCACCAGGCGATCATTGCGCTCGGCAAGTGCCCGCTGTTGTCCAAGCTCACCGATGACCTCTTCTTCCATGTCCGCGCCATCCGCCAGCGCACCATCTCCGAGCAGAACCGCGCCCAGCGCTCGATCGTAGACCACAAGGAGATCGTGAAGGCGCTGGAGGAACGGCAAGCCGAGCGCGCTGAACGATTGGTACGGGAGCACACGCTCAAACTGCGAGATCACGTCGAGCGCCACGTAACGCTGGAGTGAACCGGGGTCAGACCCCTGACACGCAGCGCCGATGCATGAATCGCAGCGTGGAGTGTCAGGGGTCTGACCCCGACGTCGACGGTGCCAGGCTGATGCCAGGCGCCAGGAAATCGAAGAAATCGAACCGGGAGAGAAACGAGAATGTCCACCGAGGCGCAAACACAGGACCTGACTGATGGCTTCAACCTCGTCATCGATGCGCTGAAGCTCAACGGCATCAACAATATCTACGGTGTGCCAGGCATCCCGATCACGGATCTTGGCCGCCTCGCGCAGGCCAAGGGCATGCGCGTCTTTGCCTTCCGCCACGAGCAGCACGCGGGCTACGCCGCCTCTATTGCAGGCTATCTGACTCAGAAGCCGGGCGTGTGCTTGACGGTTTCGGCGCCGGGCTTCCTCAATGGCCTGACCGCGCTCGCGCACGCGACGACCAACTGCTTCCCGATGATCCTGATCTCGGGCTCGTCGGAGCGCGAGATCGTCGATCTGCAGCAGGGCGACTACGAGGAGATGGACCAGCTCGCCGTCGCCAAGACGGTGGCGAAGGCAGCATTCCGGGTGCTGCACGCCGAGGACATAGGCATCGGCGTTGCGCGCGCCATCCGCGCGGCTTGCTCGGGCCGGCCTGGTGGTGTCTACCTCGACCTGCCCGCCAAGCTGTTCGCGCAAACGATGGATGCGGCTGCGGGCGTCAAGTCCCTGGTCAAGGTGCTCGATCCGGCGCCGCGCCAGATTCCCTCGCTGGAGTCGGTTGATCGGGCGCTGAGCCTGCTCAAAGGCGCCAAGAAACCGCTGATCATCCTCGGCAAGGGCGCCGCCTACTCGCAGGCAGATGCCGACATCAAGACGCTGGTCGAGAAGACGGGCATCCCGTTCTTGCCGATGAGCATGGCGAAGGGCCTGCTGCCTGACTCGCACCCGCAATGCGCGGGCGCGACGCGGTCTCTCGTGCTGAAAGAGGCGGATGTCGTCATGCTGATCGGCGCGCGCCTCAACTGGCTGCTCTCCCACGGCAAGGGCAAGACCTGGGGCGAGCGCGGCACGCAGAAGTTCATTCACTTGGACATCTCGCCGACCGAGATGGACAGTAATGTCGAGATTGCTGCGCCTATTGTGGGTGACATCGCCTCGTCCGTGTCGGTTATCCTTTCGAGGCTCGGAGCCGAGTGGCCGAAGCCCGCGGCTTGGATGGCGTCCGTGCGCGAAAAGGCCGACGGCAACATTTCCAAAATGGCGCCACGTCTGCAGAACAACAACAACCCCATGGACTATCACGGGGCACTGGGCGCCTTGAAGCGGATCATCGCGGAGCGGCCTGATACGATTCTCGTCAACGAAGGTGCCAATACGCTCGATTTCGCACGCTCGATCATCGACATTCATCAGCCGAGGAAGCGCATCGACGTCGGGACGTGGGGCATCATGGGCATCGGCATGGGCTACTCGGTGGCCGCCGCCGTCGAGACCGGCAAGCCCGTGCTGGCCGTGTGCGGCGACAGCGCCTTCGGCTTCTCCGGCATGGAGATCGAGACCGTATGCCGCTACAAGCTGCCGGTTTGCGTGGTGGTCTTCAACAACAACGGCATCTATCGCGGGACAGACGTGAACCCCGGCGGCAGCGACCCCGCGTGGACCACGTTCGTCAAGGACTCGCACTACCACCTGATGGCGCAGGCGTTCGGCGGCAATGGCGTGCGGGCCACGTCACCCGCAGAGCTGACCGAGGCTGTGACGGCGGCAATCGCATCGGGCAAGCCGACGCTGGTCAACGCGATCATCGACGAGAAGGCCGGCACCGAGTCGGGCCGCATCGGCAATCTCAACCCGCAGAGCGCGCTGGCGAAGAAGAAAGCGTGAAGCAGGCAACGCCGGTCAGAGGCATTTCTCTGCTGGCGAAGCCTGAGTAGGCGGCGCATGGATAACACGCAGCACGAATGGATACGCGAAGTGCTCGTGCCAGATGACACCATCGTCCTCGCAAGCGTCGGACTGACGTTTCGTTCGCACAAGTCTATCGCCAGGTAGACTTCACAGAAGCCGCACCTCAATAACAATTCGGGAGGAACCCCAACATGACCCAAGCCTTGCAAGGCGTCAAAATCCTGGACTTCACGCATGTGCAGTCGGGGCCGACGTGCACGCAGCTGCTCGCCTGGTTCGGTGCCGACGTGATCAAGGTCGAGCGACCGGGCACGGGCGATATCACGCGCGGCCAGCTGATGGACGTGCCGAATGCCGACAGCCTTTATTTCACCATGCTGAACCACAACAAGCGCTCGATCACGCTCGATACCAAGAACAAGACCGGAAAAGAAGTGCTCGAGCGGCTGATCAAAACATGTGACGTGCTGGTTGAGAATTTCGGACCGGGCGTTCTCGATCGCATGGGCTTCACGTGGGAACGCATTCATGCGCTGAACCCGAAAATGATCGTTGCCTCGGTGAAAGGCTTCGGGCCGGGCCCTTACGAGGATTGCAAAGTCTACGAGAACGTCGCGCAATGCACGGGTGGTTCGGCGTCGACCACGGGATTCCGCGACGGCCCGCCGCTTGTCACCGGCGCGCAAATCGGAGACAGCGGCACGGGTCTGCATTTGGCGCTCGGCATCGTAACGGCGCTCTATCAGCGCACGCACACCGGCGAGGGCCAGCGCGTCACCTGCGCCATGCAGGACGGCGTGTTGAACTTGGCCCGCGTGAAGCTGCGCGATCAGCAGCGCCTCGCGCATGGGCCGCTCACCGAGTACAGCCAATTTGGCGAAGGCATACCGTTTGGCGATGCCGTACCGCGGGCGGGCAATGACTCGGGCGGCGGACAGCCGGGGCGCATCCTCAAGTGCAAGGGCTGGGAGACGGATCCCAACGCTTATATCTACTTCATCACGCAGGCGCCGGTGTGGGAGCCGATCTGCGATGTGATCGGCGAGCCCGGCTGGAAGACCGATCCGAACTACGCCACGCCCAAGGCGCGACTGCCCCGCTTGAACGAGATCTTCGGCCGCATCGAAGCTTGGACCATGACCAAGACCAAGTTCGAGGCGATGAAGATCCTGAACGAGTTCGACATTCCCTGCGGGCCGATCCTGTCGATGAAGGAGCTGGCGGAGGATCAGTCGCTGAGGGCGACCGGCACGGTGGTCGAGGTCGATCATCCGAAGCGCGGCAAGTATTTGTCGGTCGGCAATCCGATCAAACTGTCGGCGAGCCCGACCGAGGTGAAGCGCTCACCGCTGCTCGGTGAGCACACCGACGAGATCCTGTCTCAGGTGCTGAAGTACAGCGCCGAGGAGGTGGCTGCGATCAAGGCGTCAGGTGCCACCACGCCGCCGAAGAAGGTCGCTGCGGAATAGCTGAGGAACGTGAGGGGTCAGACCCATGGGTCTGACCCCGACCGGGATGGTCCGGGGTGTCGACCCGCAGCACGCATGGAACAGGTGGCTGCCCCTCACCCCGACCCTCTCCCCGTCACGCTCCAATGTCGTCTAACATCTCCACCGTACGGACAGGCGCGACGGGGAGAGGGAGAGGAAGCAACATGCGTATCGTCGTTCACGGACAAGAGGCCTTTGGAAAGGCCGTTCTCGAGAAGCTGATCGAGCGCGGCGAGAACATCGTCGCCGTCTGCTGCGCACCCGACAAGGCGGGCCGGCCGGAAGACCCGATGAAGGTTTATGCGAAGGAGAAAGGCCTGCCCGTCCACCAGCCGAAGAGCTGGAAGACGCCGGAAGCCCTGGAGCTCATGAAGAGCTTCAACGCGGACCTCTGCATGATGGCCTACGTGCTGCTGTTCGTGCCGCAGCCGGTGCTCGATGCGCCGAAGCTCGGCACGTTCCAGTATCATCCGTCGCTGCTGCCGGCGCACCGCGGGCCGTCGTCGATCAACTGGCCGATCGCGATGGGCAAGACGCGGACGGGCCTCACGATCTTCTGGCCGGATGAAGGCCTCGACGAAGGTCCGGTCCTGTTGCAGAAGACGGTCGAGATCGGGCCGGACGAAACGCTCGGCGACGTCTACTTCAAGAAGCTCTTCCCGATGGGCGTCGACGCCATGATCGAGAGTTTGGAGCTGGTGAAGGCCGGCGTAAAGCTCAAGCACAAGCAGAACCTCGCCGACGGCTCCTACGAAAGCTGGTTCAAGAAGGAGATCGCCGAGATCGACTGGGCGAAGCCGGTTGGCGAAATCTACAACACCATCCGCGCAGCCAACCCGGCGCCGGGCGCCTGGTCAATGATCAAGGGCGTGAAGCTCGACATCTACGATGCGGCGCGAGCCACCGACAGCGGCAAGGCCGGGACGATTCTCTCGATCAGCCCTGAGGGCATGAAGATTGCTGCCAGCGGCGGCGCCATTCTCGCCAAGCGCGTCAAGGCGCCCGACGGCAAGAAGATCGCAGCGGCCGAATGGGCGGCAAGCGCCGGCGTGAAAGCCGGCGACGCCTTCGATCCGCCTGCACCGAAGGCGTGAGGATGAAACGGGGTCAGACCCCGCGCATGAACGTCACGGATGAAATACGACGGCCGGGGCGCGGGGTCTGACCCCAAGTCTCCTAAGTCTCTACCGGCGCGGGGGCTGACCCCAGCTACCGACACCAAACTGAGCCTCCATTGGCGGCAGAGCCTCGCCAGTGTCGGCCTGAAGTAAAGTCCTGTTGCGGCGGTCACAGAGCTCGGCCGTTGCGGCATCCAAAACAGGAAACGCCATCATGGCCGTACGTTCCGATATCGAAATCGCACGCGATGCAAAGAAGAAGCCGATCCAGGAGATCGGGGCCAAGCTCGGCATCCCGACCGAGCACCTGCTGCCCTTCGGGCATGACAAAGCCAAGATCTCGGAAGCCTTCATCAAATCGCTGTCCGGCAAGAAGGACGGCAAGCTGATTCTGGTGACGGCGATCAATCCGACGCCTGCCGGCGAAGGCAAGACGACGACAACGGTCGGTCTCGGCGACGGCCTCAACTACATCGGCAAGAAGGCGGCGATCTGCCTGCGGGAGCCCTCGCTGGGCCCGTGCTTCGGCGTGAAGGGCGGCGCGGCGGGCGGCGGCTATGCCCAGGTTGTCCCCATGGAAGACATCAACCTCCATTTCACCGGCGATTTCCACGCGATCACGTCGGCGCACAATCTGCTGTCTGCGATGATCGACAACCACATCTACTGGGGCAACGCGCAGAACATCGACACGCGCCGCGTCTCGTGGCGCCGCGTCATGGACATGAACGATCGCGCGCTGCGCGAGATCGTGTGCTCGCTCGGCGGCGTCGCCAACGGCTTCCCGCGCGAAGCCGGCTTCGACATCACGGTCGCTTCGGAGGTGATGGCGATCCTCTGCCTCGCCAATGACCTCAAGGACCTCGAGAAGCGCTTGGGCGACATCATCATCGGCTATCGCCGCGATCGCACGCCGGTCTACGCGCGCGACATCAAGGCAGACGGCGCGATGACGGTGCTGCTGGCGCAGGCGATGCAGCCGAACCTGGTGCAGACGCTCGAGAACAGCCCGGCGCTGATCCACGGTGGCCCCTTCGCCAATATCGCACACGGCTGCAACTCGGTGGTCGCGACCAAGACGGCGCTGAAGCTCGCCGACTACGTGGTGACCGAGGCCGGCTTCGGCGCCGACCTCGGCGCGGAGAAGTTCTTCGACATCAAGTGCCGCAAGGCCGGCCTGAAGCCCGACGCTGCCGTCATCGTCGCAACGGTGCGTGCGATGAAGATGAACGGCGGCGTCAAGCGGGAGGACCTCGGCAAGGAGAACGTCGAGGCGGTGAAGAAGGGCCTCGCCAATCTCGGGCGGCACATCGAGAACGTGAAGTCGTTCGGCGTGCCGGCGGTGGTCGGCATCAACCACTTCATCACGGATACCGACGCGGAGGTCGCCGCGGTGATGGATTACGTGAAGTCGCTCGGCGCCGAATGCTTCCTCAACAAGCACTGGGCGGAGGGTGGCAAGGGGATCGCGGCGATGGCAAAGCGCGTTGCCGAGCTCGCGGATGGCGGCACGTCGAAGTTCGCGCCGATCTATCCGGACGAGATGCCGCTGGCGCAGAAGATCGAGACGATCGCCAAGAAGATCTATCGCGCCGACGGCATCGTCGCCGACAAGTCGATCCGCGATCAGCTCAAGACCTGGGAGGACATGGGCTACGGCAAGCTGCCCGTGTGCATCGCCAAGACGCAGTACTCGTTCTCGACTGATCCGAACCAGCGCGGCGCGCCGACGGGCTTCACGATTCCCGTGCGCGAGGTGCGGCTGTCGGCGGGCGCGGGCTTCATCGTTGCGATCTGCGGTGAGATCATGACCATGCCAGGCCTGCCAAAGGCGCCGTCGGCCGAGTTCATCAAGTTCAACGAAAAGGGCCAGATCGACGGGCTGTTCTGAGGCATGGAGTTCAATCAGGGGTCAGACCCATGGGTCCGCCTGACAAGAAGCGGACATGCTGTCAGCATTCGATGCAGTCAGAACTTCGCGATTGGCGCTGCGCCGGCCGACTGGCGATGATCTCGGCGCGGTCATCGAGATCCATTCCGATCCCTTGACCAACCAGTTCAATCCCGGCGGGCCAACCGCAGCAACGGCCTGCGTCGATCTGCTTGCGGCGTGGCAGGAACACTGGCGGGCCCACAGCTTCGGCTACTGTGAAGGGTTCCGGATGTCGGCCCGGACGCAAGCATGGCCACGGGCTCCTGGG
>CAZCQH010000085.1:0-17368 GCA_964500805.1 uncultured Hyphomicrobiaceae bacterium
ACATCGAGCTCGGGCCATGACCGGCCCATTACACCACGGCCTGGGGCACGATCGAGAAGGCCCGATCTTCATCAGCCATCGACAAGAGGCACGGCCTCGGGTATTGAGGCGCCTTCTCCCACCCTGTGGGTCGCCCGAGAGGGCCGCAAGAGCTGTCTCCGCCTAACAGGTCTGGAGTTCCGCTCCTCTGCTAACATGATGTCCAAACAAGGAACTATGAATCAATGAACATCATTCAAGAGCTCGAGCAGGAGCAGATGAAGGCCGTGCTCGCGAAGCGCGGAGTTCCAGAGTTCGGTCCCGGTGACACTGTGAAAGTTGTCGTTCGGGTGGCCGATGTGGAAGCCCCAGATCCCAAAGCCAAAGGCAAGAAAAAGGAAGAGGCCCGGGAAACTGTCCGACTCCAAGCATACGAGGGAGTTTGCATCGGACGTTCGGGTGCTGGGCTCAATGAGAGCTTTACAGTGCGCAAGATCTCCTACGGCGAGGGAGTGGAGCGCGTTTTCCCAATCTACTCGCCGTTCATCGCTGAAATCGAGGTCCTCCGCCGAGGCGCCGTACGCCGTGCGAAGCTCTATTATCTGCGCGGGCGCCGTGGCAAGGCCGCCCGCATCGTCGAGCGCACCGATGCGCGGGCGCGCCGTCTCGCAGCAGCCTGGAAAGGTTTCACGCGACCCAAGGGCGAGCCAGATGACCTCACCAAGATTGCCGGTATCTCGGCGGATCTAGCCGGGCGGCTGCATAAGCTCGGGTGCACAAAGCTCGAGCAAATCGCCAATTTCTCTGACGAAGACATTGCGAATGTCGACGAGGCGCTGCAGCTTGACGGCGCGATAGAGAACGGTGACTGGGTTGGCAAGGCTCGGGCACTGGCGGCTGAAGTGGCTGCGGCCGAGGTTCCGGCCGAGGAAGAAAAGAAATAAGAGCGGTCACGAGATCGGCCCATCGTTCAGCTCGCCCGGCCAAAGTGCCGGGCGGTTTCATTCTGTGCCAGCTCAAATCGTTGGTACGTGACTCGGTGCGTTGATTCGAATGAACTTTCCTGCCAATAGTATGGGGCTTTGAGGAGCCGCGACGCTGCGCATGTCCAATCTCGACTACAGCCACACCCTCAGACAGCGAGAGGGCAAAATTCCGCTGCACGGCGCCGAGGCTTTTGCCGGGATGCGCAAGGCCGGGCAGATGGCGGCGGCAGCGCTCGATATGCTCGTCCCCCACGTCAGACCTGGCGTGTCGACCGAGCGGCTGGACGACCTGGTATTCGAATTTGCCATGGACAACAGAGCGGTCCCGGCGACTCTCAATTACCGCGGCTATACGCATTCGATCTGCACTTCGGTGAACCACGTGGTGTGCCACGGTATACCGAGTTCGAAGCCGCTGCGCGATGGTGACATCGTGAACATTGACGTGACGCTGATTGTTGATGGCTGGCATGGAGATACGAGTCGCATGTTTACGGCGGGGCCGATCTCTCGGAAGGCGGAGCGGCTGCTGGACGTGACGTTCGAGGCGTTGCAGCGGGGTATCGCAGCGGTCAAGCCAGGTCATACGACTGGACATATTGGGGCAGCGATCCAGCAGTTCGCGGAGCGCGAGCGGTGTAGCGTGGTCCGCGACTTCTGCGGCCATGGTCTCGGGCGTGTGTTTCACGATCGGCCGAACATCCTGCATTATGGCGACCCCGGCGACGGCCCTGTGCTTGAGCCAGGGATGTTCTTCACCATCGAACCCATGATCAATCTGGGGAAAGCAACGGTGAAGATCCTTCCCGACGGCTGGACGGCCGTTACACGCGACCGGGAGCTATCGGCGCAGTTCGAGCACACGGTGGGGGTGACCGACACGGGATGCGAGGTGTTCACCTACTCGCCAGCGGGCTTCCACCGGCCGCCCTACGGAACCAGCGCAAACAGCTGACTGGCGTGGCGAGGGCCCGATGGCGCGGCAGAAGCAAATCGGCGCATACGGGCCTGATGAGCCGTCATCCCAAGCAAATTTTTTCGAGGCAAATCCGCCGCCAGTCGATGATCGAGCCGGGCATCGCGGCCGGTTACGCGAACGGTTCCGCAAAGGCGGAGCTGATGCACTTCCCGATTACGAGCTCCTCGAGATGATCCTCTTCCGCGCCTTTCCGCGTGGGGACGTCAAGCCGCTGGCTAAGCAGTTGCTGGCCCGGTTCAAGTCGTTCCCCGAGGTGATCAATGCCCCTCCGGAGCGCCTGAAAGAGGTAGACGGGATCGGTGACCGGGCGGTCGACGAGATCAAGCTCATCCAGGCCGCTGCGCTTCGCTTAATGCGAGCTGAAATCAAGGGCCGTCAGGTTCTCAGCACCTGGAACGCGGTGATCGAGTACTGCAAGGCGGCGCAGGCCTACGATGACCAGGAGAAGTTCCGCATATTGTTCCTGGACAAGCGCAACCAGCTGATCGCGGACGAAGTACAGGGCAGAGGCACAGTCGACCATACGCCGGTCTACGTCCGCGAGGTGATGAAGCGCGCTTTGGAGCTGGCTGCCACAGCGCTGATCCTGGTTCACAATCATCCGTCTGGCGATCCGGCACCGTCCCGGGCGGACATTGACATGACCAAGTTGATCATTGAGGCGGCCAAACCGTTCGGGATCACAATTCACGATCACATCATCGTCGGGCGGAACGGACACGCGAGCTTCCGTACGCTCAGGCTCATCTGACTACCGGCACGGCGGTGCCGCTCGGCGTATGGGCCCGGTTAACTGTAATTCGCGAAATTCCGGAATACTTATCCCCATCCCTCCGAGCGGCCTCATACTCGCCTGTTCCGCTGATTGGCGGGAACAGGCCCAACCGCCCGCTCCCATCCGAGCAGTGGAAGCCCCGCACCCCGCAAGGGTTGCGGGCGCTCTTTGACATCGTGAATAACAACGGACGGTGGAGAGCCTCCCTCCCAGGTCCGTCCAACACCTGGGGCGCCGCAGGATGGCGCGTGGGCAAATTCCGGAGCTTGCCCCGCGCCATCCGCCCTGGTGGCGCTTCGTTAACGAAAGGTTTGCGGGTCGACGGTAGGATCGAGCCCAGCCCGGTCGAAATTCACGCGGGCGGTTATGTCGAGCCCGAACATGTTCGAGCGCAATCCTGTCGACAACAAGTCCGAGACCCTCATCGCCGTCGAAATCGCGCTGGCCGATGGGACACGCGTGCCTGGCCGCGCCGTCGTCGGGCCGGGTCAGAGCCTGCCCAAGCTGCTCGAGAACCGCGAGGGCTTCCTCTACGTCGAGGGCTTCGACGGCGAGGGTACCTTCGTCGCGAAATCCGACATCAAGGGTATGAGAGTCCTCGCACCCGGCAGACCGAGTGCGCTGCGGCTTGCCGTACCCGACGCTCGAAGCTTCGATCCTTATCAGATCCTGCGGCTCGACAAGGGCGCCACAGCCGACGACATCAAAGCTGCCTACCACCACCTGACCAAGCTCTACCATCCTGACCGCTACGCCAACGCCGATCTTCCGCCGGAAATCGCCGCTTATCTCGAAGCGATGGCAAAGACGGTGAACGTAGCCTTCCGGGCCTTGCGCCACGTCGGCAAGTCCTCGCAACCGGTCTGAGCGCGCGGCGGTTGAACTGTATCGCGGTCGCTGACGCACTGATGCAGTGTGCCGATCTCTCTCACTGCTGGGCCCGCCACGCCTCCAAGATCTCGGTCGCAGTTGCACACCACACGCCGGCATGCCCGCCGATGTGATCGAGCACCGCTTCCACTGCCGCGATCCGGTGCGGCACGCCAGAGATCCACGGTCGGAACGAGAGCGCCACGATCCGTCCGCCGTGCACCTCGGCCTCGCGGTAGAGGTACGCGAAGTGGTCCACGACCTGCGTCACGAACTGCTTCGGCTTGTACTTGTAGAAATGGAAGAGTTGCAGGTCGCTGATCTCGAAGGCGTGCGGCATAGCATGGAGCGTCCCGGCCTTCGTCGTGACCGGGTACGGCATGTCGTCGTTGACCCAGTCGCACACGTAGGCGCAGCCTTCTGCGGCAACAAGATCGAGCGTTGCGTGGCTCTCCGACGAAGCGGGCGACAACCAGCCGCTGACCGGCTGACCAGTGAGCCGGCGCAGTGTCGTCAACGACTGCTGCACCCATCGCCGCTCCTCGCCCTCGCCAATTCCCGTTGTATGGATGTGACCCATATCGATGCCGTGCGCGGCAATTTCAAAGCCTAGCCGGTTCGCCTCGGCCACGACATGCGGGTATCGCTCCGCCAGCCGCGATGACATCGCAACCGTCGCCGTAAGCTTGCGCTGCTCCAAGGCCCGGAAGACTCGCGCGAAGCCGATGCGGTTGCCATAATCACGCAGCGTAAAGTTCCAATAGTCCGGATAAGGCCGCTCAAGGCCGCCCGTCGGCCGCACACCTTTCGGCGCCATATCGAGTGGAAAGAACTCCATCACTGGCATGATCAACAGAGCCACACGGGCGCCGTTTGGCCAGGTGACTGGCCTTCGCTCGAACAGGTTCTCGTAAACGTAGCGCCCATGATCCATGCCCGACCGGCGATAGGGGTACTCCAGATAATTAGTCGGCAGTGTCATCGACATTCGCCTCAACGCGTCGCTTCGCTTTCGGCAGCATGCCCACTCCGCGGAGGCAGTAGAAGCCAAAAATGCGAGAGCCGGTCGGATGCTGTGACCTGGATTGTTTCACTCTCGGGGAGGCTCACGGCTTGCTTGTCTTGTTCGGGGCCTACCGCTAGGGTCCTGCTATCCCCAAATCCTCAACGGCAATCGATGGAGTTTCCCATGGCCTTTACGCTTCCCCCACTGCCCTACGCCTACGACGCACTCCAACCCTTCATGTCGAAGGAGACGCTCGAGTTTCATCACGACAAGCATCACAACGCCTATGTGACTACGGGCAATACCCTAGCCGGCGACGGCACCAAGTATGCCGGCAAGTCTATCGAGCAAATCTGCGTCGAGGCGTTCAACGCCAAGGACCAGCCGGTCGTCAATCAGATTGGTCAGCACTACAATCACATTCACTTCTGGAACTGGATGAAGAAGGGCGGCGGTGGCAACAAGCTTCCCGGCAAGGTCGAGGCGCTGGTCACGGCATATGGCGGCTACGACAAGATGCGCACCGACTTCATTCAGGCGGGCGTCACGCAGTTCGGCTCGGGCTGGTGCTGGCTTGCGGTGAAGAACGGCAAGCTCGAAGTGATGAAGACACCGAATGGCGAAAATCCGCTGATGCACGGCGCACAACCGATCCTCGGCTGCGATGTGTGGGAGCACAGCTACTACATCGACTATCGCAACTTGCGCCCGAAGTATCTCGAGGCCTTCGTCGACAACCTCGTCAACTGGGACTACGTTGCGGACATGGCGTCCAAGGCAAAGTGAGACAGGCTTCGGCAGTGGTACGGATCCGCCGATTGCTGCTTGCGGACCACAAAACTGAAGGGCCGGCAGTGCCGGCCCTTTGAGGCATCAACGGAGAACTCAAAATGAGTGTTGCCTTGTTGCCTTCCCGCTAGCTTTATGGCCCGATCCTTCTGCGTGGCCCCGGGGGCTGGGGGGCTGAGATGTCCAAAGCCTCGCGTCAGGACCGGGCCACGAGGCAACGGTCCATTTATCTCGCGGCTTTGCGGCGTGTCATCGACGGCATTAGGGCAGTTTAGCGAAATCTCGACGCGCTGACATTATGTGATGCTTTGCTTGCGCAGTGCGATGCTCCAAAACGCACTTGACCCAGTCCAACGCAAAGCCTCGGTTGGGGGCTGGGGGCTGGTACCGAGGACTTCTAGGACCGGGTCAAGCTCGTAAAGGCTGTGTGCCATTCGAGTGCGGCGAAGTTGTGACTATTGTTTCTCGATATTACGTTTGTGAATTGCAACATGTTCTGATCCGAAGTGTGTTGCGTCGACCGGCGGATCGCGTGATGATCAGCGGTATACTAAAGGAGGCGCCCTTGAGCGACAGCGAGCCGATAGCGTTTCGCCCCCGTGCTGGGGCGAGCCTTTCAGGCAGTCCAGCCACAAGATCAACGAACGTGGCTCCGGTCGTTGCGTTTGATCGCCAGGAGATGAGCGAAATACTGAACGTATATGGGCGCCAGGTGGCAGCCGGCGAGTGGCGCGATTACGCTCTCGATCTCGGCCGCGACAAAGCCGTTTTCTCAATCTACCGAAGATCGAGTGAATGGCCGCTCTATCGGATCGAGAAGGACCCCCGCAACGCGCGGAAACAAGGCGCGTTCAGCGTCATCTCGGCGACGGGACTGATCCTGAAGCGTGGTCATGACCTGAAGCGAGTGCTGGAAGTGCTCGAGAAGAAGCGCCTGAAGCTCGTTGAGTGATGCTGGGATGTCGCGAGACGCGATCGGCTTCTGATTAGCGAAACAGCACCTGGAAAAACGAGTTGCGGCGGCCCAGCGGTCGCCTCATCGCTTCCGCACCAGGCCGTCCCGCTCATCTCGATACGGGCGTTTGCGCACCCGGCTCCAGCGTCCATTGATTTGTCGCGCAGATGCGGTTTCAGGGGCGGCGTCCGCCCGGCTCAAGAAATGCTTGCGCTCCGATGTGGCACCCTCTACTAGCTACGTCGCCTGGGAATAACCCTGGCATCTTTGGTCCGGGGCCGTAGCTCAGTTGGGAGAGCGCGTGAATGGCATTCACGAGGTCGACGGTTCGATCCCGTTCGGCTCCACCAATAAAATCAACGAGTTAATCAAAACTTCTGATTAAGGTTTCCTAGTTTGGGTACCAAATGGGTACCAAATTTGGATGAGTGTCGTTGATCCGGCATGATCGTTCATGTTCGAGCCGTAAGCACTGGACGACGCTTAATTTCGGCACTGCGTGCATCGCAGAACTGCCGATAGCAGCGTTCAAATCGCAGCATCGGGCGCCCGGACTTGACGTGGTCGGCTGCGGCCGGACTAGGCAGGGCACACCCGGCCGTAACAGTGACAGACATGGCCAATGACCATGTCATGCTGTCGTATCCATCGTTCGTATCGTGGAAGCAGTGCGTAGAGGGGGGCCAATTCGGAGCGTGGCTTCAGCTCTTCAGCGTTGCGCCAGGGATCGCAACCCGTCTGGGCGGAGACGCTCGGCGGCTCCGTCGACGGCGGCGTTGCCGCCGGCGATAGAGCCCGGTCGATCGCGACACACGGCGCGAGCGAGGCGCCCGAACTCTTCCACACACGTTCGATTTCGGAAAGCTGGGCGACCAGGCGGATAAATCGAGACCAGGTGTCAATATGTGCTGCGGTGAGAAGCACTCGATGCCGATGATCGTCTTGAACACTCCCCGAATCAGCGGCATCCTCGTGTGATCCCAAGGGCAACCCTGGGGCATCGCGATGCTCCTCATTCAGGAGACCAGCGATGACTGACCTTCAGCGATTGTTGTCGAAAAAGCAGGTCAAGGAACTCGTTCTCTACTCGCACCAGCACATCCAACGCCTCGAGCACGCCGGCCAATTCCCCAAGCGGGTACGGCTAGGCCACTTCCGCGGCAGCCGGGTCGGCTGGATCGAAAGTGAAGTACGAGCTTGGCTGCAGGATCGCATCGACAAGCGCAACGTGGCTCCCTGATCGGAGCGAAGGCCGGGGGTCCAAGCCCGGCCTTTTTCTCATCGTGTTTGTCGGCATCGAGTTCGGGCGTTCGGGCCGGCTTCGACGCAGATAACGTTTGCTGGCCGATGCAGTTGTCACTGCGCAGACAGGCTGTGTGAAAACGCCAAGGACCCTGCGCAAATCATGATATGTGACGCGCATTCATGAGCGGGGGCTCTGATGACGCGCTTTATTGAAGGCCTGGATCGGACCCAGACGACTCTGCTCCCAGATTGCGTCGATGACTATATCGGCGAGGAGAGCTCAGTTCGAGCAATCGATGCCTTCATCGACATGCTTGATCTTGCTTCTCTCGGCTTCGACATCAAACCGGAGGCAACGGGACGGCCGGGATATCATCCGGCGACGATGCTGAAGATGTACCTCTACGGATATCTGAACCAGGTGCAGTCGTCGCGGCGCCTCGAACGCGAGTGCGGGCGCAATCTCGAACTCATCTGGCTCACGGGTCAGCTCAAGCCCGATTTCAAAACGATCGCCGACTTCCGCAAGGACAACGGCCCCGCTATTCGGAAGGTGTGCCAGCAGTTCGTCGCGCTCTGCCGCGATATCGATCTGCTCGACGCCGATATCGTCGCGATCGACGGTAGCAAGTTCAAGGCGGTCAACGCCAAGGCGCGCAACTACACACGAGAGAAGCTGCGCCGTCGTCTCGGCGAGATCGACGAGGCCATCGCGCGCTATCTGACCGAACTCGACCGTGCCGACGAAGTTCTGGCAAAGACCGGTATGGTCATGCCCGAGGCCCGAGTGGCGCGCGCGCTCAAGAAGCTTGCGCACTACAAGAAAGAGTCCGACGCGCTGCGCGCGGTCGAAAAGCGCATGGACGCGACCGGCGAGACGCAGGTTTCGCTGACCGATCCCGACTGCCGCTCAATGGCGACGACCAGTAAGCAGCCGCGCGTTGTCGGCTACAACGTGCAGAGCGTCGTCGAGACGAAGTATCATCTGATCGTCGCGCACGAGGTCACGGACCACGGTTACGATCGCGATGCCCTATCGATGATGGCGCGCGCCGCAAAGGACGTGATGGCCAGCGAGGCCATCGAAGCGGTCGCCGACAAGGGTTACTACAGCGGTGAGGAGATCGTCGCCGCCGAGCGGGCCGGCGTCGCCGTCACGGTCTCGAAGCCGAACACGTCGAACGTGGCGGCCTTCGGCCGCTTCGACAAAGCCGACTTCGTGTACGTCGCCGATGAGGACATCTATCGCTGCCCGGCCGGGCAGCGATTGACCTATCGCATGACGAGCGAAGAACAAGACGGCAGGATGGTCCGCGTCTACTGGACGATCGTCTGCGCGGCTTGCCCGATCAAGAACAAGTGTACGACCGGGAAAGAGCGACGCGTCCGTCGCTGGGAGCACGAGGCAATCCTCGAACGCGTCCAGAAGCGCCTCGACGACGATCCCTCGAAGATCCCATTGCGCAGCAAAACCGTCGAGCACCCGTTCGGCACGATCAAAGCGTGGATGGGGGCGACACACTTCAAAACGAGGACGCTGCCGCGCGTCGCGACTGAGATCGCACTGCACGTTCTCGCCTACAACATGATGCGCGTGATGGCCGTCCTCGGCGTGCCGCGCCTGATCGAGGCGATGAGAACGTGAGGAACGAGCGCATGATGACGTGCTCGGAGCGCCTCCACAGGCGCAACGACATTCAATTGGGAGCGATCCCAGCGCCGAAATCGGCAGAAGCGAACTTGGCTGACCTCGGCGGTCAAGATGAAAGAGGAATGCCGCGCGACGGCGCGTTCTCACACAGCCTCCAGAAGGAGCCGACGTCAACCTGCGCGAAAATTTCGAGCAGCCGCGAGAACAAAGAACCGTCGAGACACCCCCGCGAGCAGACGCTACCGGGCCGCGCTCCGCAGGCCTCAGTGCTCGCCTGTGGGAGCCGAGCTCTTCGCCGATCCGGCGCCTGTGTTGACGATCGGTTGGGTATCGCGCTCGCTGCACAAGACCACCATCAGATTAGAAACCAGAGCAGAGCGCTGATCGGCACCGAGATCGACGATGCGTTTGCTCGCAAGTTGTTCCAGCGCCAAGTCGACCATCCCGACGGCGCCCTCGACCATCGTCTTGCGCGCGGCGACGACGGCCTGAGCCTGTTGGCGCCGTAACATGGCGCCGGCGATCTCCGGTGCGTACGCCAAATGTGTGAAGCCGCACTCGTCGACCGTAATGCCGGCGACCTGGAGGCGGTTGATCAACTCCGTCCGCAGCTCCGACCTGACCTGATCGCTGTTGCCGCGCAGCGTGACCTCCTGGTGCTCGAAGTCATCATAGGGGTAGCGCGAGCCGATGGTGCGGACGGCTGCTTCCGTTTGCACTTTCACGAAGGCGCGGTAGTCATCGACATCGAAGAGGGCCTGAGCGGTGTCGGTCACGCGCCAGACCAATTGCACGGCCATCTCGATTGGGTTGCCGCGCAGGTCGTTCACCTTGATCTGCTCGGAGATCATATTGTTAGCGCGCGTCGAGATCTTGGTCTTGCTCATCCACGGCCAGGTCCAGCGCAGGCCTGTCGCGCGATCGGTGCCCTGATAGCTGCCGAACAGCAGGATCGCCGCGGCTTGATTGGGCTGCAGGACGTAGAGCCCCTTGGCGATCACGAAAATCGCGATGACGGCGAGAAAGCCGATACCGGGCGCGGCTCGAAAATTCGTCACCATCAAGAACCCGGCGACCAGACCAGCCCGAAGAGCACGAGCAGGATCAGCATCAGGTAGCCGCTGGACGTGCCAGCTTGGGTCTCACGGCTTGATTTCAGAGAGTGAGGCGGGGACGTGCTCACCATCGTGGCCTCCGTTCAGCGGCGCAAGCAGAAGCAAGGCATATCGGCAGTGTTGGGAGGTCGTCCGGTGGAACTTCAACATGGGCCGGTCCGGTGTCAGCGCGTCACTAGCAATAACGACGTTGACGGGCATCATCAACCGGACAGTCGCTGGTCGCCCATCGCGGCTGTGCAGAGTTTGCCGACATGTTGCGAAGTCGTTCCTCAGACAACGGATACGCAAAACGGCTTGGCCGCTGCAGATCGATCAACAGTCATTGCTTGGAGTACGGGGAAGACGGAGGCCCGGAACCAATCGTTCGCGATGATCTAATAGCTGCGAAAGCCCAAAAACCCGGTGGGTCAGGAGACGCCCTAACCGCCTGAACTGAATAGCGTCCGTTGCCGTAGGTCAAGGAGACTTAGAGCTGCCTCGATAGGATGGTGGGCAGAATTCGACGTGCCAAGGCTGCTGCCCTCACCGCGCGACCTTGATCGCGGGCCATGACTTATGTTTGTCTGAGAGACGTCGGGGGCGATACGCGAATGATTTGCGAGGAGTGAGCATGACAGTCCCCGGTGACAGCTCGGCCTTCGCTGACACCATGCTGGAGACTGTCGATCTCCCGCTCGTCGCACTCGATGCCCGCCTCCGCGTGCAGGTGGCGAACCAGGCGTTCCTGGGCCTGTTCGAGGTCACCTTAGAGGACACGCTCGGCTGCCGCCTCTACGATCTCGGCAACGGCCAGTGGGATATCGAAGAGCTGCGGGAGCTCCTGGACGAGGTTCTGACACGCCAGGAGGTCGTCAAGGACTACCGCGTCGAGCACGTCTTTCCCGGCATCGGCCGGCGCGTCATGCGGCTCAATGCAAAGCGGATCATCAGGGCCGGGCACACGGACTTGATCCTTCTCGCGATCACCGATGACACCGAGCGCGAGCGGCTTCGGTTCGAGATCGAAGGACGCATCGAGTTCGCCGACAAGCTCATCGACAGCATCCGTGAAAGTCTGCTGATCCTGCACTGGGACCTGCGCGTCCACTCCGCCAACCAGGTCTTCTATGATCTTTTCAGGGTGGATCGGGCCGATACCGAAGGCCGCCTTGTCTACGAGCTCGGCAACGGGCAATGGAACATCGCCGAGCTGCGCCTCCTGCTCGAAGAGATCCTGCCGGAGCAGCAGAGCTTCGATGACCACGAGGTGCAGCATACGTTCGAGGCCATCGGTCAGCGGACCATGCTGCTCAACGGCCGGCGCCTCGACCATCTCAATCTGATCGTGCTGGCCATCCGAGATGTCACCGAGCAGCGGACGGCGGAGCGGGCACGCGTGGAGCGCGAGGCGGCGCTCAGAGAGCGGCTGGGCGAGATCGAGGCGCTCTACCGCAACGCGCCCGTCGGGCTGGCGCTGCTCGACAGCGAGTTCCGCTTCCTGCGCATCAATCCGGCTCTGGCCGACATCAACGGCGCGCCGGTAGAGCAGCATATCGGGCGCTCCGCCTGGGACATCGTCCCGGATTTGCGGCCATCCGTGGAGCCCAAGTTCCGGCAGGTGCTCGCGACCGGAGAGATCGTGCAGTGTGAGATCACCGGGGAGACGGCCAAGGCTCCCGGGGTCAAGCGGTACTGGAACGAGCGATACTATCCCCTCAAAGGCTCGGACGGCCGGGTGCATGCCATCGGCGCGGTCGTCGACGAGATCACCGAGCAGAAGCTCGCCGAGGAGCGGCTCCGCGCGAGCCAGGAGCGGCTGCGGCTCATGTTCGAGACGGATGCCGTTGGCATTCTGATGTTCGACAAGGCGAGCGGCCGTCTGATCGAGGCCAACGATCACTTCCTGCGCCTGACAGGCTATTCGGCGGCCGAGGTCGCCGGCGGCAACTTGACGTGGATGCTGATGACACCCGCCGAGCACCATGCGGTGAGCGAGAGCCAAATGGCACAGCTCACCAGTACCGGACGCATCGGCCCGTACGAGAAGGAATATCTCCTGAAGGATGGCCGCCGGTCGTGGATGATGTTCGCCGGCCGCGACCTCGGTGATGGCACGGTCGTCGAATTCGCCATGGACATCGCCGACCGCAAGCGGGCCGAGGCGCAGCTGCGCTTGCTGATGCGCGAGGTCAATCACCGCTCGAAGAACATGCTGAGCCTCGTCCAAGCCATCGCCCGTCAGACTGCGGCGTCGGAGCCCGCAACCTTCGCCGACCGCTTTTCGGCACGCCTGCAGGCCCTCGCTGCGTGTCAGGATCTGCTGGTCAGCAACGAGTGGCAAGGCGTCGACCTCCGTCAGCTGGTCCGATCGCAGCTCGCTCACTTCACCGATCTGATCGGAACGCGCATCCTGGTCGAAGGTGCGCCGGTCAAAGTCTCCACGGCAGCGGCGCAGACTCTCGGCATGGCTCTCTATGAGCTTGCGACGAATGCCGGCAAATACGGTGCGCTGTCCAATGCCACGGGGCAGGTCCGCATTGATTGGCGCGTCGAAGAGGCTGGCTGCGGCGGCGAGGGTTTCCGCATATCGTGGCATGAGTCCGGCGGCCCGGCCGTATCAGTTCCGAAACGCCGCGGTTTCGGTTCGACGGTCGTCGATAGCATCGTGCGAACGAGCCTCGAAGCCGAGGTGCGGCTCGATTATCCCGACACGGGTGTAGTCTGGAAGTTGCGCTGTCCGGCGACCCGGATCGTCGATGGCAATCCCTCAGCGTCGCGCGAGATGGCGGCATCGCAAGGCGCTGCGGCAACAGCGGGCGGCCGAAATGTTTTGCTCGTCGAGGACGATGCCATTTGCGCCCTCGACCTTGCGGAGCAACTTGCCGCGGCCGGCTGGCATGTCGTCGGTCCGGCAGCCTCCGTCGCCCAAGCGTTGGCGTTGGTCGAGAGTTCCGGCTGCGACCTTGCCGTGTTGGACATCAATCTAGGCAGCGAGACTTCTGAGCCCGTCGCGGTGGCGCTGAAGGATAGAGGATTGTCATTTGTCGTCATGTCAGGCTACAGCGCTGAGCAAGCGCCAGCTGTATATCGTCAAGCGCCCTTCATGACCAAGCCGATAGATGCAGAACGGCTTGTGGGCACATTGCTGAAACTGTCCGCTGTGCCTTCCGCTCTCGGGAATAATTCCGTTGTTCCGTAACGAATCGGAAAATCGCAGCTTCGGGTCAAATGCGTGGCCATCAATCACCTGATCGTCGCAGTGCAGAGATAAGAGACATCGACTTCTAACCATGATCAGTGCCACGACCATCGATTCCACATCGTAGCTTCACCCCAGACAGCGGACATTGGTCATCAGCCCATTCGGCGAACCGAAGTCACGGAACCGACCGTAACGGCCTCAACGTCCAGGGCCATAGCCGGTCGCATCCGTGTGGTTGCGAACCGAGCCGCATAGCATCCTCCAAGAATCTCACGATAGTGGGGGGAAATTAGCAAATCCTGCACTGGCTACGTCGACGGGCTCGGAGCCCGCTACCTGTCGATCCAGGTACTCTCGAAACGCCAATTATTGTAGTGCGAGTTGTTGTGGATCGTCAGACCTTTGACGAACGGTGCCATGCAAAAGGCATAGCGGTGCTGGAGGATGATCGGCCGCGTGTGAGCGGGCGACTTCCAGAACCGGATCTCGTCGTCGACGATACGGGCGTTTCGATCCACGCCCGCGTGTGAGCGGGCGACGGCCTTTCTCGTGCGGCGGGTTACTTACGCGAGACGTTTCGATCCACGCCCGCGTGTGAGCGGGCGACCCGTTCTTGTTCACGGCGTTGGCGAGCGCAATCAGTTTCGATCCACGCCCGCGTGTGAGCGGGCGACGCTGCAAGCGTGTCTCGAGACGCAGCTCAGTCCCGTTTCGATCCACGCCCGTCGAGAGGCAGAGAAAGCCAACCTCGGCACTGATGAACTTCGGCTAACAAATCAGCGAATTGAGGTGGCCGCTCGTCCTCCGAAAGCCGACACGCAGGAAGCTGGCGCCATAACCTGCGCGGAGCCAAGTTCCTAGGCGGCTCCACCCGAAATGGCTTGGCGGTCGAAGCACTCAGTTATCAATCATTGCATTGCTAGTTTTGTAAGGTGGGCCTTAGCGGAATGGAGAGCCGAATGGTCACCGCCTCCCGGAACCTCGAATTAGAGGTGCCACTCGACTCTCGACAGCAGACGCCCATTAATCGGCTCCAGGCGCACGTACCATAAGGCTCTATGGGGTTCAGTCGGGAAATGTGCTTGCTGTATCAGCCCGCTCACGCTGAAATTTTCTGCAACACGGAGGCTAAGACTCTAAAATCCCGCGCCTACGCCTACGCCGATGTTGGGCGGAAGCTGTGGCCGCGACGCGTTCGCCGCGGGACGCTGAACGCTGCCGCCAGATGAGGGCGCCGAGGGTCCAGAACCGGTCGATGGACGGCTGCCGGATGCCGATTGCGGTGCAGCTGGTGATGGCGGATCAAAATAGAAGGACTCGTTGAGAGCCGCTTCCTCCCACGGAATTTGCGTCTTGTTTGTCTCCTCCATCACCGATTTACGGACGCGGATCATCAGCTCCTGTATCGTGATGCCCTTCGTGCTGATGTGCTTGAGCAGTGCTTTTGTAAACGGGCTGTTGCGGCCAATGCCATCAGAGGCCGTATTGTCGAGCTGAGTCGCATAGGCTCGGAACACGCCAGCGGAATGAGCACTCGGCGTAATTTGTGTCGGCAACGTTCCGCGCATCACAGATATCGCGCGTTGTTGTGTAACCGACGAGACGACCCTGAGATTGACCCCCCTATTTGGAGCCGAAGCGTTTGTCCGGCAGGCGTCGAGGAAGAGTATTCCCATTTTTGCGACCTCAAGCGGCGCAAGCGCGTCGGTCATGCTAACGAGTTCCCGTTTCAAAGCCGCGGCGCCGCGGTCGCTTTGGTCGTTGACTGAAATTTGAGATGGGACATCGATGGGCAGCAGGTAGCTGTCGTTGTTCACGGCGACACCGTGACCGGCGTAGAACAAGAGCGCCACGTGCTCGCGCGTCAACCGGTGTTTGAACTCTTCTAGCAATGCGCTCATCTTCGCGTGGTCGGCATTGGTTGCCAGGATGACGTCGAATTGCAGGCTCCTCAACTTCTTCGCGATGTCCGTCGCATCGTTGACCGGGTTTGTGAGCTTCTCAACGTTTTGATAGCCGGAATTGCCGATCACTAAAGCCAGTCGTTTGTTGCTTTCAGCGGCAGCAACCTGGAACGCGCTGATCAGCAGAATTAGAGGCGCCAGAATGAGTGTTGGCCGTTGAAAAAATACTGCCATGGCATCACCACCCCTACACATATGAACTTCAATGATGTCCCGACCGGCGAAAAAAGTCCGCACTACCGGCAGGGGCGCGCGGGCAATAATGCCAGCGCCACCAACGTGACGTACGCTGGCTGGAAATGTTGCGGAAGCGCAACGAGCGGTCAATGACATTGTGCGCCTCTCGCAAATTCCTTGCTGCTGGTTCCCCTGGCCAATAATGTGCTCGTAAATTGACAATGCCGTAATCTTCGATTGGCGTCTGTGTTGGGGGCACAAGGTGTTCGGATCGCTTGATAAATCGATTTTTGCGCGTGCCCGCGTACTTGTTGCAGCACTGAGCGGTTTCGTCCTGTTCGCAATGCCATCGGACGTTTTCGCGCAGAGCTCCGTTGGACGCGCCGCCAACGCCGCGACAGGTCAGTCACTGCGGGATGCGGTGGATGGGACTCAGAAGGACTTCATCGATGCCCAGGTCCTAGGCACCCCGGCGGCGGGAGGGCTTGGCGGCGCCGGAGCCAGTCTGGGTGCTGGCGCATCGCCGACGGGACGGCTACGCAGGTCGGATCATGACGCGTCGAGGAACCGGCCGTCCGATACAGAAAATTTTGCTTGGCGGACGCGCGAGGCGTCGGCATTCGGCACCGGCATTTATGCTGTGCCGGGCACGGTGCTCGGCGGGCAAATTAAAATCAGCATCTTCGGCGGGCACAATTGGCTGTCGCTTGACCTGAAGAACGGTGGCGGGAACATCCTGGACACCGCCAACGGGCAGTTCGGCAAAGCTCATAACGAGTCCGGGATCCTGGGCGGCATGGCACTGTGGGCGCAAAATCGATCCTATGCTGTTGCCTCGATCGTCGGCATGTGGGGCGAAACCACGTTGATTGATGCCATAGATTTCTGTGGTCCTCCTTGCGTATCGCGTACTTACAAGTATGGCACGCACGGGCTCGTCAGCTCGCTGACAGCGGGCCATGTTTTTCCGCTCTCGAGCTCGCCGTCGGGACCGATGTTGGACCTCAGAGGTGCGGCGGGGTACACACAGAACATCGGCGACACATTCGCGAACTTTCAGGGAGATTTACAGACTTGGAAGTTTTCGACGTGGACCTTAACAGGCTCCGCAACTATTTTCGCAAACATCGGATTGCAGAACTCGGGGCTGCTGCGTCCCTATATTCAGGGGTATGTCCGGCAGGAGGTCGGCTATCGCAACGAGCTGCGGTTCGATCTTTTCGATCCAACTGAAATTCCCAATACCGGGACTGTCCACTATGGCCAGGCGCATACCTATGGTGGCGTGGACTTGGGCCTGACATACACGCAGGGCAATTTGACACTGGGCTCGGCGGTCTACTTCGACGGTTCGGCTGACGAACGGACGCTGGGTGGACGCATCAGCGCGGCGTGGAAGTTCAACTAGAGCGTCGTGCTCTCGATCAAGTCATTTATGGCGCCGGTGCATGTACTGACCGTCCGGAAACTCGGTGGGCGACGTACATCAAGCGCTTTTCCCAGCCTGCGAACGCCTCTGAAGGCTCTGCACTCGGCCCTCGCTTCTGGACGTTTTCCGCGGCGCCCACCGTCGCCGCGAATTTCAATACACGCGACTTTGCTTGGGGTCGATCGCGTTGCAAATTAGCGCGTTGATCAGTCTCCCTCCGGTGAGGGCCGCCTTGTTGTGATGGTGGGGTTGGCGGATTCTGCG
>CAZCQH010000086.1:0-16772 GCA_964500805.1 uncultured Hyphomicrobiaceae bacterium
CTACGCGCAACGCCGCCGCCCCCGCCTCCTACACCACGTCCCGGGACGCCGCCGCCTTCTGGGGTCAACCTGTCCAGGGGGCGCCAGGATAGTAGGAGAGCCGGTCGGAACTGGGGGATCGCCACTCCATAGGGCGGCAGCAACACCCGTTACGCCTGGGAGCACTCAGAATGTCGAATGCGGACGGCGCCGGCCAAAAAGCGCCGCCACGTGCTCTGTGGAACAAACGGCGACGATGATCCCTCAAACTAACAAAGAGGCGACAGCGGCAGCCGATCGTCGCGCTTGAGATCGCGCTGCTCCCGTTCGTAGGATTCCTGTGGGGAGCGCAGTTCAGCTTCACCGTGCCTGGCTGGCGATCATTCTGGGAGCTGTTCGCGAGCCGTCGCAGACAAGCTGGCCGTGAAAGTGCAGAGCGTGGCGCCGGTACGCAGCGGCTTGATCAAAAAGGGCATGATCTATAGCCCGCAGCACGGAGACACGGCTTTCACCGTCCCGCTGATCGACGACCTGCTGAAACGGCAAAATGCCAGCCTTCAGCTGAGCTAGCGGATCTTGAAGTGCAACCCACCCTTCGGAGTCAGCGTTACCGTGGCGTTGATGCCGGCAGGGTTCTCACCGACATACTCGGGCTGGAAGCGATGCAGCAACATGGACAGTGCGAGCGTGTTCTCCACCTGGCTCATCGCCCCGCCGATGCACGAGCGCTTGCCACCGCCGAACGGAATGTAGGTGTAGGGCGTCGGCACGCGCTTCTTGCCTCCTTCCGCGATCCAACGCTCAGGGCGGAACTCCTCAGGCTCCGGCCAGTACTTGGCGTTGTGATGCGCGCCATAGGCAAAAAGCACGATGCGGTCGCCGGCACGGATCTGTTTGCCGCCGATCTCGTCGTCCTTGGCGGCGACCCGGATCAGGCCCCAGATCGGGGGATAGAGCCGCATCGTCTCCTGAATGATGGCGCGCGTATACGCGAGCGCTGAATAGTCGGCCGCCGTTGGCTCGCGACCTTCACCGGCCCAGACCCGCTGCGTTTCCTCGCGCACCCGCTCAGCGAGCTCCGGCCGTCGCGCCGTCTCGTAAAGCGACCAGGCGAGAGTGAGGGCGGTCGTCTCGGTGCCGGCCCAGAGATACTGCTTGAGTTCGTCGACCGCTTGCTGCTGGTCGAACTCGGGAATTGTCGGGTCGGCGACCGCCGCTTCGATCATCTTCAGCAGCGTGCGGTTGCGGCTCTCGACTGGATCGGCCGCGATCACTTCGGGTGGCACGCCCGCCCACACTTCCATCGCCTTGGCGGTCGATTCCTCGGTTATCTCGAACTCCTCGCCCGACACCTTCTTTAGCCGCACGGACTTGTGGTTCATCACATCGGTGTAGGTCTTCACGCACTTGAACACGAAGTGCGGATTAAAAGGGATCTCGCGGTCGAACAGCGCCTTGCAGATCATGTCGGCGGCGAGCGTCCAGGTTTGCTCCACCATCTCGACCGTCTCGCCGGATTTCGCGAGCTTCGCCCAGCTGTCCATCTTGGTGCGAATGGCAGCAAGGAAATAGGGAATGTACTCAGCGAACATGTCCGGGTGGAACGCCGGCTGCTGCGGCATGCGTATCTTCTGCCAGAGCGCGCCGTCATGCGTGATCATCGACTTGCCGAATATGGGTTTGAGGCCGTCGAAGTACTTGATGTAGTCGTCTGCCTTGGTGACCAGAACGCGCTTGAAGTGCTCAGGCTCCGACAGGAACACCACGCGCTGATTGCCCATATTTATGGGTATCACCCCACCGTATCGTTCTGACATCTGCATCAGAACAGTCATAGGATTATGAGTGTCACCCTTATGGAGCGCAGACAACTTGAACCAGATGCTCTCCTGCTCACCTAGGCCTTGCGTATGAGCTGGCGCTGCCGTCATGCTTCGTGACCCCCGGAACGCTTGCGCGGTGGCGCATCGATTGGCGCTCGAAGAATGGCCCATCCTGATGGGGCGGGCAGTGATGCGCGTCAATCGAGGTCTCCTAGCACTCGCCGCGCGCGCAAGTCCACGATCGCGGTGCCGCACGGGTAACTGCGGCGGTGATATAGTTAACAAAAGTACGAACTGTTGCAGTCTCATCAGGTTCGAAGTTTGACGGAGCGCAAGCGCTTGCAGGCCTCAGCGCAACGCCGGCACGAAAAGTGTGCCCGGAATCGGCCGCTGGTCCAAGAAGACAGCCGTTTCGTTTTCAACTCGCACTTCGCCCGCGGCGACCATGCGCAACGCTTCCGGATAAAGCTTGTGCTCCGCCTCGAGCACGCGCGCAGCGAGCGAATCCTCCGTATCGCCCGGAACCACCGGCACAGCGGCCTGCGCGACGATCGGGCCTGAGTCCATCTCGAGCCGCACAAAATGCACCGTGCATCCGGTGATCAAAGTGCCGTCGTCGAGGACGCGCCTGTGCGTATGGAGCCCTGGATAGGCCGGCAGCAGCGAGGGGTGAATATTGAGTTGGCGATCCCTCCACCGGTCGACGAAGCCACCGGTTAGCAGCCGCATGAAGCCCGCGTTGCAGATGAGCTCCACGCCGTGATCGAGCAGCGCTTGATGCAATCGTGCTTCGAATGCCATTCGGTTGGCATATTGCCGATGATCGATTGCGGCGGCCTTCAGCCCCTGCTCCTCGGCCCATGAGAGGCCCAGTGCTTCCGGACGGTTGGAAATGATCACCGCGGGCTCGGCTGGAAACTCCGGCGCGCGCATGGCACGCACCAGCGACTGCATGTTCGAGCCGCGGCCTGAGATGAGAATGCCAACGCGTTTCTTGCTCATGGGCGTCGCCTTAGCACATCGCGAGCGTTGCGTCCTTCGACCCGACCTTTCCTCAACAGCCGCGAGCCGTCGCGGGGCCACCCGCACACTCTTGCTGCAGGCTCACCGCATCAGCAGCTCCTGTACCTCTCGATACCGACGCGCTGTGCGCTCGAGCACGTCGGCCGGCGGAGCCGGAGCGGGCGGCTTCTTGTCCCAATGCTGGTGCTCGAGCCAGTCACGGATGATCTGTTTGTCGAAACTCGGCGGGCTGATGCCGGTGCGGTACTCGCTCGCGGGCCAAAAGCGCGACGAATCGGGCGTCAGAACCTCGTCGATCAGGATCAGACGTCCGCCATCATCGGTCCCGAATTCGAATTTCGTATCGGCGATGATGACGCCACGTTCCGCCGCGAACGCTGCCGCCTCGCTGTAGAGCCTGATCGAGACGTCCCGCACTTGGGCTGCGAGCTTCACGCCGACTACTTGTTCCACTTCACCGTAGGTGATGTTCTCATCGTGCTGGCCAGCTGGCGCCTTCGACGCGGGCGTGAACAGCACCTCCGGTAGCTTCTCCGCCTGTTTCAAGCCCGCCGGCAGTGGAATGCCGCAGATGGCGCCCGTTCGTTTGTAGTCGGCCCACCCTGAGCCGATCAGATAGCCGCGCACTACTGCCTCAACGAGCAGCGGCTTCAACTTGCGCACTACCATCGACCGCCCGCGCACTTGCTCGCGCTCCTGTGGCGCCACCACGCTTTCCGGATCCATGCCGGTCAGGTGATTTGGAATGACATGCGCAAGCTTGGCAAACCAGAAATTGGAGAGCTCGGTTAGGATGCGCCCCTTGTCTGGCACCGGCACCGATAGAATGACATCGAATGCCGATAGTCGGTCGGTTTGTATGACCAGCAACTTATCGTCACCCACCGCATAGAGATCTCGTACCTTGCCCCGGTGCACAAACGGCAGGCTTTTCAAGCTTGATTGAAGAAGGGGTCTTTCTGCATCGACCATCGTGCTCTCTCTCAATATTCATCTGGTGAGCGAAACGCGCACTCAGAAGCTGGCTCCTTCTCGGTTGTGTCGCACGTCTGCCGATCAGAGCTTTGCGCGCCACTTTGCAGAAGAAAGCTTGCACGAGCGGAACGGAGCCGCCCACGTGTTTCGAACGGTTCCCTCATCCAACTTCGCGAAACATGCACTCGATCCAGGCAGACATTATATCGCTTCATGTCTCTCCATCATGTCCATGTCATACGATTAGACTATTTGATGACGACTCCCGGCGGCGCTCTCTGGGCTGCCCTGCTGAACGCGATTGCGATCATATCAGCACTGCTGCTGGTGCGCCCAGGCCTCTGGACCCGGAGCTCGTGGTCGCAATTGGGTTCGCTCTTTTCGGGCTGCCTCTCTTCACTCCTTACTGATCCTCGCCTACGCGGGCTCGGACGAGGCGGCCGAGCATGTCGACTTCTTCCGTGCTGCGAACGCACTGTAGTGGCTCGTCGGCATCCTGCTCTCGGGCGCCCTATATCAGGCCTGTGTAATGTGGCTTGCCTTCCCGATCCGCGGCGAGGTAGGGGCTCTTCTGGGCCCACCTGAGTCGATCTCATATCTTGAGGGGTGCAGCCTCGACCCGCGTCCGGTTTCGACGCAGGTTCTGAAACCGCCTTGCGGCAAAGACAACTGGTCACTGGGCCTATGTCTGGGCAGGTCCAAAGAATTCAGAAATAAGGCGGAGGTGCCATGGCCTGTGTTATGAAGAGCTTGAAAGTGGCTCCGCAGATATGGGTCAGCCAAGGTTGATTAGAATTCCCAAGCTGGAACGCATTTTCGCCCGTCGCTGGTTGGCGCAACTGAGCAATGGTTTGAGATGGCAAGAAATGCTGGTTGGTGGCTCACTCACCGCATTGATGATTGCCGCGATGGGCGTTCTGCACTGGTCTTGGGGCGCATTGGGGCTGCTCGCACTAATTGTTGCCCTGGCCTCCATCAGGTCGGCAAGCTCGCGTGGCGACCTGCAAATAGCACATCCTTCTGCGATCGAATCGAACAGCGAGGCTGTTATATACCAATCGATACTGGCAGGATTGCCAGATGCCGCTTTTATTCTCGACGGCAGGAGCAACATCGTAGCGGGGAACGCGACGGCGCGAGAGTCTTTTGCAATGGAAATTGGGCGGCATATCTCGCAGGTAATCAGGGCGCCCGAGTTGCTTCAGTCTGTTGAATTGGCCTCGTGGCGTGACGAACCGCAACGGATCATTCTCCGTTTACCTCCGCCGCGCGAGCAAAGTTTCGTGGCTAGCGTCTCGCCACTTGCCGGTCCGCGTGCGGCTGACAGGCCGTCCCTGCTCATCGTGTTGCGGGATTCGACAGAGCAGGAACAAGTCTCGCGAATGCGCGCCGATTTCGTCGCCAATGCCAGTCATGAGCTGCGCACACCGTTGGCATCACTAAAAGGATTTGTCGAGACGCTGCAGGGAGCTGCGAAAGACGACCCTCAAGCACGCGAGCAGTTTCTCGGCATCATGCAGCAGCAAGCGTCGCGAATGGCTCGGTTGATCGAGGACCTGCTTACTCTCTCCCGCATCGAGTTACGGGAGCACGTCGCGCCAAGTGCAATGGTTGATCTTGCTGCCGTCATTGCTGAAACAGCAAACATTCTGCACCCAATAAGCGAACAATCCGGAATTGCAATTGATGTAATCGCGACCGTGCAGCCGGCGCTTGTCATCGGTGATCGCGACGAGCTTATCCAAGTCGTGCAGAACTTGGTGCAGAACGCAATCAAGTATGGGCGGAAGGGTGGAATCGTTAGAATCTCTACCAAACGCAATGGGCAACGCATGATGCTGGTTGTGGAGGATGATGGTATCGGCATCGCCCAGCATCACCTGCCTCGTCTGACGGAACGGTTCTACCGGGTCAGCGCCAAGGAAAGCCGCGATCGGGGCGGGACTGGGCTTGGCCTCGCGATCGTCAAGCATATAGTAAGCCGGCACCGCGGCGAGCTAAGAATCGAATCCGAGCTGGGCAAGGGATCTGTTTTCACTGTGGTGCTTCCGGCGGCAACACAACCGTAGACAGGAAATACACAGCCGGAATGCGACACTCCGGCTCCCCGTAACTTCGTCAGAACTGTCACACAGGCTTCACACAAGCAGTGTTAATGCGCGCCAATCGGGGTTGGCGAGGCCGCATGTCGTGGTCGACCACTTCGAGTGAGATGAGGTCGAAGATGCGGAAACTGATCACGGTGGCGCGTGCGGTCGTACTAGCTGGCACAGTAGCTGCCGGCAGCTCCATGTCGCAAGCCAGTGATATTTCAGGTGCCGGCGCGACATTCCCCTACCCTATCTACGCTAAGTGGGCTGACGCGTACAAAAAGGAGACGGGTGTGGGGCTCAACTACCAGTCGATCGGTTCCGGTGCGGGCATCAAGCAGATCCAAGCCAAAACCGTGACCTTTGGTGCGACCGACGCGCCACTGAAGGGCGAGCAGCTCGAGAAGGACGGCCTCGTGCAGTTTCCATTGGTCATGGGCGGCGTCGTGCCAGTGATCAATGTTGAGGGCATCAAGCCTGGCGATCTGGTGATCGACGGGCCGACGTTGGCAAAGATTTACCTGGGTGAGATCAAGAAATGGGACGATGCAGCACTGAAGAAGCTCAACCCGGATGCCAAGTTGCCGTCCATGGCCATAGCACCGGTCTATCGCTCGGACGGGTCAGGCACCACGTTCCTGTTCACGGACTACCTGTCGAAAGTCTCTGCGGACTTCAAAGGTAAAGTCGGTTCGGCCACGAGCGTTAAGTGGCCAGTTGGCCTCGGCGGCAAGGGCAACGAAGGTGTCGCAGCAACGGTGGCCCAAACCAAGGGCGGCATCGGTTACGTCGAGTTCGCTTATGCCAAGGTCAACAAGATGACGCATGTCGACATGCTCAATAAGGCGGGCAAGCGCGTTAAACCAGAACTGGCCACGTTCCAGGCTGCGGCCGCCAACGCTGATTGGTCGAGCGCGCCGGGCTTTGGAGTCATTCTGACGGAGCAGGCTGGCGATGCTGCATGGCCGATTACCGGTGCAACCTTCATTCTGATGCACAAGAGGGCCGACAAAGCAGCCGATGCCACTGCTGCTATCAAGTTCTTCAAATGGGCACTTGAGAAAGGCGACAAGATGGCTGTGGAACTTGACTACGTTCCGATGCCGGACACCGCCGTCAAAAAGATCCAAGCAGTGTTCCCGCAAATCGTCGGAGCCGACGGCAAGCCGCTTGTCAACTGATAGGTACTACGCATCTGCTGGCAGTGTCTCAGCCAAGGCGCTGCCAGTCGCCATGTAATGGGGAGCACTCGTGGCGATCACACCGAGTCTCAGTGACATCCGCCGTTATCATTTTGACCGCGCAAAGCGCGGCGATGCCATTTTTCGTTCAACAACGCTTGCAGGCGCTTTGGCCGTTCTGTTGATCCTCGGCGGCATTTTTGTTTCCCTCATCGGCGGTGCGTTGCCAGCATTGAAGCAGTTCGGCTTCGCTTTTTTCACCTTGGACGATTGGGATCCGGTGCAGGAGAACTTCGGCGCTGTGGCGCCAATCGTCGGGACGCTGCTGACGGCACTCATAGCGATGGTGATCGCCATTCCGGTAGGGCTCGGAATCGCGATTTTTCTGACCGAACTTTGCCCAATGCCACTTCGCCGGCCAATCGGCGTTGCTGTGGAATTGCTTGCAGGCATCCCGAGCATCATATACGGCATTTGGGGCTTGTTCGTATTGGCACCCTGGTTGCAGCAGTATCTTCAGCCGATGCTGATCGCGCTTTTCGGCAATATTCCGGTGCTGTCAACTTTGTTTGCCGGGCCACCGTTGGGCATCGGCATCCTGACCGCCGGCATCGTGCTCGCGATCATGGTGCTGCCGTTCATCACTGCTGTCACTCGAGACGTATTCGAGACCGTTCCCGCGGTACTGAAGGAATCTGCCTATGGCCTAGGCTGCACGCGGTGGGAAGTCATCAGCAGTGTTGTGGTGCCGTACACGCGCGTCGGCGTCATAGGCGGCATTATGCTGGCGCTCGGGCGGGCGCTCGGTGAGACGATGGCGGTCACGTTCGTCGTCGGAAATGCACAGCGGCTCTCGCCTTCACTGCTCGCTCCTGGCACGACGATCTCGGCAACGATCGCCAATGAATTCGCTGAGGCGACGGGTGGGCTCTATCAATCAGCCATGATTGCCCTCGGCCTCGTTCTCTTCGTGCTCACATTCTTCGTGTTGGCCGGGGCGCGCCTTTTGCTGGCGCGGCTCGAATCCAAGGCAGGCAAGTGACATGACAGTCCCGGCGCAAAGCGCGATTGCTCAAGCCATCTACGGCCGCAGAAAGCGGCGCAATGGCGTCCTAATGGGGCTGTGCTTTGCCGCGGCGGCACTGGGCATTTTGATGTTGGCGCTCATTCTCGGCACGCTACTCTGGAACGGGTTCGGCGGACTGAACGCCGCAGTGTTCACGCAAATGACGCCACCCCCGGGGGCAAAGGGTGGCTTACTCAATGCCATAGTCGGTAGTGCAATCATGACGGCGATTGGCATCAGCATAGGCGCACCACTTGGCATCCTTGCCGGCACCTACATGGCCGAGTACGGACGCTTTGGTCGCCTTGCAAACACTGTGCGCTTTATCAATGATATTCTCTTGAGCGCACCGTCCATCGTCATCGGGTTGTTTGTGTATACGATCATGGTTGCGCCGTTTGGCGGCTACTCGGCGCTCGCCGGTGGATTTGCGCTCGCCGTACTCGTCATTCCGATCGTGGTGCGTACGACTGAGGATATGTTGCGGCTTGTACCGAACCAGCTCCGAGAAGCGGCAACGGCGCTGGGGATGCCTCGCCATCGCGTCATTCGCTATGTCTCGTACCGGGCAGCTCGCGCTGGCATTGTCACTGGAATTCTTCTTGCCATTGCCCGTATCAGCGGTGAGACAGCGCCGCTGCTCTTCACCTCCCTTGGCAACCAGTTCTGGAGCGTTGACCTGACAGCTCCGATTGCGAGCCTTCCGGTGGTCATCTTCAAATTCGCGCTCTCGCCGTACAAGGACTGGCAATCGCTTGCCTGGGCGGGAGCCTTACTCATCACGCTATCGGTACTCGTTCTTAGCATCATCGCCCGCGTCATCAGCCGCAAGGAGACCTAGTCATGCATGGAGTGGTAGGGCGGCCCGCAGAAATGGTGCCGACGTCCGTGAGGCCGGAGGTCGAAGAAAAGATCAGGATTAGCAACTTGGATTTCTTCTACGACACGTTTAAGGCACTCAAGAATGTCAACCTGCCGCTTTTTGATCGCCGCGTGACGGCGTTCATTGGACCATCGGGCTGCGGGAAGTCGACCCTTCTGCGTATCCTCAATCGTATGTACGACCTCTATCCCGGCCAGCGCGCGGAGGGCGAAGTCTTGCTGGACGGCGAAAACATCCTGGCTCCGCAGCAGGACTTGAACATGCTGCGTGCACGCGTCGGTATGGTGTTCCAGAAACCAACACCATTTCCTATGACGATCTATGACAATATTGCATTTGGAATCCGACTCTACGAGAAGCTGCCGAAAGCCGAGCTCGATGTCCGCGTGGAGGCAGCATTGAAGCGAGCTGCGCTCTGGAACGAAGTCAAGGACAAACTCGGAGCCAGTGGTTTATCGTTGTCGGGTGGTCAGCAGCAGCGATTGTGCATTGCACGTACTGTGGCAGTCCGACCAGAGGTCATTCTGCTTGATGAGCCCTGCTCGGCGCTTGATCCGATTTCGACCGCGAAAATTGAGGAACTGATTGACGAGCTCAAGGCCGACTACACGATCGCCATAGTCACGCACAACATGCAGCAGGCGTCACGTACGTCTGATTACACTGCGTTCATGTACCTTGGTGAATTGATAGAGTTTGGGCCAACGATACAGACTTTCACCAATCCGCGGGAGAAGCGCACGCAGGATTATATTACTGGTCGCTTCGGCTGAGGTTCCGCGACAAAGCGCACACACAAGGTGCAGAACATGTCTAATCATATCGTCAAGTCTTACGACATCGAGTTCGCGGAGCTTGACCGGATGGCGGCAGAAATGGGGGGATTGGCCGAAAAGCTCCTCGATGATTCCTACGCCGCCCTTGAGAGACGTGATCCCAAACTTGCCGAGCAAGCCATTGGGCTGGACAAGTCGATCGATGCCCTCGAGCGGCAGATCCAGGAGCGCGCCATTATCATGATCGCGCGACGCCAGCCGCTCGCCAACGACCTGCGGCACGTCATGACTGTGTTGAAGATCGCTGGCGATCTTGAGCGGGTCGGCGACCTAGCCAAGAATATTGCGAAGCGCGCACTCGTACTCGCCAGTGAAAATCGCTCTCGGCAGATGCTGTCTGGCCTCGCTCACATGACGGAGCTTGCTCAGGAGCAATTGAAGAACGTGCTTGACGGATTCGGAGCGCGCGATGACGCCAAGGCGCTGGCCGTTTGGCGCGGAGATGCAAAGCTGGATGATCTTTATAATTCGGTATTTCGCGAGTTGTTGACATACATGATGGAGGACCCGCGCAACATCGGCTTCTGTACTCACCTTCTATTCGCAGCCAAGAACCTCGAACGGATTGGCGATCATACGACGAATATCGCAGAGAACATTCACTATCTCATCACAGGTACGATGCTGACCGACGCACGTCCCAAGGGAGCCGGCACCAGTTCACTGCTATTGGATAAGGCGGATTGAGCGATGCCACCCCGCATTTTGGTCGTCGAGGACGACGCAGCGATCGTGACGCTGCTGGAATACAACTTGAAGTCAGCCGGCTACGACGTTATGCCGGCCACCAGCGCAGAAGAAGCTGAGATTTTTCTATCGGAGCAACTCTTCGATCTGATCGTGCTGGACTGGATGTTGCCGGAAATGTCCGGCATCGAGTTGTGCAAACGTTTGCGCAGGGCCAGCCGGCTTCCCTCACTTCCGATTCTGATGTTGACGGCGCGCGGCGAGGAAGCGGATCGTGTGCGCGGACTGGCAACTGGTGCGGACGACTATGTCGTGAAGCCATTCTCGATGCCGGAATTGATCGCTCGGGTCAACGCACTCCTGCGGCGTTCATCTCCTGAACGGATTGCGGACAAGCTGATTGTAGGGAATATCATTCTTGACCGACTGTCGCGCAAGGTCACGCGCGGGTCACGGACGATCTCCATCGGCCCGACCGAATACCGCCTGCTCGAAGTCCTACTCGAGAGCCCAGGACGCGTGCTGACGCGCAATCAACTGATCGACCGTGTATGGAGCACCACAGCAGACGTAGACGAGCGCACTGTCGACGTGCACATCGGTCGACTTCGGAAAGCACTTGTTCGTGGCAGTGAACCGGATCCCGTCCGCACGGTCCGAGGCGCGGGTTACACGCTCGACCCGGAGCATAGCTCAGAAGGAAACTGAGATACGAGGTAACCTGACCCTTTGGGCAACGCAGCCTACTGTCAGCCCTCTTGTGATCGAGTTCAGATCTCCTGCCACTCCGGCACGCAGAACAGTGCCGCTCCTGAAGGGTGGTCGGATCGAGCATCCGCTCGGTCAGTTACCGTTGGCTGGCCTTCGTAGTGGCCGAAAAGCATAACTGGACGAGCCGCTCTTTTACTTCAAGATGGCCGCGGGATCGGCGCCGACGCGACCCATTGCTTTTTCCGCCTCGCGTTGGCGAGCCAGTCTCAAGTCGAACCGAATCGAAGGCAGACCCTGAATGGGGCACTCGCCATCATGCTGGCGCACCTCGGCGACGAGATCAGATGAGACACCAAACACAGTGTCATCATGGAGATGCGGATCTCCTTTCAAGTAGAGTGCAGTGATAAGCTCGCGGTGTCCTGGCGCCCCAACCAAATAATGAATGTGAGCCGGTCGCATGCCGTGTCGCGCCTGAGCTGCCGCCAGCTCTCCAACGGGTCCATTCATGGGAATTGAATAGCCGATAGGCATAACTGTCCTGACCCAATAGCGGCCGCTCTGGTCGGTCGATACGATGCCGCGATAGTCGACAGGGGCGCCGTTGAGCTGCACGTCGTAGAGACCGTGATGTCCAGTTTGCCAAACCGACACTGTCGCGTTCGCAATGCCATGTCCCTTGCTGTCAGTGACGCGGCCCCAGAGCACTACCTCCGGTCCATCGACCTTCGTAGCGATTTGGGCGCCACGCTCCAGCTTTGGCGTGCTTTCTCGATAGAACGGGCCGAGCAGGCTCGAATCGGTTGCCGCCTCTATGGCCGTACGATCGTGAAGAAGATTTACCAGTGCTGACAGGCCGACGGTGTCGGAGAGCAGTATAAATTCCTGCCGCTCCGGAGTGCACATTTTGCCGACTCTTGTCATGAACTCGATGCCCTTGATCCACTCAGCCGGCGTCAGGTTCGTCTCGCGGGCGAAGTCGTGGAGATGCTTTACGGCTGCGACCATGACTTGCTTCAGCCGTAGGTCGGGTGTCATGGCCATCTGCTCGAGCACGGCGTCGGTGATGTTGTCGGGAGTAAGCTTTTGGATCTCAGGCACGGGCAACCTCGTTCGACATGTTCGTCAGCTCTGCCAGCGCGCTGGAGTATGGCCGAGTGCTGCAGACGCATTCCGGGTCAAGTGCGAACACATTAGCATCAAACGGGTGCCGTGAGTCCTCATGGCCGTTGATGAATATCCGTCGTACTTCTTCTCCCCTTTACTGATCAACGGCTGTGATCCCAGTTCCAATGTGCGCCGCTGATGATACCGGCGCGTGAAGGGAGCTGTTACAGAGGGTCGAGAATCCCGAGTTCCATGGCCTTGATTTGCAGAGCCAGATATTTCGAGTTGATGCGACATTGCGATAGCCCGCCGGCAATGAACCAGAGTCCCTGTTGCGGCGTGCGCTTATACATATTGTTTAGCTCGCCATCTTCGCCGATACCCCAGACCGGACCGATGCGGTTGACCACGTCCTGGCCAAGTGCGCGGCGGACGAGTTCGACTTGCGGAAAGTATCCCGTTGCCAGAACCAAGACATCGGCAGGCACAACCGATCCATCCTTCAGGCGCGCTCCCTGGGCGACGAGACGGTCAATGTGCTCATATTGGAGCAGGCCGATTTCTCCCTTGATCATCAGGGCCGAACTGCCGGCATCGAGATTGTAGCCGCCGCCTCGCCGGAAATACTTCATCTGGTGCCCGGCTTCGTCCTCGCCCATATCGTGCTTGAAGCCGATTTTCTTGAGACCGTCGATGAGTTCCTTGTCCAGCTCAAGCATGCGCTGCGCGACCATCTTGTACGCCTTCAAGATCAGCGGCGGCGTTGCCGACGTCACGATGAGGTCGCAATCCTCGAGCGGCGGACCCTCGTCCCAGACCGCCTCATTCAGTCTTGCACTCGGCGTTATCGAAACAACGGTCGTGGAGCCACGCTGAATCAGCGTCGTGTTCACGCCGTGGCTGTGGAGGTCGAGCGCGATGTCATTGGCACTGCTGCCAGTCCCGAGGATGAACGCGTTCTTGCCCTTCCAGCCTGCGCCGCTCGTAAACCCCTCAGAGTGGACGACCTCGCCTTTGAAGTCCTCGAGGCCCGGCACGTCGGGAATGAAAGGGTAGCTGCTGACGCCGTTGGCAAAGACGAGGTGCCGAGGGCGTAGGACTCGTTCGGATCCATTGGACCCTCGAAGTTTTGCAGACCAGCTCTTCGTTGCGGCATCCCAAGTGCCGCCCACGAACTCGGTATCCGTCCAGCAATTGATTTCCATGACACTAGCATAGAATTCAAACCAATTACCAAGCAGGTCCTTTGGTATGTAAGTCGGAAAAGTCGGTGGAAACTCGAGATATGGAAGGTGGTTCAGGTGGACCGAATTGTGCAACGCGAGAGAGTGGTAGCGTTTCCGCCAGCTATCTCCGATGCGTGGCCACTTCTCTACCACAAGCGTATCAACACCAAGTTGATTGAGTCGGGCGGCAATGGACAACCCTGCCTGAGCTCCACCGATGACGAGAACTGTTGGCTCGCGATCGTCGTATGCTTGTGCCCTTCGCCGCATGTCGGACCAGTTTTCGCCACCGAAGTTCCGCGAGTAGGCGGCACCGGTCGGCCGGTTGGCTCCGACCTTCTCCGCGTGACCGCGGATCTCCTCCAGCGTCGTCGATATGAGCCATGCTTTTGGGGGCTCGCTTTGAGACACAGGCGAGAGCCGAATGATGCCCGCGCCTCGCCCAGCGGCGGTCGCGAATTCGAAAATGGCCTCGATGCAGTCGGTGCCCACCCTTCGAACCTTTCGGGGCGGCTTGCGGTTTGGCGGCAAATGAAATCCATGTGCCTTTACTCTCCTTTGCTCATCTACGAGGCGCGCGGCGATGTTCTCCCGGCCAGCAATCGGTGTCAGATGCCACGTGAAAGCCAACACATCCCGCCAGTGGCTATCTTCATGAAACAGAGCAGCCAGATTGTCCGCATTTCTGTCTGCGAGCGCCCTTTCGAAAGCGCCGATCCAGCGTTCACTGGCGCGCCGGGCATAATCTGTCAGATGTTGCTGATGCAGTACGTTGTCGATGTCGTTCATTTTAGCCCCTTTCGCGCACCGCGCATTGCACGAAATCCTGTGCTATCGGCCAACACTATCATGCTCGTAGCTGCAAGACAGATGGAAGTCGGGACAAAACGAAGCACTGCCTGACCCTCGACGTAAGCATCGCGCCGCATCACCAACGCAACATTCGATCCTGACGTTCAGCTATTGGTAACCATATCGCACGTACTTTGCCCAGGTTCGCATGCTTACGGTTCTCATGTCGTGTCCGGGTAGGGTCGAATGGGATTACCAACGTCTGTTTATGTCGACGACATCCTTGCGCGCGGAAGCATCAGGGACAGCGACGTTCTGCGCCTGCGCCGGGCTCTCAACGAGGAGCAGTTCGTGACGCTCGAGGATGCTGAAGCGTTATGGCGCCTCGACGACGCTTGTCCGGTGAAAGATCCGGCTTGGGCAGACTTTTTCATCGAAGCGCTTACGGACTACATCGTCCATCAAGCGCAACCCGAGGGCTACATCGTCTCAGAGAAGGCGCAATGGCTCATTGGACGCATCGCACCAGATGGCCGCATTCGCGGACGAGTGCAGCTCGATCTGCTGATTGCGGTTATAGATGCTGCGCGCTGGTCGCCGGCTAGTCTCGTGGCTTTTGCGCTGGAGCAAATCAAGATTGCCATACAAACAGGTTCAGGCCCTTTGCGCATCGGCACCGCAATCGAACCCGGCGCGATCTCGAGCGGCGACATCGAGTTGGCGCGGCGCATCCTGCTCGCCTTCGGCGGCGATGGGATTGCGACGACGCGCATAGAGGCAGAAGCCCTACTTGCCATCGACGCAGCCATTGCGGCCGGAAAGAGTACGCCTGCCTGGACGGATTTCCTGGTCAAAGCGATCGGCATCGGCGTACTTTCCGCACTCGGCCGTGTTGTTCCTCTTCGGCGAGATGTGCTCAAGGCCAATGACGTCGAGGGACGTATTGCCAGGGTGCACTCGGGGCGCCTGGCACCCGCGGCAGCACAACAGTTTGGCGCCTTTGCCGGTACGATGATCGCTGCCGGCGCCGGCATGATCTGGGCATCGCCAAGGCCGCAGTCGTCGGAAGAGCGCGCCATGTCTCGCTTGGCCCGCCAGCGTCTCGAAATCGTTACGAATGAGCGAATCGAGGAGACCGACGAAAGCTGGATCCTATCGCGTTTCAACCGACCGGCGCTCGGCGAGAATGAAATTGCAGTGCTTGCCTATGTAAAACACGAGGCTGGCCCACTGCCGCAACCATTGACCGACTTGCTGACCCGAGTGCACCTCGCTTAACGGCATAAAACCGATTGTTTACAGTGGATCGCTCGCGTTCCGTTAATAATCGCATGCTAGCGTCGATCGGAAGAACCTCCATCCTCAAGGCGTGTACTCCCGTGAGATCTATCGTCAAGGACTCCGCTGAGCACCGTCAGAACGCTCGCATGCGCCTGCTCAAGGGCGGAATTATTGCGTTCAGTGCCCGGCACGCCACGCTTCCGTGCGTCGTTCGGGACATTTCGGAGACTGGCGCTCGGTTGCAAGTCAAACAGGTCTCCTCCGTACCTGACACTTTTGAGCTGATCGTGGAGCTTGACGGGCTCGAAGTTGCAGCCGAGGTCGTCTGGCGCAGCGGCTCCGAGGTGGGCATCAGGTTCCTTGGCGCGCTCACTTGGGTTCAGCCGAAGCGCGCACAATCGATCTCGATGTCGACGCCATCCCCGTTGCGGACAAAGCCAACGCTCCGGCGCGATGCACGCACTGCCGAGGCCACGGTTGGAAAGGTTGCCCCGGACGCGACCATTGCTGCTGTACCTTTCGTCAAAGTCCCGCCGAAGCCGGGCTTGCAAAAAGAGCTACCTGTCAGGAACCGACCCCGGTCCATTTCGGTCGTAGTGTGCGATGATGATCCAGATGATCGCATGCTCATCAACGACGCGTTTCGCGAAGCTAATTTCCGGCATTCCTGCGCGTTCGTTGAGAACGGCGAGGAACTGCTCAAATACTTGCGGGGACATGAACCTTACTCTGATAGAGAACAGCCCGGTTTGGTATTGCTAGACCTCAATATGCCCCGAATGGATGGCCGCACTGCGCTGATGCATATTAAGTCCGATGCCAATCTAAAGCGCATTCCAGTTATTGTGATGACCACCTCGTCTGCCCAGGAGGATATTCAGCGCACCTACGAGCTTGGCGTTAGCGCTTATATCCCGAAACCGAACAACCACGATGAATTGCTCGAAGTTGTCGAGGCCATCGACAAGTACTGGTTGCGTCTGGTCAGTCTGCCAGCACACGCCTGACACAAACGTCCCTGTCCCGTTAGCTCAGGCGAGGGCCGGTGCGGTTGACCGAAAGTGTCTATAGGGCGGGGTTTTGTCGATGAGGTGGCGCATGGTGAGCGGCGG
>CAZCQH010000087.1:0-4222 GCA_964500805.1 uncultured Hyphomicrobiaceae bacterium
GATCAAGCTTGCCTCGACACGGCTATGGCTCAGGGTTTATGAGTCCGCAGCCTAGCGAATCTGAGCTTGTGAACATCCTGTCGGGTCTCAGGATCATAATCGATGATCAAGGTATATGGCTTCGACTCGCCAAAGGATTTAATCCTGGCTTGGAGATCGTCGATGTGTTCCCGTGCGCGTGCGAGGACTTCACGCGGACTATCGAAGGCGTCAAGCATGGCCAAGGCTCGAAAGAATGAAACCGAGCTTCCTAAGAAGGAAGCCGAGGATCGGCGCGACCGCATCCTCAAGCGGATGCTCAACACCCCGCCCAAGCCCAGGAAGGGCAAGGGCGGGGTAAAGCGGGCTCAAAGATCGAAGGAGATTTGATCCTGAGGATACGGCTTTGCGCTCGGATATCGCTTGCCGGTGAGCACCTCGCTGATTCGGCCTTGGTTGAGACCGAGAATCGCAGCAGTGTTGCTTCAGCCCCATTACCTTCACTAGCGTGATGGCTTTCGAGGCGAGTTCCGCCGACATCGGCGGGGTGGGTGTAACTTTCATAACGTTCAGATCCTCTGCTGAAAACGCAGAGGTAGCGCCCGAAACGCACTTGAAACGGGACGCAAACAGAAGCATAATACAGGTGTCGGCTCTGGCGCGGCGCTCCTGCTAGACCCTTTAAAGGTGCGGTCCGCTGGTAACGGCCGCACCCTTTGTTTATCTGATGTTCGCGTAAGAGTCCAGAGTTGCTACGTTTTTTGCCGTTTGCCGGCACGCCTCGTCCTGCTGTGCTGCAACTCAGATGCCATCTTCCCCGCCGATACGTCAGCCTCTTGCCCTCTGAAGCTTTGATGATCGCGGCCGCGCGCTCCGCATCTTCGACGCCGAGTGATTGGCGATGGTTCCAGCGGAATGCGAACATGTCGGCGTACCTTTGCAAATGCTGTTCGCTGACGCTGTGAAACGATCCCATGATGCCGCGCTTCAACAGAGCGAAATAGCTCTCGGCGATGTTCGTCGTCAGTTGTCACGAACATATTCGTCTTGCGAATGGTTGACCGCCTCATGCATCGCGAAGTCGCGACCGACGTAGTGATAGACGAGGCTGTCATCGGTGTGCAGGCGCGACTTCTTCGAGACCTGTTCCTTGAGCACCTTGCGGACGTTCTTCGCCGTGACGTTCAGGACGTGCGTGGCGCGCATCTTGCCGCCGCGCTCGACCAGCGCCATGACGGGACGCTTGGGCGGGACCGGCTTGCCGTTGTGGACGTTTTTGCCTTGCCGCCGACGTAGGTTTCGTCGGCCTCGACGACTTTGCCCTTGCCGCCGAGTGGTGGTTCGCTTTCGACCTTTCCGGGAGCCATCGCCTCTCGGATGCGGTGCATCATGAACCACGCCGACCGATAGCTCACGCCTAACATGCGCTCGATCTGCTTGGCGCTCATGCCTTTCTTCGAAGCGGCCATGAGCTGGATCGCCATAACCCATTTCGCCAGCGGAATATGCGAGCGCTCCATGACGGTTCCGACCGTCACCGTGAATTGCTCGCGGCACGGCTTGGTTTTGCACTGGTAGACGCCGGGGCGGGCGGCCTTGCCTTCCAGCTTGGTCACGTCGCGGGACCGACAGTGGGGGCAGACGACGCCATAGGGCCAGCGTTGCGTTTCAAGGTGCGCACGAGCGGCGGTTTCGTCGTGGAAAATCTTGTTGGTCAGGTCAATCATGGCATGCCTCACTTGCGATCTGTCGCGAAAGTAAGTCTGCTATCGTCCTTTGTCACGTGCATATTTCCCGAAAAGTGCATTGTGATTGCTTGCTGGTATATGGCCCGGGTCGGGCATTGGCGCCCTCACCTGCAGACCGGAGCGATGAACGTCCAGTGTCAGGTTCATAATACCGCGAAAGGCCAGTCACGTGCTCGCCACGAAAGTGAAGTCAGCGGCGACACATTCAACCGGCCATCTTTGGCGCGCAGCATGGTTCAGTACTAACCATTTGTTTACTCGGCTCAACTAAAGGATTCTGAGACAGCTAGAGCCTGAACGCAGGCAACTAGCGGCATCACGCCTCCTGTCGAGCCGACTTGATCGGCATGCAATCCGCAAGAAATCTGCATAATGGACCGTTGCCCTTGGCACCGCGCGCCAGCGCGATGTCCGTCGGGCGGCTGCGTTCAGTTGGCGTGATCCGGGGGCCGCGGTGGATGCAGTTCTTCTCGCTGACGTATAGGCATCAGGCGGGCCGGCAGTATTGGCTGTCCAGGCTCTATCGGAACTGGAAGTATGGTCGTCGCCGAGAGATTGGCACTTTGTCAGAACACTCCGATGGACCTTTGCGATCGGAAGCGCAAGAGGTGGTGAGAGAAGCACCCGGCACCGCGGCTGAGGAGCTGCGCCGACACCCGAGATATCAAGTACAATGGCCGGCAAATTGCATCGACGGATCCGGGCGCAACTGGTCCACGATCGTCGTCGATACCTCGGTCGGCGGACTGGGTCTCAAGTCATGCCCACCGTTGGTGATCGATGATGTCGTTCGCGTGCAGCTCGCCGATATCGGTGAATTCCACTGTCGAGTGGCTTGGTCTGGAGGCAACCGGTGCGGCATCGAGTTCATCGACTGGCTGGAGCAAGACGATATCGACGCGCTGTGCACGGTTATCAAGCAGATTGCGAGCTAGCCTGAACAGACCGTCGTGTAGCTGCGCTACCATCGTCGCCCAGCGGCGCCACCCATGATCGCATGCGCCAGATCATCGAGTGCCTCATCGTTGATCGTCTCGGCCACAGCCGCGAACTGCTGCGTGAACGGAAGCGCGAGACTTGCCCGCCGCTGCTGCAGGCTCTGAGTAATCTCGCCAGAGGCCGTGTCGACCCTCACATTCTTGGTCTCCAGTCCGCCGTCCGAGTAGAGCACGGTGATTCGCAGCGAGATCTCTTCGAGATCCACTGGCCGCTGGCCGAGGAGAAGATCGGGTCCGATTCGATCAAGCCAGCCGGGTAGCGGCGCGCCGTTTGATTGTTGGACACGATACTCGACGACGCTTCGATTTGGCGAAGCGAGAGTATTGGAGATCTGCAGAATAAGAGTCCTGTCCCGCACGAGAGATTCGACGATGATCTGTGAGCGGGAGCTGCCCTCTAGGCCGGCATCCGCGATGCTCATGCGCAGTGAGAAGCCGGTCAGGCCCTGCGGTGACCATGGCGCGGTTGCGCGGTCGGCGCTCTCCACGCTGAAGCCCGCGCGGTTCCAGAGGTCGAGGAGCCGCGAGGGCTCGAGCCGCAGAGCTTCGTCGAGCACCCCACGGCCAACCTCGGACGTGGTGCCGAGCGGGCTGATCGCCCTCACCGTGTCACAGACGATGCCGTGCTCGCCGATATTGCTCCACAAACCGCCCAGCGATGCCGCGCAATTGACTGCGTCGAGCACCATGCCGTCGATCTGCAGCTCGCCAAGCGTCGGCTGGAAAGGCCGGTTCGGGACCGTATCGGAGGTATCCGGCGCCTCGCTGGGACCGAGTGTACCCTGGTCGTTCGCCACTGAGGCCATCACGTTGCCATTGATTGCGCCGCTGACCGATGCCGATCCATCGGTGACGGTGTACGTGAATGTGACCGCGCCGCTGAAGCCTGCAACAGGTGTGAAGATGAGCTTGCCGTCTGCAAGGGTGACTGTGCCACCAGCGACTCCGACCGCCGGACCACCATCGAAAATCAATTGACCGTCCACATGGGTGATGGAGAGCAAGCTGCTATCTGCATCGAAGTCATTGTCGAGCACGCCGAGCACGATGCTGCCACGCTGCGCAACGACGAACGCGTCAAATCTGACGATTGGCGCGTCGTTGACGGCCGTTACGTTGACAACTAGGGAGTAGGCGGACGTGCTGAAGCCGGTGCCGTCGGAGACCTCGAAGCCGACCGTGGCGTAGGGCGAGCCGTTCTCGTTGCTGTCGGGCACGAAGCGCAGCTTGCCGGCGGAAATGTCGGCAGCCGAGATCACCTGATTGATCGAGACCGTGGCCCAGCCGGAGCCGGTGTAGTATTGCAGCGTGCCGTCGGTGGCAAGCGATGTGATCTTCACCGACGCAATGCCCGTGCCTTCGACGTCGCTGTATGTACCGAAGTCGGCCAGCGTGAGGACCCTCGTCGTGTCCTCGTTGATGGTGATCGCAGCATCCGACGAGGTCGCGCTGTCGTTGACGCCGTTGATGGTGATGGTGACGGTGTGGCTGGTGCCG
>CAZCQH010000087.1:4322-16291 GCA_964500805.1 uncultured Hyphomicrobiaceae bacterium
TCACCGCCGATGGTCGCGCTGTCGTTGACGCCGTTGATGGTGATGGTGACGGTGTGGCTGGTGCCGTCCACCGACGCGACCGTGAAGGTGTCGGTGAGCGTGTCGCCGGTGCCGAGCGCCTGGATGGTGGTCTGGCCGTTGGCGGCCGTGTAGGTCCACACGCCGCCGGTCGTCAGGCTGAGACTGCCGTAGCTGCCGGTGAGCGTGGCAGCGGTGAAGCTGGCTTCACCAGTGTCGGGATCGCTGACGGTGAGGGTACCGCTGTCGGTCAGGTTCGGAGAGGTGGCATCCTCGGTGACGCTGCCGGCGTCGTCACCGCCGATGGTCGCGCTGTCGTTGACGCCGTTGATGGTGATGGTGACGGTGTAGGCCGACGCGCTGAAGTCGGTGCCGTCGGAGACCTTGAAGCCGATGTTGGCGTAGGGCGAGCCGTTCTCGTTGGCATCGGGCACGAAGCGGAGCTTGCCGGCGGTGATTTCGGCTGCCGTGATCACCTGGTCGGGGGTGACGGCGACCCAGCCCGAGCCGGTGTCGTACTGGAGCGTGCCGTCGGTGGCGAGCGACGTGATCTTCACCAACGCGATGGCCGTGCCTTCGGTGTCGCTGTAGGTGCCGAAGTCGGCCAGCGTGAGGACGGTGGTCGTGTCTTCGTTGATGGTGATCGAATCATCCGTCGAGGTCGGGGCATTGTTGACGGCCGTAACGTTGACCGTCAGGGTGTAAGCCGACGCACTGAAGTCGGTGCCGTCGGAGACCTTGAAGCCGATGTTGGCGTAGGGCGAGCCGTTCTCGTTGGCATCGGGCACGAAGCGGAGCTTGCCTGCGGAGATGTCGGCGGCAGAGATCACCTGGTCCGGGGTGACCGCGACCCAGCCGGAGCCGGTGTCGTACTGCAGCACACCGTCGGTGGCGAGCGAGGTCATCTTCACCGACGCGATGGCCGTGCCTTCAGGATCGCCGTAGCTGCCGAAGTCGGACAGTGTGAGGACGGTGGTCGCGTCTTGGACGATGGTAATCGAATCGTTCGTCGAGGTCGGCGCGTCGTTCGTGGGAGTTACGCCAATGGTCGATGTCGCCGCGCTCGAGGTCTGGCCGCGGCTGTCGGTGACCGTGAACACGAAGGTCCGATCCCCGGACGTCGGTGTGTTCGACGAGTTCGAGTAGGTTATGCCGCGAACGAGCGTGTCGAGCCCGGACTGTGGCATTGCCGTCGTGCTGCCCGACGCATTCGTGATCGTGAACGTGCCGGTCGCCGCGACAAATGCAACATGGAAGGTCGTGCCGCCGACAACGACGTCCTGCGTCGAATCGGCATTGAGCGCGAATGTGGTGCCGCCGATGACAACGGATTCAGAGCTGCCGTTGACCACGCCGCTGGCAACGATATGGAGGGAGGTGATGTCGGCCTCGCCCCACTCGTGGACGTCGGCATCGGTATCGGTCAAGCTGACCGCAGGGCCGTCCTCGCTGAACGTCGCAGTCCAATTGCGCGAGGCATCAGAGAATGCCGCGGTCGAATTCAGATCAATAACGGGCACATGATCGGCGCGGAATAGCAGATCCCGCGTCAACGGAACTGCATTGGTGCCGTTGCTCTGTATCGTATCGCCGGCTCCGGCGAGGTTGAAGTCTGCACCGGAGAGGTTCTCGTCATTGACGTCATACCCGTCATTGACGTTCGACCCCTCGAAGATGTCGAGCAATCCGTCGTGGTCGCTGTCGGCAGTCGAGGTGATCGAGGTCGGACCAGAGCCGCGCTCCGCAATATCAGCACGGCCATCATTGTCGCTGTCGGTATCGAGGTAGTCGGGCGTCGTATCGGGTGAAGCTGCCCCGGCGTCGGTGTTGACGGGAGTGAGCCCGATGCTTGCGGCTATGCTCGTGTCGGAATCGTTGGCGTCATAGTTGTTGTCCAGGCCGTCGCTGTCGGAGTCGGCCATCGCCGCGCCTTGACCAGAGGGCGCAATGTAGGCGGCCGTTGCTTGCGCCTCGACGTTGTCGGTGATGCCGTCGTTGTCGGAATCGATATCGAGCCGGTTGACCGTGCCGTCGCCGTCCGTGTCGACATCCTGGTAGGATTGCAGCGTGTAGGTGATAGGCAGGGTCGTGAAGACGAACCGGGTGATTTGGTCCATCGGCGCCACGACGTCTGTGCCGTACACCAGGAAGGTGCTTGCCGGTGTGTCCAGCGTGAAGGTGGCGTTGTAGTTGTCCTGCTGCGTTCTGTTCGGGTTGAGTAGGACGGAGCTTACTGCGCCTTGCATGCGAAGGTCGGCAAAGCTGACCGTCTCCGCTGTGGCCGTGGTCGCAGCGGCCTCGCCGGCAGCGTCGTTCGAGTAGGCGACGAGTGTGTCGACGTTGTTCGCGTTGCCCGGGTTGCTCCACGTGCCCGTCACGCTCAACGCCAGGGCATCCACGAATTGACTTTGATCGAAGTCATCGAGGTCAACGAACCTCAAGCCATTGATCAGCACGGTGCCGGCCGCTGAGGTCGCAGTAACGCGCACGGATTCTGCGATTCCCGAGCTGTTGTTGGTTGTGACCGTGCTGCCCGAAATGCCGGCTCCAACGTTGTTGGAGATGGTGACCGTAACGGTGCCATCGGTCAGGATGATCACTGGCTGGCCATTGACCTGCGACGCGGCCGCTGATGCCGTCGCATCATAGGTCAGCGTCGAGGTCACCGGCGCCGATGTGACGAGCACTCTCTCATTCTGATCGAGAATTCCGTCGTTGTCGTCATCGATGTCGGCCGAGTCGACCACGGTGTCGCCGTCCGAATCGAGCGTTATCGAGATCGTGGACACGGCAGCGGCGGAGTTGCTCGAGTCGTCGTTGACGACGACATTGACGACGCGGCTGGTCATTACGTTCGAGGTGGAGCTGAACCCGATCTGCTTGATCGCTGCCTCGTAGCTCGCCTTTGATGCGACGCCGGTTAGTGTGAGTTCGCCGGTCGCTGTGTTGTAGCTCGACGCGGTGATGCCACCCGGGAGGCTGCCGCCGGTGACGCTGAGCAGGTCGCCCGATTGGAAATTCGTCACGGTGATCGTGGCCGACGACATATTCGCGCTGTCCGCATCGGTCACGCCAACGTTTGCGCTGGCGATCGATATGGGAGCCGCATTCGTCACATAGCTCGTCGCGTAGCTCGTGAGCGGTGGTGCATTGGTTATGATCGAGATGTCGTCGAAGTAGATGAAGTCCGTGTTGCCGAGATTGTTCGACGTTACGAGACGGATTGTCGTGCCGCTCGAGATGTAGGCAGATATGTTCAGGGACAGCGATTGATACGCAGCATCGTTCGTGGGCCCAGCTATGCGGCCAATTTCGGTGAACGTACCGCCGGCCGAGGTGGAAGCCTCGATCGCGACATAGTCGTTGGGACCGTCGAGCGCGACGCGCCGATAAGACAGGTTCAGGGTCGCCGTGGTTGCGGCACTCAGGTTGGCAGTGCGAAAAATCTGGAGGCCGTCGTCTCCAAGCCGCAGCGAATTGTCACCAATATCTGTCGTGACCACAACGTCGCTGGCATTGGCACCGCCGGTAAAGTTGGTCTGCCACGCACCGGTCCAGCCGCTACCGCCCGTCAGGTTTCCGGATTCGAAGTTGTCCGTCGCGCCGCCGTTCGGCGGCAGGTCGGCCGAGTTCAGATCGACCGTCGGTGGGGCCAACAGGCCGTGCCAATGAGTGGCCGAGATGGACAACGCGGTGACGTCGCCAAGCTCGGTCTCGAGGTCCCAGTCGCCGCCCAGCGGCGCATAGCCGGTGTCATCGACCGATGCGGCGATATCGGCACCGGTTATGCCTCCCAGCACCATCGCCGCCTCGAGGCCGGCGCTGCTGGCCGTGAAGTCGCAGCCATAGATCAGGATGTCGCCGTCCTGGCTCAGCGCCCGGCCGATCGTAGCTAGCGCGGTGAGGTATTCGCCCTGCATGCTCTCAGCATTGAGTATTGCCGAGCCAAGATTTAGCTGACCGGCGCCACCATGGCTGACGATGTGTATGGCGTCGATGCCGGTACGGCCAGCGAGCGCCTCCGCCATCTGCTCCACGCCATCGCGGTGCGCGTCGAGCAATACGATCTCGGCGCCGGCGGGTACGGCAGAGGCAATGACCTCGAAATCTGTGACCGCGTTGTCAATGAACACGATCGTGTTCGACGTCGGCGCCGGCTCGACGGGAGCGGAAGCCAGCGCCTGCATCAGTTCGGCGGTGTTGGGCGTGGAGTCCGTGTGAGCGGGCTCCGGTACCGGCGCAGATGAATCGGCCACTGCGGCTGCCGTATCGGCAGCCGCACCGTCGAACACTATGCGCTGCTCGAGAACGCGGTAGGACGAAGCCGCACGCAGTTGCCGAGCGAACTGCGTCACTTGAGGCTTGTCCTCGGGCAGCTTCGCGGCAGTGAGAGAGGATGCCTGCGGGCGCTTCATGGGGGACTCGAGTTGTATTTCCGTGTGACTTGAAGAGCACGTAGCGCTGCTCCGGTCGTTGCCCCACGATGAAACACCCAACCTATAAATTTTCGCCGAATCGTTGCAGAGCAATTGTTTTGAATCACAGTGTTCATTTGGCAATTCTCTGACTTCTTCGTTTTGAAGATTGGTCAAAAACCGCTTTCTCTAATGATGACTTTGAGTGCCTGCCGCCAGATTCGTGCGAAGATACTCTCGGATCGGCCCTCGGCGTGTACAATGCCGCGCACAGACAACTCGAGCGGGGGCTGCGGACCATCGCTACTGAAATGTACTAGATATTGAGCGATGGCCGGTACCGCGCGGCGCCTTTCATCGGGTGTCACTGCAATCCGTCCGCCATTGGTGGAGGCAAGGTCGGCAATCTCGATGCGGGCCGCGCCGCCGGTTGCAATTTGAGAAACGATAACAGGAATACTTCGCCGCATTGGGTGCTCTGGAACGAACAAACCCTTTGTGCGCTCTGAAATCCGCCAGACATCGCTTTCTGCGACGTAGCCTTTTGCGACCGTCGAAGCGCCGCCGGAAACGACGGCGATCTGATCGCGCGGACTGACCCAGCGTCCTGGCGTCAGATCCGAATCGATTTCCACGATGCGGCCGTCGAACGGCGCCACGACCTTAAACTCGGTCAGCTCCTGCTCTAAGCCGTCGAGCTTGGACAGCAATGCAGATATCGTGCTCTCGATGATCAGAGAGCTCTCGCGATCCAAGGGGTCGGCGACGCGCCTGGCATGCTGCAGCCGCGCCAGCCGCAGCGAAATGCGCGTACGCTCTATCTCTTGTTCGATGTCTGGTGACGACAGTGTCAGGAGAAGGTCTCCAGCCCGCACGATGTCGCCGTGGCGAATATGGTGCATTTCGATCCGAGCTGCCCTGATCGGGAATACCGCTTGCAAGCGGTCGCTTTCGACGACGGCAGGAATCTCGACCCGCGTCGACCAGGGCACAAGGCACAGGACAAAGACCATTGCGGCGCAGGCTGCTGTCTGCAACGAGCGTCGAGACGCAGAAATCCGACGGCGTAGCTTGAGCCACACCTTCACTTCGCTGTAGATGGGGCGCGCTACGAAATAGATGATTTCGACCGCGAACAGGAGGATGCCCAACAGCTTGAAGAAGTAGTGATAGACGAGTAGCGCAATGCCAACGAACAGCACGAAGCGGTAGATCCAGACGGCACAGGAATAGAGAATGAGGAAGTTGATCAAGTGGCGTGGCAATTCCTCCGGGCTCGGCATGCCAAGGCCGAACAGCAGCTCGCGCAGCTTCCAGCGCCCGAACGCGAATGCACGAGTCTGCAGGTTTTCCACGCCGAGCGCTTCAGACAAGAGGTAGTAGCCATCGAAGCGCATGAACGGGTTGAGATTAATCGCAAGGCTGCTGGCGATGCTGACGGCCGACATGACGAAGGCCAGACTGCGTAGCGGCCCAGCGGGCAGGAACGCCCACGCAAACAACGCGACCGCCGCAATCACCAGCTCCACCCTGATACCGGCGCTGTCGATCAGACGGCGTTTACTGCGATCCTTCAGTCGCCAGGCATCGGTCACGTCCGTATAGAGCAGCGGTGCCATGACGACGAAGGCCACACCCATGGTGTGCACGCGGCAACCGTATGCAACGGCGGTGTAGGCATGGCCGAGCTCGTGGGCCACCTTCACCAGGGCGAGCGCTAGCGCAATCAGCACTGCGCCTTCCCAGTTGAAGAAGCCATCGAAGGTGCCCAGGTACTCTTCCCACTGGCGCGAGACGAGGTAGAGTCCGGAAATCCCCATGCCGATCACGGCTGCCCGAGCAGCCGGTGTCCACATGGCCCGTGCATACGGGAGCGTGCGCTCGAGGAAGGCTTGCGGCCGGCACAGGGGGAGCCGGAGAAAGAGATAGTTGTGGATGAGGACGCCTGCGAAAGAATGGCGCCCAGCTTCACGCTCGCGCGCGAAAAGGCGCCATCCTTGGTTCTTCGGCTCGGTCGTCAGATTGCTCGCATGCAGGAATTCGATGAGACTCGCCAGGGTCGTCTCTTCGAGCGTCACCCGCTTGCCCGCATTCACAAGCTCGATGAGCTCTTCGAACGTGCCGCAATCACGCCAGTGGCGCATCACCTCGTAGACAACGATGTCGATCTGCACGAAGCGATTGCGCAGCGGGTCGTGCACCATCCATGTCGGCTGGCCGTTCACGTCGGCCGCGCCCTCGAGCAATTGCAGCTCTGGCCGCAACTCCGGCAGGCGCGCCGGTGGTCGATCCGGCGTCATATCCCGAGCCATTGACGAGCCGCTGTGATGGGACGGCGCAACAGGTGGAAACCGAGCGGAACCAAGTCGCTATAAACCTGGGCTGTCCCTCGCACGCCCAGTCGCGGAGCGCGCGGCCGGGAGGAATCGATTTCCGCGACCAGGCGGAACGCCAGCGGCTGGCCATCGCGAGCCGCGGCCTTGTAAGCCGATCGCACGAGGTGCGCGGAGATGGGATTGAGTGGATCGGAATCGAGGAACACCTTTACGCTCGCACCTTCGCGCAGAACGATAGCGTCGGCGACCGGAAGCTCAATGTGGAACTCTGTTCTGTCGGCGCTGGCGATCTCCATCAGCTTCTCGCCGACAGCGATCGGCTTGCCCGCCAAATCCTTCTTGTCGGCGAAGAAGGCGATGCCATCGCGCTCGGCTTTGATTTCGGCACGGGCATATAGATCGGCAGCGTAGTCGCGCTCGGCAATCTTGAGGTCGAGCTCGGTTTTGGCGACGGCGAGCTCATGTCGCCCGCGTGCGTCGGTGAATGCCAGCTGCGAAGCCCTTTTGTATCGCGTTTCCGCGACGAGCACCTCGCGCTCTGCAACTTCCAAGCGATTCTTGAGCACGGTATCGGCGAGCCGCACTAGAACCTGTCCCGCCTTGACGTGCTCGTTGGGCTCGACGTGCACGCTCTTGACGACGCCCTCGACGCCGGAAGTCACGACGATGGGATTGCGTGGCGCCACCTCGACAGGCGCAAGCGCGGACATCGACACGGGGAAAAGCAACAACAGCGCCGCAATGGCCCCAGCGATGGCCATGTTGCGCCGTGAGATCATCGGTGCAACAAGCGACAGGAGCGTAGGGCGCGTCAGCGCGCGCCAGGCGTGTGCGAAGGCCGATGAAAGGTGTGTTGCGATTGTCAGATCTTGGCTCGTCCAGGGTGCTGCGCGCGTCAGCAGAAGACCGCCAATGACGGCATTGTCTGCATCGAGCCAGGGAACCCAGACCACATGCGGCAGCGGGTAAGCATTGACCACGTCGGAAAACTCGCCAGGGAAGGCATTGGCATCGAATTCCCGGACACCGTCGATGCCTACGGATTTCTCGAGCGCAACAGCAACGCTCTCGAACCACAGGACGAGCGGCGAGGATCGATCGACGCTCGGTAGAGAGGATACCGCACGCACGACGAAGTCTTTGCGCAGCCCCCGCTCGAGCACTACCGCCTGTTGAGCGCGGAGAAGCTGTCGCGGCTCATTGGCAATGAAGTAAGCCAGTTCGGCGTGGCTCCGCGTCTTGCGCATGGCGTCCTGCAATTGCAGGAGCGCAATTGCTGTCGCCCGCAGCCGCTCATCGCTCGCTCCAGTGCCACCGACGGTCGTGACAACGGCCTGCTGTTTCGGCGTATCAGCAGTGCCCGCGCCAGGCTCATCCGATTGCGCCGGCCCGGCGCCCTTGCCGCGCGATTGTGACCTGAATCCGGAGCTCATTGCTCGCTCCTGGAGCCCATCATCTTCGCCGTGCCACTCATGCCAGCGAGCACGTTGCCATCTGCATTGACGAAGCCTGCGATCACTCGCACCGTCTGGCTCACTGGATCGACGGCCGCGCCGATGCGCAGCACTTTGGCGTCGTAGGTCTTGCCCGTCTCATCAACCGTGAACAGGACGGATTGGCCGCTGGCAAGTGTGCGCAGCCACGTCGAGGGAACGATCATGTCGATCTCGAACGAGGACTCGTCGACAATGCTGATGAATGGCTGGCCGTTTGGCGCGATCTCATACTCGTTGATTTTGAGGTCGGTGACGCGCCCGTCGTATGGCGCAACGATCGTGCACTGCTTCAGACGGGCAGCGAGGGCTTCGGCTTCTGCGCGGGCCTTGTCGACGCGGGTGCGCGAAATTTCGACTTCGAGCTTGCCAACTGCGCCGCGCTTGTCGAGATATGTCTGGCTCTCAAGCCCCAGCCGCATCTCGAGGTGGACAGCCTCCGCAGCGGCATGCTCGGCAATGAGGCGCGTACAATCGAAGCTTAACAGGGTCTGTCCCTGCTTGAAGGCTTCTGCCTCGCGAAAGTGGACCTTCGCCACCCTGACCGGGAGATCAATCGCGATCGATGCCTGATTGACCGGCCGAACGACACCGCGGATCGGCGATCGGTCTCCGGAAAGGGTGCTGGTGCCGGCAGCAGTGCTCCCTGCGCTCCAAGAGATCAGAAGCAGGACGACGCCACCAAAGCTCACAAGCCATTGCGGCCACATGTGCAACTCCACACTGAATGCGAACGGTAAAATGAGCTGAAATGGTTTCCCAACCGTTAAATTCTCTTTTCCTAACGGGATGTTACGCCTGCGCGCGAACGTCGGAAGGGCAACTCGGGCCGCATGCCGTGGTCACAACCGCTTGGCGCCCGAGTGATCGCCGCGCTCGATCCAGATGGTGCGCAGCTTGCCAGCGAGCGTCTTGACGTCCGCGGTTAGATCGATCTCGGCGCGATAGGGGTCGAGCCCTACGGATGTATAGACGCCAGCGAATGCGTTTTGCAGGCTGGCATGGGCGATATCGCGCTTTGCCTCTGCAACGAGCGTGTTCATCTCCTCGCGGATCAATGTCTGCTCGCTGATTCGGCTTGCCGCCGCCTCGGCCCGCATCAGGCTCAGCAGCCTGTTCTGTGCCGCAAGGTACTCGTTCGCCGTCGCCAACTCCCTGGCGAACTGATGGTAGCGGATGCGGCTGACGTGCACCTGAGTGATGATGGCCATTGTCACGGCCAGCTCGCGCGCATCGAGCAAGCGCTCCTGCGCATTGACCACCTCGCGCCTCGCCGGATACTGGAAAACGCGGATGACGTTCCAGCTCGCCTTGGCACCCCAATTCACCCAGTTGCTGTTGTAGAGGAAATCGTTGCTGTCGTAGTTGGTGCCAGCGTAAGGCGACAGACCCGGCAGCAACTCAAGCAACGCAGCATGGTACTCGTGTTCATTGATGCGCTGGCGGTACCATACTTCGCGGATCTCGGGCCTGTTCTCCAGCGCCGTCTCGATCAACGTCGGGACCGGCAAATCCAATGCGAGTGCGCCGGGCCGACGCGCGCCGACGACCGAGAATCGTGTGCCGGGCCTCAGGTTCATGAGAGCGGAGAGTTGGGTACGCGCAACCGATAGATCGCGCTGCAACTCTTGGATCGCACGCTTGATCTCGACCAACTCGCGCTCGTACGTTGCAGCAGCGATCGGCGAGGTTTGCCGCTCCATTGCCGTGGCGCGCGAATTGACTTGAGCGCGCCTGATGCGATGCTCTAGTCGACGCAGCTTGACGATCAGGCGATCCGCGCTGACGACGCGCCAATAGGCAGTGCGCACATCCTCGACGATGCGATTGACAACGCGCCGCCGCATCTCCTCTGCGATCAGATGCTTATCGGAAGCCTGGCGCGCCCGCACGTAGGACAGGCCGAAGTCGAGTATATTCCAGCTGAAAGCAATGTCCGCGGTCCCAATGCGCCGCTCTTGCGAGGTGGAGGTCGCCAGGCTCTCGACACCGGTGAGGACGTTGATGCTGTTCGACGCATTGTCGTTGTTGCGGGCCGCGTACCCGGAAGCCGCAACGACATTAGGCAGCAACCCCGCGTGGGCAAGGTTGAGCTCGCGCAGACGCAACGCGGCATCCATTTCCTCCACGCGCTGGTCGAGGTTGTATTTGAGCGCCCGCGCCATCGCCTCGTAAAGGTCAATGGAAGAGGTAACGGGCTCCTGGCCGCAATCGACGCGAGCGAGGCTGTTCTGCGCCTTCAGCGCGATTTCGATATCGCTCATTGGTGCGGGCGAAATCGTACAGGCGCCAAGCGCGAGCGAGGATAGCAGTGTGAGAATTTGGCTGTTCGAGCGTTGCATCGGCAGCTGATACCGTTCGAGGAGTGTCAAACTGGGCGACGCATTTACTGTGGATAAATACATCGATTCGCGGGTCTGATGCAGACACGCCTGAAACAAAGTCGCACGGGACATTCGCGCAGCCACAAATCTGCTACGACTCGGCATCATCGAGTGAGCGCGTTGAACAACTTACATAGTAATGCGCTGAGTTCTTGCGCATTGCGCTCTGTCGTCGACGCGTCGACCCGCCTCGCAGCGAGGCATCAACGGTAGGCTGAACGATGCTGATCTGTTGCAAATGGATGACAGTAAAGCACGATTAAGCCCGTCTAGCGCCACCAGATTACGACTCGCCCATCGTTGATTGCGACTTGCAACGCAACGATGAGGTCAGCTGCGCGCCGATTGGTGGCAATGTCCGCTGCCGTGGCAACAAGGCACACCAACCCAGATGCAGTTCGCATCGTACCGGCCTGCTGCCACCGTAGAAGCGTCCGACGCGATGAGATCGTAAGCAGACGCGGCGTTGATATGCGCGCACCTCGGTCACCACTTCGCCTATGGGTCGTGTGTCACGAGCATCGCCGGTCCACACGGTGATGCACAACTGTTCGAGAGATGAAGGAGGGCCCTTCGGGTTCGGCAGATCAGGAGGCCGATCCCAAGCCACCGCAAGCTGCTGCGGTCAAAAGCCGAGGTGGTGAGCGTTGCGGAAACGCCGGGACGATGATCCCGGCAGGCATGGTCGAGGGAGGCGAGCACAAGCGAACCGCTGCAGAAGCGTCGAAAGGAGATTAGGCGATGTCGAAACCGCGGGGTGACCCTTCCTGCGGGACGAGCTCGGGCGATGCCCTGATACGGACCGAGCGGCATCCGGCGTGTAGGCGGCGCGAACCTCGACCAGGCTTTCGGACGGAACGTGAGAACCTGCACTGCGTCGATGCCGGCGGCTTCGAAGGCCGGCGTCACGGGAGAAGCCACAAGCGGCGTCAACCGCGAGGGCGACAGTACCGATGCGCAGCCGCAGGGGCGGAGCAGCCCGTAGTAGCGCCGAAGGCCCTGTAATGGGGCTGGAGCGAAGGGGCTGCATTGTTCAGCCTTGGCCACTGGCCAACCAGTACGGGAGGAGCCCGTGGACAAGGCAAAGCCGTTCTCGATCTCGAAACGCGAGGTCTGGGAAGCCTTCAATCGTGTGAAGGCCAACCAGGGAGCGGCTGGAGTGGACGGGCAGTCGATTGCGGACTTCGAGGCCAACCTCGCGGGCAACCTCTACAAGCTCTGGAATCGGCTGTCCTCGGGGAGCTACTTTCCTCCCCCGGTGCGCGGGGTGGATCGTGCCCCAGGCCGTGGTGTAATGGGCCGGTCATGGCCCGAGCTCGATGT
>CAZCQH010000088.1:0-15999 GCA_964500805.1 uncultured Hyphomicrobiaceae bacterium
TATAGGCCGTGCTGGTCGCCGACGAGGTGTTACCTGCGGTGTCGGTCTGCGTGACGGATACCGTGCCCGTGGTCTGCGGCGCGGTCGATGTCACCGACCAGGTGCCGTCGTTGGCGACGCTGGTCGTGCCGGTGGAGCCGTCGGGGAAGGTGACGGTGATCGTCGAGCCGGGCTCGCCGGTGCCGGAGGCGGTGATAGTGCCATCGACGTTTGGCGCCACGGACTGGGTCGGCGCGACCGGCGCGGTGGTGTCGACGAAGCTGGCGCTTGCAGCCGCCGACATATGGCCGAAGCCGTCGTCTTGTGTTGCCGACACCGTGCCTGTGGTTTGCGGCGCGGCGGATAGGACGGACCAGCTGCCATCAGGCTGAACGGTCGCGGAGGCCGCCGAGCCGTCGGGGAAGGTCGCGGCGATCGTCTCGCCGCTCTGCCCGGTACCGCTGACGGTCAGCGTGCCATTGGCGTTAGGCGTCACCGTGGTGATGGTCGGCACGTCGACGACCGAGTCGACGCTGATCGCGAGCGTGGCTGTCGCGCTGCCGCCGTTGCCGTCCGACACGGTGTAGCTGATGGTCGGGACAGCGCCGTTGTAGTTGCTGGCGGGCGTGAAGACATAGCTGCCGTCGGCATCGAGGGTGAACGTGCCGACGCCGGAGATTACGGCCGAGGCGCCGACGCTGTAGACCGTCGCATCTCCGGCGACGGTGAACTGGGTCACCGTCAACGTATCACCCTCAACGTCGATGTCGTTGGCGAGCACGCCCGAAATGGCCGTCTTCGACAGCGGCACGTCCTCCGTGGCGACCACGGCTTCGCCTGTCACAGACGGATCATCGTTCACCGGCGAGACAGTGAGATCGAGCGTCGCCATCGCGCTGATCAGGCCATCGGACAGCGTGTATGTGACCGTGGGCACGCTGCCGCTGAACTCGGCAGCCGGCGTGAAGCTGTAGCTGCCGTCGGCGGCGAGGGTGAGATCGCCCGAGGCGAGATGGGCCGTGTCGCCGGCGGCATAGCTCGTGCCATCGACGGTGAAGTCGGCGACCGACAGCGGATCGTTCTCGGCGTCGTTGTCGTTCGTCAGAACGTTGCCGGTGAGGGCGGTGTCCTCGCTGGCGGTCTGGGCATCGGCGATCGCGACGGGGGCCGTGTTGACGCCGTTCACGGTGACGCTGAGGACGGCGGTGGTGAGCCCGCCCTGGCCATCGGACAGCGTGTAGGCGATGCTCGTGGTGCGGGCCTGGCCGTCCTGCAGGTCGTCGAAGGCGCTGGCCTGGTCGAAGCTGTAGGAACCATCGGCATTTAGCGTGAAGAAGCCGCCGGCGGAGCCCGTGACCGGCTGGCCGACGGAGAGTGCCGAGCCGTTGACGGCGCTCACGGTGAGGGCGTCGCCATCCGGATCGCCGTCGTTGGCCAGCACGCCGGCCGCAGCAGACACGCTGAGCGGGGAGCCTTCTGTGTCGGAGGCCGCGTCGCCGGCGGCGGTTGGCGCCGGATTGGCGATCGTCCACGTGAAGGTGGCGGAGACGTCAGCAAAGCCATAATCATCGGTCGCAGTGACCGTGACCGTGAAGGGGCTGCCGACCGACGCCGAGCTCGTGAGCGTGCCCGAGATGACGCCTTCAGGAGAGATCGAAAGGCCCGGCGGCAGGCCCGTGGCGGTGAAGGTCAAGTAATCGCCGATGTCGAAGTCGTCGTCGTCGAAGGCGGACGAGACATCCATGCTGACGGGCTCGCCGTCCATGCCCGTCGCGTCGGCAATGCCGGTGGTGGTCGGCGCATTGTTGGCCTCCACGACCGTGATGACGAGCGTCGCCGTGCTCACGCCGCCATTGCCGTCGCTGATCTTGTAGACGAGGGAATCGGTGCCGAAGAAGCCGGTATTCGGCGTGTAGGTCAGGAACTGATAGCCGGACATCATGGTCGAAACGACGACGGTGCCATGTGCGGTGTTAACGGCCGGCCCGCCCGCGGTGACCGCCTGGCCGTCGATCTCAACAATGCTGAGCGGATCGTGGTCGGCATCTGCGTCGTTGAGGAGCACATAAGCGAAGTAGGGTCTGTCCTCATCGGTGATCACGCTGTCGTTGGCGGCGATCGGCGCGATGTTCAGGACGCGCCAGTTGAAGGAGGTCGATACCGTGCCGCCGTGGCCGTCGTCCGCGGTGAGCGTGACCGCATAAGTCGCGTCACCCGTAACGCCCGACGCGCCAGGGTCGATCGTGCCGCTGATCTCTCCGGTCGTGGCGTTCAGGCTCAGGCCGGGAGGCAGCCCCGTGGCCGAATAGGTCAGCGTATCGCCATCGAGATCGGAGAAGATGCTCGAGATGTTCACCGTGAGGGTGACGCCATCGGTGTTGATCGGATTGCCCCACCCGGCGGTCGTCGGCACGGTGTTGGCGTGCGTGACGGTGATCATCGAAGTGTTGGTCGCGGTGAGCGCGCCGCCCGATCCCGTGTCGCCGCCGTCATCCGTGGTCATCGTCAGCGTGACGCTGCCGGCGTAGTTCGAGGGCGGAACGAAAACCGGCTGCAGAAGCGCCGAGCCGAGATAGCTGTTGATGTTGGCGAGGGTACCAGAGAGGACGACAGACGCAGTGCCAGAGCCCGTGACGGTGACGCCGCTGCCGTCGGCCGCAGTCAATGAACCTGCATCTACGGCCAGGGTGATCGTGACGCCGCCGGAGCCTGCATCGACATCGGCGATCGAGAGGCCGGAGAGTGACAGATTCGTCTGGTCGTCGGTCGTGAAGCCGGCGGGCAGCGTATTCACCGGCGCGTCGTTGACGGCGGCGATGTCGATGGTCAGCGTGTTCGCCGAGGCGTCGAGGTCGACGCCGCCGTTCAGCGTGCCGCCATCATCGCGGACCTGGAAGGTGAGGCTCGCGATGCCGGCGCCGTTCTGGTTGGCGGTGGCTTGCGTCCAGACGAGCTTGCCGCCGGCGATGTCTGTGGCGAGGACGAAATCACCCGCCGTGACGGCGCCGCCGTTGAGAGTCAACGAGCCGGTTGTCGGCAACGTGATGATCTTGACCGACAGCAGGCTGTCCGCCGGCGTGTCGTTGGGGTCGGTGAAGCCGAAGTCCGAGGTCTGGAAGACGTAGGGCGTATCCTCCTGCGCGGTCACCGTACCGTTGGTTCCCGCAGGCGCGTCGTTGACGTCGCGGAAGTTCAGATCCTGCGTCAGCGGGATCGCGTTGCCGCCGGAGGTATTGAGCCGCGGGTCGCCCTGCAAGCCGCCAAGGTTGACGTCGCGGTTCTGATCGTTGGCATCGAAGCCGTCGTTGATGCTGCCCGACTCGAAGATGTCGAGGAGGCCATCGCGATCGGTGTCGGTGGTCGAGGTGATCGACGTTGCCTGGCCATCGGCCCGATCGGCGATGTCGGCAATGCCGTCATTGTCGGAATCGGCGTCGCGGATGTCGGCGGTGCCGTCGCTGTCGGTATCGACGGCACGCAGACCAGGATTGGCCATGGCGAAGACTTCGGCGGCGGTCAGGTCGCGGCTGTAGATCGCGATCGAGTCCATCGCGCCCTGGAAGCGGCGGTCCACGGCCCAGTTGGAGGCGCCGATGTAGTTCTCGTCCCAGGTCGAGTAGTTCGGCAGCGTGCCGACGGTCATAGCGCCGGCGAGATTGCCGTCGATGTAGAAGCTGACGACCTTGGTGTCGCTGATGGTGACCGCGTAGTGGTGCCAAACGCCCAATTCGTCGCTCAGCGCATTGCTGACCGTGATAATTCCTTGGGACGTACTTCCATTGAAAACCTCGACGCGCAGGTCGTTTGTCGTAGCAGTGCGGCCCAATAGTACGTTGTTCGACGCCGCGTCGGCGCCGAAGTCGAAGATGCGCTCGAAACCCTGGCTCGTCGAGAGCGCGTCGAAGCGCGCCAAGCCGGCGAAGGAGAATTCGCCCGTGGCGGCGACGCCGGGGATTGATGGGAGGCTGACGGGCGGCGTGGTGCTGTCGGCGGACCCTGTGAAGATGAGACCCGATGAGAGGCCGTTGGCGCCCTGTCCTGACGTGACGGCGGCAGGCGACGAGATCGTCATTGCTGGAGCGCCGCCGACAGTCGAGGCGCCGCCGCTCTCGAACTGATAATGCGCCACCGCGCCCGACGCGATCGACGGTTCGGCAACACCGGTGAAGCCGTTCGAGACGCTGACGTTGTCGATGCCGATATCGATGCCGGCAGTGCTCGTCGAGGTGTCGGCAAACCGGATCGTGGTCGTGTATCCGGTCGCTGTGAACGTGAGTGTATGAGACGTGGTGGGGCTGGAAGTGATCTTGCTGACAGACTGGCTCGAAAGCACGGTCGTGCCATCCCGGACGCTGGCATCGAAGCTCACGGTTCCGCCACCGCCGCCAGCAGGGAATGCGTCGTAGCTCAGCGTATAGGTCTGGCCGGGCCGGGTCGAGATCGTCTGCGTTACGATGCCGTTCGGCGTCGTGTCGCCGCTGTTGAAGCGGATCCAATTGGAACCGAAATTGACATTGCCGCTGGCTGTCCAGCCTGTTCCGGCTCCAGAGTTGAAGTCGCCGTTCACAACCTGCTGGGTATTTGAATTGATCGTATCGTAGGCGTCGTCGAGGCCGTCGGCATCGCGGTCGATGCCCGAGGGCGCGATGTAGCCCGCCGTCGTCTGCGCCTCGACGTTGTCAGTGATGCCGTCGTTGTCGGAATCGATGTCCAGGTAATCCGCGCTGCCATCGCCGTCGGTATCGGTCGGGGCGGCGGAGCGCAGCATGCTGAAGGGGATCGCTGCCAAGCTTCCGCCGGGCGCACCGTACTCGAGGCCGAAAACATTTGTGGTTCCCGCGTCGAAGTATTCGATCAGGATGTCGTGCCAGCCGGCCGCGAGCGTTATGGTGCCGGTGACGCTCGAGGCGGTGTGAATGAAGTCGTTGTGAAATACCTGCGTGCCGCCGACCCAGAGGCGCGAGCCGTCGTCGGAGGTCATGCGGAAGGTTTGCGTTCCGGCTTGGGCGATGTAAATCTGTCCCGTATAGCGGACGCTGAACCCGTCCTGCGGATCGCGCGCCTCGATTGCCGAGAGATCGAAGTTCGTGACGGTCAGGGCGGTGCCGCCGCTCGTCGGTATGCTGTTGACCGTCCCGCCCGACGGAACGGCGTTGTAGTAGGTGGCCGTGAGAGCGCCTGCGCCGCCCTCGTTGATATCGAGGACGCCGTCATTGTCGTTGTCGAGATCGGTGCCCGGCCGCACGCCATCGCCATCCCAGTCGTCGCTGCGGAAGGCGAGATCGACGGTCATCGCCAGCGTGTTCGTGCCCTGCGCGTTGAGCAGCGGGTGGCCCGCGAGATTGAGCGTCGTCTGCGTGCGGTTCGCATCGTTGACGTCGAAGCCATCGCTCACGCTGCCCGCTTCGAAGATGTCGAGCAGGCCGTCATAGTCGGTGTCGGTCGAGGACGTGACGGACGTCGCCTGCCCATCGCCGCGCTCAGTGATGTCGAGGCGGCCGTCGTTATCGGAGTCGGCATCGCGGAAGTCGGCGGTGCCATCGCCATCGGTGTCGATGGGATCCACGCCGTTCGGTGTGATGCCGATATTGAGAACTTGCATCGCGCCGGAGAAGAAGGCGCTGTCGAGATAGAAGTTGGCTGTCTGCTCGTTGTACGTGACCGAGGATGTATAGAACACCACGCCGTTCTTGGCGTAAGTTACAACGCCGTCGTTCGTCGTGACGGAAAGCGTGTCGGATGTCGTGTATGAGCCGAACGTGCCACGAAGCGTGCCGTTCTCGTACACTTGCAGGCTGCCGCCCGCCATGTACACGGCATAGTCGATGTCCGTGTAGCTGGCGTTCGATTCGACCAATCCAAGGCCGACCATGCTGACGCCGGTGGTGTTGCTGGCCTGGAAACTGAGTGTGAAATCGCGATTGTCCCCCGTTAACGAAAATGGCTGCGAAGTCTGCTGATTGTTGCCCCAGCCCGGAGCCGCGCCGTTGTAGGTGATCGTGCTGCCCGCGGCCGCCGTGCCGCCAGCCGCGCTGCTCCACACCGGCGCGGTCGTGGTGGACGCCGCGAGATAACCCGCCGTTGTCTGGGCCTCGACGTTGTCGGTGATGCCGTCGTTGTCGGAATCGATGTCTTCGGAATCGGGCTTGTTGTCTCCGTCGGTGTCGACGCGGAGCATGGAGAACGGAATAGCGGCCAGCGTTCCGCCCGGCGCCGCGTAGTCGAGCGAGAGTGACTCGAACGCGCCACCATCGAAATACGCAAGGCGGATCTGATGCCAGCCGGCAGACAACGTTACCGTGCCGGTCACTGCCGTTGACGAGTGGGCGCCGTCATTGTTGATGACCTGCGCGCCATCGATGTAGAGCCGGGAGCCGTCGTCCGAGGTGAGCCGGAAGGTCTGGAGGCCCGCTTGCGCAATGTAGATTGCGCCGGTGTAGCGCGCGCTGAAGCCGTCCGCTGCATCGCGGCTCTCGAGCGAGGTCGCATTGAAGTCCGTTGCGGTCAAGATTGTGCCGCCGGTTGCCGGAATGTTGGCGGTCGTGTTTCCGGACGGGATCGCGTTGTAGTACTCCAGCCTCAGCGAGCCGGTGCCGCCCTCATTGACGTCGAGGATGCCGTCATTGTCATCGTCCGTATCGGCGGTGGTGCCGAGCCCGTCGGCATCGAAGTCCGTTCCGGTGAAGTTGATCGTGGTGACCGCCGTATTCGACGTATAGGTGCCGTCAGTGACGAAGACGTTCACAGTGCGCGCGGAAACGTCATACGAGGGCGAGTAGAACCGCACCTGCCCGATCGCCGTCTGGTAATTGGCGATCGTCGCGCTGCCCGAAAGCGTGACCGTAATCTGGCCCGCGACGGATGTATCGATGCTGGAGGTAATCCCGGCAGGCAGCGCGCCGACGATGCTCATCATGTCGCCGGACTTCGCGTTCGTCAGCACGATCGTCGCGCCGGCCATGTTGGTGCTATTCGCATCCTCGATCGCCAGTCCCGAAGCAATGGCGACGCGCGGAGCATCGCCGTTGAAGCTCGCCGTATGGCTCGTTGGGTCGTCGGCCATGCGCAGGCTGAAGGCGTCGATGAGGACCGCGCCTGTGCCGTTGTAAAGGTAGTGGCGGATCGTATAGGTGACGCCGGAAGTGAGCTGCACGTCCGGCACGTTGACATTGGTCCAACCGCCTGGCCCGTTGAGCGATGTGTTCGCCAGGAGCTGGGCGGTCGCGAAGTTGTCAGAGGAGATGTAGGTTGCCTGATTGCCCGTTGTCGGCACGAACCAGTAGTCGATCGACGTCAATGCATATTGCGCGCCCGGTGTGCCGTTCACCTGGAATGTCCGCTCGATGTAGTCGCCGGATGCGATGGCGGCAGCAGCGCTCGTCTCGGTGGCTCCCGTGATGCTCCAGGCATTGACGGCGCCGGTGGCCACCAGGCCCGGACCGAATGTCGTAGCGAGCGGAGTAGCAGCTGAGTTGACGATCGTTGCGTTCTGAACCGCGGCGCCCTCGAAGTCCCAGTAGACCGCTTGCCCGTCAGCTGCCTGACCGCCAACATCAATCGCCGACGCAGCGCTCGCACGCATGATGACGATGTTGCTGGTGCCGGTGTTGGACGCGGCCACGCCATCGGTCACGCTGATATTGACGGTGCGTGTCGTCATATCGATGGTGCTGCCGGGATTGTTGAAGCGCACCTGCCCGATCGCCGTTTGATAGTTGGCGAGCGTGGCGCTGCCCGACAGCGTGACCGTGATCTGGCCCGCGACCGACGTATCGATGCTCGACGTGATGCCGGATGGCAGTGCGCCCGCGATCGACATGACATCGCCGGACTTGGCGTTGGTGAGGACGACCGTCGCGCCCGCGAGCGAAGAGCTGTCGAGATCCTGGATGGAATTGCCGAGCGCAAATGCCGATGCGTTGCCGCCGCCCTCGAGGAAATAGGCGGTCGTGGTGTTGGCATAGACCCGGACGTTATCGACGATGACGCCAGCGCCATCACCGGCGAGTGTATAGTCCCCAGACTGCGCGCCGAGCGACGTGATGCGGATCGTCGAGGCCGCCGACGTGGCCGCGAACGTCACCGTGTAGTCCTGCATACTGGTACCGGTACGGAACCGATCGAGCTCCACCCCGTTGACGCTGACTGCGAACATATCTTGCGAGTTATGATCGAGGCGCGAGATCGCAGAGACGCTGAACACGTAGCTGCGACCGGGGACGGTCGAAATCGTCTGCTCGATGTAGGCTGGTGTGGTCGGCACCCCCAGGACAGAAGCCTCGATCTCGTTCCAATAGGTCCCGGCCGCTGATGGCACGCCAAACGATCCGGTCGGGAAGATATCGAATCCAGAATTGGAGGTCCAACCCGTCGATCCAATCTCGAATGAGCCATTGGTCACAAGGTTCGTGGGCGACCACGGGAGCGAGATCACCGGCGCGTCGGCAACCGACGTGACGTTGAAAGTGATCGGGTTGGGGCTTGCGTCAGTCGCAACGCCGCCGTTCGCCGTGCCGCCGTTATCCGTCACCTGGAAGGTGAAGGAGGTCATGGCAGCGCCGTTGCTATCCGGATTCGGCACGAAGGTGAGGTTGGCGATGTTGGCCGCCGTAATCACCTGCCCCGCCGTGACGCGAACGCCCGAAAGCTGGAGCTGACCGCTCGGGGGTACTGCCGTGATGGTTACGGAATGCAGCGCGTTCTCATCAGCATCGGAGAAGCCGAAGTCCGACGCACTGAAGCTATGCGGTGTGTCTTCGGCGATGGTGATCGTGGTGTTGGCACCGGAGGGTGCGTCGTTGACGGAGAGCACCGAGATCGAGGTAATCGCGGAGTTCGACGTGTCGGCGCCGTCAGCCGTGGTGACGTTGATCGTGCGCGTGGTCGTGTCCGGCGCTTCCGACGTGTTGGCAAAGCGCAACTGTCCGATGGCGATCTGGTAGTTGGCGCTGCTCGCCGACCCGCTGAGCGTCACCGTGATCTGTCCCGGAACGGACGTATCGATGCTGGACGTGATGCCGGACGGCAGAGCGCCCGAGATCGACATCACATCGCCCGCCTTGGCGTTGGTGAGCACGATCGTCGCGCTCGCCATATTGGCGCTGTCGGCATCCTCGATCGTGGCGCCGGAGGTGATGGCGATCGCAGCGCCGTTCTCGGTGTAGGTCGTGGCATAGCCCGTGGGGTCGTTGGCGATCTGGAGCCAGACCGCGTCGAGCCGGACCGTTCCAGACGCGCCGTACAGATAGTGGCGGATCGTATACGTGGTGCCTGCGGTGAGCTGGACATCCGGAACGTCGAAATTGGTGCGCGCGCCCGACCCCGACAGTGACGTGTCGAGGAGCAGCTGCGCCGTCGTGAAGTTGTCGGATGAGATGTAGACGGCCTGGCGGCCGGTCGTCGGATTGAACCATTGGCCGATGCCGGTGAGCGCATAGGTAGCGCCCGGTGTGCCATTCACCTGAAAGGTGCGCTCGACATAGGCATTGGCGGCGATCGCGGCCGCAGCCGTTGACTGGGTTGCGCCGGTGATGTCCCAGCTGTCGGCCGGAGAATGCGCGGTCGCACTGAGCCCCGCTCCGAAGGTCGTCGTGAGTGGTGTCGCCGCTGAGTTGATGACGGTCGAATCGATCACGCCAGCCGTCTCGTAATCCCAGATCACACGATCGCTGCCGCTGGTCTGTCCGTTGAGATCGACAGCCGGGGCAGCGGTGAACGGCGCAAGCAGCCCATCCCAGTCCGGCGCAGCGATCGCGGTGCTCTCGATGGTGCCGATATGCGTCTCGAGGTCCCAATCGCCGCCGAGCCGGCTTGCACCGGTCGCATCGATCGAGGAGGCGACGTCCGCGCCGGTCGCCGCCGAAAACGCTTCGACAAAGACCTGCCCTTTCTCGCCAAGCGCGACGTCGCAGCCGTATATCAGAATGTCGGCGGTTTCGGATAGCGCGCCGCGAATGGTAGCCAGCACGCCCGCATGCTCGCCTGCAAACGACGTGCTTGAGATCGTGCTTGAGCCCAGCTTCAGTTCGCCAGGCCCGCCGTGCGCCACGATATGAATAGCGCCGATGCCTTCGCGCCCATCGAGGTAACTGGCGATTTGCACTAGTCCATCTCGATCTCCGGAGAGGAAAACGATCTCCGAACCAGGATCTACGGCGCTGGTGAGCGTACGCACGTTCTCCACTGAAGCATCGATGAACACGATGCTGCTTGAACCGGGCAGCGGATCACTGGTTAGAAGTGCCTGTGCCTGGTCGACAGCTTCAGCAGTGGTTGCGAATGCATCTTCATTTGCAGTCGAGGCTTCGGGGCCGAGGTTTTCGGCGGCAGCCATCATAACATCGGCAGCTATTGCCACGCTCGCCGCATCGAACACCACGCGGGATTCGAGCGCCTGATAGGATGGACGCGCCACGGGTAGGGTGCCCAGCTTTCGGAGCAAGGAAATCAGCTCGGAAGAGGTCAGCGCAGCGGTTGTCATGTGAGACCCACATCTAAAAGTTGCAATAAGCCAAAGCGAGGCGGTATTTGTCCACAGGTTGATACACGCATAAGTAGTATGTGGAGCAAGTAAAGGTAGCGCTAACAAGCCATCTACATGTCTCAGTAAATCAGGAGAGAATAGTCCTAGCCAGAGTTTCTGGCCAGAAGCCGCATCGATTGAACCATGAGATATGCAATTTAAAATTGTTGACGGTTGACCAGCGACTCACTGTAATACACGCAAAAGTTGTGATTTGCGCCGACTGTCGAGCCGCCTGTGTCGCTTGCTCGGTAGAGGCGCCGTCAACCTGACCGCTTCGGAGTTTGAACGATGCCGACCGTACCTCGGGGAGGGCGTGCTCTCGCTTTCGTTTGCGCAGCAATACTAAGTGCCTGCACATTGAAACCCGAGCCGTTCACCGAAGCCGAATCCAAGCACGCAGCAAACGCTCGGCTAGCGAACCTCGAGCTGGCGCACACTCCAGTCCATGGCGTCCTCTCTTTGCCAGAAGCGATTCGCCGGGCCGTGGCCCACAATCTCGACCATCGCGCCGAGTTATTCGAGATCGCGCTGCGACAGGCCGAGCTCGAGTCTGCAGGGGCTGCGATGCTGCCATCTCTCGTCGCCAATGCCGGCCGCGGGTCTCGGGACAGCACGCTAGCGTCATCAAGCTTCAATCTGGTGACCGGCGTACAAAACTTCGGCTACTCGACGTCACAGGTTGAGCGGACTCGAATTGCAAGTTTGGAGCTCAGTTGGAACGTCCTCGACTTTGGGCTTTCTTACGTGCGTGCCCGCCAAACGGCAGACAAGGTGCTCATTGCCACGGAGGCGCGACGTCGCGTCGTCCATAAGTTAGTCGAAGAGGTTCGTTCGGCATACTTTCGGGCCTACGCTGCGGCGCAATTACACGACAAGCTTCGATTGCTGGAGCGCAGAACTAAGGCAGCACTCGCCGCTTCGCGACGGCAGACGATGGACCGCACCACGTCTCCAATTACAGCAGTCACGTACCGGCGCGAATTGATCGAAATCCAGCGCACTCTCCACGAGATACAGCGAGAAATCTCTACCGCGCGAATACAGCTAGCGTCCCTCGTGAATGAAAAGCCCGACGCGAAATTGAAACTAGCTGCACCATCGAGTGCGAGGCGCGGCAGTAGCTCTTCTACAGCAACTGCGGAAAATCTGGTCGCGATAGCGCTGGAGCAACGCTCCGAACTTCGGGAGATGGCGTACAAAAAGCGCATTAACTCTCAAGAACTCCATGCGGCAATGTTGGAGTTGCTACCGGGTATCGCGCCCCACCTCGGAACCAATTACGATAGCAATTCCTACATTCTCCATCACCACTGGCTGACTTGGGGCGCAAAAGCGAGCTGGAATGTGATGCGTCTCATCCAGTATCCGCGTCGGCGCGACGTGATCGAGGCTACCAGTAATCTTCTCGATCAACGCGAAATTGCTATGTCGTTGGCAGTGGCAATGCAGGTTCACGTATCTTGTGCTCGAATTGCCGTACTCGAGCGCGAATTTCAGACCGCTGAGGCCTATCTGGCGACTCAGTCGGAGTTGCTCGCCTTGATTCAAGCTGAGGCGAACTCCGATCGTGTTGGCGAGCAGACGCTCTTGCGTGAGGAGCTGAATACCGTCGTTGCGCGCATTCGCGTGCATGTTGCCCAGTCGCATTTAGAGAGCGCACACGCAGCCTTGTCCGTTGCGATCGGCAGTGACCCGCCGGGATTAGAGCAAGCGGAAACTGGTGGAGTATTCGATGCGAGTAGCCCTCCAGTCCATTGGAAGCAAGCACAAATTGCTCGTCAGACTGACTAGTGCTCGATACATGCGCGATCCCTTATCTGCGATCACACCAAGGCTTCGGCTTCCGGTCCGTCTCACCCTAGAGAGTGAGGACTTAGTGCTGACTCATCGTCCTGCACGTCCCGGATTGATCTTCATTGCTGCTCGCCTCTTTGTTTGCGTTGCTGCCCTTATTGCCGATTGGTCGCTTGCAGCGGCAGAGGAGCCAATCCGAGGCGTCGTTCGAGCTGTAAATTATGCCGCACTCTCGACCGATATTCCTATGCGGCTCATCCGATTGCCTTTCCGTGAAGGGCAGGCGTTCCGAGGCGGGGAGATTATTGCCGAGTTCGACTGCCGGCGCAGTGAGGCAGAGCGACACGTCGTAAACGGAACAGTCCGCGAGGCGCAGAGCAATCTTGAAGCAAATTTGAAGCTCGATGGTTATCGAGCGATCGGCAGGCACGAGATCGAAGTCTCTCGCGCGCGGCTCGACAAGGCGAAAGGTGAGCAGGCCATCATTGAGGCTCGACTGGAGGACTGCATCATACGAGCGCCCTTTGCCGGGCGAGTCGCAGAAGCGCCTGTAAGGCTTTGGGAGTTCACAGCAGCGCAACGGCCGTACTTATCGATTGTTGAGGAAGAAAATTTTGAGATTGATCTCATTTTGCCCTCGAAGATGTTGGTACGGGCGTTGGTTGGCCAGCAACTCGAATTCCGCGTTGATGAGATACCAAAAGAGATTGGCAAAGCAATCATCTCAGCGATTGGTCCGACGGTCGACCCGGTCAGTAAAACGGGGAGGATTACGGCCAAAGTCACTTCGGCTCCCGCTTCCCTCGCTGTTGGCATGAGCTGTACCGCTCAAATGATGGTTGACCAGAGGTAGCCGCTCATGCCGCCAGCACAAAGGCCGTCGTCTGTGCCGAGTACGGAAGCTGCTGAGCCGAAGGTGGGGGCATCTACTAACGTGGGTGCCTTGGCTGTGGCCCAACTCTTGAAAATCGAATCGGATGCACGCCGCGCCAAAACAGCGGCTGAGATCGACGCGCTTCTGGTCAGCGAAGGTCGCAGACTTGTGCGAGCACGGCAGGTCTTCATAGTTGAATTCGATTCAGGCAGTCCTCGCCTTCGAGCAGCCACCGGTATTCCGAGCATCGACCGCTCGTCTCCTATGGCCCGTTGGATAGAGGATGTTACGTCACGAATTCTCCGGAGCTCCGATGGAGCGAGTAGGAGGCAGTTCCAGCTCCCGAGGCACGCGAATCCAGCCGATGCACTGACGCGCGAGTATCCCTTTCAACATGTGCTTTGGGAGCCGTTCTGGTCGAATCGAGGTGCTGCCTTTGCTGGTGCCCTTTATCTCCGCGAAGTGGCTTGGACAGAAACAGATTGGGCGATCACATCGCGGTTAGCGGAATCATTCGGTCATGCACGTGCGTTCCTTGAGGCATCTAGCAACAAGCGGCGGCACCTGACACGGCGACCGGTCATACTCGTGCTCTGGTGCGTACTCTCAGTCGGGCTACTTGCAATACGAGTGCCGATGTCGGTGCTCGCGCCGTTGGAGATTGCACCCCGTGATGCAGAGGTCGTCTCAATGCCACAGGAAGGAATTGTGCAGCGTATGCTCGTGCGGCCAAGCAGCCCCGTGCATGCGGGCATGCCGCTCGCCCGGATGGTTGATACGGTCCAACGTAACCGCGCAGAAATCGCTGAAAGAGAAGTTGCAGTAGCCGAAGCGCGCGTCGAAAAGGCTACTAGCCTTGCATTTACAGATCCACGCGGGCGCCAGGAGCTCGGAATTGCACGCGCCGAACTCGCGTTGAAGCGCGCGGAAGCTCAGTACGCGCGTGAGTTGCTTGCCCAGACCGTGATCAATGCACGAAGCAGCGGCATTGCTATCTTCTCCGATCCAAAAGAGATAGAGGGTAAGCCTTTGGCCACCGGCGAGCGTCTTATGCTTGTTGGGCGCGAGCGTGATATTGAGCTTAGAATTTCTTTGCCCGTCGCGGACTCTATCGTCCTTCGACCAGGTTTGAAGGTAAGAGCTTTCTTGGATGCTGCGCCTCTCTCTGCTCTGGAAGGGGCGCTCGCGCATATCGATTATCAGGTTCGAATTGACGATCAGCAGATTGCGAGCTACCGCCTGACCGCCAACGTAAGTCAGCCAACCCAGCAGATAAAGCTCGGCTCGCGCGGAACAGCACAGATCCTAGGCGATCCGGTGCCTCTGGCGGTTTATCTGCTTCGCCGTCCTTTGATTGCGGCGCGCCAATGGATTGGCGTTTGATGGCAGCTAAGCTACCCGAGACAAGTCAGGGCTTGCCAGAGCTGCGCCAGGATCTGCGGTTGCTCTCAGACGAGTACGACCGGCGTGGTCATCGCATGCGGCGCCTCTATGATCCACTTTTGCACCGCTTCCACGTTCTTGGTCAGAAGCAAGTAGCAATGCTGCAGGTCTGGAAGGATGCAAATTGCGTCGCAGCGGTCGCGCAAGAAGCTTGGAGCCGGCACTCTGAGCTTGTCTCGGAAGAGGAGGTCAGGGATTTCGCTGGCTTCCTTGTGCAGCAAGGCTTGGCAATCACGGGCGAGTCGAATGTTTGGCGCCGAATGTTCAACCGTGTTCAGGAAGAGAAACGCCGCGTCGGCAAGAGAGCGCTCCATACCTACCTATTTTTGAGTGTGCCGGTAGCCGACCCACAGCGCTTCCTCGAGTCGACTTTATGGCTCGTGCGCCCGTTGGGAACCCGCACCTTCGCTGCCGTGATTGCAACGATTGCCGCGATCGCACTGCTTTTGGTGCTGCGCGAATTAGACCAATTCAGAGCTTCGATCAGTTCCCTAGCCAGTCCCACTGGCTCGTTGAGTATATTGTTTGCAGTACCGGTAGTGAAGCTCTTGCACGAACTTGGTCACGGCTATGCGGCGGTTCACTACGGTTGCCGAGTGAATGCAATAGGGGTCGCCTTCATCTTGGGCGCACCGCTGTTCTATGTGGATGTTACGGACAGCTGGCGGCTGAAGTCTCGCAAAAAGCGACTGGTGATAGATTGCGCGGGCATTGCTGTAGACCTGTCCATCGCCGTCCTATCCACCGTTGCGTGGGTTTTGATGCCCGAGGGAGCGATGCGGTCCGTCGCATTCGGCCTCGCTACCGTGGGCTGGACAACGAGCCTCGCAATCAATCTCAACCCATTTATGAAGTTTGATGGGTACTACATATTGACCGACGTACTCGATTTGCCGAATTTGCAAGCCAGATCACTGGAGCTTGCCCGATGGCGTTTGCGCGAACTGATGTTTGGGCTCGGCCTGCCACCACCTGAGGACGGGGGAAATAGACTGCGCGATGGCCTCACTTGGTTTGGATCAGCAGTCATGATGTACCGCGTGGTTCTGTTCGCAGGTATTGCGCTCGCGGTTTACACATTCTTTTTCAAGCTGCTCGGTCTCGTGCTATTCGCTATCGAGATCGTCTACTTTATTATTATGCCTGTCTGGCGTGAAGTTCGGACATGGTTTGTATTGCGAACGGTCATACTCAGCTCCCGGCGCACATGGGCGACGGCAAGTGTTATCATTGGATTGTTCACGTTTGGCCTTATCCCCTGGTCAACCACGATTGCTTTGCCTGCCATTCTTGAACCAGAGGGTTACGCTCGAATTCATGTCCCGCATCCCTGACTTGCCCAGTTTCTTCGGGCCACGCTTAGCTTGAAAGATCAGCCCTCGCT
>CAZCQH010000089.1:157-15150 GCA_964500805.1 uncultured Hyphomicrobiaceae bacterium
AGTGGGGCGAACGCGATTCGGCTGGCACTGGCAATCGCTGGGCGATCAGCTTCGGCGATCGGACGAGTGTGCTGACCCAAATGCGCGACGAACGATCGAGCCCCGGCGGTTCCGCCTGCACGTTCTGCGCGTCCTCGTCGCCACCGTTTGCGCTCCCGCCTTGTCCCGAGCTCGACAAGCCTGTAGGCAACGGTCGTCAGCGGATGGGTGGCCGAGTGGTTTATGGCACCGGTCTTGAAAACCGGCGTGCTCGCAAGGGTACCGGGGGTTCGAATCCCTCCCCATCCGCCAGCGCCGTGTCCGACGATGTTCCAGGGCGTCCGAAAAACCCTTCTATTTCAGATGATTGCCGCTGGTTTTCGCTTTTCCTCGTCCGGCCTCGTTTGGTACAATCTGCGAACAAAACGTGGGTAGAAACGTGGGTAGACGCACGGGGTGCAGCATGCCGAGAACACTCCATCGGTTATCAAGTCTCGTCATCAAAAACGCGCAGGTCGGGATGCACGCTGACGGCGGTGGGCTCTATCTGCAGGTGACCAGAACCGCCATGGGACGGCTCAACAAGAGCTGGCTTTTTCGCTACGCGGTCGGCAAGCGCGAACGGCAGATGGGGCTCGGCGCATTGGCCGAGATGACACTTGCAGATGCCAGGCTGAAAGCGAACGAGTGCCGGCGGCAACGAAGCCAAGGCATAGATCCGATCGAGGCGCGCCGACAGGCTCGTCAGCTGGCGCAGGCAAGGGACATGACGTTCCGCAGATCGTTCGACACTTTTTTCCGGACGAAGCGCCTGAGCCTTGCCAACGCCAAGCATGCCGCGCAGTGGCAATCGACGATGGATACTTACGTCTTCCCAGCGATCGGTGAGCGGCCGGTTGCCGATATCGAGGCCCGAGAAATCCTGGACCTGATTTCGCCGCTCTGGTTTCAGAAGAGCGAAACTGCACGGCGTGTGCTGCAACGCGTGGAGGCCGTCTTCAAGTCGGCCATTCTGCGGGGCTACCGCCGGCGTGCCTCGCCGTGCGTTGGCGTCAAGGAGGAACTCGGGACGCGCCACCGCACCGTGAGCAACCACCGTGCTCTGCCGTATGCGAAGGTCCCGGAGTTCGTTGCAGCGCTGCGCGGCAGCGACAGTCAGCCGTCGACCAAGCTCGCCTTCGAATGGCTCGTCCTGACCGCAACCCGAAGCGGCGAAACCCGGCTGGCGCGCTGGACGGAGCTAGACGAGGCGGCCGGACTTTGGACCATTCCTGCCACGCGCATGAAGGCAAAGCGCAGCCACATCGTGCCGCTGTCCAAGCGCTGCCTGGCGATCTTGAAGGAAGCTCGTGCGGTCCACCCGCCTGCGGATCTTGTCTTTCCCGGGTTGAACGAGAACACGCCGCTGTCCGATATGATGTTTACGAAAGTGCTGCGGGACTTGGGATACGGCGACCAGGCGACCCCGCACGGGATGCGGAGCGCCTTCAAGGTGTGGTGCGCCGAGGTCGGCAAGGTCCGCGATGAGGTGAGCGAAGCGGCCCTGGCGCACACGGTTGCCGAAAAGGTCCGTGCGGCTTACCTGCGGACCGACTTCTTGCAGGAGCGCAAGACGCTCATGGCGGCGTGGGCAAAGTTTTGCGAGGGACAGGCCGAAAGGACGGGCACGCCCCCTCGTCCGGCCTCGGCAGCTTGAGGTTTAATTCTGCAAGCGCACGAGCGGCGACGGCACGTCCACTGCGAAACTGATCGATTGCGGTGCTACTGAATTCGAATTCACCGGGTCGCGTCACCACCCGAACTTACCCGCCACGTCATTGCCCGAATCTCAAGGCAACGGACTTTTGCTAGTGCGGCCTTGCCTGCGTACTGAGACGGCACAGTCTTGTGCAGGCTAGGTCATCGAGGTTGGAGCCCCGTTGACCCAGCACCTCTGCCGGAGGACCCAGCGATGAGCGATCGGTTCCCAGCTGATGCAGATCTCCCACCCCAGTCGCCAGAGCTGACGGATTACGACCGCGCGCATGTCAAAGAGTACCTAATGGTCCTGGACGGCGAGGCTGCCGGGGCGACCTGGCAGGACATCGTACGTCACGTCTTCAAGGCCGATCCGGACTCGGACCCCCGCGCGAAGCAGCATTACGAGGCCTTTCTTGCGCGCGCCAAATGGATGACTCGAGTGGGCTACCGCCATCTACTGGGTGACAAGTAGAGGCGGCAATTTCGGATCGAAATGACCACAAACAGTCAGCCATCAAATTAAGGTTACTTCTGACAATTCTACACGGCTCTGCGCCGAAAATACTGCTTTTCGGTAATCTGGATTGGGGGAGCGATCGTTTCAACTCGCCCAAGGTACCTAGTCGCGCCGCCCTATTCCGTCATTGGCGGTACCTCGAGACGTGTCACGGAAACATCTGGACGCGCATCGGGCAGACCTGGCGCAACAATGAGCGAAGCCAAGCGCACGACGCCGGCATGGCCACCCGCAGAGGGCGCCTACGACTATGCTCTCGCGCTCTGCGACGCTGAGCTTGCGTGGGAATTCCTGCGTCGCAATGTCGACTATCAGCAAGATTCGCAGCGCGCTGGTGCGGACGCCCTTAGTCCGCAGCGCTTGCGCAGCGGCCAATTGCTCTGGCGGATGCCGTCGTCGGAGCTTGCCGAAACCAAATGGGGTTGTCCCTTTCGTCGATCCGGCGCTTGCAGCGCCGGATGCTCCGATCTGGTGGACGGCACATGCAGGTGGCGACGCCCTTGATGCTCGATCGTACCGATGCCCGCAAGACCAGGCCGATCTCGTTCTGTCGCGCGCGCGGTCCGTCAGCCATGTGGTGATTGGACCGGACGGCGTCGAGAACGTTCTTGTGCGATCCTCCCATAGCGCACTGACCCTGCGTCTCGTCGGCGCTCGGGCCCACCGCCATCCGGTCAACCTCACCTATCTGGTCCCAGCGAAGTCGGCGAAACCCGATGCCCGCCTCCTTCGAATAGCCCAGGACATGCTTTACGCGCCGGGACGCGTCGCGGTGCGTACACGCCGGCAGATCATGATGCGCAATGCCCTCATCGGGCTCGACGGCAAGTCGGCAGGCGCGACCTTCTTCGAGATTGCTGTCGTGATCCTTGGCCACGCGAGAGCTAGGCAAGCCTGGCGCAGCACCAGCCGATCGCTGAAGGATCAGATCCGTCGGGCCTGGCGCTTGGGCAAGCGCCTGCGCGACGGCGACTATCGTAAACTGCTCCGTTGACCTGTGTCGTTTCGCGGCACACTGGTTCGACACTCCCCGTCGCCCAGACCTTCCCTCATGCTCCTTCGGTCACATCCGGGGAGACGACACACGATGTCGAAATTGCCACGCTCGAAATTCCTCACCACCGCCGAAGCCGCCGCATATCTGCGGCTCGTACCGCACACGCTCGAAAACATGCGCTGGCAGGGCACGGGGCCCGAGTTTCGCAAGCACGGCGGTCGGATCTTTTATCACCTCGACGACATCAAGCGCTGGTCAGAGGCATCCCGGCGGCAGTCATCGTCGGGAGTGAGGAAGTGAGATCTCTGCTGATGCTGGCGACCACCGGCGGGGCGTGCCTGCTCATGCTCCCGGGCAAGGCACCAGTGCCACGCGTCGTGTGGAATGCCTCGCCGAGTGCACCGGCGGGGGCCTATCTCATCGTCTCCGCGCCGCCGCGAGTTGGCCACCTCGTTCTTGCCCGATTGTCCGAAGAGTACGCGAAGATGGCCGTCGCCCGAGGATATGTCCCTCGCTCAGCCCTTTTGCTCAAGACTGCAGTTGGCAGACCGGGCACACGCGTTTGCCGATTTGGTCGGCGCGTTCTCATTGCGCCGGGTCTCGAACTGCATGCGCACGTGCTCGATGGCGTCGGTCGCTCACTGCCGAGCCGGGCCGGTTGCCGGCGCCTCGATGCAAACGAGCTGTTGCTGGTCGCCAACGATAGCAGAAGTTTCGACAGCCGGTACTTCGGACCGATTGCCGTCAACCAAGCTATCGGACGCGCGATCCCGATTTGGGTCGCCCGGACCGACACGGTCAAGTCCCCTAACAACTAGACTGGTCCAGAGCTGGCTCAATGTGAGCGACGCCGTGCGGGCGCATCGTTTGCAGGAGTACAGGAGTACAAGAAAAATCACCGCCAGTCCTGACGCCAAAACTATCACCCTATGATCCGCTTCGATGACGTCATGCACCAGCAGACAACGCATTTGAGCGGGTCCCACTCTTCGCCGCGCCGGCGAAGCGTGGGTCGGGCTCTATTTCGCCGTCTGTCTGTCGGCTCAACCGAGCCATCGGTGAAGAACCGATGTCTCGGCCCATTCGGGTCACGATCCCCTCCCGTGAGAGCCCGCCGCAGCGGCCGAGCCCCATCGCTGCCATATGACCTCGAGCCAGTTTGCAAAACCGCGGGTGGATGATGTGAGGCGCTGTAGCGTTGCGCGCACACTCGCATGGAGCGCGGTCACGGGCGGCGACTGGCTGGAGAGGCTGCCGATCGTGCCGTTCGTCCAATGCATTTTCGCCCGTACGCGCTACTTCTCTAACCCAGCGCGCACTGTGCGGACGACGATTGATTGCCAGCCGCGCGACCGCCAAGCGTCGTGTGTTGCCAGCTGTCCTCCTCACATTGCCTGGCGCCGAATATGGCACGTCCACTCACGCTTCCTCGTCCGCCGGACACGACCCCGCCGTCTGATGTGCGACGGTGCGGTAAAGGCCGCCTTGGCGACAACCTGGCGAAGGCGCCAGGTCCTCCACTCACGTTGCGGTCCTGCGGATGTCTCCGTCGTCCTTCACCGCCAACCCGCGCACGCCGGCGGGGGATGGTCCCCCGACGGACAACCAAGGAGCAGTTTCATGGCTACCATCGGATTCGTCACCAAGCGCGAGGACGGCCGCTACGAAGGCGAGCTCAGGACCCTTGCGGTCCGCGCCGAGATCGTCGTGATACCGGTCACTGACAAGGCGTCGCCGAGCTTGCCCGATTACCGCGTGCTCAGCCAAGGTATCGAGATCGGTGCTGGCTGGCTTCGCACCGGACAGCTCTCCGGCAAGGAGTACGTCAGCCTCTCGATCGCGGCACCCGAGCTCGGCACGAAGACGCTCTACGCGAACCTGGGCCGGGCCGCCGGCCAGGACGATCCTGACGTCTACGCCTTGATCTGGAATCCGCAGGACTGACGTCAACCGCCCTCGCGCTGCTGCGGCGGCGTGAGGGCTTTCGTTTGCATTCCCCTCATCTCCGCCTGTGTTGATCCTGCGGCTGCTCCCACCCCCCGCCCTCCTCGCGTGTGCTTGCTTGTCGACGCTCGCTACAGCTCGCGCTGCTGAGCATGTCTGGTATTGGGTTGTGTGACTAGCACCTTGTGAACTCAGGCATCAGGTGTCCGACGGGGCATCGTTCAATCGCGATTGCAGTACTTTCGATCGAAGCTGCTCTCGCGTTGGGTGATGCTCCTGCAGCTCGGCGACTGCATCTCTGCGGCTTCGAACTCTGCCTCGTGATGTGATCGTCGAGGGATGTCCAGTTGAAGGAGCTGGCGGGACGTTTCAGCCGGCAGATTTGGACATGGACATAAAAGGACGACGTCGATCCGGCGTCAAAGGCCGAAGACATGGGCGATGCGCAGACGTCGACCAAACGACGATGACGTCAACGATCGAAATTCATGTGCCATTCCAAGCGCGTTTTGCACCCCGTCTTGCACCTTTCGGTTTCACACCCATGTCGACCGCCATCTGTTGCGCTTGGAGAGGACTGCCATGGCCGAAGACGAGGCGAAACCCAAGGTCGGTCGCATCAGAGATGCGAGCCGCAATGCCAGACGCGATTGCGCCAGCAGGTGTTTCAGCAGGCGGGCAAGGCTGGCCTGCGCGCCCGCTGGTCGAAAGGTCACGTCAAGCCGGGCGCGCTCACACGCGGCATGGGCACCGGCGTCAGAGCGGCCGCTGGGCTCATTGCGCCAGGCAGCCGCCGCATCGTGATCAAGGCCCGCTACACGCGCATCATCAACGGCGACCTCGGTGCCGCCCGCGCTCATCTCAACTATATCCAGCGCGATGGCGTCACCCGCGAGGGCAGTCCTGGCTCCGCCTATGACGCCAACCGCGACGTTGTCGATCAGGGCGCTTTCCTCGATCGCTCGAAGGGCGATCCGCATCAGTTCCGCATCATCCTGTCGCCAGAGGATGGCGATCGTCTGCACGACCTGAAGCCGCTCGTGCGCGACCTCTTGGGCCAGATGGAGCGTGATCTCCACACGAAGCTCGACTGGGTCGCCGTCGACCATTTCAACACCGGCCATCCACACAGCCACATCGTCATCCGCGGCAAGGATGATCAGGGCCGTGACCTTGTCATGGCCCGCGACTACATCGGACACGGCATCCGCGCTCGCGCGCAAGGTTTGATCACGCTCGAACTCGGCCCTGAGACCACGCTCGAGCGGCTGCGCAAGCAGCAGAACGAGATCGCCCAGGAGCGGCTCACCAGCCTCGACCGGTCGATCCTGGCGCGGGCCAAGGACAACACCATCGCCCTGCCGGCCGACCCAGGCGGGGACCGACAACGCGCAACGCTGCGGCTCGGACGCCTGCGGACACTGGAGCGGCTCGGGCTCGCCGAGGAGCGCCAGACCGGAGTGTGGCTGCTCGACCGGGCCCTCGAGGGGAAGCTGCGCCGGCTCGGCGAACGTGCCGACACTTTCAAGATGATGCAGCGGGCGCTGAACGAGGCCGGCATCGATCGCGCCGCCTCGGCGCTCGCGCTCTTCGAGAAGGGCCCGCGCAAGGTGCCACTGATCGGCAAAGTCGTCGGTGTCGGCATCGTCGACGAGATCACGGACCGGACTTGGGTCATTGTCGATGCCGTCGACGGCCGTGTGCACTACGCCGACCTCGGCCGGCTCGCTCCGGAAGCTCTTCCGCAGCGCGGCATGATAGCGGCCTTGGCCGGCGGGCATCTTGACGAGCGGCCGAGCAGGGTCGCCCGCCTGCATGTCCTCTCGCCCGCACCTCTCGATCAGCTGCCGCACTATGATGGACCGACTTGGCTCGACGAAGCCATCATCTCGAAGTGGCGACCGGAGCCCGGCATGCCGGGCGTCGCGGTGGAGCTACGCGAAAGCCTGGCTGAGCGCGGTCGCTGGCTGAAAGGGCAAGCCCTCGCCACCGTCGGCGGCAGCGGCGAGATCCGTCCGACGCCGAACATGCTTGCCAAACTGCGTCAAAGGGAGACGCAGCGCTTGGCAGCCGAGCTGTCGCGCGAGCTCAAGGCCGAGTTCGTGCCGAGAGCGCCAGGTGAGAGCGTGCACGGTATATATGTCCGTCCCATCGACACGGCGACCGGCAAGCAGGCCGTCATTCGAAGCCAGGACACCTTCACCCTTGCGCCGTGGAAACCAGCTCTCGAGCCGATGCTTGGATTGACGGTGACCGGCACCATTGGGCGAGGTCGGGTGGCGTGGACCCTCGATCGTGGCAGAGGTCTGCCGCCACTTGTCTGACAAAACAGGTGCCCTAACCGGCGGACCCGCCTGCGGTAAAGGTGTCGGAAGCAGTGCCAATCGGCGGTCAATCCCGCAGCCGACATCAACGCGACGTCGACCGAAACATCTGCACCTCCCCTTGCCACGTGCAGTTCTCATTGGACAGCGTAGGTTGTGCGTTGGGGTGCCAACCTGTTGGCAGCGCAAGCGCAAGTCAGATCGCTCTGGAGCACTGTGCGCGTGCAAGGCCAACGGGTTAGCGCGCCCAACCCAAGATCGGCTCCTCGCTCGCATGTTCGACCGTCCGCTTCCGGGTGGCACACGATGCATCCGCGAGGCGACCGACGGGCCGGGCTTTTGACCCCAACCTGACACGTTGCCCGCAACTGACCACGTTCTGGTCCATTAATTGATCAGCTCCCTGCGACGCCGCCGCGTCCGGCCAAGCCAGGGTGGGGCCAGGCTGATTGTTGAGTAGAGCAAGGAACCCAGCGGCGGCGTGCAAAATAGAAGCAAAGAGGCCCATCAGTGTAACACTTATTGAGTGAATTTCAGCTATCGATCGTCATCCCTGTTTCGGATGTGTCTCCAGGGCATTTCCCTTGAGACGGCGAGCCATGAGGCTCGCGGCGGCGCAGACTGGCCATCGCCCCGTCCTGCATGATGCACTCAGGTTCGTCCACACCCAATTGCCCCGGCATCGGTTCGTTGATGCCGCGGGGGAGCGCACCATGCTGGCTCGTCTACCCTCGTGCCTCACGCTTCGCGCGGTTCCGCAAGCGGCTGTTGTTTGGATTGGCGCACTGCTGCTCGGTGTCAGCATTGTCGGATTCAACTTTCTCTTTCTGGCGAACCTCCGCGAAAGCACGCTCAATTCGGTAGAGCTAGATCTGAAGCGCCACAGCCTCACACTTGCCGGGCAAGCCGAACAATCATTCAAGTCCCTCGATCTGATACTTTCTAGCGTTGCCGACAGCGTCTTGCGTCGAGACATTTCCGATCAAACCGCGTTCGCTCACTCACTCTCGGATCATGCCACCCACGTTCTGCTCAAGGAGAAGCTGTCCGGGCTGCCTCAGGTGGACGCCATCACGATTATCAACGCGAGCGGCAAGCTCATCAATTTTTCCAGGTATTGGCCCATCCCCGAGGTCAACGTATCTGACCGGGATTACTACAAAGCCCTGAAAGAGGATACTCGCAGCACGACGTTTGTCAGCGTACCTGTCCAGAACCGCGGTACGGGCACGTGGACGATCTACTTGGCCCGTCGCCTGAATGGCGCCAACGGCGAGTTCATCGGGCTCGTTCTTGGTGCGATGGCCCTCAAGCATTTCGATGACTTTTATGGCGCGACCTCCCTCGGGGAGGGAAGCGCTGTATCGCTGATGCGGACTGATGGAACCATGCTGGTCCGTCACCCCCGAACATCTGAAGTTGGCAGGGTTTTCAAGAACGCCCCTCCGATCCTCAATGGAGGGCGCTCGGGTGCCGTGCGGGAACTCAGTCCTATCGACAATCAGATGCGCATCAAGTCGGCACACGCGCTCGCGAATTTCCCGCTGTTCATCCTGACAACGCAGACCGAGGAAAGCGCGCTTCGCCCATGGCGTAGCATGAGCCAGTTGATGCTTGCGCTCTCACTTACTCTATCTGGTCTCATCTTCATTGCGGCGCACTTCATAGTGCGTTGGTGGCGGCAGCAGCAAATCGCCGTCCGGATCGGCGAAGAGAAAATGATGATTGAGAAGGCCCGTGCCGAGGCGGAAACGAGCTTGCTCCGGGAACGCGAACGTGCAGCTGAGGCTGCCAGCCGGGCCAAGTCGTCCTTCTTGGCAGTCATGAGTCACGAGATACGCACGCCGATGAACGCTGTACTCGGGCTTGCATGCTCATTGTTGGAAGGGCCTCTTACAGATGAACAGCGCAAGCTTGTGACGACAATCCATCAATCGGGCGACGATCTGCTAGAGATTCTCAACGATATCCTGGACTATTCTAAGCTCGAGGCTGGTGAGCTGACTCTCGAAGCGATTGCATTTGCCCCGCCGGACATCGTCGAGGCAGCGATCAGCATCATTGGTCCGCGGGCATCCGCCAAGGGCGTCAAATTGTCCGCGTCTTACGATCCAGTCCTTCCGGCAGCCCTGATGGGTGACGCCGGTCGGCTGCGGCAAGTGCTGCTCAACCTTATCTCCAATGCTGTCAAGTTCACCCCTGCCGGCGAAGTGACAATCGGCAACCGCTGTTGCGACAGGGACGAGACACATGCCAGGATCGAATGGGTAATCAGCGATACGGGCATCGGCATCGCACCGGACCGGGTCGGTTCGCTGTTCAAGGATTTCGTGCAGGCGGATTGTTCCATCAACCGCCGGTTCGGCGGCTCAGGTCTCGGGCTCTCGATCTGCAAACGAATCATCGACAGCATGAATGGGGAGATCAGTGTCGCCTCGGAACTTGGCCAAGGCACAACGGTGCGTTTCAGCGTCGAACTACCGATTGCCGAGATGCTCATTGCACCAGAGAAGGTGAACGACGATGCGTCCCGCACAATTCTTCATTCCAAACTTGGCGCCCTCGGCAGACCATTCCGTGTCTTGGTCGCTGACGACAATCTGACCAACCGAATTGTTGCCGCCAAGATGCTTCAGGAGTTCAACGTCCAGATCCACATGGCATGCGACGGCACTGAGGCCGTTGATGCAGAGGGCAGGTTCACTTTCGACTTGATCCTGATGGATGTGCGCATGCCCGAGATGGACGGGCTTACTGCGACCCGAGTCATCCGCAGTCGTGGGTCGCGCGTCCCGATCATCGCGTTCACAGCCAATGCGTTCGCCGACGACATCAAGACCTGCCTCGATGCTGGCATGAGCGACTTCGTCGCTAAGCCGGTGCGAAAGAAAGTGCTGCTCGACACCGTCGTGCGCGCCCTACAGCAGTCGGATGGCGCAACGGTGGAGCAAGCTCGGAACGCAACCTCTACCCACTGCGAGCGAGCCGTGGAGCAGCTCCCGACGCTTGGCAAGGTATTTGATCGGGGTACATACGAGGCGCTTGCGGCTGAGCTCGGAGAAGAGGCGATGCGTGAGGCGCTTGCAGCGTTCGTGCAGGAAACTTCGACCCGCCTCAAGGCATTAGGCGAGTATTCGCTCGATGCAAGCCGCTCCGTGATCGCGCGCGAGGCCCACACGATCAAGGGTACTGCAGCAACCTTCGGATTCAATCGGCTCTCCGAGCTGGCCAAATGGCTGGAGCGACACGCCGACCTAATAATCGCCAGTGAATCCGACGCTTTAATTCCTCAGCTCAAGGCCGAATTTGCGCTAGGGCAGGAGCAACTCACTCGCCCTGCCGCACTGGCCGCATGAGCCTGCACAGCTCCTGAACAGGCGGGGCTAAGACCCGGCACTCAACCCAACTCACGAACAGCAAAAGGATGCGACCAATGTGCATCGTAATCGTCGACGACAGCACGACCAATCTCGTTGTTCTGAAGCACCTGGCCAAGGCTAATGGTTCCGTGCCGGTATGCACGTTCTCGAAGCCCGAGATGGCGAAGGACTTCCTATCTGGCAACCCGGCAGATCTGGTCATCGTCGATTGCGAGATGCCCGGGCTCAACGGTATCGACTTCATCGCGGCAGTGCGGCGCTTCCGGCATCATGCGGACACCCCCATCGTCATGGTGACCCACCATTCGGACACCGAGATCCGCACGCAGGCGCTCACGGCCGGCGCCACGGAATTCTTGAGCAAGCCTGTTGATGCATCGGAATTCAAGGTCCGCATCCGCAATTTGCTGCAACTGAAGGGCCGCCCACTGGTCGAAAGCATTTGAGCAGAACGGCATGGTGATCGACATGAAAGTGCTCATCGTCGACGACAGCGCCACTAATCTTGCCGTCATGAGCGAGATGGTGCGCCGATGCGGTGCTTCGCCACTGCCCTATCAGGATCCACTGCGTGCCCTGGCAGAAGCTCAGGAACTCAATCCGGATCTCTTCGTCGTCGACTACAATATGCCCGGAATGAATGGCCTCGAGCTGGTACGCACCCTGCGCGCCAGCAAGCGAGGGGTAGATGTGCCGATCGTTATGATCACGGCGAGTGATCAGTCGGCCGTCCGGCATGCTGCGCTCGAGATAGGAGTGACGGATTTCCTGCGCCGCCCCATCGACCCCATCGAAGTCCGGTCCCGGTTGCGGAATCTGCTGAAGCTTCGTCATGCCCAGAAGGCGCTTGAAGATCGTGCTGAATGGCTGGCCGCCGAGGTCGCTGCAGCGACCAAGGTCATCGCAGAACGCGAGGAGGAAATCATTCTGCGTCTGGCCCGGGCTGCTGAACTCCGCGATACCGATACCGGTGAGCACGTCGTCCGAATGGCACGGTACAGCAAGGTGATTGCCGAAGGTCTGGGCCTTGCTCCTGATCAATGCCGCCTCATCTATCTTGCTGCACCGATGCACGATATCGGAAAGATTGGAGTCAGCGATGCGATTCTGCTCAAACGCGGCCGTCTGACCGCTGAGGAGAGGGTTGAGATCGAGATGCACACGGTGTTCGCGGAAGAGATCTTGGCGGGAAGCAAGTCGCAGCTGATTCAAATCGCGCGCGACATTGCCGGCAGTCATCACGAGCGTTGGGATGGCCTGGGCTATCCGAGGCGTCTCAAGGGAACGGAAATTCCACTTTTTGGCCGTATCGCCGCAATTGCCGATGTATTCGATGCATTGACATCAGAGAGGCCCTACAAACCGGCCTGGAGTGCACAGCAGGGTCGTACTGCAATAATTGAGGGCAGCGGAAGCCAGTTCGATCCCGATTGCGTTTCTGCATTTATCAACCAGTGGGACGCCATCCTGACGGTCTTCCACGGACGTCATTTTTTGCACCAGTACTGGGACGGCCACAATGCGAATAGGCATGTCTGTGTGGAACCCATGCTTGCAAGTGTGCCGCAAGTGACACATCAGGTTCTATGAAGCTGGTAAGAGATCTTCAGCTGTTGACCCACTCTCTCTGTTCTTCCGTCCCTGAAATGGCCGCTTCTAGATGGAGCGCGTTCGGAGCGGTGGCGGCCGTGAGGGGCGGCTGAGGTTGGGGACCGCCGAGACAAATCAGTGTAAGCCTATGCGCGGTTTGGGACCGGTTCGGGATCGCAAGCCCCTGAGGTCGGCAAGGGAGCCCTGCTCGCTCTGGTCTCTGGAAGCGAAGCGCCAGCAATGAGATATCGCCCCCAACCGCGGTTCGACTGCTTCCCAAGGATCACCGATCGGTGTCGCGCAAGGAGGCGGCCGTCGTTCGTGACCCACAGCACGCATCGTGCCGCACGGCCACCACTTGCAGCCGTGCAATTTGCTGATCGATCGGCGTCGGACCTGCGGCTCTGCCAATGGTGTGCCCTATATCTGTTTTGCGAATGCGAACGAACCAGTCAAACAACACAACAGCGAAGTGGTGCGGAAGCGCTGACTGTGCGTAAATTGAATACCCACACGCGAGCACGCCTTCCGACCTTGGAGCCCGTTCCCCATGTCGCCAACCACCGCAGCTCTCACTGGCTTTGTCGTCTGGTCACTCGCACTCTTGGTTCTCATGGAGGCTATGAGATCGTGGCTCGTGATAACCAAAAAAGTTGCAGCCAACGGTTTCGTGCCCGACAATGCCAACCTGTTGCCCTTTATGCAGCGACTAGGCCGTGTCGTCAGTTGAGCCACAAGATCACGCATACGAGCAGGACGCCAGCGAGGAATGTGCTGGCCAGCTTGTCAAATCGTGTCGCAATTGCTCTGTAATTCTTGATTTTGTTGAAGAAGCGCTCGACGAGGTTGCGTTCGCGATAGAGCTCGAAGTCGCACGGCCGCTGCTCCTGGCGGTTGGCCTTCGAGGAGATGACGGGCGTGATGTCGCGCGCCTCCAGTCTCTCGACGAGCTTGGCATCCGGAGCGCCAGCAAAGAGCCCCGCCGGCAGCGATGTTCTACTACTCGCGGGATCGTGGCGGTGCCAACGTCGAGACGCATGTGGCCCAATGGTCGGGCTTGCTGCAGGCCGACGCCTACTCCGGTTACAACAGGGTGTACGAGGCTGCCCGCATACCGGGCGCAATCCTGGGGGCCGCCTGCTGGGCGCACGCGCGCCAGGTTGATGACGGTCTCGAACATCTCGGGCGGCGCGGGATCGGTCGCGGTCGCGGCGCGGCCCGCCTTGCCGAATACGCTCTCAACCTCGGGGAAAGTCCTGATGATGCGGTTCTGAATCTGCAGCAGCTCGGCCGACTCTCGAACTCTATCTCTACGGCTATCTCAATCGTGTGCAGTCCAGCCGGCGACTGGAGCGTGAGGCGAAGCGGAACGTCGAATTGATGTAGCTGACCGGCCGCCTTGCACCGGACTTCAAAACGATCGCGGACTTCCGCAAGGACCACGGTCCCGCAATCCAAGCCGTGTGCGCGAAATTTGTTCAGATCTGCGTCGACCTCGGCATGTTCAAGCACGCCGTCGCGGCCATCGACGGCGCCAAGTTCAAAGCCGTCAACTCTCGCGATCGCAACTTCACGCGCGGCAAGCTCAAGCGGCGCCTGGAACAGATCACCGAAAGCATCGGGCGCTATCTCGAAGCGCTCGACGTGGCCGATCTGCAAGACGGTCCCGTTGCCGAGCAAAAGGTTGCACGACTGACCGACAAAGTCGCCGCGATGAGGGCGAGGCTCGCCGAGCTGCAAGAGATCGAAAAGCAAGTTCAAGAAGCACCGGATCAGCAGATCTCACTGACCGACTCGGACTCGCGCGCGATGGCCACGAACATGCGCGGTGCCAGCACCGTCGGCTACAATGTGCAAGCCGTCATCGATATCGAACATGATCTCATCGTCGCGCACGAGGTGACGAACGTCGTCGTCGACCGAACGCTGTTGGCTCCAATGGCGGCGAAGGCCAAGGCTGTCATGCGCACCGAAACGCTCGAAGCATTGGCCGATCGCGGCTACTACAGCGACGAACAGCTTCTTGCGTGCGAACAGATCGGAGTGAAGCCGTATGTGCCGAAGCCGCGAACATCGAACGCGAGAGCCGAAGGCCGGTTTGACAAAGACGACTTCGACTATCTGCCGGAGTGGGATGCATATCGGTGTCCCGCTGGGAAGACTCTGACGTTTCGCTTCATGAGCGTGCACGACGGTCAGAACGTTCGCATCTACTTCACGAACGAATGCGGCGGATGTCCGCTGGAGTCTCGTTGTACGACCGGAAAGGAGCGTCGTGTGCGGCGATGGGAACACGAACACGTCGTCGACGCGACGCTGGAGCGATTGGACGCAATGCCCGATGCGATGACGGTAAGACGACGCACGGCCGAGCATCCCTTCGGGACGCTGAAGGCGTGGATGGCCTGACGAGATAACGGCCTGGGCAATTGTGCAGCATGCCTGTCCCCCTAGTTCCGGCACAATGGTGTCGTATGTGAGGCTCACCCAGGAGGTGGGCGATGGCGAACGAGAACCACAAC
>CAZCQH010000090.1:0-14915 GCA_964500805.1 uncultured Hyphomicrobiaceae bacterium
GCAACCGGCTGCAGCCCTGCGTCTCAACACTCTCCCGCGGGAGCGGGTTCGTTCCCTGGGCAGCAGAGAAGCTGGACGAGCCGGGTCGGGTGATTGGCTTCGGAGGTGTGCGGCAGTTGGAGAATGATCCGGCGATTGCGAACCTCTACTTTCGCTTCGCGCCATCTGCTTGGGGTAACGGCTTCGCCCGCGAATTGGCGGCCACCGCCATCAAATTGGCATTCGATCATCTGCCGATCGACCGCGTTGTCGGCAGCGTCCGCAAGAATAACGAGCCGTCACGCCGCGTGCTCGAACGTCTCCGCATGACACTTCGCCGGGAGATCGCGGACGATCGCGGCTACCAACCGAGCCTCGTCTACGCGATCGACGCAGATCGATCGGGCAGCTAAACGGCGGCGCTCCCTGAGTTTTGCCGCTCTGACGCAGATCGACAAACTGTTCGCACGGGCGGAGTTCTACCAGGGGGTCAGACCCATGGGTCTGACCCCGCCTGCCCCGACCGCCGGCAGGTTTGGGGGATCACTGACGATCGGCATCGCCCTTCATCGGTTGCCAAATTGGTTGGCGGCCTTTATGTCAGATGCACGTCAGGCGCAGGACACCTCGTGGACACGGAATTTTGGGAGGGACGGCTAAGCAGGGCAAACCGCGGTCGTTTCCGACGAAGAGCGGACGGAGATGCCTCTCCGTCCGCTTTCGCTTTTTACGAGGGTCATGCGGTCCGCTGCTCGTCCGTCGCCAGTGGGACCACGACGCTGATCGAGTTGGCGTCGAGTGGGAAAACACCAAGCTGCCGCAGTCTGTCGTGGACGGCCGCCGTGATCTCGCAGTTGTCGCTCGCGCCGCCACTGGCGCGACCGTGGCGTCACGAATTCTGTACCGGCAGAAGATGAGAAGCTTGCATCTCCTAGCCCGAGAGCGGCATCGTTCCGGTTATGGTCGATACGAGCGAGCGCGCGGCGATACGTTTGCTTCCGCCTCGTGTCTCCAGATGCTTGCAAGGAGCGTGCTTCATGGCCAACCCCCAAGTCCCCATCGACATTGATGCCGCGACGGGCATCTGGACGACTGACGGCATTCCCATGATCTATCTGCCGCGGCATTTCTTCGTGAACTACTACTCGGCAATGGAAAAGGCGCTGGGCCGCGAGAAGCACAACGAGATGCTGTATGCCGCGAGCCACAAGTCCGCCTACGACTGGTCGATCCTCGAGGCGAAGACGCACAACCTGCGCGATGTCGGTGTGTTTCGGCATTACTTGAAGCGGCTGTCGCAGCGTGGGTGGGGACAATTCACGATCGACAAGGTCGACCTCGCGGGACCAACGGCTGAAGTGCGCGTCGACCACTCGGCGTTCGCGCTGCAGCTCGGGAGGACGGGGCGCAAAGAGTGCGCGATGTTCTCGGGCTCGTTCGCCGGGTGCCTCGAATGGGCGGCGCTGGACGCGGGTAAGCCGGCGAAGGTGGTCGCCGAGGAGACGCAGTGCGTCTCGGAGGGACACGACCATTGCCGGTTCAGTGTGCGGCGGGCTTGAGGCGAAAAATGGCCGCTGGGCATGCGCAATACGAGAGCTGCTGCGCGTCGCGATCAACGCTACTGCTACCGTTCCCAAGAGGCACCGGCTCGAGGACAGGCACAATTTCGGCTCACCCCGCAGTGATCCGGCCAACCCTGATCCGTTCACCTTCGAGGCGTTTTTCCTCTTCGAGAGCTTTGGCGAGGTTCTCCCGGGCGGCTTCGGCCTGGCGCTGACGGTTCCAGAGCGAGGCGTAGAGGCCGCCCTTCGCCATCAAATCGCCGTGCGTGCCCTGCTCCACGAGCCGGCCCTTGTCCAGGACGAGAATGTTGTCGGCAGCGACAATGGTCGACAGGCGATGCGCGATGACGAGCGTCGTGCGGTTCTGAGAGACGCGATCGAGGGCGTCCTGGATCTCTTTCTCGGTGTGGCTGTCGAGAGCACTCGTTGCTTCGTCGAGCATCAGGATCGGCGGGCCCTTGAGAATCGTGCGCGCAATGGCGACGCGCTGCTTCTCGCCGCCCGAGAGCTTCAGGCCACGCTCGCCGACCATGGTGTCGTAGCCTTCGGGGAGCGTGCGGATGAAGCCGTCGATCTGGGCGAGGCGGGCGGCCTCCTCCACCTCGGCGTCGGTCGCCTCGGGCCGGCCGTAGCGGATGTTGTAGAGAATGGTGTCGTTGAAGAGCACCGTGTCCTGCGGCACGACGCCGATCGCCGCGCGCAGCGACTTCTGCGTGATGTCGCGGATGTCCTGGCCATCGATGGTGACGCGGCCGCCGGCAACGTCATAGAAACGCAGCAGAATGCGGCTGATGGTGGATTTGCCCGCACCCGAGGGGCCGACGATGGCGACCATCTTGCCAGCGGGGACCTCGAAGGTCAGACCATCGAGAATCTGGCGCTCGGCATCGTAATGGAATTCGACGTTCTCGAAGCGGATGGCGCCGCCGCTGACGGTGAGCGGAACGGCACCCGGCTTGTCGGCGACTTCCGGTGAGCGCCCCAGAATGTCCATCATGCGCTCGATGTCGGTGATGCCTTGCTTGATCTCGCGATAGACCATGCCCATGAAGTTGAGCGGGATGAAGAGCTGCAGCAGCAGCGCGTTGACCATGATGAACTGGCCGACGCTGTTCTGTCCCTGGACGACGGCCCAGGCGGACATGGCCATGCAGATGGTCATCGCGATCGTGAAAATGACGGCTTGTCCGGTGTTGAGGATCGCGAGCGAGGTGTAGGTGCGGATGGAGGCGTGCTCGAAGCGCTCGATGGACTTGTCGTAGCGTTTCGCCTCGCGCTCCTCGGCACCGAAGTATTTCACCGTCTCGTAGTTCAACAGGCTGTCGACGGCCTTGGTGTTGGCGTCGGTGTCGCTCTCGTTCATGGTGCGCCGGATCTGCACCCGCCATTCGGTCGCGCGCACAGTGAAGAGCAAGTATCCGACGATCATCGCAAGGACGACGGCGACGTAGCGCCAGTCGAACTCGAAGGCCAGCACGGCCATGACGAGAACGAACTCGAGGATGGTCGGCACCAGCGTCATCAGCGTCATGCGCGTGATGTTCTCGATGCCGGTGCGGCCACGCTCGAGGATGCGAGTGAGACCGCCGGTCTTGCGCTCGAGATGAAACCGCAGCGAGAGACGGTGCATGTGCTCGAAGGTGGCGATGGCGAGCTTTCGCACCGCGTGCATCGAGACCTTGGCGAAGAGGCCCTCGCGCGCTTGCGTCAGGACGACCATGCCGATGCGGGCGGTGCCGTAAACGATCGTAGCGAGGATCGGGGCGCCGATCAGCCAGGAGAGCGTTGCCGCATCGGGAAGCTTGCCGCCCGCAGCCGCGACGAGCGCGTCAGTGGCCCACTTGAAGGTGTAGGGCATCAGCACGGTGACGAGCTTCGCTGCCACCATCAAAGCGAGCGAGATCGCGACGGTGCGCTTGAGGTCGGGCCGGTCGTGCGGCCAGATGTAGGGCGCCAGCACTTTGAGCGCGCGCCAGGAACCGAACTGCTCAGCCGATGCACCGGGGCGGCCGGGGCCGGCCGCTGCGGCCGCCGGTTGGCCGGTATGCTTCTGCATGGCCCTCTCCTTCGCGCCAGGGAACACGTCCAAGGCGGCCGGCATCTCGCATCGTGAAATGCCTCGCGATGCACCGATCAGATAATGCGCGTGCGAGTTGGAGGCAACGCCCGCGATTGCCGCCGATGCGGTGGACGCGTCCCGCGATCCCAACCCTCACAGTCTGCCCACCGGTCTGAAACGATCGTCAAATCTCGTGCCGGCGTGCTTTCGGGATATAGACCCGATCGCACGGTCGGATCAGGTTCGCATTGCCGCGATTGGGTGTACGCCGCAAAAGGGCGTAGCGAGCGCCATTCCCGTAGTGACGCTCGGCGATGCCCCAAAGCGTGTCGCCGCGCTGCACGATATACCAGCCCGGCGGAGAAACAGCCGCACCGGCTCGCGAGCACTTCGCCATAGCCGAACCCGAGGCAAGCTTGCGCGTGCGCGCCGCAACTCTAGGCTTCGGCTCGTCGGCGCCGGAGCCCCGAGGTGCGCGGTCAGAGGCCTGTGCAGCCCGGGGATCGGAACTCGAGGGACCTGGCGAGCTGCCCTGGGCCGGAGCCTTCTGCTGGGCAGCAAGCTTCGTCTTCGCCGTTTCGAGCGCGCGCCGCGCCGCGATGGCGGCCTTGCGCGCCTCCTCATTGACCTTCAGATCGGCGACACGCTGCTGTTGTGTGCTGGTTGCAGTGTCCGCCGCCTGACGGGCAGCAACGGCTGCCTTGGCCGCCTCGCCTGCCTTGCGAGCCTCATCCGCGGCACGAGCCTCGGCGGCGCGCTTTGCCTCGGCATCGCGACGCGCCACCTCGGCGAGGCGGGTGGCCTCGGCGGCCTTGCGCGCCTCCTCGCTGGCTTTGGCTTCCGCAACTCGGCGCGCTTCGGCCTCGCTGCGGACGCGCGCCTCCTCGGCTGTTTTGCGGGCTGCATCTGCTGCGCGCTGATCAGCCAGACGCCTCTCCTCGGCCGCCGCAGCAGCCTCGCGACTTTTCTTGGCCTCCGCGGTGAGAGCATCAGCCGCGTCCTTGGCGCGCTTGGCGTCCTCGGAAGCTTTCAGCTCGGCCTGTCGGCGAAGCTCGGCGCGCCTGATGTCATCGGCCTTCTTGGCGTCCTCGGCACGCTTGGCATCTGCGACTCGGCGTTCCTCGGCGGCGTTGGCATCTGCCGCCTTTTTCGCTTCCTCAGCCTTCTTTGCATCCTCGGCCTTCTTTTGGTCCTCGGCACGCTTGGCATCGGACAGGCGACGCTCCTCGGCGGCCTTGGCATCTGCCGCCTTTTTCGCTTCCTCGGCTTTCTTTGCCTCCTCGGCCTTCTTGGCGTCCTCGGCACGCTTGGCCTCGGCCACGCGGCGCTCCTCGACGGCCTTGGCATCTGCCGCCTTTTTCGCTTCCTCGGCTTTCTTTGCCTCCTCGGCCTTCTTGGCGTCCTCGGCACGCTTGGCCTCGGCCACGCGGCGCTCCTCGACGGCCTTGGCATCTGCCGCCTTTTTCGCTTCCTCGGCTTTCTTTGCCTCCTCGGCCTTCTTGGCGTCCTCGGCACGCTTGGCCTCGGCCACGCGGCGCTCCTCGACGGCCTTGGCATCTGCCGCCTTTTTCGCTTCCTCGGCCTTCTTTGCCTCCTCGGCCGCCTTCGCGTCGGCCGTCTTCTTGGCGTCGTCAGCGGCACGACGCTGCTCAACGAGACGGCGCTCCTCGGCCGCTTTCGCGTCCGCTGTCTTTTTTGCCTCTTCGGCCTTCTTGGCCTCCTCGCCAGCCTTCTTAGCAGCATCGGAGGCGGCCGCGTCCTTCTTCGGCTCGGCTGCCGGCGCCTTGGCCGTTACTGCCGGCTGCGGCCCAGCGGGGGGCGTCGCCGCAACGGTCGGCTGCGCCGGCTCCTGCAGGCGCTTCAGGACATCATCGTTGTAGGACCGCTCCGCGCGACGAAGGAATTCTCCCAACTGGTCAACGACACGCAGATCCTGCGGGGCTTGGGACAAAGTCGCTGGCGCTGATGCGCCCGGCTGCACCGATTTCTGATCTGGAGCCGTGCCGGCAGCAGGTGTGGTTGGAGCCTGCGAGATGGACTTAGGTGCCTCCCCCGGCGCTGCTGGTCCGGTCGGAGACTTGGTCGTCGTCGTTGGCGGCGCCGATGGCTGAGTTACCGGCGATACAGGCGTCTTGGCCGTGGTCGTCGACGACGGAGCGGCTTGCTGCTTGCGATCGGTCTCGATCTTCTTTGCCGCCTCGGATACTGGGTTGGGTGCCGTCGGCTCAGAAAGCTTCTTGATCACATCCTCACGATAAGACCGACTGGCTCGATCCAGGATGTCGCCGATCTGATCGAAGAAACTTGGCTCGGACGGCTGCGGGCCCGGCGTCGACGGTGCGCCCTTGCCCGGCGGCGTCTGGGCCAGAGCCGAACCCACTAAAATGCTACTGCCATCGAAACGGCTGGCAACCAGAGCGAGCGCCCGCCAATCGACCGCGGCTCCTAGCTGCCGCTCCGAAGCAGGCCGCTCGTTCCGGATCGATGCGTTGATTTCTATGGCCGCTCCGAGGCCTCCACAGGCACTCAATGCGATTGCGATCGGAAACAAGATTGAATTACCTTTCCGGCGATCGCCGCACGCCCGAACGTCAGACCCCTTGCCCCACATGCTCGCCTCCTCGCGGCTTTTTCTTTCGCCAATTTTACTGCGTGACCTTACGATTACTCAATCATCTTCTGAGTAGATCGCAGGAGTGCAATCAGAAGTTGATCTGGCGTCTTGAGGTCAGCAAATTGTGCTTTTTATCCAAGGTGACAGCAAGGGTTGCATATCACGGCGGAAAAGATCCTGACCGGACTGTCGCATTTTTGGGCCAGTCATTGCGTTATCCTGCGCGATCCTGCAGGCCCGACCGAAGTCGGCTATTCTGTTCCGTCCAGAGCCACACGAAATGACAATCATGCAAAAAGTTCCAACTGACCTAGCCAAGCCGGAAGCCCCCAATAGGAAAGCGAAACCCCGAGCAGCTGCAAACGGGGCGCAGCCTGCCGTCGGCAGCATCTGCGTGTTCTGCGGATCGGGACCTGGGCGCAACCCAGCCTATGTGGCGGCGGCCCAGACCCTTGGACGGGTCATGGCGCAAGCTGGCATCCGCCTGATCTACGGCGGCGGCAGCCTGGGGCTCATGGGCGAGGTCGCGCGCTCCGTCCTCAGGAACGGTGGCAAGGTGACCGGGATCATTCCGTCGTTCCTCTCCGAGAAGGAGCGCATGCTGCGTGACGTCGACGAGTTGATTGTCACCAAGGACATGCACGAGCGCAAACGCTTGATGTTCGAGCGCTCGGATGCGTTCGTGGCACTACCCGGCGGCATCGGCACCCTGGAAGAATTGGTCGAGCAGCTCACATGGTCTCAGCTCGGCCAACACGACAAGCCGATCATTCTCGCCAATATCGACAAATTCTGGGAACCGTTCCGCTCACTTCTCGCCCACATGCGCGAGGACCAGTTCATCCGCCCCGGCCTCGAGGTCCGCTTCATCGTGGTCGAGAAAACCGAGGACGTTTTGCCGAGCATCAGCGCCGCCATAGCGCGGGGCGCCGGCCAGAACGTGGACGCGAAGGTGACGGAGAAATTCTGAGGCGCGGCGGGCCGAAGCCGTAGGTCGGAGTGAGCCGGCCCCCATCGCTTCGATCAAGGCACAGCCTCGATTCCGGCGAAGTCCGACAACTTGCCGCCCGCTCCGTGCCGGCCGTCGATCCTCGGCAGAGTGCATCGACCGATCCGCCCGTCGTGTGATGTCGGACTTCGCCGGAACGAACGCCCCCGGTCCTTGTCGCCGTCAGGGGCCGGCTCACTCCGACCTACGACCTGCGATCGTTTTGATTTGCGAATCGTCCGCAACGACCAAGGAACCTGCGCCAACCTCACCGATCATCCATTTGCCTTCGAAAATATCGAAGCCGTAGGTCGGAGTGAGCCGGCCCCCATCGCTTCGATCAAGGCACAGCCTCGATTCCGGCGAAGTCCGACAACTTGCCGCCCGCTCCGTGCCGGCCGTCGATCCTCGGCAGAGTGCATCGACCGATCCGCCCGTCGTGTGATGTCGGACTTCGCCGGAACGAACGCCCCGGCTCTTGTCGCCGTCAGGGGCCGGCTCACTCCGACCTACGACGCGAGGGCGCCGCTTCATAGACTCGCCTCATTTCCCCTTGAACCGCGGCGGGCGCTTCGCCTTGAAGGCGTCGCGGCCTTCGATCCAATCGGACGAGTTGTCGATCACGTCCGTCTGGTACCGCGCGATGCCGCCGATCTCGGTCGGACCTTTGGGCAGCGTCTGAGAAGTCCAACGCTTCAACGCCCGCGATGGCAGCGGTGCGGTGGCGGCAATACGCTCTGCCCAGTCCATCGCCGTGGCACGCAGCTCCGATGCCGGCACGATCTTGTTGCAGTATCCGACCTCGTAGGCGCGGCGGGCGTCGATCGTCTCGCCGAGCAGCAGGAGCTCCATGGCGATCTTGTGCGGAATGCGCGTGACGAGATTGGTGATGAGGCCGCCGGAGAAGCCGACCTTCACCTCCGGGTAGGAGAACTTCGCCGTGTCGGCGCAGATCATCATGTCGCACATGGTGGTGAGCACCATGCCGCCGCCGATGCACCAGCCCTGCACTGCCGCGATGATCGGCTTGTCCACGAAGACGCCGACGCCCGGGATACCGTGATAGAGCCCGCGCGGCGGATTGGCGAGATCGGCGCCGGCGCAGAACGCCTTGTCGCCGGCACCAGTCAGCACCGCGACACGATCGTCGTCCGAGGCCATCAGCCGCTTCCAGGCCTCGCAGAGCCCGTCCATCATCGCGTTGTCCATCCGGTTCATCTTCTCCGGACGATTGAGCGTGATGACGGCAACGCCGTTCTTGGTTTCATAGGTGATGGCGTCGGCCATGAGGGACTCCTGATGTTGCGATGCTGTATTGTCGCGATGAGGACGCAAGTTCAGGGCAACGTCAACTCTGCCTCGAATGCCTTTCATATAACGAGCGCCGTAGGTCGGAGTGAGCGGGCCGCCAACGTCGCAGAGTGGCACGGGTGCCATTCCCGCGAAGTCCGACACCAGCAAGCTCCGCGCGTGAAGCTGTCGGACTTCGCCGGAACCAAGGCCTCGCCTCATCGCAATCACCTCGGCCGGCTCACTCCGACCTACGGCCAGCGTCAATTTCCGGCCCGGTGAGACACGCAGATGCCATGCGGATCTGACCTTGCTCAGCCTCGGAGAGCCGGGCAACATCTGGCGAAGCCGCGAGCAATCCGAAAATCCAACCCAGAAAGGCCCTGCCTCATGTCCGCTCCCGAACGTATGCGCGCCCTGCTCAAGAAGCCCGACTTCGTGGTGATGCCGGCGGTGTGGGACGGGCTCTCCGCCAAGCTCGCAGCGAAAGCGGGCTTCGAGACGGCGTTCCTTTCGGGCTCGTGCGTCGCGGCGAGCCGGCTCGGCGGGCCTGATCTCGACCTGATATCGTTCGCGGAGATGCAGGACAGCTTCAACATGGTGCGCGGTGCCGCGCCCAATACGCTCGTCCTCGCCGACGGCGACCACGGCTACGGCAATCCTATGAACGTGCAGAGGACGGTGCGCGCCTACGGCCGCGCCGGTGCCGCCGCGATCCTGATCGAGGACAAGATCACGCCGCGCGCGTTGACCGCCGGCGGCAAACCCTGCATTCCCCGGGAGGAAGCGCGCATGAAGATCCGCGCCGCCGTGGAGGCCGCGAAGGACAGCGGCATTCTCATACTCGCGCGCACCGACTGCCGCCCCACCGCGGGCATCGACGAAGCCGTGGCGCGGATCGAGATGTATGTGGAGGAAGGCGCCGATATCCTGTTCCTGGACAGCCCACAGGACGAGGGCGAAGTGAAGCGCGCGGTTGCGGCGGCCAAGGGGCGCCCGTCGTTCTGCGTGCTCTCCCCCGGCGCGCCCCGCGAGACGCCGACGCAGAAGCGTGCCGCCGAGCTCGGCTTCAAGATCGGGACCTATCCAACGGCCATGCTGTCGCCGGCGGCGGCCGCCATGAGGCAAGGGCTCGCCGCGTTGGTGGCGGGCGAGGCGGAAGCCAAGAGCGCACTACCGCCCGCCGAGCTACGCGAGACTTTGGGCTATGGCGACTATGATGCGCAGGCGAAGCGGTTCGTGACGAAGTGATGCCGAATGCCCTCTCCCCGTTGAAATGCAGACAACGGGAAGGGAGGGAAATCTGCGGCACGGCACGAAACACAGGAGACACACCATGCCCGGCGCACTCGAAGGCCTCGTCGTCCTCGATCTGACGAGCCATCTGTCGGGGCCCTATGCGGCGATGATGCTCGCCGATCAGGGGGCCGACGTGATCAAGGTCGAGCGCAAAGGCGCGGGCGATGATGCCAGGCGCATGCCGCCGTTCGTTGCCGGCGAGAGCGCACCGTTCATGGTGTGGAACCGCAACAAGCGGTCGGTGGAGCTCGATCTCAAGGACGCGGGCGACAAGGAGAAGCTGCTGAAGCTCGTCGATACCGCCGACATCCTGATCGAGAACTTCCGTCCCGGCGTCATGGCCAAGCTCGGCCTCGGCTACGACGTGCTGGAGAAACGCAACGCGCGGCTGATCTATGCCTCGATTTCGGGCTTCGGACAGACGGGCCCCTATGCCGACCGCGGCGGCTTCGACCTGATGGCGCAGGGCATGTCCGGATTGATGAGCACCTGCGGGCCGGCCGACGGTCCGCCGCACCGGCTGCCGATCGCGATCTCGGATGTGGCGGCGGGCATGTTCCTCGCCTTCGGCATTATGACGGCAGTGGAGGCGCGGCACAAAACCGGGCGCGGGCAGCAGGTGGAGACGTCGCTGCTCGAAGCCGCGATCTCGTTCGGCGTCTATGAGGCGGCACACTATTCGGCGCTGGGCACGCGGCCACCCCGCATCGGCCAACAGCATCGGGGCTCGGCACCTTATCAGTGCGTGGCAGCGTCCGACGGCTACCTCACCATCGGCGGCTCGCAGCAGAATTTCTGGGAGCGGCTGACGATGATCATCGGCAAGCCCGAGCTGAAGGACGACCCGCGCTTCAAGACCAACGCCGATCGCGTGGCGAACAACACCGCGCTGATTGCCATCATCGAAGCGGAGCTCAAGAAGAAGCCGAAGTCGTATTGGCTCGAGGCCCTGGAGGCGGAGGGCATCCCCTGCGGTCCCGTGCTCAACTACGACGAGGTGTTCTCCGACGATCACGTCCTCGCGCGCGACATGTACGTGGCGACCGAGCACCCGAAGGCGGGCCTCTTCAAGACGATCGGCGTGCCGGTGAAGCTCTCAGCCACGCCCGGCCGCGTCTCCCGCGCCGCGCCAACGCTCGGCCAGCACACGGCGGAGGTGGTGGGATCGCTGGATCGAAAGCCGGCTAGCGGCCGGCGGTAATGGCACTGGAGCCCTCTGGAAAGATGGGTTCCGCAGGCTATGATGCTTGCCGGAGGTGGCAAATACACCTTGCTAACCGAGGGCACTTGGCCTGCTTGCAATCCCCGGGGCTTTGCGTCATATAGCCCGTGCAGACCCCGCCAACGGCGGCGCCTGCCAGGACGCGGGTGTAGCTCAGGGGTAGAGCATCACGTTGCCAACGTGAGGGTCGAGGGTTCAAATCCCTTCGCCCGCTCCATTTTTTCGACATGTATGAATTGAGCCGGCTGCACAGCTCGACTGTCGCGGCTTGCTGGGCTTTTGCCGAGCCCCTACGCTCTGGCACCTCACATCGACCTTGCGCCTCAATCCACCCTCGAAGGACACCCCATGCCGCGGCTCAACTTCGGCGCTTTTCTGGCGCCGCATCATCCCGTTGGCGAGCACCCGATGCTGCAGTTCCGCCGCGACATCGATCTCGTCGCGCATCTGGACCAACTCGGCTTCGAGGAATTCTGGTGCGGCGAGCACCACTCCTCCGGCTGGGAGATGATCGCGAGCCCCGAGATGTTCCTGGCTGCTGCCGGCGAGCGCACGCGGCGCATCAAGCTCGGCACGGGCGTCATTTCGCTACCCTATCATCACCCCTTCATGGTCGCGCAGCGTATGGTGCAGCTCGACCACATGACTGGCGGGCGGGCGATCTTCGGTTCAGGCCCCGGCGCGCTCGCGTCTGACGCACACACGCTCGGCATCGATCCGATGCTGTTGCGCGACCGGCAGGACGAGGCGATCGGCGTCATCCGCCGCCTCTTCCGCGGCGAGCGCGTCACCGCCAAGAGCGAGTGGTTCCAGATGCAGGACGCAGCCCTGCAGCTGCTGCCGCTGCAGGAGGAAATGCCCTGTGCCGTCGCCTCGCAGATCAGCCCGTCGGGCTTCACGCTTGCCGGCAAGTACGGCATCGGCATCATCTCGATCGGCTCGCTCTCCAACGAGGGGCTCACCGCCCTGCCGCAGCAATGGTCGTTCGCGGAGGCCGCAGCCAAGGAGCACGGGCAGGTCGCCGACCGGCGCCAGTGGCGGGTGCTGCTCTCCTGGCACATTGCCGAGACGCGCGAGAAGGCTCGCGCCGAGGCACGTGACGGCCTGCTGCGCCATCACAATGAGTACATCACCGGCACCTTGCAGCGGCCGGGTGCCAAGCCCTTCAAATCGGCGGACGAGGCCGTCGACAAGATGGCGTTTTCGCCGGGATCGGCGGCGGTGATCGGCACGCCCGACGATCTCGTGGCCAAGATCCGGGAGGTGCTTGAGATCTCCGGCGGCTTCGGCACCGTCGTCGGCTTCGTCCACGACTGGGCCAATCCGGAGAACACGTTCCGCAGCTGGGACATGGTCGCACGCTATGTGGTGCCCGAGATCAACGGCTATCTCGCAGGCCTCAGGACGTCGCAGAAGTTCGTCAGCGAGAACCGCGCCTACTTCGACCGCGCCCGCGAGGCCGTGATGGCGAAAATCATGAGCAACGAAAGCGCCGCCGCCGCGCTCGAGAAGACCAAGTCGCCGCTGATCGCCGCATCGTCCAGCAACGTGCCGGTGTTCGAGGAGGCGGCGGGTGCAAAGAAGAAGCGGACGTGACGGAGCTACCGAACCATAGGGTGCAATAGCGCGAGCGACACCGTCGTGTTGAAAAGTCTCGCTCGCGCTATTGCACCCTACGGTTTCGGCCGCTCGAAAAAAGGGGCGGGTTTGGGAGGGTCTCCCTCCCAAACGGGTGCGGGCCCGTGGCCCGCTCGCGAAGCGACTTTGCGTGCCTCAGCCCATCAAACTATGGGCGTAGGCCTTCCGCCGTTTGAGGTTGTCGCGGTACTCCTCGGGGAAGTTGTCGGGGAGCGCGGAGGTCACACGCTTGTCGGCGAGCAGCGCCGCCGTCCACGCCTTGACCAGCGGATACTTCTCCAGGAGCCCCGTCTTCAGCACCTTCTCGCAGATCGTAAAGCGCTGCAGGAACGGCGCGTAGGCGCAATCGACGAGGCTCAGCTTATCGCCGTTGAAGTAGGGACCGCTGCCTTTGCGCTCCGTCGCCAGCGCCGTTTCCAGCCGCTGCATCGGCCCGGCCATGGCCTCGACGCCCTTGTCGACGGCGGCCTTGTCCGCGGCGTAGGTGATGTTGCCGAGCGCACTTGAGAACGTCGGCACGAAGTCGGTCCAGGCGCGATTTCGCGCGCGCTTGATCGGGTCGGCTGGATGGAGGCGCGGCTCGACCGTCTCCTCCAGGAACTCGCAGATCGCATTCGACTCGAACAGGATCTCGTTGCCGACCTTGAGGACCGGCACCTTGCCGTGCGGCGAGATCTCGAGGAACCAGCCGGGCTTGTCGCGCAAGTTTACGTAGGTGACGTCGAACTCAACCCCTTTCGCGCGCATCAGGATCACGGCGCGCTGCACCCAGGGTCAAGTGAACGAGCTGATCAGGTGGTAGCGGACGGTCATGGCATTCCCCGTTGCAACTTCAGTAGGCGATGCGCTGAACCTAGCCCGATGCACGGGGTCTGGGCAACCTCGATGAGCGTTGCACGCATGGATCGGGCGTCCGCTATCCCAGCACGCCGCCGGCCCTGAGCTTGGCGATGTCTGCAGGCGAATAGCCTGCCTCCGCCAACAACGTGTCGGTGTGCTGGCCGACCGATGGCGCACGGCGCGGCGCGACCTTCGCTTCGCCCTCGATATGAAACGGACTGGCAATGGTTAGATGCTCGCCGTCGGCAAAGGGCACCAGAGCTCCGCTCGCCGTAAACTGTGGATCGCTGGACGCTTCGTTCACGGTGTGCATGCCGCTGAAGGTGACACCGGCAGCCAGCAGGATCTCGCGCCATTCCGCGTAGTCCTTCTGGGCGAAGACGCCGTCCAAGATTCGGGTCAACGCGGCCGCGTTCTTCTTGCGCGAGTCGCTCGTGGCGAAACGCTCGTCCTTGACCAGCTCCGTGTGCCCGATCGCCTCGAGAAAACTGGCAAGCTGCTTCTGCTCGTTGTGGAGCGCCATCAGGAACCAGCGACCATCCTTGCAGCGGTAGTGGTTCGCCAGGGCATTGGGGGCATTGGAACGCGGCGGGCGCAGCGCGATGTGCTCGCCGAAGAGGCGGCTCTGGACATAGCACGAATTCGCCCACAGGCCGTTCTGCACCAGCGACGATTGCACCAGCCCGCCCCGCCCCGTCTTTTCGCGCCGGTAGAGCGCGGTGACGATCGCAGCGAAGAGACCCGTGCCGCTCGGGAAATCGCCCATGCCCGGCGTCGACCGCTGTGGGTCGGTGCTCTCGTCGGCGCGCACCATGTCCATGAGGCCCGTGCGCGCCCAGTAGGCGGTGGCGTCGAAGCCGGTGCGGTCCGCGTCCTCGCCAGCCTCGCCATAGGCCGTGAAGGAGCCGTAGATCAACCGTGGATTGAGCGCGAGCAGATGCCTGTGGTCGATCTTCAGGCGGTCGCGAACCGGCAGCGGGAAATTGGTGATGAAAACGTCGGTGCTGGCAATCAACCGGTTCAGTACGGCCAGACCTTCCGGCTGCTTGAGGTCAATGGCAAGGCTGCGCTTGTTGCGCGCCGTCACCTGCCAACCGTACTCCTTGGCGCGGCCCGGGATCGGCGTCCAGGCCCGCCACGGATCGCCTGCGCCGGGCGGCTCGAGCTTGATCACATGGGCGCCAAAGTCGGACAGGATCGTCGCCGCGGCTGGCGCTGCAATCCAGCTTGCGCAGTCAATGACCTTGAGGCCTGAGAAGATCGCGTCTGCCATGATGCCCGTCCCCATTCACCACGAATGCGGGGCATCTGACCACAGGGTGCTCGCCAGCGCTATGGCCGGCCGCAGGCATACATGCAAAAATCCATAGGATCGTGCCCCAGGCCGTGGTGTAATGGGCCGGTCATGGCCCGAGCTCGATGTC
>CAZCQH010000091.1:0-14790 GCA_964500805.1 uncultured Hyphomicrobiaceae bacterium
CGTTCGACAGATGCTGCAGAAGGTCGAGGTCGAGGACAGCGGGGACAGCGAGTACCTCAAGGGCGAGCAGATCGACAGAATCGAGCTCGACGCGAAGAACCTCGTGCTGGAGAAGGCCGGCAAGAGGCCGGCGACCGGCAAGTCCGTGCTGCTCGGCATCACCAAGGCCTCGCTGCAGACGAACTCGTTCATCTCGGCGGCCTCATTCCAGGAGACGACGCGCGTGCTGACCGATGCGTCGGTCAACGGCAAGGTCGATACGCTCGACGGCCTCAAGGAGAACGTGATCGTGGGCCGCCTGATCCCGGCGGGTACGGGCGGCATGCTGCGCACGCTGCGGAAGATCGCGTCGAAGCGCGATGATCTCATCGCGAAGGAAAAGGCGAAGATCGACGCGGAGCGCGCGCTTGCGGGGCCTGGCGAGACCGGGGTCGCGGTGCGCCGTCGCCGGCGGACTACGGAAGAAGCTGCCGAGTAGGTCGCCAAGACCGCGATGCTGTTCGATCGGAGACGAGCTCAAGTCCACATCGGCCGCCTCAGGGCGGCCGATGGCGTTTCTGGGCTCGTGCCGGCGAGTTGACCGCGCGATTGCCGCGCTTGCGCGGCATGGCCCAACTTGCACTTCATCGCGACGCTTGGACGTGCGCATTAAGGTTGACCCTGGGGAAGTGTTCCTGGGGCTGGGGGCTTGTGGCAAAGTGGGCGTGTTCCGGTCCATGGAGGGGGCGCTTCTAGAGGCGATCCTGAAAGCGGCCGGGATGCAGGTCTGGGAAGCGGTCTCGCACGCCGCGCGCCCGGAGGCTCCGCCCCGTCGCCTGGCCCCTCGTAGCCAGGTGCCCGCAGTTTAAAGACGGGGACTATGCCCATAATCCTGCGCGGGGCGGCGATCAGCTGCCGCGCCTGATCAGCCGGTGGCATAAGCGCCCCGCAAGCCCCTCCTAGGGGGCGAACCTCCAAACGACGACCCTCCTCAGGCCGCAGCAGATCGCTTTGAGTGCTGCATATACATCGACGATTGGCTCCGAAGTGATTTGGGTTCGATGTACCGCATTGCAGCGCATACAGCCGGCGTGTTGTTTGCCTGCCTCAACCAGCGCAGTTTCGGGTACGATGCAAACACGCTCTAAAGTTGACGTATACGTCAACTTTGGCTATAAGACGACCGAAGTTTCGATCGGCCGACGTGGCTCGGCTTGGCAGCAGGAGACTGGCAGCCATGGTGGAACTTCTTTTCGCGCTTGCCGTCATCGCCGCAATGTTCACCCTTGCCATGCGACAGGCACCGCTTTGGGCGTGGGCCCTGATCGTCGGCATCGCGACACTGCTCTGGCGAAGCGGCTGGCTGGCAGGCCTCGATTTTCCAGACCGGGGTGTGCTTGGCGAATTGGTGTGGTTGCCGACCGTTGCGCTGGGCCTATTGTCCATCCCGAGCCTGCGGCGCCGGCTGATCGTCGAGCCGACCTTCCAGACCATCCGCAAGGTTCTGCCCAAGGTCTCCGACACCGAGGCACAGGCGCTGGATGCCGGCACGATCGGCTTCGATGCGGAGCTCTTCTCCGGCCGCCCGGATTGGGCGAAGCTGCGCGCCGTTCCGGGCATTGAGCTCTCGGCCGAGGAGCGTGCGTTTCTCGACGGCCCATCCGAAGAACTCTGCCGGATGATCAATGACTGGCAGGTGCGGTTCGACCGCAAAGAGGTGCCTGAGGAAATCTGGGATTTCGTGAAGGCGCATGGCTTTCTTGGCATGCTGATCTCGAAGGAGCACGGCGGCCTCGGGTTTTCGGCGCAGGCGCAGTCGCTCGTTCTCGGCAAGATCGCCTCGCGCTCGCCGGACGTCGTGACGATCGTGATGGTGCCGAACTCGCTCGGGCCGGGCGAGCTGATCGAGAAATACGGCACCGACGAGCAGAAGCACCACTACCTGCCGCGGCTCGCGAAAGGCCTCGAGGTGCCCTGCTTCTCGCTCACCGGACCGACGTCCGGCTCCGACGCGGCGACGATGCGCGACATCGGAACGGTGGTAAAGGGCGAATGGAGAGGCCAGGAAACGCTCGGAGTGCGGCTGACCTGGGACAAGCGCTACATCACGCTCGGACCGAAGGCGACGCTGGTCGGGCTGGCGTTTCAGCTGTTCGATCCAGACAATCTCTTGCAGCGCGGGAAGAGCGATCTCGGCATTACAGTCGCGCTCATTCCAGCCGACCATCCGGGCGTCAATATCGGGCGGCGGCATCTGCCGTCTGGTGCAGCGTTCCCGAACGGGCCCAATTGGGGTAGCGACGTCTTCATTCCGATCGACTGGATCATCGGCGGCGAAAAGATGGCCGGCCAAGGCTGGCGCATGCTGATGGAGTGCCTCGCTGCCGGACGTGCAATCTCATTGCCGTCGTCAGGCGCCGCCGGCGCCAAAACGATGCTGCGCTTCACCACCGCATACGGACGCATCCGGAAGCAGTTCGGGTTGCCGGTCGCGCGCATGGAAGGCCTCGAGGAGACGCTGGCTCGCATGGTGGAGTCGGCCTATGTCAACGAGGCGGGCCGTGCGGTGACGGCGGCCATGGTGTCCCGCGGCGAGAAGCCGTCGGTGATCTCGGCGATCATGAAGTACCAGTCGACTGAGCGCTTGCGCCGTTCCGTCAACGACGCCATGGACCTCCACGGCGGGCGCGCGATCTGTGACGGCCCGTCGAACTACCTGCAGTCGGCCTATCAGATGGTGCCGGTCGGCATTACTGTGGAAGGTGCCAACATCCTGACGCGATCGCTGATCACGTTCGCCCAGGGTGCGCTGCGCTCGCATCCTTATCTCTATGCTGAGATCCAGGCGTGTCAGGACACGGACCTGAAGCGCGGACTTGCCGCATTCGAGAAGGCCTTCCTCGGCCATGTTGCGTTTTCGATGTCGAACACGTTCGGTGCGTTCTTCCACAACATCACGGGTGGACGCTTCGGCAAGGCACCAGAGCAGTCGTATGCAACGGCGGAGTGGTATCGCCAGCTGTGGCGCTGCTCACGCAGCTTCGCGTTCGTCGCCGACTTGACCGTGGCGCTGCTCGGCGGCGGCTTGAAAACGAAACAGAAGATCACCGGCCGCATGGCTGATGCCCTGTCGGAGCTTTATCTGCTCGCCTGCACGCTGAAGCGCTACGAGGACGACGGCAAGCCGGCCAACGACCGCCATTTCGTGGAGCTTGCTGCGCGAAACGGCCTCTATCGTTTCCAGGAGGCCGTGGCCGGCACAATCGACAACTTCCCGGTCGCGTGGGCGCGGCCTTTGATGAGGGTGGTGGTGTTCCCGCTCGGCCGCCGCTTCAGGCCGGCGAGCGACCGCTTAGGCTCGATGTGCGTGCGCATGGCCATAGAGCCTGGTGATGTGCGCGATCGGCTGACACGGTTCATCTACGTATCGAAGGACGCGAAGGACCCAACGGGCTTGCTCGAGGTGACACTCGAGAAGGTCATTGCCGCCGATGAGGCCGAGCGCAAGCTCGAGCGCGCCATTCGTGCTGGAACCGTGCAGCGCTTTCACGGGTTCGACTGGATTGGCGATGCGGTGAAGAAAGGTGTGCTTACGGAGGCCGAGGGTGGCCAGCTGCGCGAGGTCGAAGCCCTGACGGCACGCGTCATTGCGGTCGATCATTTCGATCCGGCGGAGGTGCGGCCGAACTACATGACCGCCGGCCACAACGCGCGCGCTGCCCAAAGCGCGGCCGCGGAGTAGATCAACGGGTTCGAGTACGTCCGATGACCGATGTCGCCAAGCGACCCGCAACCTACGCCGACCTCGAGGCCGTGCCTGCGCACCTCGTGGCGGGCTGCTCAGTGTATCGAAACGTCAGTTTGAAGATTACGAGTTGCGCGACGGCCAATTCGTTTTGGTCGAAACGTTCGAGGACAACGCCGAAGTCAACGCGCCGCCGTTCGAAGCGGCTCCGTTCTCATTGTCCTTGCTGCTCTGGCCTCTCGAGCCGGGTGAAAGCGAATAGGAGTCTCCCATGCCCGAAACTGCAGCCCTGAAAGACTGGCGCTTCTCCATCGATGAGCAAGGAATTGCCTGGGCCGTTTTCGATCGCGAGGGCGAGAGTCAGAATTCGCTCGGCCGGCGGCCTCTGGAAGAGCTGATGGCGATCGTCGAACGCGTCGAAGCGGGCGCCAAGGAAAAGTCGATCCGCGGACTCGTGTTCCTCTCCGGCAAGGAGAAGGGCTTCATCGTCGGGGCGGATGTGCGCGAGTTCGATCAACTAAAGACCGAAGCGGATGTCGCCAACGCCATCACGCCCGTGCTTGCCATGCTCGATCGCATCGAGGCGCTGCCGATTCCAGTCGTGTGCTGCATTCACGGCTTCTGTCTCGGCGGCGGGCTCGAGCTGGCGTTGGCATGCCACTGGCGGATCGCCACGCGCGATGATGCGACGCGGATCGGCTTCCCCGAGGTCAGGCTCGGACTTTTCCCAGGCTTCAACGGCACAGCGCGCGCGATCCGGCAGGCCGGCGCAATGGCGGCGATGCCGATCATGCTTTCGGGCTCCATGATCCGGGCTTCCGCTGCGCGCGGCATGGGACTCATCGATGAGCTTGCGCCGTCGCCGCAGAATCTCGCTTGGGCGGCTCGGAAGGCGATCGAACGTCGACGCAAGGCAAAACCCGTCGGTGGCTGGAAGGCGCTGTTGCGTCAGGCACCGGTACGAGGCCTGCTCGCCTCGAAGATGCGCAAAGAGACGGCCAAGAAGGCCCGCGAAGATCACTATCCGGCGCCATTCCGCCTGATCGATCTTTTCGAGAAGACGGGCGGCAATCTCGACAGAATGAAGCGGGAAGAGACGCGCTCGTTCGCGCCGCTGATGGTCTCCGACACTTCCCGCAATTTGCGCCGCGTGTTCAAGCTCTCCGAGATGATGAAGGCGCAGGCGCCGAAGGATCTCGCCTTCAAGCCACTGCGCGTGCATGTGATCGGCGCAGGCGTGATGGGTGCCGATATCGCGGGAGTGTGTGTGGCCTCGGGCATGGAAGTCTCGTTGCAGGATCTCAGCGCGGAGGCGATCGCAAAGGGCATCGAGGCGCAGAGCAAGCTTTTTGGGCGAAAGTTCCGCACCAAGCCGCAGCGTGATGCGGCGAAGGCACGACTCATCGCTGATCCGCAGGGTGAGATGATTGGTCGTGCGGACGTCGTCATCGAGGCCATCGTCGAGAAGCTCGAGGTGAAGCAGAACCTCTTCAAGTCGATCGAAGGCAAGCTGAAACCTGGTGCCGTGATGGCGACCAACACCTCTTCGATCATGATCGAGGATATAGCAAAGGACCTCGTGGATCCGGGCCGATTGATCGGCATCCACTTCTTCAATCCGGTGGCGCAGATGCCGCTGGTGGAGGTGATCCGGGGTGCCGGCTCGCGTGAGGAAGAGGTGCGCAAGGGTTGCGCCTTCGTTACCGCCCTCGACGGAAAATTCCCGCTGATCGTGAAGAGCTGTCCCGGCTTCCTGGTCAACCGCGTGCTTGCGCCCTACATGATGAGCGCCATGGCCCGTCTCGAGAAGGGCGAGAAGGCAGAGACCATCGACGAGGCCGCGAAAGCGTTCGGCATGCCGATGGGGCCCATCGAGCTGGCCGATACAGTTGGCCTCGATGTGTGCGCGCATGTCGGCCGAATTCTCAAGTATCCGAGCGATGGCTCGCGCCTTGAAAGGCTTGTCGCCGCCGGCAAGCTCGGGAAGAAGTCAGGCGAGGGCTTCTATACCTGGAAGGACGGCAAGCCGCTGAAAGGCGCAGCCAGCACCGACAGGTCGAAGCTCGAACGGCTCGGGCGGGAGCTGGTCAAGCCTCTGATCGAGGAGTGCGAGAAGTGCCGCGACGAGAAGATCGTGGAAAGCGCGGACATGGTCGATGCCGGCGTCATCTTCGGCACAGGCTTCGCGCCGTTCCGTGGTGGTCCGCTACACTATCTGCAGAGTCTCGGCCGTGAAGCTCTCACCCAAGCAGCGCCGCAACGCGCGGCGGCAGAGTAGCTTGGCTCAAGCAGATTGGAGCTTTACCCGATGCGTGCCCCGGTTGTTCGAATTTCCATCGGCCAGTTCGATGCTGGGATCGCAAGCACTGTCGAGCGCCGACTCAATGAGAGCCGAGCCGTTCTCGAGCCAGGTATCCGAGCGATGAGAGGCAATCTTGGCTTCTGGGCGGGAGTCGACCTAACCAACAACAGCATGACCAATGTCAGCTTCTGGGATTCTCTGAATGACGCCCAGCAAATGGCAACGTTTCAAGCCATGCTCGACCTCGCCAAGGAGTTCACGGCTATGGGCGTGCATTTTCAACGCCCTATCATGAACTTCACGACTCTGTGGGAAATCCGACCATGACCCAACCCCAGTCACTTCGCCGTGTTGCCGTTGTCGGCGGTGTCCGAATTCCGTTCTGCCGTTCGAACACGCTTTATGCCGATCTCTCAAACCTCGACATGCTGACAACAACGTTGAACGGCCTCGTCGAGCGGTACAAGCTCGAGGGGGTGCACATCGACGAAGTCGTGGGCGGCGCCGTCGTCACCCACTCAAAGGACTGGAACATCGCGCGTGAGGCGGTGATCGGTACGAAGCTCGCGCCGTCGACGCCGGGCATTACCATGATCCAGGCGTGCGGAACGAGCCTGCAAGCCGCGATGGGAATAGCGGCCAAGATCGCCACCGGCGAGATCGAAAGTGGTATCGCGATGGGCTCGGACACGACCTCCGATGCCCCGATCGTGTTCTCGAAGAAGTTCTCGCAACGCCTCGTGCAGGCGCAGCAGGCGCGGTCGGTCGGCCAGCGCTTCGGTGCTTTCAAAGGGTTCTCGCCGGGTGAACTGGCACCGCAGCCGCCTTCGGTCGCGGAGCCGCGGACGGGGCTCTCCATGGGCCAGCACTGCGAGCTGATGGCGCAGCACTGGAAGATTTCGCGCGCCGACCAGGATCAGCTCGCGTTCGAGAGCCACAAGAAAGCTGCCGCTGCATACAAGTCCGGATACATGGACGACCTGATCGTTCCCTGTGCCGGTGTGTTCCGCGACAACAACCTGCGAGAGGACATTGCGCTTGATAAGATCGCGACGCTGCGTACCGCGTTCGACAAGTCCGAGCGCGGAACGCTGACGGCCGCCAACTCAACGCCACTGACGGACGGTGCAGCGGCGGTGCTGCTCTGCTCCGAGGAATGGGCGGCGAAACGCGGCTTGAAGGTTCTTGCTTACCTGACGCATGCGCAGACGTCGGCCAACGATTTCGTCGCCGGCGAGGGTTTGTTGATGGCGCCGACCATCGCGGTGTCCAAGCTGCTCGATCGCGCGGGTCTCAGCCTGCAGGATTTCGACTACTACGAGATTCACGAAGCCTTCGCCGCGCAGGTGCTCGCTACGCTGAAGGCGTGGGAGGACCCCGAGTATTGTCGGTCACGGCTCGGCAGGAATGCCCCGCTCGGATCGATCGATCGCGCGAAGATGAATGTGAAGGGCTCATCGCTTGCGTTTGGCCATCCGTTTGCGGCAACCGGGGCCCGCATCATGGGTAATCTGGCGAAGCTTCTCGGCGAGACGGGTGGCCGCGGTCTCATTTCGATTTGCACCGCCGGTGGCATGGGCGTTGCGGCGATCATGGAAGGTGTGAAGCCCCAGGCGGACATGAGACAAGCGGCGGAGTGATCGGCGCGTTCAACGGACGAAGCCGGTGGCGAGCGCTTTGGCCCAAACGGGACTGACGTTTTCCTCCGCGCGCTTCGCCGCGGATATCCAGTCATATTCGACGGCGATCAGATCGATGATCCAGCCTTTGTCTCGGCGCGTTGCGATGGCGTAACGCGCGTGCGGGCTACCTGCTTCGGAGATGTGCCGTGGTGGTGCATCGTCGATGTAGCCCGGGCACCCAACTGAGCCCGGATTGACAATGATGCTGCCGCTCGCGTCATGCACCACGCGTGGAAGGTGCGAATGGCCACAGAGCAGCAGCGGCGCCTGGGCGCCTGCGAGACGCTGGGTGATTGCTTTCGGGCCGGACAACGTGAGCCGGCCGTCCATGACGTCTTCCAGGAGATAGGTGACGTCAGAGCTTGGCGTCCCATGAAAGGCGAGCACGCCCGACGCATGGGCCCATCGTTCCGGCAGTGTGCCGAGACTTTTGCGCTGGTCCGCGGCGAGTCGATCGAAGGCGAAGGCGTCGGATGCGCCCATGAGGGTGCGTGGTGTCTCTGCCACCAGCCGGTCGTGATTGCCGCGAACTGCCGGCCATCCCAGGTCCTGGAGCCGTGCCGCTGTCTCTGTTGGCCAAAGCGGGCCGGAGACGCAGTCGCCGAGGTTGATCGTCAGATCCGGGCTGCGCTGGGTCAGGTCGCGCACCACGGCATCGAGTGCAAGACTGTTGCCGTGAATGTCGGCGATGATTGCTATCCGCATCACAGTCCGCTCTTGCCACTGGCGAGGTGGACTTCGCACTGGGTGAGGATCTCCTTCAGCTCGACCAGTGTCCGCTCGATATCGGCACGTTTTTTCTGGAGCTGATCAATGTGGGCTTCGACCTTGGTTTTCAGCAGAGCAGCCTGGGCAAGCTGGCCTGGGTCGGCGTCGTAGAGCTCGAGATACTCCTTGATGTCCTCGAGCGTGAAGCCAAGGTTCTTGCCGCGCAGGATCAGCAGCAGGCGGGCGCGATCTCTTCGCGTATAGGCGCGGGCCACGCCCTTGCGCGCCGGTGCGATCAGGCCGCGCGATTCATAGAAGCGTATGGCTCGGGTTGTCACGCCAAGCTCATCGGCCAGCTCGCCGATCGTGTAGCGGTGGTCCTCCTTGGGAGCCATCTCACCGTCGGGCCGAGGTCTGTCTGGCGTGTCGCTCATTTGGCTTTCTGGCGGGCTGCCTCTTCCTGCTTCAGCTCCTTCTTCGAGAGCTTGCCTATGATGGTCTTTGGCAGGGCATCCCGGAACACGATTTCAGATGGCATCTCGATGCGCGACAGCTTGGGCTCGAGGTGAGCGAGGATGTCGTCGGACGTTGCCTTCATGCCGGTCCTGAGCTTGATAAAAGCCTTGGGCGCCTCGCCCCGATACTGGTCCTTTATCCCGATGACGGTGACTTCCTCCACGGCCGGGTGCTTGGAGATCGCCTCCTCGATGTTCCGTGGGTAAACATTATAGCCTGAGCAGATGATCAGGTCCTTGATCCGGTCGACAATGTAGATGAAGCCCTCCTCATCCATGGTGGCTACATCGCCGGTGCGTAGAAAGCCGTCGGGGGTCATCTGATTGGCCGTTTCCTCGGGCTTATTCCAGTATCCCTTCATCACCTGGGGACCGGAAATGCAAATCTCACCCTTCTCGCCGCGCGGTACCTCGACACCGGGGTTGGCGGGGTCGCGCAACGACACCACCGTTGCCGGGAGTGGCTGTCCAATCGAGAGCTCCTTGACCGGACCGTCCAGCGGATTGATCGTGACGGCCGGCGAGGTTTCCGAAAGCCCATAAGCCTCGACTACCTTGCAGCCTGTCAGCGCCTCGAAGCTCTTCTTTGTCTCGAGGAGCAGCGGTGCGCCACCGGAGAGGCAGAACTTGAGGGAGCTCAGGTCGTATGACTTGAGCTTCGGGTGGTTCAGCATAGCAATGAACATCGTCGGCACGCCGGGCATGATGGTCGGCCGTGTCTTGGTGATCAGCGCCATGGCGTCCTTCAAGACGAAACGCGGCATGATCACGATCTCAGCGGCGGTTGCCAGGGCGAAGTTCATCACGCCGGTCATCGCGAACACGTGAAAAAACGGTAGCGCGCCCAGCACGCGCTCCTTGCCGTGCTCGAGGCCGGGTACCCAGGAAACGGCTTGACGCACGTTGATCGACACGTTGGCGTGCGTCAGCATGGCGCCCTTCGGCGTGCCGGTCGTGCCACCAGTGTACTGGAGGACGGCGAGGTCGTTGACGGGATCGATCGGAACCGGCTGATAGTGACCATCGTTGCCGAGCACGCTGGCGTCGTCGATCACCTTGCCGGCGGCAGCCGAGGCCTTGGGCTTGGAGAGGTCGCGCCCCTTCAGGAGCCGATAGAGCACGGACTTTGCACCAGGCAGCAGCTTGGGAAAGGACGCTACGATCGCCTTCGGCAATGCCCCTGATTGAAGCAGACTGTCGATCTTGTCGAAGAGGAGCTTGAGATCGAGCGTGACCATAATTTCGGTCCCGCTGTCTCGGAGTTGGTAGGCAAGCTCCTCGATCGTGTAGAGTGGATTGAAATTGACGACCGTTCCGCCCGCTTTCAACACGCCGTAGTAGTAGATAATGAACGTCGGCGAGTTCGGCAGGAAAAGGCCGACCTTGGTTCCTTTCTTCACCCCCAGTTGTTGCAGCCCCTTGGCAGCCTTGTCCGCGTCGGCCTTGATCTCGGCATAGGTCATGCGCTTGCCGAGAAAGTTCGTGCACACAGCATCGGGAAAGCGCGCGGCGGCCTGGTCCAGCAGCTCGTCCAGGCGCGCCGGCGGGAAGTTCTGATACCAATCGACGCCGGCGGGGTACCGGGTCAGCCAGGGATAGCGCTGGGTGTCCCCGGGGAGGGGATTGGATGTCATGGCTCCGGCTCCCGTATTGGCCATTTTGGCTCCCTTGGTTAACCATGCCGGCTTCGTTCTGGGCCGAACTCGTGTCAATTGAGCACAATAAAGCCCAGCCGCGCCAGTTTGCCAGGGGCGCAAACGCCGGACAACACGGCGGCGAAGAGACAATTCCAAGATTGGCCCGCGACTTGCTTAATTATGCCGGACAGGGGTTGCTAGACGAGGCCAGTGTTTACGGCTATCAGACGGCAAGCCTTGCTCGAAGATAATGCCTGATCTAGCAGTAGGCTAAATCTTAAGTCAGCTCCGCGCGTTGCGTAGCCGGGGTGGGAGATAAAAAATGGACGATACGACGACCAAGATCATCGATATCCTGAAAAAGCACATGAAGGAACCGCGTGATGACATCACCGCGGAAACCGCGCTTGCCGACCTCAAGATCGAGTCGATTGATCTCGCGATGATCGTGTTCGAGCTCGAGGACACCTTTGGCATCGAGATTCCCTACAATGCCAACGATGCAGAAGAAACGTCGGCCTTCAAGTCCGTCGGCTCGGTCGTCGATCGCGTCAAGGAAGTGATCGCATCGAGTGCCAAGAAGGCAGCGGCAAAAGCCTGATCGCCTGAGCTGAACGGGGCGGGGGCTTTAGAAGGATTTCTGACTTGAGTAGCAAGAGTATGTCGCGGCGCCGTGTCGTCGTCACCGGCATGGGCGCGGTGACGCCCATTGGCCTGGATGTTGCCGAGTTCTGGGCTTCGCTAAAGGCGGGCCGGTGCGGAATTGGGCCGATCGAGAACTTTCCGCTCGAAGATCTCTACATTCACATCGCCGGCGAGATCAAAGGCTTCGATCCCGCCAAGCACGTGAAGAGCCGCAAGGTGCAGTATGGCGATCGCTATTCGTGGTTCGCCGGGCGCGCCGCCGACGAAGCTTGGTCGCAAGCCGGTTTGCCGGTTCCGTTCGACAAGCCTTACCGCGCGGCCTCGATCATCGGATCGGGTGCAGGCGGCTTCTCGACCACCGAGCAGGCCTACCGCGATCTCTTCATTCTGCACAAGAAGGCGACGAATCCGCTGACGTTGTTGCGGATCATCGGCTCTTCGGCTGCTGCGCATGTCGGTATCGAGTTCGGCATCAAAGGCCCGACGTTCGCTACGTGCTCCGCCTGCTCGACGGCGGCTCATGCCATCGGCGTCGGCCTCGATTATGTGCGAAACGGGATGTCCGACGTTGCCGTGGTCGGTGCCAGCGAAGCGGTGCTGACGTTCGGTTCATTCCGAGTCTGGCAGGCCATGCGCGTCCTGTCGCCAGAGGGCCTCTTCCCGTTCTCGAAGAAGCGGAACGGTACGGTCCTTGGCGAAGGTGCAGGTGTGCTTGTGCTCGAGGACTACGAGCATGCCAAGCAGCGCGGCGCCAGGATCCTAGCGGAAGTGTGCGGGTTCGGCATGTCCTCGGACAGCAAGGACATGGTCAATCCCGACGTCGATGGTCCGAGGACAGCCATGCAGATGGCGCTCGAGGATGCCGGCATCGCGCCGGAGCAAGTCGACTATCTCAACGCCCATGGTACGGCGACGACATTGAACGACGTGAACGAAACCAATGCGATCAAGATGGTTTTCGGGGAGCATTCCAAGTCACTCGCGATCTCGTCCACCAAGTCGATGACCGGACACCTGCTGGGTGCGGGCGGTGCGGTGGAGGCAATCGCGTGCATCAAGGCTATCGAGGAGTCATTCGTACCGCCGACGATCAATCTCACCGAACCGGACCCGAAGTGTGACCTTGACTACATCCCGAACGTCGGACGAGAGAAGAGGGTGCGCTACGCTGTTTCCAATTCGTTCGCGTTCGGCGGGCTCAATGCCGTTCTCGTGTTCGGTCCGGCTCCGGCCTGAAGGCCGGCCGGTTGATTTCGGCCCTGCGGCGCCGTCGATCCCTGACTCGCCCGTCCGGGAGGCAGGCCGTTTCGACGAATCCTGATAAGATCGCCGCTGATGAGGCGCGCCAGACATGAGCCACGCCAGATCTTCGTTCACGCCGGGCGGGTGGTGATCCGGGCGCGTCTGCGCGACACGCCCCTCGCCGGCAGCATCTGGTCGCTGCTTCCGTTCTATGGCTCGGCAAATATCCAGAAGCCCTGGCTTTCGCTCGCCTTGCCTACGGGCTTCGACCCCGGACCGCTTGAAGAGGAACCTGCTGTTGTCAGCGCGGGGGAGCTGGCTTATCGGCCAGCAACCAAGCAGATCCTCATCGGTCAGGGAATGACGCCAGCCCCATCTGCCGACAGTGTCCGGCTACTGGAACAGGCTCATGTCTGGGCTGCTGCGCTCGACGATCTTGGCCAGCTCGCGAGTCTAGAGAATGGCCAGAGTGTCGCCCTGCTCGAGGCGGCGTCGTGAGCCAAGAACCCGTATAGAGCAAGGCCGCGGGCACAGTCCCACGGCCTCGCCCTACCAAACTTCTGCGCGGTTTACTTGATCACGCCGGCCTTCGAAGCCGCGATGAACTCTTCTTTCGACACCTTGCCATCCTTGTTGGTGTCGATCTTCGCCATGTCGGCCTTGTAGGTATCAAGCTCGGTGCCCTCGAGGCTGCCCGATTTGTTCTTGTCGGCCGTCATGAATTTGGTCTCGGCCGGATCAGCCGGCTTCGCTTGCGCCGGGGTCGTAGACGGGGCAGCAGGTGCGGGGCTCGACGGTGCCGGTGTCTGCGCAATGGCAGGGCCGGCTGCGAGCAGTGCGGCAAGCGAGATCGCGAGGCTGGTCTTCTTCATGGTGTTTCTCCATCTGGAAGTTGAACTTCACCCGGCAGTGGTATGGTGCTAGCGCTCGCCAGCTGAATGCCTCCGCAACGGATGATTCATCCGAGGTTCATGCCGGTGACTGCTTCTCAGCAGCATCGTGCGTGAGGCGCACAAATGCTCAACTGATTACTTCGATGGCTGAGACCCATGATTGATAGCCGAAGTGCCAGAATCGTTGCTGAACTCCGCGCCGATCCTTCGCTTTCCGGCCTGCAACGCTCGCTCGACATCTACTATGGGGATCCCGCGCGCAACCGGCTGATGGACCAGCTCTATGCGCGCTTTCTCACCGCAGGATCACTTGCTTTCGATATTGGCTCGCACGTAGGTGATCGGATCGGATCGTTCCGGCGGCTGGGTGCGCGCGTGGTTGCGTTGGAGCCGCAGCCTGATTGTGCGCGGGTGGTGCGCGCGATCTATTCCGGTGATGACAAGGTGACCCTGATCGAGGCGGCTTGTGGGTCGCAGGCCGGAAAGCTGACGCTTCATGTCAATTCGGCCAATCCGACCGTGACCACGGCGTCGACAGATTTCGTGCGTGCCGCTGATGGTGCCGGCGGGTGGGAGGGTCAGATCTGGGATCGCGAGATCGCCGTACCAGTGACAACACTGGATCGATTGATCGCCGAATACGGCACGCCAGATTTTGTCAAAATCGATGTGGAAGGCTTTGAGGCAGACGTTCTCCAAGGACTGTCGCGCCCGCTCAAGGCGCTGTCATTCGAGTTCACCACCATTCAGAGGGATGTGGCTCAGCGTTGCCTCGATCTGATTGCTGGGTTGGGGCCCTATGGCTTCGATTTGGCGCTGGGCGAGTCTCAAGCGATGACGCTCGAACGATGGGTCTCTCACGAGGTGATGGCCGCACACATTGCTGCTCTGCCGCACGCTGCGAACTCTGGTGACGTTTATGCGGTTTCGCTCGCGTAGCCGGTCGGGTCACCTAGAGCGCGTTTTCTTCACCGTCGACGTCACTGTTTTCGCGTCGAGGCCGCCCATGCGGCACACCTCGATCCACTCGCCCTTCGTCACGGGCTGGACCGAGAGCCGCATCGAGGTGACCAAACTCATCTTGGCGAGCTTGCCGTTGCCCTTCACGTCGGCGAGCGTCACGGGGCGCGGCATGTCTCGCAGCGCGCGTACGTCGACACACTCCCAGGTGCCGGTGTCATCGGTCGGGTCCGGATGAACCAAAGCACAAATCTCGACAATGCCGACAATCTCCTTGCCCTCATTCGAGTGGTAGAAGAATCCGAGATCGCCGAGGCGCATCGCGCGCATGTTGTTGCGGGCAAGGTAATTGCGCACCCCGGTCCACGGCTCTCCCTTCGCGCCGCGCGCCTTGCACATCTCCCACGAGAATGCGTCGGGCTCCGATTTGAGGAGCCAGTAACCGGTTGAAACCGGTGGCGGTGCAGGTTTCTTGGCCATTT
>CAZCQH010000092.1:0-14498 GCA_964500805.1 uncultured Hyphomicrobiaceae bacterium
AGTCGGGGCCGCCAGCCGCTACTCAATTGTGCGAAACATTCCGTACGTCATCTCCCACCTCCACTTCACTCAAGACACTGCTGATTGCATTTGCAGTCTCTCGATGCGGGCTGCCCCCAAGGACACGACCATTCGCAGCACGCATGATGCGATGACTTCGTCTGTGGAGGCGCTTTGCACTTGTCGCGTAGCGAGAACTGTTCCGCCGACTTCGGGTATTTCGTCATCAGTGTTGAGAGCTCTGAATAGAACTCCTCATGCCCTTGCGGGAACGTCATCTTCTCCTGGGCAAACGTGTCCGGCACGAGGGCGGTCAGCCCAAGCACCAATGAAAAGCAGGCAAGTGCCTTGCGCATTAGAAATCTCCCTGAGTTGAAAATGCATCGTCAGAACGCTGGCCAATGGCCCGCAGATGACGATACCGTGCTCAATCCCGTCGAGCTGTCGCGTGCAACACACCTCGCCCAAGAGCGCACACGCGCGGAGGCTTCTGAGTTGGTCAAACGCCTCTTTCCCGCAATGTCTGTTAGTTGAGGTATCGCAACCGCGCACGAGACCCGATCTTTGATTTGAGCATCATCTGTGCCGACGTCAGCTCCCTCTGCGAAGCGATGACTGAGTGCATCTGCTCATGCCCGCTGAGCATCCTCGAGCACCATTGCAGCGCATTTCTCGCCGATCATGATCGAGGGCGCGTTGGTGTTGCCACCGACGACGAGCGGCATGATCGAGGCATCGGCGACCCTTAAGCCTTTGATGCCGAGCACTCGCAATCGCGGGTCAACCACTGCATCAGGTCCAGTCCCCATCCGGCAGGTGCCGACCGGGTGCAGGTTCGAGACACCGCGATTGCGGATGTCCTCGATCAGTTTGTCCTCGGAGGCCACGGCGGGCCCCGGCACCACCTCTGCTGCAACGTAGGGCTTGACCGCTGGTTGCTCGGCAATTTTGCGTGCCAGGCGCACGCCATAGAGCATAGCCTCGATGTCGTGCGCAGATTCGAGGAATTTGAACTCGATTCTAGGCGGGTTGAGCGGATCGGGGCTCTTGAGGCTGACACGACCGCGCCCGTCGGGCCGCAAATGAACCGGCGACATGCTGAAGCCCGGAAACTTATGGGGATGCATGCCCGTATGGTCGCGTGTCTCGATCGACCAAAGATAGGTGTTGATCTGCAGGTCCGGCCGGTCGAAGCGTGGATCCGTGCGTGTGAGGATGCCGGCGATGGTGCCGATAGCTGTCATCGGACCATCGCGGCCGAGCACGTACTGGATTCCTGCACTGAGCTTGCGGAGCGGCGAACGGTGAAGCTCATTGAACGTGCCGGTCTTGGCCGAGCGCCAGGCAACGTAGGAGTTGAAGTGGTCATGCAGGTTTGCGCCGACTGTTGCCAGATCGTGGACGACGTCGATGCCCAGCTCTTTCAGGTGGGACCCCGGTCCGATCCCCGACAGCAGCAACAGTTGCGGCGAACCGTAGACCCCACCGGAGACGATCACCTCGGCACGCGCCTGGGCCACCTGCAGGCCACGCGACGTGCGATATTCGACTCCAGTAGCGCGGCCGTTCGCGACGAGGATACGGGTTGCGTGCGCATTCGGGGTGACGACCAGGTTCTGGCGCCCGCGCGCCGGTCGAAGATAAGCTGTCGCGGCACTCCACCGCCGGCCTTTGCCGACGGTTGCCTGATAATAGCCGACGCCCTCTTGCGTCGCGCCGTTGAAATCGGGATTGCGCGGGATGCCTGCCTGGACGGCGCCTTCAACGATGGCGTCGATGATCTCGTGCTTGTAGTGGGCATCGGTGACATTCAGCGGACCGCCGACGCCGTGGAACTCGTTCTCACCCCGCTCCTGGTTCTCGGCCTTGCGGAAGAAAGGCAGCACGCTTTCGTAGTCCCAACCGACACAACCCAGCTGGCGCCAACCATCGTAGTCGGCGGCCGTGCCGCGCATGTAGACCATGCCGTTCAGCGAGCTGGTGCCGCCAAGCATCTTGCCACGTGGCTGGTATGACGTGCGGCCATTGAGGCCAGCGACAGGCTCGCTTTCGAATTTCCAGTTGTAGGTGTCATGCGTAAATAGCTTGTGATAGCCGACAGGTATGTGGATCCAAGGGTGATTGTCGCGTCTGCCAGCCTCGAGCAGCAGCACCCGAAAGCGGCCAGACTCCGACAGACGCGCAGCGACTGCGCATCCGGCCGAACCAGCACCGGTAACGATGAAGTCGTAAGTGTCCTCGTTCATACCGCCCACCTGCCGTGATGGTGACCTATCCCGATTGCGAAACATCGGTCGCGGACAGCTCCGATGCAAGCTCCACCTCTCCGATAGGCGCGGCTCGTCCCGGGATCGAAGAACCGGTCGAAAGCCGGCTGACCTGGGACAGAGCCTTGCTTGCCAACGTCGAACCTGTCAGCTTTGCGAGTCAAATCGGCAAGCAGCATCAAAAGCCGCATTCAACTTGATGGAGGAAACATCATGTCGACGGATCGCAGGTCTATTCTAAGGGGCATTGGCGGGCTCGGCGCCGGCCTCACGACGTCGTCGGCGTTGCTCGGAACCGCACTAGCTCAGGACAAGATCACCTGGAAGGCCGTCACCACCCACCGCGTCGGTGCGGCGTGGTCGCATCGTTGGCCCTGGCTGCTGGACGAGATCAAGGCCAAGACCAACGGCCGCCTCAACATGGACGTCACGACGTTGCCAGAGCTCGGCCTCTCAGGCCAAGAACTCCTGCGCACGCTCAAAGCCAACCTCGTTGACTATGCTGACATTGTTGCCGGCTATGTCGGGGGTGACTTCCCGGCCATCGAGGCGCCGCAGCTCCCGGGCGCGTTCCAGGACTACGCAACCTCGCGCAAGGGCGTCGACGCTTGGGTGCCGAAAGTGATCTCGCCCCGCGAGGACATTATCGGCGGCCGCATCATCTCGCACTTCAACTACAACACCGTCTACCTCTTCTCCAAGTTTCCGATGGAGAAGCTCGAAGACATCAAGGGCAAGAAAATTCGTACCTTTTCGGTTGGCCTTGCCGACTTCGTTGCCGCCCTGGGCGGCGAACCGGTCAGCATGCCGGTCTCCGACCTCTATACCGCACTGGAGCGCGGCACCATCCAGGGTGGAATAACTGGCCCCGATCAGGTCGAAGGCCAGCGGCTCTACGAGGTTTGTAAATACATGACCGACATCATGTGCGGTAGCTCGCCCGCCTACACGGTCGTCAGCAAGAAGAGCTGGGACAAGCTTCCGGCTGACTTGAAGAAGGTGATCGAAGAGATCGCGCCGACGCTGACCCAGAAAGGGTGGGAGATCGGTGACATCAACAACAAGTTCGGCGTGGATCTCGCAAAAGCAAAGGGCATGACCGTTCTCACGGAGCCCAAGAAGGAGTGGGTTGAGCCGCTGAAGAAGATCGGCAAGGAGGCCGTTGCGGCAAAGTGGGCAAAGCGAGTGGGCGAAAAGACGACCAAGGAGTTCAACGAAATCCTCGCGCCGATCGCCGGCTTCACGATCTGAGACGAACGAGACACAACGACCGTCACGCGGCAATCGACTGCGTGACGAGCTCTTCCGATTGAGGCAAATCCCGATGCCGTCGTTCGCCGAAGGGAGCCGCGATGGCGCCCTCATGCAGATTTTCACAGTGATGGAACGCGTCAGTGTCGCCCTGGCGGTGATCGGTGGCGGGTTGCTGACGTTTCTCGCCTTCTTCATCACTGCCGATGTGCTCGGCCGCGGCTTCGGCGGCTTCTACAGCGGTGCCACCGACGAAATCGCCGGCTACGTGATGTGCCTCGCCATAACGTGGTCACTCGCCTACACGCTGACGATCGACAAGCATGTGCGCGTCGATCTGCTGCTCGGCATGGCCGGACCGAAGGCGCGGCGCTTGCTCGACTGGATCGCCTTGGCGCTACTAACCACGTTTGCGATTATGCTGGCCTACAATTGTTGGGGGCTAGCGATCGATTCCCTGAAAATTGGATCGAAGAGCCCAGGCGTGCTGCAGACGCCGATCGGGGTGCCACAGTGCGCCATGGCGATCGGCTTCACAGCCTTGGCGATGCAGGGCGTCATTACGCTCCTCGTTGCCACGTTTGATCCCGCCGGGCTCGAAAAGGTCCGCGCCGCCGAAACGGCTGTCGCACCCGCTCAATTCGACGTTTGAGGCCGCACCATGTCCGGCATTGCGCTCATCGGCATCCTCGCCGTCCTATTCGGGATGGGAGTTTATGTCTCGGTCTCGATGGGCCTCGGAGGCCTCATCCTGGCCGGCATTTTCGCTGATCGCCCGGTCTGGGACGTCCTTGGCTACGTCCCCTGGAACACGACGACCTCGTTTACGCTCGTGGCGCTGCCCCTGTTCATCTTGATGGGCGAGGTACTGCTGCGCTCGGGAGTGACCGAAGGCATGTACGCGACGCTCGCGAAATGGCTGAACCCGCTGCCGGGAGGCCTTCTGCACAGCAACATCGCGGCTTGCGCGATGTTCGCCTGCATTTCCGGCTCCAGCGCCGCGACTGCCGCAACCATCGGGCGTGTTTCTTTGCCCTTCCTGAAGCAGTATGGCTACAGCGAACGCATAGCGCTCGGCTCCATCGTTGCCGGAGGCACGCTCGGAATTCTCATCCCGCCGAGCATTGTTTTCATCATCTATGGCGTGTTGGTCGAGGAATCCATCGGCAAGCTTTATCTCGCCGGATTTGTTCCCGGCTTCCTGATGACCTTTATTTTCATGCTCCTCATCGCAATGCAGGCGTTGCGCGATCCCGGGATCGCGCCGAAAGCAGCCTATGCCAATTGGCGCAAGCGTTTGGTGGGGCTCGCGGCGCTCATTCCGATCGTGTTCCTCATGGGTATGGTGCTTGGTACGATCTACACAGGCGTCGCGACGGCCACCGAGGCTGCGGCATTTGGAGTGTGCGGTGCTTTCCTCATTGCGGCCCTCAACCGGCGGGTCAATATCGCCATGCTGCGCGCGACGTTCCTGGCAGCGGCCGGCACCACGGCGATGATCCTGTTCATCCTGATTGGCGCGTTTGTCCTGCAGTTCGTGCTGGCGTTCCTGGGGCTGCCGGCCAAGATCAGCAAATGGGTCATCGACATGCAGCTGACCAAGATGCAGGTCGTCATCATGATCTGCGTGCTCTACATCGTGCTCGGCACATTCATGGAAGAGCTTTCGATGGTGGTGACGACAGTACCGATCTTCCTGCCGATGCTGAAGGCACTTGGCGTCGATCTAGTCTGGTTCGGTGTTATCGTGGTCATGCTGGTCCAGATCGCGATCGTGTCGCCGCCGGTCGGGATGAACCTCTTCATCCTGCATGCCATGCGACGTGAGCTTGCCGGTCCCGGTGCCGAACCGCCGATTTCGGATATCTTCATTGGCGTCATGCCGTTCTTCGTCGCGATGATCGCCACGCTGATTCTGATTGTGGCCTTTCCGCAAATCGCACTCTGGCTGCCGGGTACAGCGGCCAATTGATGCCCTTGCTGACGAGGCACAGTCGAGAATTGCGGCAGACTTTCAGAGTCCGCCAACAGACGTACCGCGGCAGCATTTTAATCGAAGCTCGGCACTGAGGGGCGGAAGCGATCGACTTCGGCTTCCTCTGCGAAGCCGCTGGCGCGGTCGGCTGGCTGAACTTACCCAGGGGCATCATGGGTCATCAGGCTGTTCAGTCATCAGGCTGTTCTATTGCTCTTGAACGAGGATCATCGCACACTTCCAAAATGGGCCAAAAGGGAGAGCATCTATGGCGAGCCGACGCGAAGTACTTGGGGGACTTGGAGCACTGACGACGGCACTTGGCCTGCCAGGCCAGGCGCTGTCCCAGGACATGAAATTCTTCCGCATCGGCACGGGTGGCGCCGGAGGGACCTACTTCCCGATAGGCGGCCTATTGGCCAATGCGATCTCGGCCCCGCCCGGCTCGACGCCCTGCGATAAGGGCGGAGCCTGCGGCGTCCCGGGCCTCGTCGCCATTGCGCAGACGACGAATGCCTCGGTTGCCAACTGCACGGGCGTCGAGACGGGGCAGATGGAGTCGGGACTTGCGGCCGCCGACATCGTCTATCAGGCCTTCAATGGCCAAGGCACCTTCAAGGACAAGAAGTACGGCAAGCTGCGTGTCATCGCGAACCTCTTCCCCGAACACCTGCATCTGGTGCTTCCGAAGGGCGGCAAGCTCGAAGGTATCGCGGCGCTCAAGGGCAAACGCGTCTCTGTATTCCAGGCCGGTTCCGGCACTCAAGTGGCCGTGCTCGAGTTCCTGAAGCAGTTCAACATCACCAAGGCGGACATGCAGACGTCAGAGCTCAATCCGCAGCAGAGCGCGGACCGCATGGCCGACGGTCAGCTCGACGCCTTCTTCATCATCGGAGGCACGCCGCTCGCGGCCATCTCGCAACTTGCATCGACCAAGGGCATGGAGATCTACTCCATGTCCGACAGCGACGTGGCGACTTTCCTCAAGGCACTGCCCTACTACTATGAGGATCCGATTCCGGCGAAGAGCTATGAGGGCCAGAACAACGTCATCAAGTCGGTGGCCGTCGGCGCGCAGTGGATTGTCTCGTCCGACGTTCCGGAGCAGCTCGTCTACGACATCACGACGGCGCTCTGGAACGCCAATACGCGGAAGCTCCTCGATAACGGTCACGCCAAGGCCAAGGAGATCAAGCTCGAGGCGGCCTTGAAGGCCGTGCAGGTGCCGCTGCATCCTGGCGCCGAGAAGTTCTACAAGGAGAAGGGCGTCCTGAAGTAATCGCGTCTTGCCATCTGACAGTCGTCTTATCGGCCGGCGTGAGGAAACCCATGCCGGCCCTCTTCTTTGGGAATGCGCATGACCACACCTGTCGCAGAGCACGCCCCGATCGATGCCGGGCGCGCCAAGCAAATCGAGGAGGAGTTCGAAAGCGAGCGGCGTGTCCGCCCCGTCGCGCCTCGCCTCGGCGGCGTGATCTTCGTCTTCCTTATCCTGTTCGCGCTCTATCACTACATAACTGCGGGCTTTGGCATTCCCGTCGATCACTGGCACATGGGGTTCCACCTCTCCGGCGTGCTGCTGCTGATATTCCTGCTCTTTCCCGCACGACGCGGACAGGCGGGTGCCGAGGCGGCGAACGGCCGCTTCGACATTTGGGGCGTGCCACTCTGGGATTGGGCCGCCGGTATCATCGGGGTGCTGGCTGCGCTCTGGATCGGAGTCTCATGGGAAGGTCTCGATCTCGGCGGCAGCTTTAAGGTCGCTCAGCAAGCGCTGCGCCAGGGGGCGCCGGCCGATATCGACGTGATTCTTGGCACAGCGTTGACGATTCTCGTTCTCGAGGCGACGCGGCGCACCGTCGGCTGGGTGCTGCCGATCATTATCATCTGCTTCATACTGTTCGCCCTCTACGGGCCGCACATGCCGTTCCAGATCCTGAAGCATCCGGGCGTGACGTGGCGGCAGTTCATCAACAACATCTACTTCCCGGCTGAAGGCATTTTCGGCATCGCGCTCTGGATCACGTCGACGGTGGTCTTCCACTTCGTGCTGTTCGGTGCAGTCGCGCAGAAGATGGGGCTCGGACAGCTTTTCGTGGACGTCTCGACCATCGTCGCGGGGCGCTTCATGGGCGGGCCGGCCAAAGTATCCGTCGCATCGTCGGCACTGTTCGGTACGATCTCGGGCTCCGCCGTTGCCAACGTCGTCTCGACCGGCTCACTCACGATTCCGAATATGAAGCGGCTCGGCTATCAGCCGCATTTCGCAGGCGCCGTCGAGGCGGCCGCCAGCGCGGGCGGTCAGGTGACGCCGCCGATCATGGGCGCCGCCGCCTTCATCATGGCCGAATACCTGAAGATGCCTTACAGCCAGATCGCGCTGGCAGCAATCATTCCAGCGGCGATGCACTATCTGGGCGTTCTCGTGATCGTGCACTTCGAGGCAAAGCGGCTTGGACTGCGCGGCCACACGAAGGAGGAGATTCCGAGACTTGGGCCGGTGCTCAAGTCCGGTTGGCCGGCAATCTTGCCGCTCGCGGTGCTGCTCTACGTGCTGTTCGACGGCTACACGCCCTACATGGCGGCTTTCTGGGGGATCACGACGGCGATCGTCGTCGGTCTAGTCAATCCGATGCGCCGTGTTACGCCGCGCGAGTTCCTCGATGCCTTCTATGAGGGAGGCCGTGCGGCGCTGGCAGTTGGCGCCATTTGCGCTGCGGTCGGTATCGTTATCGGTGTAATTTCGCTGACAGGTCTCGCCTTCCGGCTTGGCTTTATGGTGACGGGGGCCGCGCAGGATCTCGGCAAGATCGTCTACGCCGGCTTGAGCATCCTGCCATGGGAGCTACTGACGCTGAAGGACATTACGCTGTTCCTGTCGATGCTGTTCATTGGCGTTGCCTGCATCCTGATGGGCGCAGGCGTGCCGACGACGGCGCTCTACATCATGCTGGTGACAGTGGCGCAGCCGGCGTTCTCGAATCTCGGCGTGCCACCGCTCGCGACCCACATGTTTGTGCTGTTCTACGGCATCATCTCGGAGGTAACCCCGCCGGTGTGCACGTCGGCCTACGCAGGCGCGGCCATCGCAAACGCGAACCCCTGGAAGACGGGCTTCACGGCGTTCAAGCTCTCGAACGCGAAGATCATGGTGCCGTTCGTGTTCTGCTACTCACCGGTGATGCTGCTGGTACTGCCGGGCTGGAACTGGCCGGACTTTCTCGAAACAACGCTGACCTGCGCGCTCGGCACATTCATGCTCGGCATCGCATTCGTTGGCTATGGCTGGGGTCCGATGCCGATGCCGATGCGGTGGATGCTGGGGCTTGGTGGTGTGCTGATGGCAATGCCCTCGCGCAAGGCCGAGATCGCCGGGCTTATGTTGGCGGTGCTGCCAGTCATGCAACAGATCGCAGCGCATAAAGCGAGCCGGGCGGCGTCAGCGTCACGCTGACGCCAGAGCTTCCATCGTCTGGCGAAAACGTTGAGCAATCCGGTCGCGGCCGATGTGTCGCCCGCTCGCCACCAGCTTGCGACCGCCGACCCAAATGCAATCGACCGCCCGCGCGCCGGTGAAGATCCAGGCGTCGAGAACTTCGTCCCCGGCGCGCCGACCAGCAAACGAGGGGAGCCCCAAGTCGAGTGAAATCATATCTGCGCGCGCACCGACCCGTAGCGACGGATCCGGCATGCCGAGTGCCTGCGCCCCGCCACGGAGCGCTCCCTCATAAAGGGCGCGGCCTGTCGAGCCGTCGGCAACGGCCAGCACATTTCGCGCACGGTCCCTCAACCGTTGCGCCGTCTCGAGCTGGCGAAGCTCGTCAGGAATACCGACGAGGATATTGGAATCGCTCCCCACTCCGAAGCGCCCCCCCGCCGCAATAAATGTCGCAGCATTGAAGATACCGTCGCCGAGATTGGCTTCGGTGACTGGACAGAGCCCAGCGACAGCGCCGGACGCTGCGAGCCGCCTCGTTTCGTCGCTGGTCATATGGGTCGCATGGATCAGGCACCAGAGCCGATCGACAGCAGCATTGTCCAGAAGCCATTCCACGGGCCGCCTATTGCTCCAGGCAAGGCACTCCTCCACTTCCCTCACTTGCTCGGCCGCGTGAATGTGGAGCGGCGCCGCCGGCGCGATTGTCTGCAGGCAGGTGAGCTCGTCCGGCGTGACGGCGCGCAGGCTGTGCGGGGCGATCCCCACCACCGTGCCATCGAGCCGCGATGCATGGCGACGGCAGCCGTCGAAGAGGCGCGTGAAACTGTCGAGTGTGTTGATAAACCGGCGCTGCCCGTCCGCCGGCGCCACGCCGCCGAAATTGCCGTGAGCGTAAAACGTCGGCAAAAGCGTCAGACCGATGCCGCTCTCCTCCGCTGCCGCCACGATCCTGCCACCCATCTCGGCGATGTCGACGTAAGGTGCTCCGTCGATTCCATGATGCAAATAATGAAACTCGCCGATCCGCGTGAAGCCGGCTTCCAACATCTCGAGGTAGAGCTGCGCGGCGATCGCCTGCATCTGGTCGGGCGACATGGTCAATGCATAACGATACATGGCCTCGCGCCAGGTCCAGAAGCTGTCGGGCGTGAAACCACGCCGCTCCGTGAGCCCAGCAATGCCGCGTTGGAATGCGTGGCTGTGCAGGTTCGGTAACCCTGGAAGTAGCAAATCGCATCGATCATCGCTTGCAGCGGGTTCGACATCGACCTCGATCGCCGCGATTGTTCCGTCGGCAAGGCGGAGCCTTACCTGGTTTTGCCAGCCGTCGGCCAGCAGTGCGCATTGGGAAAAGATAACCATAGAAATGATGTTCCGGTGCCATAGCAAGCTGGCACGTCATGGTGCGCCGGACGGTCCGGAAAGTCACGCCGTTTGCATTGCCGCAAGTCATTCAGTGAGCGCCGGACCCGTTCCTACTCGGCTGCTGCTGGTCTCGCACTGGGAAGTCGATAGCGCAGCAACGGTGAAGCTGATCACGTCCGACGTCAGCGCCATGGCCAGAGACAACACCGTCGGCCGTGCAGAAGCTTTGCGCCAAGCCATGTGGGGCATGATCGGATCCACGCATCCGCACGAGGGACATCCCGCTTACTGGGCGCCGTTCGTCGTGGTCGGCGAGGGCGGCGGCGCGGGAATACCAACCGTTGCGGCACCAGTCGTCCCGGCGGCGGTCTCACCGGCATCCACCGGGCCGAGTGCGCAAGGCGCAACCGTTGAAGGACCTGCCACTGCACCTGCAGCAACTGCGCCACCGCCCGCTGCAGAGACGCGCGGGCGTACCAAGCCAGCACCCGTCGCCAAGCCGGCCGCACCAGTCGATGAATGGACCACGCGCGTCTTCCGCAATTGACAGATGCACTCATTCCAAAACGAAGTCGCAGGAGTTCGAGTTCGACGCGATGCCCTACCCTGTCGACACGGTTTAGAGCTCGCAGAGTTGCCAATCGCTTGGCGTCGACGTCGGCTCGCATGCGGTTGGATGATTGTACGGCCGCCGTTTGAATTAACCGCTGCTTCAAAGGCTCACAGTTCCGCGTGCTTCATTCAATGTCTGTTGATCGAGGTGCAGCAGCCGTGCTGATTCGCGGGTACGTGACCTGAAGAACCGCTTCCTAGCATGTCTGCAAACTCTGCTTCTCGACAACTGCATCGGCTAGCAAGCGTCGACTGTATCGAGGTCGGCCCGCACTCGATATCGACCAACCCGATGAGAAAAAGGCCGGGCTTGGACCCCCGGCCTTCGCTCCAATCAGGGAGCTGCGTTGCGTTTGTCGATGCGATCCTGCAGCCAGGCCCGTACTTCACTTTCGATCCAGCCGACCCGGCTGCCGCGGAAGTGGCCGAGCCGCACCCGCTTGGGGAATTGGCCGGCGTGCTCGAGGCGTTGGATGTGCTGGTGCGAGTAGAGGACGAGTTCCTTGACCTGCTTTTTCGACAACAATCGCTGGATGTCAGTCATCGCGTCACTCCTGAATGTGGAGCATCGCGACGCCCCAGGATTGCCCTCGGGATGAAATGAAGGTGCCTCTGATTCGCGGAGCAATCAAGGCATCGTCGAGATGGAAGCGTTGCTCATGGCAGCACATATCGGCGCATGGCTCGAAAACTTCGAGACGAGTGTCCGACGTTTTGAGATGCGGACTTGTGTGCGCAAGAGATTTGGGCGCCTCGCTCGCGCCGTGTGTCGCGAGCGACCGGGCTCTATCTCCGGCGGCAGAGTCGCCTTCGACGGAGCCGCCGAGCGTCTCCGCCCATACGGGTAACGATCCCATGGCGCAATTCCGAAACGCCAATGACTCGCGGCGCCTATCGCGCCAGCAAAAACGCTTTCAGCGAGGCAATCTCGGCGGCGAATCTTGCATCCCCGGCCATGTCGCGCTCGATTGAGTAAACAGCGTGCTTGACATTGGTCGAGTTCACACCGCCGAACCGCCTTCCAATCTGCAGCAGCGAACGCCTGGTCAAGCGCGACGCGGGATACATTGCGACACTGCGCGGCTGTCGTGCACCACGGCCGGAGACCAGGTGCTCCGGCGATATTGCGAATTATTGCGCCACTGCGTCCAGAACCACGATGAGCGTCCGATCGCCTTCTCGCATTGCGGCTCCTGGCGCGCGACAAGCAGGGTGAGACTCCGTCAACTTTCAAACTGAGACACTTCCGAAGCGGGACGTTGCGCACGTACACTGAACGTCGAGCAGTGCTCTCGCGCCCTGGCCCGAGTGGCCGCGACACATCACGCGGTGTCGCGACGTGTCGCGACACTATCGATGTCGTTGTGTGTCGCACCTGATATCGCGATTTCCCTAACGTGCTCACTCCAGCGTTCGAGAGCTTCGCGCATTTCAGGTAAATAGCCGAAACGATTGTAGACGCCGGCGACACCTGCGAACGTACCGCGTGTGTGATTGAGAATGCGTTCGATCACGTGAGGGGCGACACCGAGTCGTGCCATCCCTGTCGCGGCCGTGCGTCGCAGGTCGTGAACGCGCCAGTTTTCAACGCCAGACAATTTATCGAGGCAAACTTTCCACTTGCTGAAGCCGGACACGACTGCCTCGCTTCCCCGCGCGGGAAAGACGAGAGTGTCGTGAATGCTCTTCAACGACTTCAGCATCTCGATTGCCGCCGCTGGCAACGGCACGACATGCTTGCGCGCCGACTTGGTGCGTTCCGCCGTAAGCGACCATTCGCCGGTTGCGATGTTCAACTCACTCCAGCGAATACCGGCCACCTCACTCTTGCGCTGTGCGGTCAAGATCAACAGCATGATGATGTTGCCGTATGGGTATTCCATTTTTCGAGCGGCCAGAATAATTCGACCGAGTTCGTCGTCCGAAAGAACACGATCGCGATCCTTCGCTTTCGGAGGCGGATTGAGCTTCGCCATCGGCGACACATCGAGATATCCGCGCCCCACGCACCAGTTGAAAAAATGCCGGGCGTACACGAACCGGTTGTGGCCGGTGGCGGCTGACGTTCTCGCGACGATATCATCGACGACGCGCATCACGTCATCATGAGATATCGAAATCAGTGCACGCTCACCCCAGACCGCAACAAACTCGCGTTGCAAGATGTCGCGTGTAGTCCGCCAATCCTTGTTCTTCGGCTTCGCATATTTCTCGACGTACTCGTCAACTGTCGCTCCTACCATGCGTCGTTGCGGTGCCGCCGCAACCCTGTCACCCAATTCCGCATCCGACGGATCGACACCCAGAGCGACATGACGCAGGGCTTGGCTCGCAAGTTTGCGAGCATCCGTCAGAGACAATGTCGGATACCGACCGAGCGTCAGTCGACGCGGTCGGCCGTAAAAACGGTAGACCAAGACAAATGACTTCGTTCCGGTCGCCGTGACCCGAATGCCAAAGCCCGGCACGCGGTGATCCCACAGCTCACTTTGCCCCACGGCCGGCAGAGGCATGGTGCGGATCGCCATGTCGGTGAGAACGGACTTCGCCATGACTGCTGCCTATGTGCTACCTGGGAAGATGGAAATCGGGCCCAAGCGCGACACACGTTTCAGAAGTTCGCCGAGGTAGCATCTAGGTAGCAAAATATGTGGCGCTTGGGGAGATGTAAGTGTATCTGTATGTTCACACAGGTTTTAAATTATCATGCAAAATCAACAAATACGGAATCTCAGCGCGCACCTATATGTTGCCATAATAATACACAGCGCGTGAATGGCATTCACGAGGTCGACGGTTCGATCCCGTTCGGCTCCACCAATCTCCGGCGTGAAATCGGTACTCGGTGGCCGCACGGCCTCGAGTTCCTGTTCAGGTACATGCGGAACTCAGCAGTAGGTGACATTGCGGAGCGATCCGCGCCTATTTCCGCAGCTGGAAGTGCCGTCATCGTGGGTCAGCGTGTTGATGACGACGCCGTTCCGTTAGAGCAGATTCCCATCTGACGGAATTATTGGATACCCAGAGGTTGCGAACAGTGACTCAAGGCTTGGGCCGGCGGTGGAGGCTGGCCTGCATGACGCCCTCTCTTTTCGACGACCTTCGCAGCGTGTGCTCCGTGCTGTTGACCGGGGCATGCGTTGCCGGGCGGGGCGGCGGCGGAGCGCTTCGGTGTGGCCGCCTCGACGGCGGTGAAATTTCGTTCGGCGCTGGCACACGCAAGGAACGGCGGCACTGCAGCCACAAGGAGGCGACCGCCGCTCGGACCGCATCAAGACCTTCGTGCCTGATAATTCTCGGTTTGGTTGCCGATCGCGCGGGTATCACGCCTGCCGAGATTGCAGAGCATCTCGTCGAGGTTCACGGCGAGCACTTTGCACCACGCATGATCTGGTGCTGCCTCGATCGCTACAAACCGACCTCAAATAAAGCAGCGCACGTCAGCGAGCAGGAACGGCCCGACGTCACCGCAGCGCGACAGACCTGGCACGCAAGCCAGGGCACGCTTCATCCACTACGCCTCGCCTTCGTCGACGGGCGGCGTCCCGGGACGTGGTGTAGGAGGCGGGGGCGGCGGCGTTGCGCGTAG
>CAZCQH010000093.1:0-14473 GCA_964500805.1 uncultured Hyphomicrobiaceae bacterium
TGAGTCGGGGCCGCCAGCCGCTACTCAATTGTGCGAAACATTCCGTACGTCATCCGGCTCCTCAGCCGTTGGAAAGGTCGGGAGGTAAGGGATCGCGTCGGTTTCGCGACAAACCTGTGGTGAGCGGTAGTTCCATGCACGATTGTAAGGACGTGAGCACGCGCCGCTTCGGCATCGGGCGACAGTCAAGGCCGGGCAGCGTTACCTGTATCGTTCGTCGACGATCGAATTTGATCATTTTCGTTATACGTCGACACCTCGACGAGAGGCGGAGGGAGCGGACGTCGCCCAAGTCTGAAGCGGTGCAGCGCGGACATTAACAGGCCGACTGAGTTGCCAATTTGCGGTTAAGCCCAACTCGCCTCAGAACTGCGCATCTCTGGTTCGCTTGGGGCCACCCGCGCACTTGGTGCGCGCAGGTGTCCGCGGATCGCCCTCGGGGAGGATCTCCGGTGTTTGCCACGTGACGCCGTTCGGAGCGGGGATCGGCGTCGGCGTCACCTGCCACTGCATGTCAAAGCGCGGGTCACTGAAGATCCTTATTTTCGATGATGCGCCCAACAACAGTGATCGAGAAATCGGCGTCCGGATCGTTATCTACGTTGCCCTCGATCACCGAGTTACCGTCGACGATGGTCACCTTGAGCTGGCCGGCAGCCGTGAAGTTACCGGTGTGGAACGTGTCAGGCGTTCCCTGAACTCCGAAAACCGCGCTCAAATCGATCTTGTCGCCGGCCTGGAACCCTTCGATCTTGTCGCCATTGGCCGCAGCCGCTGTCTTGAAGACGAAGGTGTCGCTGCCGCCACCGCCGTTCAGCACGTTGACCGCGTTGTTGGCGATGATCGTGTCGTTGCCAGCGCCGCCGACCACATTTTCGACATCACTCAGCGTATCGACGCCACTCTCAGCGCTCGTCGCCATCAAATTCACCAGGTCGACGGTGAGATTTGACGTGATCGCCTCGAAGTTGATCGAGTCGATGCCCTCATCGCCGTGGATGGCGTCATTACCGTCGCCCGCCGAAGCGAAAATCACATCGTTGCCAAGGCCGCCGTTGATGACATCGCGACCGGCGTCACCCCAGATCTTGTCGTTGCCGGCGCCCGTATCGATCGTGTCGTTGCCGCTCCCGCCCAGAACAATGTCGTCTCCGTCGCCAGCAAAGATGCGGTCCGCACCGTCGCCACCCGAGACTACATCGTTTCCGGCATCGGTGAAGATGTCGTCGTCGCCGGCGCCTCCGACCACACTGTCGTCGCCGCCGTAGCTGAAGAGCGTGTCGTTGCCGTCGCCACCCGACATCGTGTCGCTGCCGTCACCGCCGAAGCCGGTGTCGTTGCCGCCGGTACCCGCGAAGACGACGTGAGGCGAGGTGATCGTGCCCGACCCACTCCCGGAACCCGAGCCAGTGCCCGAACCTGAACCGCTGCTCGAGCCGGAGCCACTGCCGGTACCAGAACCACCGCCCGAGCTTGTGCCGTCATTTCCGGCGTCGTCGTCGCCGCTGCCGGAGCCGCTGTTGTCGTCGCCGCCACTGCCGGATCCGCTGCCACTATCGCTGCCGCCGGTTGCGCCGACGTAGAAGATCTCTTCAGGCAAACCCGTCAGGCCGGTGTTCCGCGCCACGATGTCGGCGAACGAGGTGTTCTCGAATTCGTTGGCGTAGAAGTCGAAGTTGTCGAACCGCTCGATGTAGTAGAACGGATCAGACTCCTGCAGGCGGTCGAATTGCTCGTGCAGCACAACCCAGAATGTCTGTCCGACCTGGCCGCCGTTGATATGCTTCTCGGCGAGGCCACCGACCCACAGCTCGACCCGGTCAATGCCCTTCACGGTGTTGCCGTTGACGAGCTCGATGTCTGGATTTGCGGCCTGGAACGCCGCGATCTTGTCGGGTGCCAGAACCAAGTCGGGGTAGGCTAGCTTGAACTGATTGATGATCTCGTTGGAGAGGCCGTTGCGGGTCTGGAAGTCCTCCCAGGATGTGTAGGCCGTCATGTTGCCAGCGTAACCGCGAGCCTCGACGATGTAAGGATCGGTAGAGGTAGCCAGGGTCTTGCGGACCTGGTTCATCGTTCCGAGACCGACATCCCAGCCGCGCGCCACGTTGAAGGCGAAGAGATCCGCCTTTGTGCCGACGAGGTCGTTGCGGACCGCATCGACGAGGTTAAAGTCAACCTCCTCGGCCTGCTGGCTGGCGATGCCACCCAGGATGCTGCCGGCGCCCAATGTCTTGTATTGACCCGGATTGAGGAACACGTCCTTGAGCAGGACCTCCGAGCTGGAGCCGTTGGCGCCTTGGATCGTCAGCTTGTCCGCAATCAGCGAGTGGCCGACGCGATAGACCGCGGCTGCGAACTCGAGGCTGATGCGCGGATCGGCATCCGGGTTGTGCTCCTTGAAGCCATGGTCGCCATCGCCGCGCATGCCGCCGAGGAGTGCGTCAGCGAACTCGGTGAACACGACGCGCTGGTACTCGGCCTCGTTGAGTGCCTTGGCAGCCTGGAACAGCTGCTCCGGAGTGCCATTGAAGCCGGCGGTCTCCAGGTTCTCGACGTGGAAGTTGTGGTTGCGCGCCCAGATGGTGTGCATCGAGGTGAGCGTGATGTTCTCGTTCGCACGGCCGTCACCGGCGATGTAGTGATCGAGAACGCTGACGCCGCGGTTGGCATCGAGCAGCAGGTTGTGGCCGGAGTCCATGAAGTTGGACGCAAGCTGAGCCGCAAGAGTGGCATCAACATTGCCGCTGTCATCGACCAGTCCGGTTCCATAGCGCTGCTCGAGCGTCTTGCCGTTCGCGAACACGGTGCCCGCGTCGACATGATGCTTGATCAGCTCCCTGAGCGTGGGCAAAAGGTTGAGACCCGGCGAGCTCGGATCGGGTGCACCAGCGAAAAGGTGCGAGCCGAAGCCGTGATTTCCGTCGCTCTCGCGGAGGAACTGGCCGACGAGCAGGTGAGAGCCGTAGGCCTGGTTCTGATCCGCATAGGGCGAGGTCTGGTTCTGATAGTGCTTGTCAGCGCCGAACTGCGACGCCCGGGTGAGATCGACGAAGTTCAGTGGCTGGCCAGTTTGCGGATCGAAGGCGTCTTGTCCATCGATCAGGATCTTGCCGTTGCCGCCCTTGGTGATGAAGTCGAGGCCGTGATCGAAGTACTGGCCGAAGGCCATGAAGAAGATGTTCGATCCGGCCGCGTTCTTCGCGAGATTGGCCTCCTGGGCACCGAGAATGTTCGAGATGTTGCGCGGATCGAGGCCCTGGAACAGCGGGTTGATGCCGTTGTTCGCGTCGGCGAAGCGCGCAGGCGTCAGACGAATGAAGTGATCATCCGGCACGCCGTTCGTGAAACCAGAGAGGTCTCGCACGCCGACCGGCACATCGTCACCGCCGCTGAACGTGCCGCCATCGACCATGTCCTTGAGTGCGGCAACGTCTGCGGGAGTCAAGGCGAACGCGGTGTTGTTGCCGCCGGAACCTGAGCCAGAGCCTGAACCGGAACCAGAACCACCCGTGACGTTGATCACGTCCTGCGGCCGAGCATTTGGGAATGTGTCCGTCCCGCCGCCAGTGTTGAACACCACGCGATGCGCCGACCCTAGATCAGAAATATCAACCGAGTCGTTACCCTCACCACCATTGAACGTCATGGTCTGGGTGAAGAGGTGCGTTCCGGTGAAGTTGCCGTGGGGATCAAACGAGTCGTTGCCTGCGCCGCCGTTGATGACGAGTTCTTCGATCTCAACGAGTTCGGCAATTTTGTCAGTGTCGGTAGGTATATCGGTTGGAGCAACTCCACCTGTTGCTCCCTGTCGAGTGATGACGAATTCGGTCCCCGCTGCGACAGAGTGGTTCACACCAAGCGCGGTCCAGGCAGCTGCAGTATAAACGTGGAAAGCTTCGTCCTGGTCATTTCCGTTCACCACGAACGTGTCGCCAACGGGCGTATTTTCACCGCCGGCAACTACGTCAAAGCCGTCACCAGCGTTCCAGACGATAGAGTCGTCGCCGGCGCCGCCGAGCAGCACGTCGTTCCCGCCGCCGCCGTTGAGCGTGTCGGCTGCCAACGTGCCGAACAGCGCGTCGTTGCCGGCGCCGCCCGTGAGTGTGGTCGTGCCCGATGGCGCGGCGATGAGGTTGTAGTCGCCCGTCCCGAGGCTCGCTCCACCAAACGAATTGCCATTGAAGTTGATCAGTTCGACGGCGTTCGCGGGGTCGTTGAAGTGGTCGTTGATCGTGACCGACTTGTTGTTGACGGTCACAACGAGATTGCCCGCGCCGTCATCCTCCGCCGTCAGGGCAGTCAACGCGACCGGTGCCTGGGTCGTGACGCTGACCGTACCCGCGTTCGGCGGTGTCGGACCTCCGGTGGAGGTCACGATCTGGCCAATGCTGATCCGCTCGGTGCCACCGTCATTGCGAACGGTGTCCGTGCCGGTCTCGTCGGTGCCGACCAGCAACGTCTCATCGCCGAGACGCAGGCGAATGTCGTTAGTGCCATCGCCGCCACTGACCTGGTCGTTGCCGGCTCCGCTGTCGATGGTGTCATCGCCAGCGCCGCCACCGATAATGTCGGCGCCCGCCCCAGCATTGATGGTATCGGCGCCGCCGCCCGCGTCGATTTCGTCGCCGAAGTCGGTGGTGAAGAAGTCGCCACCCACCGGTGCGAGGGGGTCGAACGTCTCATCGGCATTTGTGCCGATGAGGACGTTGCCGGCGAGAATGGTTGCGACGATGAGCTCCGCGTTATTGAAGACGAGGGTCTCGATATTGATGACCGCGTCTTCTTCTCCCGTCGCCGTGTTGATGACCTCGAGGGTTCCATCCGGCGCCACGCCGAAGGTGTACTCCTCCACGTTCCCGAAGAACCGTGCCGTGTCGTTGCCGGTACCGCCGTCGAGGATCTCGTTGCCTTCGCCGGGTGCGCCACCGGATAGAACGTCGTTGCCCGAGAGGCCGCGGATGTCGTCGTCCCCTCCGAGGCCGTCGATCGGAGTAGCGAGCGTGCCGTCGTTGCCTGTTATCGGCAGCGTGAGCCCGAAGCCCGCGTTGGCTGAAATGTCGGGAATGGTCACCGTTCCGACCAGCAAGTCGTCGGCGGGTGTGCCGACGAGATTCGACGCGGGTTGCACCGGAGCGGAGGGCGCCGAAGTCACGACCTCGCGCACACCATTGCCGTCGATGAAGGAGACGACCGCCCGAATACGCTCGCCATCGAGGGCGAGCACCGGATCGACGCTGGGTGTGAAGAGTGTGCCGCCCCCAGTTACGGTACCGAAGCCGGCGGCATCGACGAAGACGCCGGAGCCGGGCGCCGATTCGATCTGCCAGGAGACGGTGAATGTGCCGGGCGTTATCCCATTCGGATCGGTGATGCCAGCGGTGCTGACACGCAGCGGCAGACCCGCCTGGACGATCGGAGCCAGAGTATCGTCGACCAGCATCTCGAGCTGAGGTTGTCCGGTCGGCAGCTCGTTCAGTCCCGAGATGAGCTCGACCGTACCGTCGGCGAACTGGAGGCGCTCGAAATTGCGGATGACGTCTGTGCCGTCGTCGATCCGGCCGCCGCCACCACCGCCGCCTGCGGGAACGATGTGCTGAACCGTCAGAGTCTTGTTTGATTCGCCGTTGAAGTACGCGGCTAGGGCCTGGCCGATTGTCTGGCCCAAATTTGGAGTTATCTGAGAACCATCGGCACGGAAGAAGGCATAGTCCGAGATGCTGCCACGGAACACCGCGGTATCGACGCTCGAGGTGTCATTGGTCGTGCCTGCAGCTGTGACATGAGAGTCGTCGCTGTTCAGGATCTCGCGCACGGCCTTGAGCTGGCCGGGGTTGATGACGCCGGAGCGCATCAGATCAGACAAGCTGTGGCCATCCCACGCGGGATTACCGGTGCCGGTGACTTTTTCAGTCAGGCTGTTGACGGTGAAGATCTCCGGATTGCCGACGATATCCTGATTGTTGACCCCCACCGGCACCTTGTTCTGGTGCACGCTGATGCGGATGTTGAGCCAGGCGTCGCCATCCATGATGTCGTTGCCCAGTGCGCCCATCATGATGTCGTTGCCGGCGCCGCCGAGGATGATCTCGCCGCCGTCGAAGGAATGATCGCTGGTCAGGACAACCGTGTCAGGTGCATTGGCCAACCTCGGATCCGCACCCACGCCGCCGAGGCTGTCGGGCACTAGGCCCGCACTGCCGATGACATGGGCGAAGCCGTTGATACGGTCGACGCCGGCTTGGGTCAGCTTGGAGTCGAAGCCGCCGCCGGCGACGATCAGGGTCGAGGCGCCGGAGAGCGTGTCGTTGCCCGACCAGCCCGACAAGCCCTCAGTCGAGTCGAACCGGTCGCGCAAGATGAAGGCGGGATTGACCGCGCCGGCGCCGAGCAGGTTGCTCATGTCGGTTACGGCGTCAGTCGCGGTGCCGTCAGCCTTAGTGTCGCCTTTGTGGATGACCCAATCGAAGCCTTCCATGCCGTTGTTGCGCTGGATGCCCGAACCCTGGACCATGATGTCGTCGCCGTTCTCGCCATCATAGTCGGTGTCGTTGGCCTGACCCCAGAGGATGTCGTGGCCGACGATCGGCGAGTTGAAGAACAGCTCCGAGTTCTCGCCCGAGAGGCCGTCGAAGCCTTCGCCGCCCTCGATCCAGTCGTCGCCCTCGTTGCCGAGCAGGCCGTCTGGCGAGCTGCCGCCGAGCAGGAAGTCGTCGCCGGGGCCGGCGAAGATCTCGGAGCTGTCGGTGGTGATGCCGATGAAATCGTTGCCGGTGCCGCCAAATAGAACGTCGATGCCGGCGCTGCTGAAAACGACGTCGTCGCCGCCCTCGCCGCGCAGGAAGTCATCGCCGAACGGATCCTCAATGATGTCGTCGCCGTCGCCGCCGAAGACCTGGTCGGATTCCATGCCGGCATTGAGGTAGTCGTTGCCGCCGTCGCCCCAGAGTGTGTCGATGCCTTTGTCGCCGTAAAGATAATCGCGATCCTCGGTGCCGCCGAGCACGACGTGCTCGCCGCCCGAGAATTGCAACATATTGAGCTGAGCGTCTTTGCTATCGATAACGCCGTCGCGGTTGACGTCATAGGCGACGCCGTCTGAGTCGACGCCGTTCAGGACGCGCACGACCTTGCGGTCGATCGCTTGCAGCAGGGGATCGTCGTGCTTCGGGTCGAGCGATGTGCGGTCGGCAAAAGTCGTGCTCGTCGTCTTGCCGTCGTTGGCTGCGATGCCACTGTAGTTATGCTGTGCCACGAGCGGGTCGAGCTCGAGAACCATGTCCGGCACTTCCATGATCTCAGCGGACATGTGGGTGGCGTGCGGGTCGTCACCAAGATGCGTGTTGCGCATGATGATGTCGGTGAACGTGTTGGCCTCGAGGAGGTTCAACAGGTTCATGCCCTGCGTGCGCGACAGATAGTAGAAGCGGTCACCGTTCTGAAGGTGCTCCATCTGGTATTCAAAGACGAAGTTGAAGGTCGAGCCGAGCTGACCTCCAAACTCCTTTATCTCCTCGGCGAGGCCGCCGATCCACAGATCGATCGCGTTAAGACCGCCGAGCGAGCCGCCGGCGTACGCATCGCGGGCATTGAGGAAATCAAGTCGGTCGTCTTTTTCCTGAGCCGTCTCGCCCGCCTTGCCAAATATGAGATCCAGGGCGGCGTCGCGCTTCTCCTCCAGCGTGTTTGCGGCAAGGATGCTGGCGTGCGTGCCATAGGCACCGATGAAGTTGACCAGCGACATCGGATGCTTCAGGTGCTGCGCGAAGTCGATCCAACTGATGTAGGGCTTGACGTCGACATGACCAGAGGCGGCATAGAGCTGCGCACGCGCGTCATTGAGACTCGCGACGCCGGTGTCACGGCCGCGGGCGATATTAAGCGCGGGAAGGTCAAGCGGCAGTCCGACAAGGAAATTGCGGAGCGAATCAACGACGAACTCGTCAATCTCGTTTCCGACCTGAAGAGCCATGCCGCGAATGATGTTGGTTGCGGCAGCAAAGTCGCTCGCGCCATCAACGGTTCCGTCACCGGAGTTGGTGAACTCCTGCGGATTGAGGAAGGCATCGACGAGGCGGATCTGATCCATATCGCCGTTGACGGTCGTGAGGTCATTCTGAAGACGGTCAACCGAGTCGGTCAGCATCGAGTGGCCGAAGCGATAGACCGTGTGCGCGAATTCTGCCACGATGTCGGGGTCGATGTCGGCGGAGTTCGTGAACACAAACGGATCGACGTTCGGCTGGATGCGCCGCGCGAACTCTTCGAACACCATGTGCTGGTACTGCATCTCGGTCGTGAAGCGCGCGGCCTGGAACAGGCGCTCGCCGTCCCACGTCAGCGTATCGGCATAGGCTTTGAGCTCAGCATCGGTTGCAGTCGTGAGATTCGCGGGCGGCGTGCCCGGCAGCGCCGCTGTATTGTGGTCGAGCAGCCACTCCTTGATAATGTTGATGTCGCCGGAGCGCAGGATCGTTAGCTTATCGGCTTCCACCACGCGATCATGCTCGGCGTGGAAGATGAAGTGGACCGTGGTCAGCCCGATATTCTCGTTGCCGCGGCCGTCGCCCGTGATGAAGTGCTTGTCCAGAAGTTCATTGTCGTACGTACCCGAAGCCTGGCCGTCGAGTGAACCGCCAGCCGTCAAGTCGCTATCGGCTAAGAGGCCTGCCGCAGGTGCTGCATCGTGCGCAATGTCATTGAGGAAAGCGTGACCGGTGCGGAGAGTAGTAGGCGGCAGCGCAATCGGATTGCTCGGATTTCCTTCGATCACTAGGTCGTCAGCGGTATTGGCAATGCCATCCGTACCGACGCCTACGATCACTTGGGCGAATCCGTTCGGACCCGGGATAAACTTGCCATAAGGGTCAGTGCGCAATAGTGGAACGTTATGGACGTCCATGTCCGTCAGCAAGATGCCGAGTTTTTCAGCAGCCTGCTGTTTGACATCGGCCCATGTTCCGATACCTCCGTTTTCATTGCTTAGCAGATGACCGGTGGAAATAGGTTGGCCTTCGTGCATTGCGTACTCGCGCAGGAAAACCTGATGCGAGGGGTGCGAGGTGTAGGTTTGGTTCTGGTCGACAAACGGAGTCGTGGTGTTTTCCGACTCGTAGGCGAATTTCTGGACCAGAATCGGATCATTGTTGCCGTCGAACATCAACGCGCCGGAATTATCGCGCGCCTGCTCGAAGACGGGGAGTCCGTTGGCGTCCAGCACCGGAACCTTGAACATCGTCGCGCGCGTCAGCGGCATGAAATTCGGACCGCCCGGCACATATAGCGGATCGTCGGGCTGCAACGGAATGTAAACCGTGCCGTTGCCACCCTTGGTGACGAGGTCGAGGCCGTGGTCGAAGAACTGACCGAACAGAGTCATCCAGCCCGAGTTCGGCGGCGAAAGGCCGATGTCGGCCGAGCGGTTCTCGATTGTGAACGAGCCGTCTGTAGAGACCTGGAGGCCGTACTGATCTAACACTTGCGCCAGCGTCGGAGAGCTGCCGGCCTGTGCCGCAGTCAGTGCGGCTTGGGCTGCCGCCACCGCTGCGTTGGCCAGAGACAAGTTTATCGCCGCTTGGGTTGCATTGGCTTGGAAAGCGGCTGCATTTGCATCGACCTGAGCGTCGACCGTTGTTGCTGACGAAAAAGCAGCGTTGGCGCTGGCGATTGCAGCGTTCAGTCGGTTAATGTCCTGGGCAAAAATGTTCTCATTGAGGTGGATACCATCGTTGGGATTGCCATTGCCATCGCCAGTGAGCAGAAGTGTCAGCGACGAAACAAGCGCGTTCGTTGCTGAAAGCAAGTTCTGCGCGGCAGTGACATCGGCCGGCGCGACCAGATCCGGCCCCACTGGGGTCAACGCTGTTAAAAGCTCCTGCGCCTGACCCACAGCGCTCTGTGCCGCGATGATGGACGCGTTAAGGTCGGCCACGTCCTGAGCACTGGCAGTCGTATTTAGTGTCAATGCGGTGTTCAGTGCAATGACCGCGGTTTGCGCACTGAGGACGGCGGTATTCGCCTCTTCAGATTGAACTGCAGCAACAGCATAAACGTTGTAGAGCGCGCTGACGGTCGCAGCCAACGCTTGCGCTGCTTGCGCTGCAATGAGCGCGGCCTGTGCGTTGGCGATCGCAGTGGCGTCCGGTGTGCCGCCTGATGTTGCCGCGGCAATAATGGCCGCAAAAGCATCATCAGCTTCCGAACCGACATAGCCATTCAAGGCCAGCGCGGCGTAAACGGCGGCCTTGTTGTTGATCGTCTGATCGACAATCAGATTAGAAATGATGCGCGGATCGGCGTCAGCAACACTGAAGCGACTAGCTGGGCTGTTCGGATTGGTACCTTGGTAGCTCGGGTCATAATTGGTGTTTGTAATGATCGGCGCGCCTGAGCCCGGGGGACCGAACGCCTGGGTGTCGCCATCCTGTTCGTTGCGGTAATAGGGATCAAGCAACCTTGGAAACAGCGTATCCGCCGCACCTGCCAATGTATCCCCCGGCAGCAGGTGGTTGTAGCTGCCATCGACGGTACGCAGGCCGAAGGGGACGATCGCGGCAGCGTTGCCGGGCCCTGCCGCAGCATTGATGATGTCCACCAGGTTGCCGCCGGCGGCGTGCTGCTCAGCGATCTTGATATTGTTCAGGATCCGGATCAGGTCTTCGAGGTTGACAATGAAGCTGGTGGTGTAAGCCATGGTCGCTAGACTTTCTGTACTCGTTGGAGTTTGGGCTTCAGGAGTTGCGAAGAGCCGGCGCTTGTGGCTGGCGTTGCCCGACATCGTTTGGGCTCCGGTATCCGCGCAGCTTCGGCCCTCAATCCGGTCCTGAAACGTTCGGTGCTAGGGCAAACATTGCTCGACTCCTGAAGCCGACAAGTCGTAGGAACTGCGATCTCGCGCACAATTCCTCAGGGCAATCGTTGCGCCAATGGGCTTGGGCCCAACGATTTGATGACCGTCGGCACTGGTCGAATGTCCAAATGGGCCGCTTTCTTCAGACCAAAGTCCATGAGCAAGCTGACACGCGCAGGGATCTCTCGCGCGGCGGCAATGGCGACACGGGCTCCGGATTCAGCCAAACGCATCGGGCTCGCTGACTCGAGACTGACACAACGCACTGGAGTTCATTTTCTATTGGCTAAATAATATCAAGTAGCTTGTTTTCTGAATGCCACCGCTGGATCAATAGGGCCTTGGGCGTGCCAAAGAGCACTGTCGATCTCTTCTCCTTGCTGCCGCTGGTGCACCATGAGCAGTGAAATGAGCAGCAGCTGGATGCGGGCACCCGGCCGAGCGCTCGATCGCTGGCGCGCACTCAACCTTGTTCGTCAGTTCCTTTTGGTGACGTCGGGCATCTTGCTCTGCGGCATGATCATCATCGGAAGTTGGATTGCCGATAAGATCGAGAGTGGCGTGGTCAACAACACGGCTGCGGCCACCGCGCTTTTCTTGGACAATTTTGTTGAGCCGCATGTACGTGAGATCGCGACAACAGGGGCGATATCCGAAGCAGGCCAGGCAGCACTCGAGCGCCTGATGCTTCCACATGTGCTTGGCAACCGGATCGTTTCTTTCAACGTCTGGGACATGACCGGCCGTGCCGTTTTCAGTTCGCGACCTGGTGTGGTTGGAACAATCGTCACTGACGACGACAAATTGATCCGCGCCATGGCGGGCAAGATCACGGGCGCATTCGCGCCACGGGGCTACGAGCATGTACCATCAGTCGATGCCACTGCCAGGCCACTACTCGAGATCTATTCACCCATCCGTGGTGCAAATGGCTCGGTCATCGCAGTGGCCGAGTTTTACGAGAACGGCGATGCACTGCAAAGGGAGCTTCAGGACGCAACAAGGCAGGCATGGCTGCTGGTGTCATGCGTCGCGCTTGCGATGCTGGCACTTCAGTACAACGTGGTTCGGCGTGGCAACGCGATCATCGAGCGACAGCAGCTCAATCTCAATCAGCGTATTGCGGATCTATCCTCGCTTCTAGCGCAGAACATCGATTTGCGCCGGCGAGTCGACAATGCACGACGTGCATCGCACGAATTGAACGAGCGCTTCATGCGCCGTCTTGGCGCGGAGTTGCATGACGGGCCTGCGCAACTGATCGGCATGTCGATCCTGATGCTCGGCCCCAGATCATCGGACACGGGCGATGCTAACGAGGACTCGCCTCGACAGGCTGGACCGCAAGATGTGGCTCTCGCGCGAGATACACTTGTCGACGCTCTGGAGGAGATCAGACAAATCTCGATCGGGCTCTTCCTTCCTGACTTGGAGAAGCTGACCCTCGAGCGCGCATTGACAATGGCGGCGCAGGCGCATTCGAGGCGCACGCATTCCAACGTCGCGACCGAACTGATCGGACTGGCAGATCCTGTTCCGCATTTGCAAAAGGCTACGATCTACAGAATCGCTCAGGAAGGTTTGAACAACGCCTATTTTCATGCTGACGGCAAGGGTCAGTTTCTGCGTGCCCGCAGACTTGGCGACGAGATCGAGATCGAAGTGCTGGACCAAGGACCCGGCCCCGCTGCGCAACGGCATGAGGAGCTCGACGATCGGCTCGGATTGATCGGCCTTAAAGACAGAGTGGCTTCAATGGGTGGCACTCTTGAGCTTGCTGCTCGTACCGAAGGAGGCAGTCGCCTCTTTGCACGAATTCCTGTTGCCTACATGGAGGGTGATCATGCGTGAGCCTATTCGCATCGCCATTGTGGATGATCACCCAATTGTCCGCGCCGGCTTGCACCGCGCGATCAATCGTAACAACGGCCTGGTGGTCGTCGGCGAAGGCAGCAACGCTGACGATGCCTTGGCGATTGCGCAAGGGCATACGCCTGACATCATTCTGCTTGACGTCGGCATGCCGGGAGACGGCATCGCCGCGGCGCGCGAAATCAGAAAGCAGGTTCCAGACGTCAGAGTCGTGATGCTGACAGTTTCGGAGAGCGAAGATCACCTTTCGGCGGCGCTCGAGTGCGGAGTTTCGGGGTATATGCTCAAGGGAGTCGTTCTAGAAGATCTGGTGCGAACTCTGCATCAGGTTCACGCTGGCGAGGTCTGCATTTCGTCCAATCTTGCCGGGCAAGTGTTGCGTCGCCGAGCGCTGGGCGCGCCGGGCCGAACGAAGACGGCGCACACGTTGAAGCAACTGTTGCCGCAAGAGCAGGAGATTGCCCGTCAAGTCTCTCAAGGTTTTTCGAACAAGGAGATCGCCCGGACGCTGGAAATCAGCGAACGCGCTGTCAAATGGAGCCTCAGCCGGATCATGAGGAAGCTGAACGTGCGGAATCGGATTGGCGTCGCAACGGCAAGCTCTCCAGACGAAAAATAAGGTTCCCGCTGAGCAGCGAACTTCGACAGGATTCAGCCCTGGCCGGCAGAAATCGGGACTTGTCGCGTCAGATCACGCAAGTGGTCGATCAGAAGATCGCGTATCGCCTCGGGATCATCGGCGTCCGAAACCTCAGCCTCGATCTGTCCGCGGCGTGCCTGTGCTGCCTCGGCGAGAGCCGGTGCCGTCACGACATCCCAGCCGTCGCCCTCGTTCCAAGGACCGGTCGTATCGACTTCACCCAGGTCTCCCGTGCCGGTCGAGTCGTTGAAATACTGATTGACGAGCGGCGTCGAAGGGGCGATGCGTCCGACCGTGAAGCGCGGCTTGTCCAGGCTGTCGAGCGCCGCCGCGAACGCCTTCATATGGGTGATCTCGCGTGTCATCAGGAACTGCAGCGCATCTTTGGTGCCGACGTCGTCGCAGAAGTTGATCAACCGCTCATAGACGATCTTGGCTCGGGCCTCTGCAGCGATGTTGCTCCTCAGGTCGACATCAAGCTCACCGGTGATCTTGAGATAGTCGGCCGTCCAAGGATTTCCCATGGAATTGAGCAAGTTGATACCGCCCCCGCCAGCGACGGCAACCAGTGGATCGGCCTCGGCAGCGTCGCGCCTGTGCTTCATTGGCGCAAGGTGAAGGCGCGCGAGAGTGCCGACCACTTCAAGGTGACTGAGCTCCTCGGTCCCGATGTCCATCAGAAGGTCTTTGCGTGCTGGATCTTCGCAATTCAAGCCCTGAATGGAGTACTGCATGGCCGCGGCAAGCTCGCCATTCGCTCCGCCGAACTGCTCGAGCAGCATATTGCCGAATTTGGGGTCGGGCTCGTCAACCCGAACCGCGTACATTAGCTTCTTCACATGGTGGTACATGCCGGCGCTCCGCTGGTTGACAGAGGCAAACGCACTCGCCTCGGCGAGGTTCCAGTCGCGCCCTACTCGCCCACGTGCCGCACAAGATGTCAGCAGGCGTGAATGAGGCCCCTTCTCGATGTCGAGCGGACACAATCGAAGGCGCTCGCGGCACAAACTCCACCTTGAGCTCACGCGAGAGCTTCAACGTCGGTCGGACGGGTCGTTGGCGGATGGGGAGGGATTCGAACCCCCGGTACCCTTGCGAGCACGCCGGTTTTC
>CAZCQH010000094.1:0-14453 GCA_964500805.1 uncultured Hyphomicrobiaceae bacterium
AACCGAAACCCTATGCCCGTTTGAGGCTCTCGGATGCAGCTGGGTAATCAGGAAAAAGTTCGTACCGTCAATAAAGAGACCGATGCGCTCGATTGAATAGAATACCATCAGATTTGATCTCATGATGATAATGACCTGGCGATCCAGTCTAGTCCGCGGGTTACTTGGCGCCCGGAATTCGGTCGACCTTCCGAGTTGAAGCCGTCGAAAAGATCAACGGTGTCAATCGGTCTGCTCGCTGCCTCGTGACGCTAATTCCAAGCTCACTTTTCCAGGATGAACGCAGCGCAACGACCGCGCTAAATGTAACCCGGCAAGATATCGGCCGACAATACGGAAGTCGAGGAGAAGGATGGAGCCACCAACAAGCATTTGATTATGGGGTACCTTTTGAGCGTCACCTCCCGATATGGCGCGGCGCGCAACAAACCCGAGGCCAATCCAATCTGGCGACTTAGTGCAGTGGGCGAACTCGGCTGGCGTCAAGCATTGAGCAAACCCGGTTCACCTTGGAAGCGAGGTTCGCACAAGGAATCAATCATATTGGTCGGCACGGTCGCGGTGAAAGCGGTCGGACGGCTCATGAGGAGCGATATGCGCACTGGACGCGAAAAGGGGGACGTTCTCGGCGGGCTCGACAGAAGCCCTGTAGAGCAAGCTGCAGAGAACCTGGCGCAAGCGCTCCGGGTATTGGAAATGCTGCCGCGGGTCGAAAGCGCTCTGACCCCACACCCGGTCGTGGTAATACGCGCCGAATTAGAGAATGCGCGACGATACTTGGCTCTGTCCCGAGAAAGATCCTATCGCAAAGCCGATACGCAGAAGACATTGGCGGCCTAAGAATACGGTCCGTCGCTACCAAGACCGACGATACGAGAGCAAACGCAGAATTCACACATTGCACATGGCTGGCTGCAACCGTTCGAGCAATTCTGTCCGGACCATTGTCAATCCCGTGCAAATCAACGTTGAAGACGATCTTCGGCTGTTTGACGCGCTTTCTCCACGCGTTTGCACCGCGTTCGACTATTCAATAGTAAAGCTGTCGGCAACGCCGAGGCTGCTCCTTATGCACGATGATGAGATCCTGGATCTCGTTGCCAGGGTCGCCGAGGAACTGACCAGGTTGAATCCATCAATCGTTTCGGCTGGCGCTATGCCTGAGTCTCTTGCGCACGCGGAATTCCACGTGCTGAGCCAGCAAGGCGACGTCGGACGACAGCGACGCCGTCGGGATGAAAAGGCATAACCATCGCTCACTCCCTGTTTACGAAATCCTGCCTCATTCAGCGCATGCAGATCACGCATCGCGTGTTAGAGCATGTTCAGTTCAAATTGAATCGGGTGGGATTCCCAAATCAGTTGTTCCGTGATTCAAGCTGTGTGCTGGGGGAGGCCAGCCATGCATGGCACGACCTTACTCTCTCGATTTGCGTGAGCGTGTGGTTGCGTCTCTTGATGCTGGGCAGACCTGCCGCGAGGTTGCCGCGATGTTCGATGTCGCGGTTTCGACCGTGGTGAAGTGGTCGAAAAGGAAGCGCGAGACGGGCGGGGCCGCGGCCAAGCCCATGGGCGGACGCCGCCACGCGGCCCTCGATGCCGAGCGCGACTGGATTCTCGCCCGTCTCGAAGAAAAGCCGGATATCACGATGCGGGAGCTAGCCGCTGAACTGGCTGATCGAGGCCGTGTCGTCAGCCATGTGTCGGTGTGGAACCTGATCCGGCGAGAAGACCAAACGTTCAAAAAAAAGCGTGCTCGCCAGCGAGCAGGATCGACCTGATGTCGCCCGCCGGCGCGCTCGCTGGTTCCGACATCAGCACAAACTCGATGCGGCACGCCTGGTCTTCATCGATGAGACTTGGACGAAGACCAACATGGCGCCGCTCAGAGGTTGGTGCCAGCGCGGTGTACGATTGAAAGCGAACGTGCCTCACGGTCACTGGCAGACGCTGACCTTTCTCGCCGCGCTCCGTCACGATCGCATCGATGCCCCGTGTCTGTTCGACGGACCGATCAACGGCGAAAGTTTCCTCGCCTGGGTCGAGCAGATCTTGGTCCCGACATTGCAACCTGGCGATATCGCGATCATGGACAACCTCGGCAGTCACAAAGGACGGGCTGTACGCCGCGCGATCCGAGCCGCCAAGGCGCACGTTTTGTTCCTGCCGCCCTACTCGCCCGACCTCAATCCGATCGAACACGTCTTCGCGAAGCTCAAGGCTCTACTGCGCAAAGCCCGCGCGAGGACGCAACAGGCCATCGGCGAAGCCCTCGCGGACATCCTCAAAGCCTTCCAGCCCGACGAATGCGCCAACTACATCCGCGATGCTGGTTATGTTTCCATCTGTCGAGAACGCGCTCTAGCTTCTGCGTCGAGACACTTCGGCGTCCAGGCGTGGACGTGCTCTAGGTGATGCAAGTCCGATGTTTGAACAGACCTTATCTCCGTACTCGAGCGAGATCAGCATTCGACGGCGTCGTTTGCTGACGTCATCGTCCTGCAAAAAGAATTGACCCTGTCCTCCGAAACTCGACGATCATGTCAGGAGAGACATCAGCGATGTAACAAAGGGGCTTTCGGAAAGCTGGTCCGTGATACCCACTTTGGTCGCCGCATCTCTCGCCATTTACATTGCGATCATCGGGACAGGCGCAACTGCCATTGAATTTCCGGTACTCTTCTTTGGACGCCACGATCATAATCGAGGCGGTCTTCTGCATCTCCTTGACCATGTCGTCCGAGCTCAAAGCATTCGATTTTGCAGTGACAGGCGGCGCAAGGGCTTCGCTCTTAGACGCCTGCTTTCGATGAGACTCGATCGCTTCTTGCCCTGAAATGGCAGCATCTCCCGCAACGGGAGACGGCCGAGCTTCCTTTTGCCGCTGCGCTTCCCTCGGCGTGACAACTAGCGGCTTGGGAGCGACCTTCTGGTGCAAAGCCACTTGCATATCAACGGGAACATCATCGATGCCATTTTTCGGCCTCGTCGAAATGGCCCCAGTCGTGATTGCTGTCGACTTCTCACTGTCGTCGACGGTGGGCCCGCCGTCTCGCAACGAAGGATCGACCGCTGTACGCGGCTCGGCATCAATCGAAGTCGCCCAGGAAAAATTGATCAAGTTCGGCTTAGTGGGCGCGGGGAAATTCGGCAGGTGAGGCTGATTCAAAGCTGTTTGAGGGGCACCAGCTGAGGAGCACCCGCACAATTCGAGTGCACAAAGCCCAAGTAGATATAGGGAGGCTAGGGTCGTTCGCATCATGCGGCGTTTTTTACCCCGTGAACAAGGCGCGAAACTTACCGATCCGCGCGTTCCGCGGATTTCGGGTCTGCGCAGAGTGAAAAGTGACATCAACCGCCGACAGTGTCGGTGCCACCAAGGTAATTCTCGGAGACGTAGAGCAATGTTTGACGCTCAACACGATGGTCGCCCCGATGGACAAGATCGCCTCACAGTCCCAATACTCCGCATGGACGAATTCAGCAGAACATCGCTGCGCATACCGCGCCCGTTCACCTCGTGAATGCCATTCGGGCGCGTCGAAAAACTGGTAATTGGCTGCACTTGGTGCTTTAGAACCAACGTGGAACCTTCATTGGATGGCCAGTGGTTGATTTCGCATCGAGTCATTGACTTCATTATATGTCCTGACCCGATTAACCCTTCACAGCACTGGCCTAGGATGCGGACCAAGGGAAAGCGGTGCACCGGTGCCGCGTTGGCGACGTGACGGCGGATCGAGGCCCTGACCGGGCCTAAGCGTCGGCGCAAGCGGCCGGATGAAACGAAGATCGCAATTGCCGGTGAGGCGCTGGCCGACGACACCGTTGTTTCTGATATCGCGCGCAGCCACAATATCAGGCCATCGCAGCTGTTCAGTTGGATGCGGCAGTTTCGCGACGCAGCCATGGTGACAATTGCGCCACCAGAACCGCCCGCGCCAGCAGCGGTCGATGTCGCGCCGCTCATGTCGCCGCCACAAGCACCGGCCATACCACCTACTGCTGCTGATCGGGCCGAGCCGTTGAGAGCTGTCGCCGCATGAAGCAATATGATCGAAGAGCAGCTCATGCACGGACGGATTAGCGGTCAAGTCGCCATTTCATTCACGCTCGCAGCCACCGCGGCAGGCGTTCATGACCCGCTTGACCACCTCCAAACCCTCAAAAAAATGTTGCTGCAATTTTGAGGGCGATGTCACTGGTTCCTTTGCTTCACCGCTGTCCGGCCGTTGTTCAGAAACGCGTTCCTGCGATTTCGCTCGCTCTGCCTTTGCGTTCATACCGGCCTCCAATACTGCGTCCTTGTCAATCAGGTTTGAGTTCGATTGTGCCGAGAAATTTTGCCATCTCGAGTACTTTGGCGCGCGCCTCGGCATTGGGGATTGCGCAATAGACGCGAAGAAGGTCCATGAGCTCCTGTCCTGAGATGGCAGTCAAAACGGCATCGCCAGCAACACCGATCGTGACCTCGGTCTTGCGCGTTGTCAGTGTCGGCGCGTCATCCTGCAGCAGCAATGCAACGTCCACATCGAGATGACGGCTGACGTCAACTAGGCGTGCAGCGCTGATCCGATTGGCACCATTTTCATACTTCTGCAGTTGCTGGCAGGAGATCTGCAACCGCTCGGCCAACCACTCCTGAGTGACCCCTTTGTCCATCCGTACGGACCGCACGCGCTGTCCAATTTCAATGTCAGCAAGCCCGGCACGGCGGCCCGGATTGGCAGCAACATGCCGGTCCGTGAAAAGCCGCTTCACTTCCTTTCCCACGTCGGCACTCCAGACAGGTAATCCCCAACAACCCTAGCATGCGGGGAGACGCAGACAACCCTAGTTACAGCTAATCACATCTCAAGTTGGTATTATCAGTTGTCAACACAACTAGAGAGGTGTGTCATGTCTGCTGCTATCCCGCGCAATCCGACCGAACGTCTCGAACAGACGGCCCTGCCGATCCGTAGCCACGAGGGGCTCGCCAGCATCCGGGTCGACTACGGTCCTCGCGATTTGCTTGGCCGGTTTTTCCTGATGGCGGACGCCGCCCTGAAGCAGCTCGGGATCACATTGTCGTTCGGAACCATCGACGAGCTTGTAGCCACCAATTTGCGAAACCGAGACAGTTGGTTTCCGCTGCTTCCGACGTTTGACCCGAGCAACGGGCTTTGCGATCCGAGTTCGACCTACGTGTTCATTGGTCGTAATGGGCACGGCGATGTAGTGACGGCACAAGCAGCCAAAGTGTTCGACTGGGCCAACACCAATTTCAAGGCGGAAGCCGAGAGCATGCGGCTCTTCTATCACAATCCCAGGAATGCCGGGGCCACGGAACGCTGCATTGTTACTTCTCCGTCGGCGCCGCTCCTGACGGGCAAAGTGGCCTTTCTCGGCGGGGCTTGGTGGCACCCCAGCGTGCGCGGGCGACTGTTGGGCTCACTGTTGTCGCGCGTATCGCGCGCCTATGCCTACACCCACTGGCGCACCGACATTACCATGGCGCTGATGACAGAGACCCTGATCAACAAGGGTTTTGCGGCGCGCAATGGCTATCAGCATGTGGAGCTCGGCGTGGCGTTCCGCAATTTCCAGCTCGGCGACTTCGACGGCGCTATGGCGTGGATTATGGCAGACGAGATCTTCGACGAATTGTCGAATTTCGCCGCAGAGCTTGACTTGCAATTACGCGACGTCGAGCGCCTGCGCCGTGCCTAAGATGCAAGGGCCACGGCCCTTGATGTGAATAGGAACGATCGCACGGGTGTAACTGATCGACATACGGCCTCGGCCTGGCCACCAGGTCGAGGCGTCGACGTCCTCAATGATCATTTCTTTGGATCGGTGTGCTTGGCGGTATGCGGCGGCGGCCCAGCGTGCATAGGAACGATCGGGTTGATCCTCGAAATCGTGGCCAGAGATTCCATCGACCCATTCCGGATCGAAGCGGGCATAGCCCTTTCCCCAGGCCAGGACCTCGAGCGGCCCGTTTTCGCCGTGGGGTTCGAGCAGCACGAACCGTTTTGCCGAATATTGGTCCAGGATGGTCCACAAATCGACACCTGAAAGTGTGAGGTCTCGCTGCATCGTCGCCGCCAGCAATCGGCTCACGCTACCGCAGTGTTGCAAACTCTCTGGTCGGCGGCGGCGAGCCATGAAGTGGCCTTCGTCATTGCACTGCGATGTTTGAAAAACCCTAGTGAGATGGGCAATCGAAGCTGCGATAGTCGGACACACCTGATGCTCCGGTTCCGGGGTCATCGTGGTGATCACAACGCGTTGCTCATCGAGCTCCGCCATATGCATCAACAATCCTGCGTAGGTCTCAGCCGTCGTCGCAGTCGGCCGCCAGCAGATCCTTGCTGCCTTCGGCGTTACGGACATCTCAGCGAAGCCGAGGCTTAGAACCGCGTACTGGCGAAACACCGCGGGAGGTTGCAAGGCAAAAAGTGCTGCTTGGAGACGTCCGGAGGCGACGTCCCATGCCTCTCCCCGTGCATCAATCAGCCAGCTCGTCATACAAAGTCCCGCTTCGCACTCTACCGCTTGTCACCAACCGGACTTCTATCAAAACTCGCCAGAACCAACAATTCAGGCGGCGGTGATCCGTTCTTTCCTAAACTCTGGATTGGGCGACAAGGCGCCATTGATCTGCTCACTTCCTACCGGCCGATCAAGGCGCTCTGTTGGAACATGAAATGACTTATGATGATATCAAGGCAACGCTCGGCGCTGATCTCGTTCTCGAGATGGAAACTCTTGTCGGAACTGCACTCGGGCGCTTGGAGTTGATCAATCAACCCGATCCGGCGCCCGTCGCCGAGCTTCTGATAGTGATGCTCGCTGCGCTGATCCATAGCGGCCGCGGGACGGACGAACACTTCAAGGCCAGGCTCGACGGGTACGTGGCGCGACTTCAAGCGATTGCAGGCGAGTCCCGCCGCCTCGATCCGAATCTGGTTCGCCGTTTGAAACCGACCGAGCATTGAAGATCACCTTGAATCCGGGCCGTCATCGCATTCCGATGGGCAGTCCTCCGTCGACCACCAGGACTTGTCCCGTCACCGAGTCGGCGCGACAGAAGGCCAGGACCTGGTTGGCCACGTCGTCGATGCTGCCGGTGCGCCCGAGGAGTGGGGCAGAACGTGCCCGCCTCTTCACATCCTCCGGCAGCCGTTCGGCCATCCGCGTTCCGTCGACGAGCCCTGGCGCGATACAGTTCACGGTAACTTCGGGCGCAAGGGCGACTGCGAGACACCGGGTGAGATGAACAAGGGCTGCCTTGCTGACGGCATAGGCAAGACTGCTGCCTGTCGGCGCAAGGCCGGCGAGCGAGGCAACATTAATGATGCGCCCCGATTTATGTCGCCGCAATTCGGCTTCCAACGCCCGCACAAGTAGGAAGGGGCCTCTGACGTTCGTTTCCAGCACACGATCCCAGACGTCGGGGGTCAACGCAGCCAAATCTTGAAATGGAATTCCAATGTTCCAGGCCGCATTGTTGATCAGGATGTCCAGGCGACCAAACTCCGCGAGCACTTGCTTCGCGCATTCGTCGATACTGACGAGGTCCCGCTGATCGAGCTTCATGGCGCGTGCTTTCCGGCCCATGCCGGCAATGGCCGCCGCGGTCGTTCGAGCACCTTCGGCGTTGCCCACAAACGAGAAAGCTATGTCCGCGCCCGATCGGGCAAGAGCTTTCGCAATCGCCCCGCCGATGTCGCCAGAGCCACCAGTGACGAGGGCCACTTTACCTTCAAGCTCCATGATGGGTTCTCCGACCTGCGACAGCGGTAACCGAGTGTTCGATCTCACTCGATCTCTTGGCAAGCGCATTCTGGGCGGAGCGCTTGACCTGTTGCGCGTGTCGGGCGGTAAGACGTCCAGGTGGCTCGAGGCGAGTCTCACTCTGCGGTTGCTCAGGTTGTTACGCTGCGGCTTGTTGTGGCAACGACGGCTTTTTTCACTTGCGAGGCGGTGAGTGAACCGCGATGGATCGAAACTCCTGGATCTAAAACTCGCCATAGGCTGAATTCGCTTGTGCCATTGAGGTGGCGCCGCTTGGCGTCGCATGCGTCGCGGCCTGAAGGAACGCGTCAACTGCAAACCGCACGCGTTCTTGATTTTGCTTTCCAGTTGCCGCAAGCGCCAATTGCCGACTTTCCTCGGTGCGCCGCTCGACCAAAGGATCGAGGCGCTCATGCCGTGCAGTAACGACGCTACTGGATTGAAGCATGCCCCGGGTGACTGAGCTGATCATAACAATCCCTTCCACTACTCGTCCATTAGCTGTCTGAACCCGCCGAACGTCACAGATAGACACGCCACCGAATTACCACCACAATTCTCGGGCCTACCTAACGGCATCGGACGAGAAGTCGTGACTTGGGTCGCGGGCGTCGCGAAGAACCTTGATGGCGGTGCCGGCGCCCGTAAAGACCAATCCGCCAGGTACAGCAGCAATCGCCAAAGCTAACAGTGCGCGTCTCATGACCAGGAGCTCGTGCAGTATTATCGATGACGCAGGATGACACAGCCACATTGAATTGCTGTGTAAAGGCTGATCGAACGTCGACACAGTTTCGCAAGCCTGTGGAAAGTGCTGTAGAGATTTAACAACCGCTTAGCGATTTTTGCTGGGCGGGTTGCCACTTCGGCCGGAATGATCTGGTAGGCCAGCTCAATCTGCACGGACGACCATATCATCGAGGGTTCGTTCAACGTCCCGATGCTGGCTGACGCCTACTGAAAGGCTGGAGGGGTCAGGGAGTGGTGTGAGCGATGTTCGGCCGATGCCCGCAATGCCTCCGTTCTCGACCGGTCGTGCAGTGTCTCACCACTGTCGATGCGACGCCTCAATACTGACCGTCGCAACAGCCAGGTCGCTCTTGCTCAGGATCTTTCCGAGCTGAGTGTCGAACCAGACGCCCAACTCTTCGAGCTTCGGTTTCGCCGTTCGCTACTGCACGTAGCACCGTCGCTCGGGGGCTGCGCCGGCGACCGTCTTGGCCTAGCTGATACGGTCGGGGATTGTGGTCGGCCCTGTCGATTTTGTCGAGCTATGTCGACGAATAAGGCTTTCGGTTACGGCGCAACGTGACTCGCGACTCTGGCGTTGCCACAGCCAGGGTTTGGCGTCGTCTGGGCGCAGCGCGACGTGGCGCTCCGATAAATCTGACGCCAACCTCGTCGCCTTTTCTCCAGACAACCTCGCAGTCAGCCTCTGTTCCATCAAGCTCAATCAACAGTTCGAAGGTGTCGGGAATATTGACGGATCCTTCGGTGCGCAGGCGCGCGCCCGTAGATGAGATATCCCGCACCGTACAAGCAACGGAACAATGCCGATCATTGAAGGCCGCAATGGCGCCTTTGAGAACGCGCCGCCGAAGCGCGCGACGTTTATCTGCAGGATTTGTTGCGTCGTCGTGCCGCGCGACGTCTCCCATGTGGACGACGTTCAAAGCCTGAAGTGCCGACATAGTTGGCTCTCGCTCGTATTATGACGCGTTATGGACCCCGCATTCCTGACGCAGAAGTGCGACAAGAGTACGTTGCTGCCGGGACGAGCGCATTGGCCCCGCAGGCTCATTTACACGACCTACGATACGTCTCGGAACATCAATGCTGAGGAATGCCGATAGGACGGCGGAGCACAATGGCTTCATGCCAGGCCCACGATCTGTCTCAGTCAGGGCCGTGTGTCGACGGACAGCATTGCACGGCTTAGTAAAACATCTTCTAACGCTTCTCGACGCCTGCGGACGCCAGGATCCCGGATCCGGCGAATACGCCGTAGGGTGCTGACTCTCCGACAAAGGGGGACGCCAACCCTACCTAGTAATTTTTGTTCCGCTGCACTCGGCCCCAATCTCTAGTGCTTTACCCGGTGGGTTGGCAGAGCGGCGGCGATGCCAACTCACTCCACTGTGCCATGCGACATATGCCAATTTGCTGCAAGTGCTCACAGCCGATATGGGTCAAAATGCTCGAGCCGCGGACTGAGTGTTGACCGTTGCGGTGTGCCGAAAGCGGTCACCAGAAGCTGGAAACAACCGCCAGCGTGATGCCCTGTGTTAAGCTTCGCGACTTCGACCTCGCAATCCGGGTGCGCGGAAAGCTCATCCTCCTGATCGTCGGCGTCTCGGGACGTCAGCAGCCGGGCCCAAGACGCTGAGGCTCGTGCAGTCGGTTGCCGACCGCGACGATCGAAAAGATCGGGCTCAACCGGGCCGCCCTGAGAGCTGTCCGACCAGTGTCTGCTGCCCGATTTGGAACCGCCATGCCGTTCCGATACTCTCTGAACGGAGTACGATCGATCGGTCGAGTCTGCTTCCCTCTGCCGTGCGTTCGGCGGGACACCGTTCATGTTGCAAGCGCTTACAGCCTCTTGTGCACAGAGTCGACGGCTTGACTTTGGGATCTCGACAGCGTGGCGCGCATTGTAGGCCAGTTGGCGCGCCGAACGTCCAGACCAACAGACGTCGCAGTTCAACAGAACCAGCGGGGGATCAGGCCTTTTTCGCGGGCCGTACGCTCAAGGCCCTCGCGGAAGTCGGGGTGCGCGATCGAGATCAGCGCCAGCGCACGCTCGGCAACCGACATGCCCTTGAGATTCACCATGCCGTGTTCGGTCGCCACGTACATGATGTCGGTACGCGGGGTGGTCACCACATTGCCTGGCGTGAGCTCAACGACGATGCGGCTCTCTGATTTGCCGTTTCGCGTGTAGGTCGACGAGAAGCACATGAACGACTTGCCTTCGGGCGCAGCATAGGCGCCGCGTACGAACTGCAGTTGGCCGCCGGTGCCGGAGATGTGGCGATGGCCCGCGCTCTCGGAGGCTGCTTGGCCCTGCAGATCCATCTGCGTGGTGTTGTTGATAGAAACCGCGCGCGGGTTCTGCATGATGATGTGCGGAAGGTTGGTGTAGTCGACCTGCCGGCAGAGGATCTCGGGATTGTCGTTTATGAACTGGTATTGCTTCCGCGAGCCGAGCGCAAACGTGTAGACCGCCTTGCCGAGGTCGACGGCCTTGCGCGCGCCCGTGATGAGGCCGGCCTCGAACAGCTCGACCATGCCGTCGACCATCATCTCGGTGTGGATGCCGAGGTCCTTGACCCCGGCCTCCTTGAGCATCGAGCAGACCGCGTTCGGCATGGCGCCGATGCCGATCTGCAGGCACGACCCGTCCTCGATCTCGGCGGCGATCAGGGTGGCGATGCGGCGGTCGATATCGGAGACCGGCGGGTTAGCCCGGATCATGCATCAGTGCCAGGTTCCGGCGGGGTGAGTTGACGGGCATGCGTCGTCGTCCGGCGCGGATCGACCGTTGTCGTCAACTCGCGGTGCAACGCGTTCGGGGTTGATCTCCCGTTCTGGCGGCACGGTCGGGGCCTTGCCCCGGTGATCAGGACGGCGCGAGAGCGAGCGCGACTTGGCGGAACAGTGCTTTTTCTGGACAACTCGACGGCAGGTGCACGCGGATGCGGCTGCCACGCTCGATGACGCGGGCGGCGATCTTCAACAGGCGCAATCGCAGTGTATTGAACTCGGCCTTCGCCAGCGCATGCCCCTGCGGGATCGCGGCGCGCAGCGTGTGCATCAGCCAGAACGCCGCCGTGTGCAACATCAGGCGTACCTGGTTGGCGGTCGCGCAGTGACACGAAGTTCGGTCCGATGCCAGCTGCGCCTTGTGCAATTTGATCAGGTTCTCGGCCTGACCGCGCTGACAATAGACGCCTTCATAAAGACGCTCCGCGTCGCCTTCGAGCGTCGTCACGACATAGCGGATGTCGATCTGCTGCCGTGCTGCGCGCGGATCGGCCGGTGTCGGATCAGGCTGCAGCGAAGCCTCGATGCGCGCGATCACACGGCGTGGTGCCTTCCAGCTGCCGGCACGATACCAGAACGCTTTGTAGCACCGTGATTTCGGCGCATCCAAGAGCGCATGCCAGAAGCGCAGATGCTCGGCGGCTTCGGCCACTTCCGCCTCCAGCACGGGATTGCCGGCGAGGCCGAAGATGTAGCCGATGCCGTTGTCGTCGCACCAGTCCATCGCTTCGACACGGGCGTAGTGGCTGTCGCCCCGCCAGACAATGTTCGCGCGGTTCCACGTTTTCAGGATGCGCTTCGTCAGATGCTTGACGACGGCCTCCACTTCGCGCCCGCCCGGCGTCTTGGCCGGCCGCAGGATCGTCGCGACCGGAAGACCGGTCCCTGCGTGATAGACGTGGATCGGCGCAAAGCCGCGCTCGTCGTGGTGCGCGTTCCAGAACGTCATCTGCTGACCGCCGTGGGCGGCATCGAACGTGTCGTCGATGTCGAGGATGTCGCGATGGGACGGGCTCACGCGGGCCGCAAACTGATCGACGAGGGCGCGCGCAAGACGCACCGCATCCTTCTTCGTCGGCGCATTCTCGAAGCGGCTGATCGTCGATTGCGAAGCGAGGTTGGCGCCCGTCTCCGGGCATCGCCCGACCGCCATCTTCATCGCTGGATCGCTGCGCAGAAAATTGTGGTCGATGCCGTCCTCATAACCGCAGCAGATCGCGAACACGCGCGCGCGGACGATCTCGACCTGGGCGTGCCGGATGCGCGTTGCGTCACGCCGGTCGGCGAAGGCCGCCGCAAGCCTTGCACACACGCCCGACCTCAGGTCAGCCATACGCAGCGCAAGCAGACCCGCATCCGACGACTGATTGCCGCCGTCGAAATCGACTGTGAGCTTCTTGCGCTGGACGGCTGGCAGATCGAAGGGAAGCAGCTTATCGTCGATCATGGCTGTGGCGTTCCGTTGCGACGCAGGCACGCTCGTCTCGACAACGGTTTGCTACGCGATCTCAACGACATACGCCACAGCCAGACACGAATTGCTCAAGCCTGATGCATGATCCGGGTTAGTCACCTCGGCGATCGGCGCATGGTCGCCTTCAATTACGTAGTCGACCTCGCTCTCGTGGATGCCGTTGTCGGAGCCGTGGCAATAGGGCATCGCGTTCGACACCTCGACGACGCGGATCTTTGCCTTCGCCATCATGGCACCGTGGTAGGTGCCCGCGCCGCCGAAATTGTAAAAGCCGCGGGCGTCGCGCGGACAGACCTTCAGGCACGCGATGTCGACCCGTTCAATGAAGCGGCGATAGTTATCGGGCGCCTCGCCGAAGTTCATTGGGATATAATTGGTACAGCCCTTGTCGTGCATGCGCCGATCGTAACCGCCGAAGTGCCAATTCAGCATGCCGAAGGCGCGGCCCTCGGGGTCCTCCTCGAGCACGGCACGAGGCTTCACCGAGAGGCAGGCCCGAACTTTGATGCGCTCGAGCTCGTTGCGGCGGCCGCTGAGAGCCTTGTCGAAGGCGTCGGGCTGACCCATGCCGAAACCGTAGTCGACCCAGTCTCCGGAATTCACCAAGGTGGCAGCTTCTGCCGGCGAAACGCGGCGCGCGCTCCTGTTACCTCTGCTCGACGACATCTTGCTATTCCAATCGCAATGTTTGACGATGCAGCAGACTATAGCGACGGCTCGCGCCGATGCGAATGGCTCGTTGGTCTAGAGGAGGTCTCGTACCAACGGTTTCAGGTCATGAAGCCGTCCGCCATCCTCAGGAGACAGAATGAAGCGGAACTGGTGCGGGTCACCGCTCGAGCGATCGAGGAAGGGGGCCGCATCGACCTCGTCGCGGTTGGCGTCATAGAGCTCGCCGGAGTCGCCCTCGCGCGTGACGCCATCGCGCTGGATGTATCTGAGGTGAGCGCGGGCGGCGCCGAGATCACCTTTCACGATCCGCGTGTAGCGGGCCTTGACGACGACGCGCCGGCTTCCTGGTGCGATGAGGCCGGCAGCGGCTCGTACGCCGGTGCCCATGCCGCGTGTGAGCGCGCCTTGCCCGCCTGTTCGAATACTTGGCGTCGCATCCGCTTCCCCGCGTTGCGACCGGTATCGCGGATGCGACCAGGTTTGGGTCTCACCTCGTTCTCGGCCATGACTATCTTCTCCGCGCATCATTGATGCGCCCGAGATGGGCGTGCTGACACAAAGTGCAAGACGGCGCGCAAATCGCGCTTGAAAGCGCAGATGATCTCGACCTGTGACGTCAACGTCGCCTGGTTGACGTCTGCGCGTTGCCCGTGTCTTGGGCCTTTGACGCCGGATCGACGTCGTCCTTTTATGTCCATGTCCCAAACGGCGAGCTGAAACTTCCCGCAATCTCCTTTAGCTTGGGCAGGTTGAGGGGGTGTCGCGTTACGGCAGCGGAGTCGTGCACATATCGGGCGATGGGCTCAACGATGCGTGCTCGCGCACTCGTTGACGAAAGCTTGACGTGGAACGAGCATAACGTGTTTCTTGCGCAGCAAGCCGAGCCAGCTGTGCGCTGGCTGATACGAACAGTAATCAGAAGCCGGACAGTGACCTGCCTCAGGGTTTTCGGGCCAGGGATAACTTGAGAGACTGCCCTCCG
>CAZCQH010000095.1:0-14242 GCA_964500805.1 uncultured Hyphomicrobiaceae bacterium
CAGTGCGAACCCGCGTCGCGCTCCTTCACATTACGGACACCTCGCGATTACTCGACTTATGCGCAGCTCGCCATAAGGCGAGCCAGTGCGTGAGGTACTGCGCGTGATCCGCACGCGGGCTATTGGAGATGGCAAGCTCAGCGCAGAGGAACGAGGCGGATAGCTCGGCGACAAGCTCCTCGGCGGCGTAGCCCTGATCGCCGAAGCGCTTGCCCATGTCGCGCGCGAGCCTGTGGCCGGCGCCCGCCCAATGGGACAGCTCATGAAGTCTCGTTGACTCGAAGCTCTCCGTCGGCGTCGATGTGGCGGTGCCGGTGAACAGATGGCGTGGCGGCATCTGGATGTAATCGCCGTCGCCGTTGAGCGATCGGTGCCGATAGAACGCGCGCGTGCCGCCTTCACGGAACTCGGCGCCGGTATTGGCGACGAAGGCATCGACATGGGCGAGGCGCACGGTCAGATCGGGACGGGGCGCGGTGCCCGGCTCCTGCCAGCCGTCGACTTGGGCGGCATTGAACACGTGTGCGGCCCGCGCGTAGAGCCGCTCGGCGGGGCCGTCATCGCCGGAACCGCTGCTCGCTTGCGGGCGCGATGCTGCCTTTTCGCGCTCTGCCTTCGGCGTCCAGCGGCCATACTTGACGATCAATGACGCCTTCTCGCCCTTCCTGACCTGCGCGCCAAGCTCCTGCCACTGCTTGAACGTCGCCCAGGTCTGCGTCGGGAATTTCTTCTCGTCGGCATCGATCCAAAGGCCGAGAATGTTGCAGCCGCGATAGGGCGCCTCGGTCAGCGCATTGCGCGGCACGGAAAAGACGGTGCCCGGCCGGTGCCATGGCATCACCCATTCGCCCGCTCCCGCCTCGATGGCGGCCACGATCTTGTCGGTGATCTCGCCGTGCAAGTCTCGCCCCGGACGAGATTCGGGGTCGCGGCCGGATGATTTTCGCATGGTGTACTCCGTTGACTGATGACAGATGCTGATGGCCGGAAGGTGCGCGCCCCCGCACCGGCAACAGGGGGCCGTGCCTTCCGGCGCAGCGCGGAAGGGTGCAGGGTTCGGACGGGGGATCAGGGGGCTAACCGGCCTCGATGGGCATTCCGGCGGCTGAGGTCATGGCACGCGTCTCGGGATGTGGCGGACGGGCTTCGTGGGCAGGCCGTGCGCTTGCGAAGGCCACACCGCCTGACCAAAAACAACCTAGCACAAGTTCCCTCTTTGTTCAAATCGCAATAGGCAATTAGTTCTGCAATATCAATGCGTTATATGAATATTCCAGCATGAAAATATGATGGTATTTCAGGGGTTTGCGGTGCTGCAAAATGAAAAAATCGTCCGTCTCGGACAAGGGTCGCCCGGCTGGCGGGGGGTCTGCTTTTCGGAGCCATCCCTTTCAATTCACCCCCTCCGGGGGGGCCCGCAAGGGATGGTGGAGAAAAGCCCCCGCCAGGGGGGCCTGCTTTTTGGTGAATCCTGAAGCGGGTTTTCACTGTCGGAGCGCGTCGTCGATCTCGCCGGAGGCGACCGGCGGCTTGCGCGCCAGGGATCGTCACCCGCATGGGCGGAGACCCGGTCTAGGGGCTCCGGCCGGCCCCGCCTTGGGGCCGGCTAGAGCCCGGTCCCGCCGTCTTGGCGGGGGGCGCTCAACACCGGCTCGACAAGCGCAGCATCATGCGCGCGCAGATTCCAAAAGCCAACGAACCTCATGGCGAGCGCGGCTTATGATGTCGGCATAGGAGGCAACGCGCAGGTTCGGCGGATCATTCTGCGGGTTCGATGCCGTGACACGGCGGCCGCCGATGACGAGCACGTCGAATGGCTTGGCGGGAAGATCGGCGTGCAGGTCGTCGGCGTAGCCTTGCGCCTGCGCCTCGTCCTGACGCGAGATCGGATGATTGGGCCGCTTGAACTCGATCAGCAGGTAGCGGTCACCGGGATCGGCGGTGAGCAGGAGATCCGGCCGCAGGTCGGCCTTGACGCCTGAGAATTTCTTGTTGCCGTAGGTGTCGACGATGCGGGCGAGCGTGCTGTTGGAGCTCATGAGGTGCAAGGGCGCACCGAGGACCCAGAGGTTGCGCTCGAGCGCCTTGTGCATCTCGGCCTCGCGGGTTGCGGGATTGGCGGCCAGAGCGTCGAGATCGTCCAGAAAACGCATGCGGGCCGTGGCACGCTCGGCCATCAAGGTGAGCTCGACGATGCCGAACTGCTCCAGCGCGTCAGCGAAGTGGGCGACATCGCCGTGCCGCGCCGCATCGATCTTCTGCAGCACCTGCCAGTATTCATCGCGCTCCATGGCATCGAGGATGACGGAGGCGACGGTGTCGATGCGGTCTTGCCGCTCACCGTAGAACTTAACCAGCAGCTTGCCGAGCGCAGCCTCGGCAAAGGCGCGGCGGTGCTCGGGTAGCTTCTCGAGGCGGCGAGCGATCTCCTGGTTGAGGCGCGCCTGATGGAGACGCATCTCACGGGCATAGGTGCGCTTCAGCGCTGCGGTCGCCTCGGCATTGACGTGCGCGGCAATCGCATCGAAGGCCTTGCTGTTCTCGATGATCGCGCCCCAGTCGCTGGTCACGACACCTTCGATGCCCTCCACCTCGATCTCGCCGTAGAGCCGCTTGCGGAGCCGGTCGGGGATGTCCGGGTTGGTGTCGAGGCCGAACCACTGCGGCTTGCCGACCACCTTGCCGCCGACGCGCAGCAGGAAGCCGGCATGCTTCGGGCTCTTGCCCTCGGCAATAGTGAAGCGCAGCGCGACGTCGCCGGCGTGCGGCAGCGGCTGCGTCTTGCGGATGGTTTCCCCGGGCAGGTCCTCGACATCGAGCGGCGAGCCGTTGACCAGAATGGTGAAGCCGGCGGCGCGGCCGTATTCGTAGATGAGCAGAGCGCGCAATGCATCGGGGCTCGGGAAGTTGAGCGCTGGGTCCAGTTCCGAAAGCGTGATCGTCGTGCCGTTCGGCGCACTGACCGCCGGCTCTTCCGTCAGCGGCAGCGGGATGCGCTCAAGATCGCTGGGGGCTGCGAGGATGGCGGCCTTGTCGATGGTGACGGCCGTGCGCACGCTGTCGTGGACCGACTGCAATTGCATCCGGCGGGCGGCGGCCAGGCCGGCGAACTTGCCGATGCCCTTGCGGCCTTTGACGCGTCGCCCGAGGCGGGAAGTTTCGGTGCCTTTGGTCGAGCGCCGGTTGCGGGCGATGTCGAGGTATTCGGATTCGATCTCCGAAGCCGTCATACCGAGCCCATCATCCCTGACGATGATCGGGTCGGACGTCATGGCAGCCGGCAAGGTCACATGGACGGTTGCGGCGTCGGCATCCCAGGCATTGTCGACGAGCTCCTTCAACGCTGCCTCGGTCGAGCGGTAGGTCTCGCCGAGGAGGGCGGCGAGCTGCGGTGAGACGGTGAAATGGACCGTGCGCGTCATGGGAGCCAACTGCTGAGTTCAAGCTGACGATAGCGGTCGGCAGGGTCAATTGGCAGCGCGGAACGCGCTTGTCCCAAGAAAAAGGCCGCCCGGAAGGCGGCCTTTGTGCTCTCCAACGATCAGGTCGCCTCGCTCAGCGTTCAAGCGTGGTCGGGCGGGCTCCCGTGCCATTCGCGCCCGGGCGTACCGGCTGCGATGCCGAAGCGAGCGCATGCAGGTTGGCGGCAGGCTTGGAGCTGGTGCCGGTGAGATCCTCGTAGCGCGTGGTGAGCCAGATCTTCACGTTGCGGCCGACGCGCACCTCGGAAAAGAAGCGGCGCTCCTCTTCCGGCATATCGGAGTTCTTGCCGAACGGATGATAGGTCACCTGGATCGACGGATCCCCAGTGCGCACCGCGACGTTGTCCTTGTCGATCATCGTGAAGCGGATGCCGAGGCCCTTGAGCGCATCGACGACCTGGGCCACTTCGAGACCTTCGACGTTGTGGGTGGTGTTGTCGAGCATGGTGATGCGGGCGGTGAATTGCGCCGCACGCTCCTTGCTGATGCCGAGCGCGGCGACCATGCGATCCTGATCGTACTCGGAGTTCGGGCGAATGGCGGCGATCTGACTGGCGTCGATCTCCTTGGTGCCGATATTGAGTGGTGTTTTCATGAGTTTCTCCATGAGTTAGGTGGGAGGTTTTAGAAAGGGAAAGTCCTAGGGAGTTATTCCGCACAAGGAAAGAGCTTCGTTTCCGATGCGGAATGGCGAGGGTTTTCAGCATTTCGGTCAAATGCCGAAATGAGCAGAAGGCTCGAATTTCGGCAATTTCGGGCTGTCATCCGAAAAGCGGGCAACGAGCCTCAGTACTTCCGGAACAGCGAAGCGCGAGCCATAGAGCGGCGCGTCCGCGACGACGGCGATGATGACGAGCTCGGCATCGAGCCGTTGCTGGGGATTGGATAAACCGTTGCGCCACGCGGCCAGTTGCGGCCAGGCGGGATGACAGATGAGTGCGATCAGCGCATCGACGCGGCGCCCCAGGGCGAGCGAAGTCGCCAGCGAATGGCCGCGCCCCATCGCGTGCAGCGCCACATGGGCGGGCGAGAGGATCGCATCGGTCTTGCCGAGTGTGTCGAGGATGTGAAGGAGGGCGAGCGTCGGTACAGGTGGCGTGACGCTGAGCGTGTTGGTCGCGGGCATGTTGTTCCTCCCTGGTCGAGTAGCTCTCGGCAACAGGAGCCGCACGCATGGACAGCTGGAAGCAGCCTGTGTGCTGGGGACGTCAGCGTTTGTAGGGGTGAGGTTGCGCGCGTGGCGATGCGTCGGCGCAGGCGGCCGGCGCTTTGGTTGGCGGCAGCAGTGTTAGCTGCAGCTTCAGGAGATTGGAGTAGGTGGTCGCCAGATCGACGAGCGGCAGTGCGGCAGAGGGGGAAGATTGGAGGGCGCCGAAGAGAGCGCCCTTGAGCGATTCCAGTCGCCCGACTTCTGCGCTGAGCGAGAAGGCCTCACCGGTGTCAGGGTTGAAGTCCCTCACCTCCCGGGCCGTGCGCGCGTTGTCGGATGACGGCAGTGAGGCGGCCGTGTCAGTTCGGGTGGACGCCGCCGCGCCGAAGGTATCCTCGGCGGCCGCCTGCAGAGGAGTGTAGGGAGAGAAGGGAGGTTTGCGGTCGGAGGCCGGGGGAGCAGTCACAGAAATTGCATTCGCCAAATTAAAACGTAGTCGGAATGTTGCCCATCCGCGGCCTCCAAGTCAATGCAGCCCTTCGTTGTTGATAAGTTGGTGGACAATCCGGTCGGCTGGCTGAGATTTGGCGCACGGGGAAGCCTCCGGCGGGCCTGGCATCGCTCCGCCCAATCTTTGGCGGCAGCACCTCTCCAGTACCGGACGGAGCAGATTCGACGTCGTGGGCGACAAGCCGCCTAAGCGATGGAATCGGATGGTGCGCTGCACAAAAATTTGGCCTGCGCCGACAAGCTGATATGTGCGGAGCTGCAGTCGCGACCGGGGGCGAGGCCCTTTTCCGTCTCAGGAAACGGAGGGATCGCGTTCGTAGAGGTTTGGGGCTTGACATCGTTGACACTGCTTGATGGCGGCGGATCGCTCTGGTCTGGGCACGTTTCGGCGCATCAATGGATTGGCACACCCAACCTCGTCCAAAGGCTTCCAACTGGCTGCGATGCCAAACAGTGAGACCCATGTTGCACAAATCGGCGACCTTCATCGTTTGTGAACAAGGAAATTGGCGGGGCCAACGAAAAGCAAACCCCGAGCGCTGTTTTCGAGGTGGGGCTGGTGATCCGTTGATCGCATGCCCATACCTGATTACCCAAGCATCTCCTCCTGCGTCCCCGGACAAGCGATCCGACCGCAGGTCGGAGCGCGCAGATCCGGGGTCTTCACCGCTCGCGTGGAAGGCCCCGGGTCTCAGCGGCAGTGCCGCTTCGCCCGGGGACGCAGGAGGAGGTGTCGGGGTAATCAAGTGCCCATATGAGTGACATGGAACATTTTGATCTTGAAGCGCCAGCAGATGTGTTCGTTGGCGCCGGTCGCAGAATTGGCCGACACCCCATGGTGTACCGCAGGTTTGAGACCGGCGCGGAGGCGATCAGGCACATCATCGAGGTGGTCGGGGCAGATTCCTTGCACGGAGCTGTCGTCGAGACGGACGAGACGCGCCTTGAGGCTGCTGACATCAGGGCAATCTATGAGAGCACCGGCTTTCCTCTGGCGCGCCGGGTGAACAAGGCCCGCATCTCGGCTTGAGCGGCTGATGCGCATCAATCGGTATGAGGCTCGTACTCATTGCATCGGATGCGCATCCCGGAGCGGCAATAATGGAAGTCTACAGCAGGGACGGACGATGATGGAGCGAACGACAACCACGACTGCCGTATTCGAGCACCCGTTCATGTTGGGCACCGGCGAGGAGCCGTTTCCAGCCGGGACATACGTCATCGAGACCGAAGAGGAGTTGATACCGGGGCTCTCTTTCCTGCTCTACCGCCGCGTTCGGACGACCATCAACGTGCCGATTGCACGCGAAATCCACACGGCGCTGCAAGCCCTGGTCATCGACCCGAATGAGTTGGAGAAGGCGCTCCAGCTGGATGCGGCGTCTGCCAGAACCACGAAGTGACACCAGCCGGGCTCTTGGTCGTCCAGAAAGTGCATCAAGCGCCCGGCTCTCTGGGGCGACGGCTCTCCACGTGACGGACCACTCCATCGAGAATCGAGGCAAGAGCCTCCTGTGTCTCGTACGGCAGTCGTGCCGCCATGGCCGGATCGACATCTGGAAGCCGGGATGTGTCTAGACTAGCGTGCTGCCGGGCGGCGAAATCCCGGATCGCACCGGGATCGTTGTTGAAAGCGAGCCGAAGCAGGTTCTGAATAAGGACCTCGTGCGCCCGAAGTCGGGCGAGCATCTTGAGTTCGAGCTTTGTGGCCATGGAAACCTCCTATCCTTTAGCTCTTGACGATCACGAGACCATAAAACCGATCTCGCGGAGGCGTGCGAATAGCGGGAAGAGCGGCGCGCCCAGGACCGCGGGATAGGCACCTTGAACGTGCTCAAAAAGTTGAAGCCCGATGCCATCGAGCTCGTAAGCGCCTGGGGATCCGATGGCTTCCGGGCCCGCCGCGGCAAGGTACCGGCCGATGAACTGGGCAGACAATGGGCGCATCGTCAGGTGCGCCGTATCCACATTGCTCCAGGTGATCTGCCCATCTTCGGCCAGCGCGATGGCCGAGTGCAGCTGATGTGTCTTGCCACGAAGCTCGAGCAGGAGATCGCGGGCGGCGTCGAGAGTTCTAGGTGCTTCCGGCACCTTGCCATCAAGCGAGACGACTTGCTGAGCACCGATCACGAGCGCGCCGGGAAACTGGACCACTGCGCCGTCAATTTTCGTGCGCACATGCAGCTCAGCTATGTCGGCGGGATCCGACTCGGGCATCGACCGAAGCACCGCCCGGAGCGTGTTCATCTCCTCGTGGTCGGGCGGAGCGACGATCACCTTCAGCCCCGAAGCCTCTAACAGTCGCCGCAAGGTCCCTGACGTGGACGCGAGCACGAGCTCACGGTCCAGCGCTCCGGGAATAAGGTTTGAGCTGGGCTCGCGCGGGACACCGGTGGCCGGCGCCGATGCGAATGCGTGGACGGTCATTGTGCGCCTCCGCCGTCATCCTTGTGCTCGTGAAGGTATCGCGCGATCCGCCTTTTCAACCGTGCGACTTCGAGGGGTTTACTGACGTCGAAGGAATGCTGGAACAGCTCGCGCTGAATGCGTGTTGGTAGGCCATTCCATCGCGAGAGCACGGCCGCGCCAAGGCACTGGAGGATAAATACCTCGTCCTCTGACAGGTGAGCGGCCTGGGATCCGCACCGCTCGTTCGCTGGTGTACCGATGGCGCCCCCCTCCGTCTCCCACCTGTCAAGGCCGACGACATGGGAGGCGGAGGAACTTTCAATGCTGTGTGCTGCAGTAGGCATGCCCAATATATGGGGTTCACGCGTGCGGATTCCCACTCTCGCAATTCTCCTTGTCTGCGGCGTCCTCCGATCAGAATGAGGACCCCATGCCGGCAGCGTGCGCATGGGCCGCTCCTTCCGGGTGGAGGTCGGCCTGCAGCGCTGCCACGCCGGCCTCGGTCGTGATTCGTCCATGACCCTTCGACGCCGGCATTCTCCGCGATCTGGCGGATAAGGCGATTGCAAGGCCTTGCGGACGATATTGATGCCGGCGTCCTGATCGACGTTGTCACCCTTGTCCACGATTGCCTTAATCGCCTTCAGCAGCATGACACCGCCGCCAGGCACGATGCCTTCCTCGACCGCCGCGCGGGTCGCATTCAGCGCATCATCCACGCGGTCCTTGCGCTCCTTCACCTCGACCTCCGTGGCGCCGCCGACCTTGATCACGGCAACGCTGCCGGACAGTTTCGCCAGGCGCTCCTGCAGGTTTTCCTTGTCGTAGTCGGACGTCCTCGGCAATGACAAGGGGCGGCTTGCCCGACTGGGCGACCGTCTCGAGCAGAAGCACATCTACGTGGGAAACTTCGCCGCAGCACGACCGAGGTGACGCCAGACCAGTCCGGGCAGTCGATAGCCACCATCCATGTCCGCTAGCTGGAGTACATCAAGCAGAGCGCCACCCCCCCCCGGAAGGCGGGTGCGTGGCGGCACCGCCGGTGTCCGGAATCTCTGGTGACGCGTTCGATGGTGCGCCGCCCATGCTGCAACAGCTCAGGGCAGCTCAGGGTCAGGCGCGTCGATTTCGTCATGTACGCGTCGAGGCCGCTTGTACCCCCAAGAGCCGCCGGCTTAGTGCAGTGCAGCAGGTCACCGGAGGGGAGCGTCGATGCGCACCGGTGCGCTGTTCGTCGTCCAGAGCAAGGCCAAGGGATCAGCGCCTGTCGCAACCAAGTGCTCGGCGAACAGAAATCGGCCGGTCGCGTTGCCACTGGTGACGGCGTTCAACGCCCCGATCATCGATTGGAGACGTTCGGCACCCGTCGTGACGGTCAGAATGCGCAGGTTGTGGAATGCGAACCGCTCGACGTGCTGACGCGCCTTGAGAGCGGCTTGATATGCAAGCAGCTTGCGACGGATAGATGTCTGTGTGAAGTCCGCGCGCTCGATCGGCATCGTGCCGCGATCGGCCTCGAGGAAGAAACAGGCGCAGCGCCCTGTGGCCCGGGAGCGCAAAGCGAACACAGCGTCGGGGATGAGCGTGACGGAGTGGCGCTCGCGGCCGACAATGAGATAAGTCGACAGCTTCCACGGGTGTGACCGATCGGGTCGCGGTTTCAATAGCAAGAGCTGCTCCGCGGCGACGAACTCGAGATCCTCTCGATCACGCGCCGCGATTTCAATCGCGACCATGACATCGGCGACCATCAGCGCGTGTTCGATGTAGGGCCGCTTCACATCGGGACTCTTAATCGCCCATTCCAAATCAGCCAACTCCGCTGCCAGGGCATGGCTTCGATCTCCCAACCCGTAGACCATGGGGACGCTGCCGGCCCGCGCATAGTAGTCGAGCTGAACGCGGGGCCGGTCGAGATAGCCGGCATGAAATAACGCTCCCAGGCGCTCGATCAGCTTCTTCGTCGGACGGTGCGGGAGCAGACGGATGAGATGCGTCGAGCGCAAGAAGCGGTGCCGGCGGATGTGGTCGATGATGGCGATGTCATCGGTCGTGAGATGGACACGTCCGTGCGCCCGCTTGAACCGCTGGCGTCTCTCTGGATGGTTCTGCATAGGTTCAGGAGCCCCGCAGAAATCGCTCGATCTTCGGCTGGACAATAGATCGGGGACGCGTGTGCCGCGCCCGCGTTCTGGCAATGACGGTTGCTGACCGGCCCGATGCTGATGGCGTCGGCTGAACCGTCTCGATGCGCGCGGTGCCGGCCGGGTTGCCATCGCGCATCAGCATGGCCCAGGCGGCAAAATTGGGAAGCGACGATAGGGCGTCCGGGTTCTCCAGACCGATCTCGCTTGCGATCTTCCTGGCATCTTCGGCGCCGATGCGGAAGGCGACGAGCGAGCCGACATTGCCGAGCACGGCATCACGGAGGCCGATGTCGAGTTGTCCGAGGTATTGATGCGACAGCGTGAGTGACAGGCGCCACTTACGCGCCTCGCTCAGGATGGTGGCGAAGCTGTCGGTGGCGAAATTCTGGAACTCGTCGACGTAGAGATAGAAATCGACGCGCTCGGCCTCGGGCATGGCGGCACGCGCCTCGGCGGCTTGTGCGAAAGCGGTGGCGAGGAAGGCACCGATCAGGTGGGCGGGACCCTCGCCGAGAGCGGACTTGGAGAGATTGGCGATCAGCACCCGCCGGCCGTCCATGATGGTGCCGAGATCGATGGTCGAGCGCGGCTGCCCGATGATATGGCGCAGGATCGGCGGCGACAGAAGGGCATCGACCTTGTTCTGAACGGGGGAGAGCGCCTCGGCGATGTAGCCGTCCGTCCAGTCGGCGATCTGCTGGGTCCAGAACCCGCGCACCATCGGGTTGCGGCAATTGGCGAGCAGGCGGGCGCGATAGGCCTCGTCGACCAGAAGGCGCGACAGCCCGAGCAGCGTCGAGCCGGGCGTGTCGAGCAGGAGCGCCACCGAGTTGCGTAGGATTTGCTCCAGCCGCGGGCCCCAGAAATCGAGCCAGAGATGCTTGAAGGCGGCGATGATGTGGGCCGTGACGAGCGCGCGGCTGTCGGGGGGCACCGCGTCGAACAGATTGAAGCCGATCGGAAACTCGAGATCGGCCGGATTGAGGTAGAGGACATCGTTCGTCCGCCAGGGTGGCACGCTGTCGATCACGGCCTGGGCCAGATCGCCGTGCGGATCGAGCAGCGCAAAGCCGCGACCGGCCTCGAGGTCCTGCAGCATGAGGGAATAGAGCAGCGTCGACTTGCCGGTTCCGGTCTTGCCGATAACGTGCATGTGCCGGCGGCGATCGTCGGACGCGAGCGTGACATCAGCATCCAGGGTGAGCCCTGAGATGGTCGTGCCAAGCAAAAGGAAATCGTCCGCAGTCATGGGTCGGCACCCGGGCCGGTGATCTTCCAGCGCTCTGCCGGAAGCAGACAAGGCATCTCGTGCGTCAAGAGCCTGCCGGTTGCGGATGCCGGCCGCTGAGCGCGGCCTGGTCATCACATTGTACGCGCGTTCACGCGCGCACGATGGGCCCTGCTGTGGAAAACGGGCTCGGCCTCGTCCGCACCTCTCGGCCAATCCCGTTTGCTGTCGTTTTGAACCGCGCCGAGCCAAGTCCGCATCGTCTCACCACGGTTCACGAAATTGAGCCCGCTCTGTCGGCCTGGGATTTTGGCGTATGCCTTGCAGCTGGTCGCTCGTTCCGGCACATCGCCGATTGCAAGAAAGCGAAGCGGCCGACAAAATGGCTGAGCCAATCGCCGGCGGGAAAATCCGCGGAAATCGAAGCGCTCGACAAAGCTCGCGCGCTGTTCTTCTTCTTCGAGAACGAATTCTCTGGAAGCCATTTTGTCGGGCGCTGAGCCCGACAGAGCGGGTCTCGGGAAAATCAGCCGAGTTGAGCCATCCAATGGACGAGCAGGGTGGGGACATGCCGGGGGATATCATGTATCCCCACCCACATCACCCTGCTTGTCCTTTACCTCTCACTTGTCCTTCAGGACGCGCTGCCTCGCCGAAGCCCGCGCAGGCGAGAATAATTAGGCTACGGCAGTAGCCAGTAGGGGCGAATCGACAATGCTGGCCATTTCGGCTTGGAGCGATATGACGCGATATGGCGGAGAGGCGCGTGCCTCACAATTTGCCTCGCAAAAAGGCATCTGCGAGGCATGTAGCAAGGCAGGCTGTAGGGCAATTCGGCGCCTGCAAAGCGTCAGATGCAGTCCGTCGGAGTAGTGTACGGAAGTTTAATATGCATGAAGCCCGCGGGTTGCCCCGCGGGCTTCACGGCCCCTTTAGGAGGGGCGGCGCCTAGCGCTTGTCGTTGTCGTCCATCCAAGCTTCGATTTCATGCTCCCACCAGACCGTCCGGCTCGTTGGGTAGGGGCCCAGCCTGAGAGGCTTTGGAAACCGACCTGCCTTCACGAGCCTCGCAATCGTAGTGTAACTGAGCTTCACCTTATCCCGGACTTCCTTCTTCGACAGAAATCGCTTTGACATCCGAACACTCCTGTTTGGAGCATCCGGATGCCCTGGGTTTCGCCAGTGGCAGGGTCAGGCTGCGTGCTCAATTTGAAGGAATGATGGCGGCCAGATGCTTCTCGTAGAGCGTCAAGGCCTCGCGCATTTCGGGGAGCCGATCGTAGCGGTCATAGACGCGCTGCAGGGGAGACCGCGATCCCGTCACATGATTGAGGATCGCCTCGGTGACGTCGATCGGCACGCGAAGCTTGGCCATCGTGGTCGAAAGGTAACGGCGGAAATCATGGAAGACGAAGTTCTCGACCTGGCAGAGCGCATCGAGCGCTTCCTTGCCGTCGCTCCATGTCGAGTAGGGCGTGCCAACGGACGAGGGGAAGAGCAGGTCGTCCTTGCGGGGGATGAGCGCGAGGTTGTTGCTGATCAGGTTGGGTAGCACGTGCTCCCGCGTGTTCTTGGTGAGTTCACGCGGCAGCGTGATGGTCTCCGGCGTGATGTAGCTCCATCGGAGAGCTCCGACCTCGCCGCGCCGCATGCCGGTATGGATGGCGATCAGGCAGATGAAGCCGTAGGGATAGCCGAGCTCGGTCGCGGCCATATAGATGCGCGCCATCTCGGCGTCGGTGAGAACGCGATCGCGGTTCTTCACCTGGCCAGGCGGATGGAGATCCTGGAGCGGCGAGGATTTGATCAACCGCTCGCGAACGGCCCATCGGAAGAACGTCCGGGCAGTAGAGAAAACATGGCGGCGCTCGCTCATGCTCGTTGAGGCGGCTTCGACGAGTTGGAGCAGCTCACGCGTGCCGATCGTGGCGATGCGGCGCTTGGCCATCGGCGTGAGGTAGGTCAACAGACGTCGCGTCTCCTTTGCTGTTCTTGGCTTGTTCTTGAGATCGCAATGCGTGGCAAGATAGCGGTCGATCGCATCCTGGACGGTGTGCTCCGCCGTCTCGTCCGCGATGCCGAGCGTCTTCTTCGCGATGATGGTGCGGACCCGGTCTCGCGCCTGCGACAGGGACATCGTCGGATAGCGCCCGAGCTTCAGGAACTGCCGGCGAGTCCCATGCACGAGATAGAAGGTCTTGGCGCCGCCCTGCGAGACCTGGATGCACAGCCCATCCTTGTCCCAGTACCGCTTGACGCCTTTCTCTGGTGGCGGGAGTGAACGGATCGAAAGATCGGTAAGCATTGCTAGCCTCAGTCCGAAAAGCTATCCTCTATCTATCCTCTCAGATGGGTGGTGTTGGGTGGCTCAACAAGGAGCGATTTGGAGAGATTATTCAATATAATCAATTGATATGCGGTCGATATGGTTCGATATGGTTCATCAGCCCGCGTTCTGGGGGACTGGGGGTCGAGAGTTCAAATCTCTCCGCTCCGACCAACTTTAAAACACAGCAAAATCAATGAAATAATGACGCGGCGGCCGGGTAAACCGAGCCGCCTTGTCCGTTCCCTAATTGCGGTTTTGACACAAGGTTGACACATGCGCAGCTGGCTTCTCATGGAGCGTCAGGACGTCGCGCGCCGTCTCCGAAGGGGCGCGCCTCGTCGGACATTGCAGCCCTGGCATCGCCACGAAGGCTTGTCCGCTATAGCGGGAACAACTCCAACTGCCGCCACTTGAACTCGGTTTTCGCCCACGCTTTTGTTCGCGACTCTCGCTCGAGCCAGCCGAGAAAGGACGCCGCCGGCCCACCGTGCTTGGCGAGCAGGTCCGCGTCCAAGAAGTGCGACAGGTAGCCCGTGTTGGTGATGGGTAGCGGTGCACCCTTCGGTTTCTGCACCATGATCTCGACGTGGCTCCAGCCCTTGGAGAGGTAGTTCGGCGTATGGCGCACGCGGCATGTCACGTCGCGCCAGACGAGCTTGGCCGTAGCGGTTCTCTTGTGGGCTGGCTTCGGTGCCTTGGGCTTCGCAGCGGCTTTCCGAGCGGGGTCTTGGATTTCGATCTGGTGGTCATCGATGATCTCCGTGATGAGCGGGTGAAAAAGAAAAAAGCCCCGGTGGATGGATGCCGGGGCTCGTGTGCGACGCATGGGTGTGTGTCAGTCTTGCTGTGGCTGCTTGCCGTGAAGCCATTCGACGGCCCGGCTCGCGGCAGCAGCGGCGGTGAAGATGGCCTTCTTGTCGCCCTTCATGATTTCGAGTAATCGCGAGGTGTCCGTAATGTGAAGGAGCGCGACGCGGGTTCGCACTG
>CAZCQH010000096.1:0-13233 GCA_964500805.1 uncultured Hyphomicrobiaceae bacterium
TGCCGGCCGGCTGCACCGCGGCCGGCGTGCCGGCGCGCATCATCGGCTGCGTCGATGTTCCAGAGCCCGCGCTCGAGATGGACCAGCGAATCTGAGATCCCGCCCGCTCAGGCGGCGTGGCCTATGAAAACGGCCTTGCGCAGGTGGCGGTGGTCGGCGAGCTGGTCGAGGACGAAGCGCGCGACCTCGTCGCGGGTAATGCGGACCAGCCGCGTCTGCGGCGTCACGTCGGTCACGACCTGAAGCGGTGTCGTTCCGGCGGTCGCGGAGAACGGCGCCGGCCGCACGATCACCCAGTCGAGGCCCGATTGTCGGATGAGTTGCTCCTGGCGGTCCTTGTCCTCGTAGAGGGGGCGTGTGAACAGCGGATAGACGATCCAATCGTAGATCAGGCCGCCATGGCCGCGTGTCTCGCCCGCGCCGACACCCGTGATGGCGACCAGGCGGCGGACGCCTTCGGCCGTCATCGCCGGGATCAGTTTCGCGGTGACGTCGGAGAAGAGGGTCGTCCGCCGTCCGGGCGCCGCACCGAGCGTCATCACGACGGCCTCGCGACCGGCCACGAGGGCCCGAAGCGCCGCCGCGTCGGTCGGGTCGGCGGCCGCGACTTCGACCGCGGCCGGGGCGTCCGCCAGGCGTGCGGCGTTCCGCGTCTGCGCGCGAATCGCGTGGCCGCGCTCCACGCCCTGAGCCATGAGCCGGCGGCCCACGCTGCCGCTCGCGCCGAGAAGCAGGATGCGCATGGCGTTCAGTTCGGTGTGCGGGACTTCATCGCCCGGACATCCTATCATCGTCGGGACGGCAAACCCGGGCAAAGAGTGAAGAGGATCGGCGCCATGACACACAAGTTCCGCGGCCTCGCGCTGCATACCTGGACGGTCGACACCACGCCGCTCGCCGGCGCGCTCGAGGCGGCCAGGGCAGGCGGCTTCGACGCCATCGAGCTGCGCCGCGTCGACTTCACGCGCGACCCCGACGCGATCGGGCTGGTCAGGAAGAGCGGCCTGCCGGTCGCCTGCATGGGCGTCGAGTATGGCTGGGTTTTCTCGCGCAAGGGCGAGGAGCAGGAGCGGCTGTTCAAGGTGATGCGCGAGACCTGCGAGAACGCCGTGGCGCTCGGCTGCCCTATGCTGATGACCGCCATCGGCCCGGGCGAGGCGAGCCTCGACGACGCCATCGCCAACATCGCGCGCGCCGGCGCGATCGTGGCGGAACACAAGCTGCGGCTCGCCGTCGAGTACCAGTTCCAGCATCCCGTGATGAAGACGCTCGACATCGTGCGCGACGCGGTGAAGCGCGCCGGCCAGCCGAGCGTCGGCGTGCTGCTCGACGCCTATCACCTGCAGCGTGGCGGCCGGCCGGGCGCCGGCTTCAGGGACATGCCGGAGTCGGAGATCTTCTACGTCCAGTACAGCGACGTGCCCGACGCGCCGCCCAACGGCCCGCCACCCGTCGACCGCCTGCCGCCCGGCAAGGGCGTCGCCGACTGGTCGGGCCTGTTCCGCCTGCTCGCCGAGAAGAACTACACGGGCTATCTCAGCTACGAGGCGCCCAATCCCGCGCACTGGAACAAGCCCGCCGCCGACACCGCACGCGAAGGCGTCGAGGCGACGAAGCAGGCGCTGGCCAAGGCCTTCAGCTAGCCAATCGTCCGAGCGTCGTTCGGCTGAAGGACGAGCGCATCTATCCCCCTGCTGCGTGACGATTCTTCACTGGCCCGACTCCCGCCTATGGATGCGGGCCCCAGGGCGCGGCGGTCAGCAGCTTGACCTCCTGCGTCGTCACCAGCGGGCGGAACTTGACGGCGAAGCCGTCGACGAAGTCGGAATGGGCGCCCAGCCCCGACCAGTGTCTGCGCCGGTCGGCATCGTCGTCGAACTTCCACAGATGCACGAGCTGGTTGATGGTGCCGGTGTCGGCCTGGAAATAGCCGACCAGCTTCCTCGCGAAGCCGCCTTTCTCCAGCGCCGGATAGCCGAACTGCTGGTAGAGCTTCACCGCCTCGGCCATCTTGCCGACATGCAGCGTGTAGGTGCGGAGTTCGTAGAGCGCCATGTGTCTTCCCCTCAGACGATGCCCAGCTCGCGTGCCTTGATCTGCAGCGCCAGCACCTTGGAATAGATGCGGCATTGCGCCAGCCCGCCGGCGAGGAACCACAGGCCGGGCTGGCCGGTGGGCCGCCACATGCCGGCCAGCTCGCCTTCGGCGTCGAAGCCCCACACCGGCCCGATGCGGTCGGTGATCGCGTCGCCCAGGATCGGCCGCACCGCTTCCTTCTGGCCCTTGTAGCCGGTCGCCAGCACGATCAGGTCGGCCTTGCGCACCGTGCCGTCCTTCATGCGGGCGCCCTCGGGCCCGAACCGCGCGATGTCGGCGAACTGGATGAGGCCTACCTTGCCGTCGACGATCATCTGCGAGCAGCCGGCGTCGAAGTAGTATCCGCCGCCGCGGTTGCCATACATGATCTGCCAGCCCTCGCCCTCGGGGCCCGACGTCAGCCGGAAGCCGCGCTTGCGCAGTCCGTCCAGCAGCTCCTTGTCGGCCTCGGCGTTGCGCTTCGTCAGCTGCTGGTGCGAGCGCTTGTAGATCGGGAAGGGGAACGAGGTCGCGAGCAGGTCGAGATCCTCGAACGGGATCTCCTCGTCGTAGAGCGCGTAGGGCGCCTGCGCCTCCTTGAGGCTGACGACCAGCGTCGCGCCGTTCTGGATGATCGAGACTTCGGCGGCGCCCGACACGGCGAGATCCTGCGCGACGTCGTGACCGGAGGTTCCGGTGCCCAGCACCAGCGCCCGCTTGCCCTTCCAGTCGAGCCCGCTGCCGTAGTCGCCGGAATGGCGGACGGTGCCGCGGAACTCCTTGAGGCCGGGCAGGTCGGGCATCTTGTGGATCGTGCTGACGCCGTTGCAGAACACGACGTGGCGCGGATGCATGACCCGCTCGCTGCCATCCTGCCGCTTCAAGACGACGGTCCAGCGCCCGGCGGCATCGTCGTAGCGGGCGGAGCGAAGCTCGGTGCCCGTCCAGACGTTCAGCTCCATCGCTTCGGCGTAGAGCTCGAACCAGTTGCCCAGCATGTCCTTGGGGATGAAGACCGGCCAGGAGCGCGGGAACGGCATGTAGGGGAAGTGATTGACTCGCGTCTCGTTGTGCAAGGTGAGCGCGTGGTAGCGCCGCCGCCAGGAGTCGCCGATCCGCTTCTCGCGATCGATCGCGAGCGTGTCGATGCCGAGCATCGACAGCCGCGCCGCCGCCATCAGGCCGGCCTGCGCCGCCCCCACCACCAGCACCGCGGGGTCGCGGTCCTCATAGGCCTGAGCCTTGCGCCGGCGATCCGCCCAGTTCTCGCCGCCGAAGTTCCGCTTCCAGTCGACGTTCTGCCAGCGCTTGCCGTTCGCCGGGTCCTCGTGGCCGCGGATCTCGGCGAGCGACGTCATCAGGGTCCAGGCGCGCTGCTTGCCGTCTTCCGAAACCAGACGGACGACGCCCGTGCAGGGCCCGACCTTGGTCTCGAAGGTGAAGATCGCCTCGATGGCCCTCGTGCCGGCGCGTATCACCACGCGCGGAGGCGTGCGGCCCGCTGCGAGCTCGATCGACCGCGGTTCACGCCCCGTCAGCGCAGGCGCCAGCCGATCGGCAATCGCCGCGGCGCCGGAAACCGTGTGCAGGTCCCAGTGGAAGGCGAGGATGTCGCGCCAATGGCATTCGCCCGCGAACAGCGCGGCGATGCGTGCCCGGTCGCTGGACGCCAGCGCCCTTGAAAACGCGTCGAGCCAATGCTGCGCCGTCGCTCTCGCCGAAGCGTCGATCGCCAGGCCGTCCATCGCCTTTCTCCTGCTGTGTTGCGCTCTGTAGATACTACAGCAAGACCAGCCGCCACGACCCATGAACCGACGTCATAGGTCCGTCCCGTTCCGGCCATCAGAAGGGCGCGGGAGGTGGGGTGAGTTTAGCCTTGTAGCTGTTCTCTCTTCCTCCTCTCCCCCGCTAGGGGAGAGGCTGGGTGAGGGGGCGACGCACATTGCCTCAGCGACGCCAGGAACCGTGACGGGCTGTACCGTTTCTCGCTAAGATTGCGTCAAGAACAGTCGCGGTGGGGGAGCATGTTCGAGCAAACGTTCAAGAACATCGACGATGTTCTGTGGAAAGAGGCCGGCTGCGCGACAGAGCTCGACTACACCGAGCAGACGTCCTGGATCCTCTTCCTGAAGTATCTCGACGACCTGGAGCGGGCCAACCAGCAGAAGGCCGAGCTCGCGGGTAAGACTTACGCGCGCATCATCGACAAGCCGCACCGCTGGTCGGTCTGGGCAGCACCAAAGAAAAAGGATGGCTCGTTCGATCACGACAAGGCGCTGACCGGTGACGACCTCATCAGGTTCGTCGACGACAAGCTGTTCCCCTACCTCAAGGGCTTCCGGACGCGCGCCGAAGGCCCGAACACCATTGAATACAAGATTGGCGAGATCTTCAGCGAGATCGAGAACAAGTTCCGCAGCGGCTATTCGCTGCGTGACGCGCTGGAGCTAGTCGATCAACTGAGCTTCCGCTCACAGCAGGAAAAGCACGAGCTGTCCCATCTCTACGAAGCCAAGCTCCGCAATATGGGCAATGCCGGACGCAACGGCGGGGAGTACTACACGCCACGGCCGTTGATCCGCGCCATGATCCAGGTGGTCAAGCCGCAGATCAGCGAGCGCATCTACGACGGCGCCTGTGGTTCGGCAGGGTTCCTCTGTGAGGCTTTCGACCATTTGACGCGCGATCGCGCCAAGCTCTCGACCAAGGACCTCAATACACTCCAGACCAAGACCTTCTTCGGCAAGGAGAAGAAGAGCCTCGCTTATGTGATCGGGATCATGAACATGATCTTGCATGGCATCGAAGCGCCAAACATTGTTCATGCCAATACACTGGCCGAGAACATCAGTGACATACAGGACGAAGACCGCTTCAACGTGGTGCTGGCCAATCCACCATTTGGCGGCAAAGAACGGCCAGAGGTCCAGCAGAACTTCCCAATAAAGACCGGTGAGACAGCGTTCCTATTTTTGCAACACTTCATCAAGTCGCTAAAGGCCGGTGGTCGCGCTGCCATCGTCATCAAGAACACATTTCTGTCGAACACTGACAATGCATCAGTGGCCCTCCGCAAGGAATTGCTGGAGGATTGCAATCTGCACACTGTACTGGACATGCCAGCCGGCACGTTTCAGGGCGCCGGCGTGAAGACCGTAGTACTCTTCTTCGAGAAGGGAGCGCCCACTCGGCATATCTGGTTTTACAAGCTTGAACCCGGTCGCAACCTCGGCAAGACCAATCCGCTCAATGACGATGATCTTAGGGACTTCGTCGTGCTGCAGGCCAAGTTTGCGGACAGTGAAAATTCGTGGACGGTCGGCGCGACGGACATCAATCCTTTGACGTATGACCTGTCAGTAAAAAATCCGAACAAGGCCAATGACGTGATCCTCCGCACCCCACAGGACATCATCGCTGAGATGGTCGAATTGGATGCGGAGAGCGCGAAAATCCTGACGGGCATCAGAGGGATGCTGTGAACGGCAGGAGTGACCTTCCGACCGGTTGGAAAGTAACTCAACTGGGGAGCGTCGCCCAGCTTTCGGGCCGCATTGGTTGGAAAGGCCTGACCGCGAAGGAATACACCAAGGAAGGCCCGATGTTCCTTTCGGTGCATTCACTCAACCACGGTGACTATGTCGACTATCGCGACGCATTTCATATAAGCCAAGAGCGATACGACGAGAGTCCCGAAATCATGCTGCGCTTGAATGACGTGCTCATCTGCAAGGACGGAGCAGGAATCGGGAAGGTGGGTATCGTTGGCGAATTGCCAGGACCTTCGACCATCAACTCGTCGCTCCTCCTAGTTCGCGCAAGTGAAAGCATTCTTCCGAAGTACCTCTTCTATGCGCTGTCGAGCCCATACTTTCAGAGCATCGTCAAATCTCGATTGATGGGAGCAACGACTCCTCATCTTTATCAGAGGGATATTGCGCAGTTTCCCATCTATCTGCCTTCACTCGCCGAACAACAACGCATCGTCTCTGTTCTAGACGAAGTCTTTGGAGGGCTCGCGATCTCGACCGTCAACGCCAAGAAGAATCTGAATAGCGCTCGCCAGTTGTTCGACAGCTATCTCGACTCGATCTTTGAAAAGAAAAGTGGTGCATGGCATGCGCGACTGCTTGAGCAGCTTTGCGACCGCGATCGGATCATAACTTATGGAGTGATCAAACTGGGCAAGGGCATACCAGGTGGCGTGCCTTGCCTTCGAACTAGCAATGTTCGCCGGCTTCTCATCGATACAGATGGCATTAAGAGTATCTCGCCCTCTCTTTCGGCCGAGTATGACCGTACTATCCTCCAAGGTGGTGAGGTCTTGGTCAATGTCCGTGGGACACTTGGCGGTGTCGCAGTGGCGACGCCCGATATGAAAGGGTGGAACGTGTCCCGCGAAGTCGCCGTGGTGCCTGTTGATCCGAGCCTTATTGAACCTGCCTACTTGGCATACTTCATTGCGGCGCGTCAGAGCCAAGACTGGCTAGCGAACGTGCAGAAAGGTTTAGCATACATCGGAATCAACATCGCAGATCTAAGAACTTTGCCAATATCCTTCCCTAACCGCGAATTGCAAATTCGATTAGTCAAGCAGTTCGAAGGGATTTCCGCGGAAAGCCGCAGGCTCGAGGCAGTCTACCTCAGACGGCTTTCACAGATCGAGGAACTCAAGCAATCCATCCTTCAGAGGGCATTCGCGGGTGGTCTGACGCGACCAAGCACTGCCGCAAGTGTCGTTACTCCAACACCAAAGCCAGAGCGCTCGCTTGTGTCCGTTGTCGGAATCTCCTCGACCGACCTGCACGCAGGGATAATCGCAATCGCGTTCCAGAAGCACCAAGGCCATCGACAGCAGAACACGTTCGGTCGCGTGAAGGCCGAGAAGATTGCCCATCTAGTCGAGGCGAGAGCTGGCATCGAGTTAGGTCGCAGGCCAATCAAGGATGCCGCCGGTCCGAATGACTACCGACACTTGATGGTAGTGGAATCGAGAGCGGAAAAGGCGGGCTTTTTTTCGGTGATACAGACGAAGAGTGGAAGTTACTCGCTCGTTCCGAAGAGCAAATTCGACAGCATCGTGAATAGGACGCGCAAGTGCTTGGGTGAACGCATTAGTCTGATCGATGGCATTGTCGATGAGATGGTGCCGATGAAGACGGAGCAAGCGGAAATATTCGCGACGGTCTACTCGGCGTGGAACAATCTGATAATGGAAGGAAAAGACCCGACCGACGAGACGATAGTCCGCGAGGCACGCGAAAATTGGCATCCTGCAAAGCTGAAGATCTCGCGTGAGCGATTCGTGAAAGCTATTAGTTGGATGCGTCGGAAGGGCATCGTGCCGACGGGCACCGGCAAGAGGGTTCTTGACCGGAAGCAGTGATGAACGAGGCTGAGACGCGCGCCGAGCTAATTGACCCCTTCCTGAAGGAAGCGGGGTGGGGCGTCGTCGCGGATAGCCGAGTAAGGCGAGAGATGATCTGCCCTGGGCGTATCGAGGGCGCCGGTCGCCGTGCCAACTCAGAGGTCGCAGACTACATCCTCACGTATCGCAACCATAAGCTCGCAGTGATCGAGGCCAAGGCCGAAGACAAGGGCGATACCGAAGGTGTTGGCCAAGCGAAAGCCTACGCAGAAAAGCTCCAGGCGCGCTTTGCCTTCTCTACCAACGGCCGGCGCATTTACCGGATCGACATGTCGACCGGTAAGGAAGGTTACGTCGAGCGCTATCCAACGCCGGACGAGCTTTGGGCCGAGGTGTTCAAGGAGCCGAACGAGTGGCGTGATCGCTTCGCTGGCGTGCCTTTCGAGGAGCGCGGCGGGACGTGGCAGACGCGCTACTACCAGCACAACGCCATAGAGAACGCGCTCGAGGCTATCGCTGCGGGCAAACAACGCATCCTGCTGACCCTGGCCACCGGCACCGGCAAAACCGCCATCGCTTTCCAGATCGCCTGGGCATTGTTCCAAAGTCGCTGGAACCTCTCGCGTAAGCCAGAGCGGCGGCCGCGCATCCTGTTCCTCGCTGACCGCAATATCCTGGCTGATCAGGCCTACAACGCCTTTTCGGCCTTTCCCGAGGATGCGCTGGCGCGCATCAAGCCGGATGAAATCCGCAAGAAGGGCCGCGTGCCAAAGAATGCGAGCGTGTTCTTCACCATCTTCCAGACCTTCATGAGCGGCACCGGCACGCACGGGCAGCCCGCGCCCTATTTTGGCGACTACCCGAAGGACTTCTTCGATTTCATCGTCATCGACGAGTGCCATCGCGGCGGCGCCAACGACGAAAGCAACTGGCGTGACATTCTCGAATACTTTTCGCCGGCGGTACAGCTCGGCCTTACCGCGACGCCCAAACGGCGCGACAATGTCGACACCTACGCCTATTTTGGCGAGCCGGTGTACGTCTATTCACTGAAGGACGGAATCAACGACGGCTTCCTGACGCCATTCAAGGTGAAGCAGATCGCCACCACCCTCGACGACTACATCTGGACGCCCGACGACAGGGTGGTCGAGGGTGAAATCGAGGAGGGCAAGCGCTACCGCGAGCCGCAGTTCAACCGCACGATCGTCATCGAGGAGCGGGAGCGCTATCGCGTCAAACTGTTCATGGATCAGATCGACCAACGTGAGAAGACGCTGGTGTTCTGTGCCACCCAACCTCATGCGGCGCTCGTTCGTGACCTGATCAACCAAATGAAGAAGAGCGCCGATCTGAACTATTGCGTTCGGGTGACGGCGGAGGACGGCGCGCTCGGCGACCAGTGGTTGCGGACATTCCAGGACAACGAGAAGAGCATTCCCACGATCCTGACGACATCGCAGAAGCTTTCGACCGGTGTCGACGCGCGCAATGTGCGCAACATCGTTCTGATGCGGCCGATCGGCACCATGATCGAGTTCAAGCAGATCATCGGACGCGGCACGCGACTGTTCGACGGCAAGGACTATTTCACGATCTACGACTTCGTGAAGGCGTATGAGCACTTCAACGATCCCGAATGGGACGGCGACCCGGTGGAGCCGGTACCCAAACCGGAGAAGCCTGAGGGGCCAGATCCTCCTTTGCCGCCCGACGTTGATGAGGACGATGGGCCGAAGGATCGTCCAAAGACCATTCGAATCAGGCTCGCTGACGGCAAAGAGCGCACCATTCAGTCCATGATGGCGACGAGCTATTGGAGCCCGGATGGCAAGCCGATCTCGGCCAATCAGATGATCGAGAAGTTGTTTGGCGAGCTGCCCCACCACTTCAAGGACGAAGACGAGCTGCGCCAGCTATGGAGCAAGCCGGACACGCGCAAGACGTTGTTGAAGGAATTGGCCGAGAAGGGCTTCGGAGGCGAGCAGCTTGCCGAGATCAGCCGCATGATCAATGCCGAGCACAGCGATGTGTTCGACGTGCTGGCTTACATTGCGTTCGCCCTGGCGCCGATTACGCGACTGGAACGGGTCGAGGTGCGCAAGGAAACGATACTGGCCGACTATGACGACAAGCTTCAGGCGTTTCTCGCCTTCGTCTTGGCGCAGTACGTCAAGCAGGGCGTAGGTCAACTGGATCAGGACAGGCTGAGCAACCTGCTGGAGCTCAAGTATCACACCGTTTCCGACGCGGTGGATCAGCTGGGCGGAGTTTCCAAAATTAAGGAAGCATTCTTGGGATTTCAGCCGCGTCTCTATGAATAGGTTCAGTGGGTCGCCACGCGTGGCCGACAACCAATTGTAGTGGGACGCCCGCCTGTTGATGTTGACGCAATAACACCCCTGCTGTAACAGTAGGGGTGTTATTGAGGATTGAAGATGGACGCATCAGAGCGTGTTCGCCGACAGCGCGCGGCGTGGAAAGCGCGAGGGTGGAAGGAAATCCGCGTGTGGGTGTCTTCGCCGGAAGATGCAAAGCTCGTGCGTGAGCTTGCGGCGCGACTACTCGACAAGGCACGAGCGAAGAAGGCTGCTGATCTAAAACAGGAGATGGCGACTATGGAAAGTGAGGCGCTTGCGAGAGCCGCTAAAGCGATCGCGAAGCAAGGTTCAGCTGAGTACGTAACGCCGTCAGGCGCAACTCTGGATCTTCTTAGTGAACTTGCGGCAGAAGGCAATTTGGTGGCCTTTTCAAAGGCATTCGTGATGTTCGCCAACATGAACCCGGGCAATGCACGTTTCGTGGCGCGTTGGGTTCCGGCGAAAATCTCGAATCAGTATTTCTTCCGAAAGCTCAACTTGGATGTCTCGGCGTTCCAGGGATGGGCACATGCGCACCCGGATTGGGAAGGGCAACTCGCGGAAACGCTTCAAGATTCTGAACTGTTTGCGAACGTCGTCCAGAAGATGGCGAAGGACATCAGAGCGTTTGCACGGAAGCACTGACCCGAATGGGTTCTTCGTTTTAGCGGCTGTCGTCCGGCGCTACACCCACCGCCGCACGCGGGAACGAAAGCCGCGGTAGTCGTCGCCGAACTTGCGCTCCAGATAGGCCTCCTCGCGCGCCACCACGCCGTAGCGCAGCACGAGGGCGAAGGGCACCAGCGTCACCAAGAGCCACAGGCTGTCGAAGGCGATGGCGAGTCCGAGCTGGCCCACCATCATGCCGACGTAGATCGGGTTGCGCGTGAAGCGGTAAGGACCGGCGATCACGATGGTCGTGGTCGGCCGGTTGGTCGGCACGTTCGAGCCGGCGCGGATGATGGTGGCGATCGCCCACACCGCGAGCGCGAAGGCCAACGCAAACACCGCGCCGCCGAGCCAGCCCGCCGGCAGCGCTGCTGGCATGAAGGGCAGGGGCAGCGGCCAGTCGAGCGCGAGGCCGACGAGGACGGCAAGCCCCCAGACGAGCGGCGGACGGACGATGACATTGGCGGTGTCTGCCGCGTCGCTCATGGGCCGGCTCCTTCATCGATCACTATGCTCGTCTTCGTTGCCCGTGAGCCATAGGCTCGGTCTCTATAGATCACATTTGACTGGATTATGCGTTATAGAAAGATTACCTATAGCTCATGCCTTGGAACTGGCAGCGCCCCGATTGGCCGGCCTTCCGCTATGCCGCCGCCGCGATGGAGCCGCTCGAGAAGCGTTTTTTGCTCCGCTCGGGCGAGTTCATCGGCGCCTTCAGGCATGTCGGCGCCGACGAGCGGGACGCGCTCAGGATCGAGCTGATCGGCGACGAGGCAGTCAAGACCTCCGAGATCGAAGGCGAGATTCTGGACCGCAAGAGCGTTCAGTCGTCGCTGCTGCACCAGTTCGGCCTGGGGCCCGCGTGGCCGCGCGTGCCCGCGGCGGAGCGCGGCATTTCCGAAATGATGGTCGATCTCTACCGAACCTTCGCCGAGCCGCTCACGGACGAGGTCCTGTTCCGTTGGCACGGCATGCTGATGGCGGCGCACCGCACGCAGGGCGGCGTCGGACGATACCGCACGCACTCCGAGCCGATGCAGGTGGTCTCGGGCCCCGATCATGAGCGGGAGGTTCATTTCGAGGCACCGCCGTCGAAGCGTGTCGCCCGCGAGATGGAGGCGTTCGTGCAATGGTTCAACGACACCGGCCCCGACGGTCGGCGACCGCTGGCGTCGCTGACGCGCGCCGGCATCGCTCATCTTCATTTCGTCTCCATCCATCCCTTCGAGGACGGTAACGGCCGCATCGCCCGCGCGCTCGCGGAGAAGGCGCTGGCGCAGGGCCTCGGCCAACCGACCCTTATCGCCCTGTCATGGACGATCGAGCGCCGGCGCAGGGACTACTACGACGCGCTCGAACGCACCAACAAGAGCAACGAGATCACCGGCTGGCTGTCCTATTTTGGCAACACGATTCTCGAGGCGCAGGCCAATTCGCTCAAGCGAGTGGAGTTCTCCGTTGCCAAGGCGAAGTTCTACGAGCGGATGCGCGGGCAGTTGAACGCGCGTCAGGAGAAGGCGATCGGCCGGATGTTCCGCGAAGGGATCGACGGCTTCAAGGGCGGCATGAGCGCCGAGAAGTACATCGCCATCACCGGCGCATCCCGGGCCACGGCGACGAGAGACCTGCGGGACCTCGTCGCCAAGGGCGCACTCGCCAGAACCGGCGAGTTGCGCCACACGCGCTATCATCTACAGTGGCGCCCATGACTACCATGGTGTTCTCCCGTGTCCGCCCGGCGGCGGACAGACCGGGACTGGCGGCGGCGCCGGCTCGGCCAGAACTTTCTTGATCCCGCGACTGCCGAACAGATCGTCGATCAGGCGGGGCTAGTCCCCGGCGAGCTCGTCCTCGAAATCGGGGCTGGCGCGGGCGCCTTCACGCGCGCCCTGGTGCGTCGCGGCGTGCGGCTGATCGCGGTCGAGCCCGATCCGCACTGGGCGGGGCGCCTGCGCGAGCAGGTGCGCGGCGCGCGGGTCGTGCAGCGCGACTTCCTGGCGTTCGACCTGCCGCGCCAGCCGTTCCGCGTGCTGGGCTCGCTGCCGTTCGGCCGCACCACCGACATCCTGCGCCGGCTGCTCGACGATCCGGCGCTGCCGCTCCAGCGCGCCGACGTGGTCGTGCAGTGGGAGGTGGCGCTGAAGCGCGCGACGCAGCCGCCGACCACTCTCCTCTCCGCCGCCTGGGCGCCGTGGTGGGAGGTGACTCTCGCGCAGCGAATTGCGGCCGCTTCGTTCCGGCCGATGCCACGGGTCGATGGCGGGCTGCTTTCGATCCGGCGCCGCGACCCGCCGCTCCTGCCGGAAGCGATGGCGGCGGCCTATGCTGCCTTCGTTCAGCGCGGATGGCCGTTCCGGTAGCCCCGTGAAATAAAGTTGCGCGGACTCCGTGGACGGGGCGTGGACTCGTGGACGAATGGCCCCAAACCCTTGTGCCACCGGCATCCGAGCCGTCCACGCCAAAATGGACGTCGGATGGACGCCGGACGCTACTTCCGCACCAGCGGCTTGTACTTGATGCGGTGCGGCTGGTCGGCGTCGTGGCCGAGGCGGCGCTTCTTGTCGGCTTCGTAGTCCTGGAAGTTGCCCTCGAACCACTCGACGTGGCTGTCGCCCTCGAAGGCCAGCATGTGGGTGGCGATGCGGTCGAGGAACCAGCGATCGTGGGAGATGATGACGGCGCAGCCGGCGAAGTCGGCGAGGCCTTCCTCGAGCGCGCGCAGCGTGTCGACGTCGAGGTCGTTGGTCGGCTCGTCGAGCA
>CAZCQH010000097.1:0-13115 GCA_964500805.1 uncultured Hyphomicrobiaceae bacterium
AGGAAAGGTCCCTCGGCCTGCGGCCTCGGCATGACACCAGACGCTTTTGGGCACTGTGCGTCCTGGTCCTGAGTCTCTTCGCGCTGCCCGCCGCCGCCCTCGAGCCGCACGAACGGCTCGCCGATCCCGCCCTCGAATCGCGCGCCCGCGACATCGGCCGCAACCTGCGCTGCGTCGTCTGCCAGAACCAGGCGATCGACGATTCCAACGCCGAGGTCGCGGCCGCCATGCGCCGCGCCGTGCGCGAGCGGCTGGTGGCGGGCGACAGCGACCGCGCGGTCTACGATTTCATGGTGGCGCGCTACGGCGACTACGTGCTGCTCCGGCCGCCCTTTCGCCCCGGCACCTGGGTGCTGTGGCTGGGCGGCCCGCTGGTGCTGCTGGTCGCCGGCGCCGCCCTTCTCCTCGCCGCGCGCCGCCGCCGGCCGGCCGCCCCGCCGCCGCTCAGCGAGGAGGAGCGCCGTCGCCTCGACGCGCTGTTGTGTCATCCCGAGCGCAGTGACAGCTAGGCTGTCATGCTCGAATTCCTCCTCGCGCTGCTCACCACCGCGACCGTGGCCGCCCTGCTGGTGCCGCTGCTGCGCCGTCGCGTGGAGCAGGACCCTTCGACGACGCTCGGGGCAAGCCTCGCCATCCACCGCGACCAGCTCGCCGAGATCGAGCGCGAGCGTGCCCTGGGCCTGCTGCCCGAGAGCGAGGCCGCCGCCGCCCGCCTCGAGATCGAGCGCCGCCTGCTGGCCGCCGCCGACGCCCCTGCCCCGAGGTCGTCCGAGGGGTCTTTCCTCCACCGCCTCCTTCCCCCGGCCCTCTCCCTCCTCATCCCCCTGTTCGCGCTCGGCCTCTACCTCCAGCTCGGCGCCCCCGGCTTCGACCCGCCGCGCGCGCCCGTGGTGGCCCAGCCCGGGGCGCCGGTGCTCGATCTCGACCACCTGCGCCGGCGCGTCGCCGAGAGGCCCGACGACGCCGAGGCCCATTCCGCGCTCGGCGAGGCGCTGACCCTCGAGGCCGACGGCACGGTGACGCCGCACGCGCTCGCCGCCTTCCGCCGCGCGCTCCAGCTCGCGCCGGCCGATCCGCGCGCCGCCTACTATCTCGGCCGCCACGAGGCGCAGAGCGGCGATTCGGCCGCCGCGCTCCGGCGCTGGCTCGATCTCGAGGCGAGCGCGCCCGACGACGCGCCCTACCTGCCGATGCTGCGCGCCGAGATCGAGCGCGTCGCCCGCGCCGCCGACCTCGACCCGCTGCGGATCAGACCCGACCGCAGGCCTCCGGTGCCGCCGGCACCGGGCCCGACCCGCGACCAGGTCGAGGCGATGCAGAGCCTGACCGAGGAGCAGCGCCAGCAGGCGATTCGCGGCATGGTCGATGGGCTGGCCGCGCGGCTCGCCGACAACCCGACCGACCGCGCCGGCTGGCTGCGGCTCGCCCAGGCGCGCCGCGTGCTGGGCGAGGCCGAGCGGGCGGCCGAGGCCTATGCGAAGGCCGACGGCCTGCAGCCGCTCGACGCGCGCGGCCTCGCCGACTGGGCCGAGGTGCTGGTGCGCCGCATCCCGCCCGGCGCCGCGCCCTCGAAGGAAGCCGTTGCCGTGCTGGAGCGGCTGGAGCGCGCCGAGCCGCGCAACGCGCTGGCGCTCTTCTATCTCGGCGCCGCCTCGCTCGCCGCGGGCGACAAGCCAGCCGCGGCGCGGCGCTGGAAGACGCTGTTGGAGATGTTGCCCAGCGACGCCCCGATCCGGGGCATGCTCCAGGACAAGATAAAGGAGACGGAGTGAGCAAAGGAGATTGGGGCGTCGTCGGCGGGCGGCAGCGCTTGTAATCAAGCGCGAGAGCCCGCACGGTTCAGAAAGTAGGACGCCTCGCGATGCGGTCGAGAGACCTTCTTGGGAGTTTTCAACGACTTGCACGATAGTTCCTATTATGTTCTAATAGTTAATCTCTATTCTCGATGCGTGAAGCTAGATCTTTTGAGGGACTTGCTCTAACGTGTCGGCGCTTCGCCGAATACAACTAGGCAGACAAATACATGGCCAGCGTGCAACCAAAAGAGTTGAGTAACATCCTCCCCTTCGCACCTAGGCTCACTTGGAAGATTGAAGCTGCTGATAACCTAAAATTCATGCGAGCTCTTCCCGATCGGTCGATGAAGCTGATCGTGACGTCCCCGCCCTACAATTTGGGCAAGACCTACGAAACGAAACGTTCGCAAGAAATCTACTTAGAAGAACAAGCCGCCACGATCGCCGAAGCGGTGCGGCTCTTGCATCCGCGCGGATCCATTTGCTGGCAAGTCGGAAACCATGTCAGCGAGGGAGAAGTCTTTCCGCTCGATATCCTTCTCTACCCGTTGTTTCGTAATCACGGTCTAAAGCTGCGCAATCGGATCGTGTGGACGTTTGGCCACGGACTACATTGCCAGAAGCGCTTTTCTGGCCGACACGAAACCATTCTGTGGTTTACCAAACAGGACGACTACACTTTCAATCTCGATCCCGTACGTGTTCCTTCGAAGTACCCAGAGAAGAAGCACTTCAAGGGACCTAAGCGCGGGCAAATATCAGGTAATCCTCTTGGCAAGAACCCGTCCGATGTGTGGGAGATTCCCAATGTCAAATCGAACCATGTCGAGAAGACGACGCACCCTTGCCAGTTTCCCGTGGGCTTAGTTGAGCGCCTAGTGCTCGCGCTTACGAACATAGGCGATAGTGTACTCGATCCCTACCTCGGCGTAGGATCGTCGGCGGTCGCAGCGCTGAAGAATGGTCGCAATGCCTATGGATGCGACACTGTCGAAGGGTATGTCGATGCCGCGAACGACCGCATCCGGGACCTTTTGGCCGGCGTCCTACGTACGCGTCCAATGAACAAGCCTTTATACGAGCCTACGCCTAGAGAGATCGAATGAAACTTGCATGGGTATACGATCACAACAATGGAAAGGCTGAATGGGCGCGGCGTGAGCTTGATGACTGGCTTACAGATGTCTTCGAAGCGCCCGGCATAACGTTGCAACCCGGTGTGACGCCGGAAATCCGCCGACACGTTAGAGCCGAATTCGAAACACAAGGCTGGGCGATCAACGTCAAGATTGCACCTGACAGCGATCTTTCTGTGTTTGCCGTTAAGGACGATCTGGCCGTCCATCTGCAAACAGGCAACATGAGTCGCGCGCCCTACGATTTGCTGAAGCTCGAATATCTCAAGACCACTGACCGGATCGGCGCGGCGGCGTTGGCTCTGCCAACCCGCGCTGGTGCGCTGCAGCTCGGCAGCAACATCGCCCACGCGGATCGAATCCGGAATGAACTATCGTTGTTTCGGCATATTATCACCGTGCCAATTCTCCTCGTTGCGTTTGAGTGAAGAGGATCAATGAAATTTGCCGTCCAGATAAAGCCGCCATCGATCCGCGAAGAGATCATCAAGAAGGCAGTCGACGCAACGTCCGACACCGAGCCCTTCTGGGATTTCCGGAATGAGAAGACGAGCCTGAAGCGTGTCCGCGTACCTCAGGACGTCCTCGTGTACAGAATGGAAAATCTGCGCACGTTCACCGAACAGCAGACTTATCTTGCACGCGAAAAGAAACCCGGAAACTTCTTCAGCACTGGCCAGGAGAACGTTAGCGTTCAACAAGTACAGCACGACATCCTTGCGGTGCTTGCGGCAAAGGGCGAAGGCGATACAGTCGTTCCAATTGTCGATGTGCTTCGCAAAGAGCATCAGCGCGATTCGTTGCTGATTACTCAACGCGGCGTTGTCGTAAACGGGAACCGACGGCTCGCTGCAATGCGCGAATTACTAGCCGAAGAGCCTGCCACCTTTGATGACTTCAACTTCATCAATTGTATGGTGTTGCCTCCCGACACGACCGCGGCTGACATCGTCGATATCGAGGCCGGACTTCAGGGCCGGCGGGAGACTAAACTAGACTACGATTGGATAGGCGACGCACAGCTCATACGAAAGCTCGAAAGTATTGGCCGTAAACGTAAGGACATCGCCATTCGCCTCAACCGCAAGCCCGGCGAGATCAACAATTCGCTGATCGCTCTGAACGAGGCCGAGCTTTATCTAATGGACTGGGCCAAGGCACCGGGTGAATATGCGCGCGTCAAGGACTCGGAGCAGTTCTTCAAGGATCTTCCGGACCTACTGAAGGACAAGGACGCGGATCTTACGGAGGCAAGCCGCGTAATCGGGTGGACGCTGCATGACAATAAGAGCCGCCTAAACGAACGCCTCTATGCCTTTAACATCGCGATTGGCAAATCGGCTGTGGATGTTCTCGATCAGCTTTCGACAGATCTCGGTGTTGCCGTCGATGAAAAGGCCAACGACACCGATGGCGATTTCGCTGTCGACATCGACGTGCCCGATACCGCAGTGTCGTACAAGCCGGTCGTCGACCTACTCAAGAATCCTGCCGAGCGCGATGAGGCGGTGGAGCAGCTTATTGGCATCTGCCGGAACGTCATTGAAAGCGAGCGTGACAAGCGGACTGGCAATGCCGCGCTCAAGGCTATCGGACAGGCGAATGCACGCCTGGCAGAAGTGGACCTGAACCGCGCGGAAAGCGGTACTTATGAGTCCATTCAGCGCCAATTGGAGCAGATCTCTAAACGCACCGCGGACCTACAGGCCAAGATAGCGGAGCTGATTGCGGCTCGTAAGCAAGGCAAGTCCAGAACGACGAACGCATGACCGACGCGCCGCTTCAGATCGCCGTTGACTATGATCCTACGCGGCTGACAGCGGTTCTTACGAGAGGCCAAGGTGGCGAGAGTACGGCCTGGGAGCGTATCCGTGGTCGGATTCTCATCGACGGGATCGATGCTTTAGCAGACGAAACTCGTCTTCAGCTGCCGTGGACCGATTTTCTCGGTCTCTTACGGGAGTTCGGCAGCGCCGCGCAGCAACGCACCCTCAATTTTCGCTTTGCTCCGGACGGCGAAGCATTGCAGCGCATCCGCCAATTCTCCGACGAGGTCAGGACGGCGCGCACCGCGCGCAATACTCTCACCCTGACCTTAACACCGGAAGAGGTTCAGCAGCGGCTTGAGGGGAGTGGCTTAACCAAACGTCAACTTACGACCTTTCAGTTACGGGATCTCTGCCATCTCGTGTCGTTACCACACGGCGCCAATTTTTCTGTTCCCGGAGCTGGCAAGACGACCGTTGCTTTCGCCTTGCATCTGCTTGTCCGTCAGCCGGGACACCACTTCTTTGTTGTGTGTCCACGGTCCGCCTTTCCTGCGTGGCGAACGATCATTCGCGAGTGCATGGCCGAGGATGCTGGCGCAGCCGAGCGAGAACCATTCACCATTCTAGATGGTCAGCCGGATACGAATGATCGAATGCTCCGGAGCGGAGCGACGCGCTTCGTGATGAGCTATGACTTGATGATCAGGCAATCGAACATGCTAGCAGGCTATTTTGCCCGGCAGCCTGTCCACCTTCTTCTGGACGAAGCCCACCGTATGAAGGCTGGTCTTGCGTCGCAGCGCGGAGCGTTCCTTCTCAACATCGCCTCATTGCCGGCTCGGCGCGACATCCTCACAGGAACACCGATGCCGCAGGGTACTAACGACCTTGCCGCCCAGCTGGGATTCCTGTGGCCTGGGCAAGGCCTCGATCTTCAGATCCAGCGCGGCGGCTCGCCTCGTGATGTCTTAGGCCAACTCTATGTCCGAACTACAAAAAGCCAACTCGGCATTCCTCCCGCCAAGCGGCATTTTCATCGGGTTCCAATGGCTGATGGCCACATGGCCCTCTACGGCATTGTCCGCAGCGAAGCGCTACGCCAGTTAAAGGATACTCTCGCCGGCAGGAACTTCGGTGACTTGGATGTTCTGCGTGCGCGCCGATCCGTAATGCGCCTTCTTCAACTGTCGACCAATCCAGTACTGGCTTTGCAGGGCATCACTGAATCTGTCGCGGGCTTGGATTCAGGCATCGTAGATCAGGTTCTTCTCGAAGGGCCTTCGTTGAAGATGCGTGCCGTAGAGGATCATGCGCGTGCTCTCGCACGCGAGGGCCGCAAGGTCGTTATCTGGACCATCTTTACGGATACGTTGCTTGAACTCGAGCGCATGCTCGCCGACATCAATCCCGTCACTCTGTACGGCGCCGTGCCGAGCGGTGACGAGTCTGACCTCGGCACGCGAGAAGGGCGTCTCGCGCGCTTCCACCGCGATCGCGCCTGTATGGCAGTCATTGCCAATCCAGCTGCTGCCGGTGAGGGCATCAGCCTCCATACCGTTTGCCACGATGCTCTCTACGTCGATCGTAGCTACGTTGCCACGCACTATTTGCAATCTATCGATCGCATTCATCGGCTTGGCCTGGCACCTGGCACCGAGACCAATGTTCACATCTATCAGACGAAGGCGCCTGTCGGACTCGGCAGCGTCGATTTTTCGGTGAGCCGACGACTTGCAACGAAAATTCGCTCCCTGCAGCAGCTGCTTGACGACGATGACTTGCACGAACTCGCCCTCGACGAAGAAAGCGCTGACGATCCCGTCGATTACGACGTCCAGCTTGAAGATCTGATGGATCTCATTGAAGAACTGGAAGGTCGCGCAATCGAAAATGAGGACGAGCTCAATGGTTGAGTTCGTGCGCACTTTTTCGATGAGTGCGTTTGAAGGTGCTAGGCAACTCCGCTTGCGGCGGCTTATCTACGCTACGAAAACGGTTCACGAGATCATCGAGATTATCCAATCCGTCGAGAGCGAAGGCGGAAGCTACGACTTCGAAGCGGCAATTCATCTCGACAGCATCTTGGTGCCATCTTCTCAACTTGACGATCCATTTGCGTTTTATCGAGACTGCATCGAGGTCTGCATTCGTCGGCATCGCCCGAACTGGGCGCGAACGCTTGCCTATGGTCGGAAGCTTGTTCAAAAGCTGTCACTCGACGAGCAGCAGTGCTTTGCCGCGTCTGGCTTGATGGACGATCCGCCGTCCGAAGAGACGGTTTCGTGGTGGGACAAGACGGCGGCAACAGCACGGCTGGTCGGCGACGGCATCAAGATGGACCAAGGCCGTGCTGCCGAGAAGATGACGCTAGACTATGAGATCAAGCGGCTAGCCAAGCTCGGGATCAACGCCACGCCGAAATGGGCCTCCGTCGACGACAACAAGCTCGGCTACGACATCCTCTCGTTCGACCAGGGTCCCGATGGGCCCACTAACCGTGTCCTCGAAGTGAAGTCGACGATTGCGTCACCACCTCGCTACTACGTTACGCGAAACGAATGGGAAGTGTGCAAGAAGATGGGTGCCGCCTATCATTTTCACATTTGGGATATGAATACCGGCGTTCTCTTTGAACGCCGATTTGCCGATGTCGAACCGCACATTCCTTGCGATAGGAACAAAGGTCGTTGGTCCGTTGCCGAGATCCGGATTGGAAATCCTCAATCCTTACAGGCTCAGGCTGGCCAGTCCGATCAGTATTAACTGCACCCCTCATTACCTTCCAGGCAATCGCCGCCCGCCCCGTTCCGCGCTTACCTCCCGCGCATCGTCACTGGCTTGAGGAGGAAGCCATGTCGCAATCCGCACCTGGTCTAAGCGCCGCCGAAGGCGCTGCCGCCACCGCCACCTGCGCGCCCGAAACAGTCGCGAGCGCGCCCGTCGCCACCGTCGAAGAAACCATCGCCGCCTACATCGAAACCTGGAACGAGACCGACGCGGCGCGGCGCCGGATCGGGGTCGGGCGCGTGTGGGCCGACAGCGGCCTGTCCTGAGCGAAGTCGAAGGACCGCTATCGCGATCCGGTGATGGCGAGCGACGGCCACGCCGGCATCGATGCCATGTGACAGCCCTCGGCTGTCATCCCGCCTGCCCTGAGCGAAGTCGAAGGGAGCATCTGCGAGGGACATTTTCGCTCAGGTCCTTCGCAAATGCTCATGGCGCCCGCCGCGGGCGGGCGATTTCGCCACCCTCGCGGCCGACGGCCGGCTGGAGCAGGTGGTGGGGTTCATCGATCGGATGGCGCAGGGATAAAGCTTTCCTCCCCAGTCTGCTGGGGAGGTGTCGGCGTCTTGCGCCGACGGAGGGGTCAGGTCGTCTGCAGAGGCAGACCGACCGACTCCAGCCTGGAAAGGTCGAAGCGGCGCGAGGCGCCGTCGATGTCGAAGCCCACGACATCGCCCTTTTCGTCGAGGTCGACCACCAGCCCGGGCGCCACTTCCCGCGCTTCCGTCCCGGGCGTTTCCTTGAGCTCGATATAGAGCGAGTTGGTCTCGGCGTGGTAGGCAAGCTTCATGCTGGCCGCTTGTTGCTGCCTGGAGCCAGGAGCTTGCGGCGGATCTCCTCCAACGTGGCGCCGGCTTCGTCGGGATGAGCGCGGTGATGCGCGAGACGCGCTCGCAGCTCCCGCCTCTGGGCCTCGGTGACCGGCGGCACGTCCTCGTCCGGCAGGTTGTCCTTGCTCATGGCGGCAAGGGTACGCCCGATGTCAGGGTTTTCAATAGCCGACCAATAGGTTGCAACCGTGGGTGAGTTGCAACCTTATGGGGCGGCAGTAGATTTGGCTCCAACTGGTGCTCGCCGGGATGTGGCGCCGCAGGAAGCCCTTGATGAAATCGCCCGAAGCACCTATATTATCGTTCTACCCGCCGCCAGCGTGCTGTCGGCTCAAAGGCCGTATGAGGGTCGCTCCCTCTGCGGCCTTTGCTGTGAGTGGGCTCTCAGGTGGCCCATGAGGGTCTATGTCTACGTCGACGGGTTCAATCTCTACTATCGTGCCCTCAAAGGCACTCCGTACCGTTGGCTAAATCTCCGCTCGCTTGCAGAGCATCTTGTTCGGCCCGGCGATACGATCGCCACGATCCGCTATTTCACGGCACGCGTGAAGGCGCGCGCTGGCAATCTCGACGCCCCACACCAGCAGCAAATCTATTTCAACGCCCTCGGCACCTTGCCGAATGTCGCGTTTCATTTCGGAAGCTTCCTGACCAAGACCAAGTGGCGCCCGCTGGCCGCGGTGCCCACGCGCTTCGTCGAAATCCTCGACACCGAGGAGAAGGGATCGGACGTCAACCTCGCCGTCCATCTCGTCAATGACGCCTGGTCAAACCATTTCGATATGGCGTTGGTGCTGTCACAGGACACCGACCTGATCGAACCACTCCGCATGGTCCGCGACGGCGTCGGCAAGCTTGTCGGGCTGGTCTGGCTCGACGGCCGGCGGCCTGACAAAGGCCTGGCCAGTGCCGCGTCGTTCGTCCGTCAGATGCACCGCAGAGACCTGGCCGCCGCGCAGTTCCCGACGCAGATCGCGCGCGCTCACGGCCCGCCCGTCGTCAAGCCGGCCGGCTGGTAACGCCCCGCGCGTTGGACTAATCAGGTTCACCAATGACCCGAAGACCGAAGGATTGGATCGACAGGAACATCGACCGCGCCACGGCGCGCGGCCGGCGTCTGGCGCTGACCGAGCCGCGTGCCAAGCGGGCGCGCTACAACAAGCGCACCGGCCGGGTCGTCGTCGACCTCACCAACGGCTGCACGTTCTTCTTCCCGGCACGTGCGCTTCAGGGCCTCGCCAAGGCGACCGATGCCGAACTGGCAGAGGTCGAAATCCTGGGTACCGGCTACGGGCTCCACTGGGAGACATTGGACGCCGATTTCACCGTGCCCGGCCTTTTGAGAGGCGTGTTCGGTACGCGCGCATGGATGTCCGAGTTGGCGCGCCGGGCGACGCGCTGAAGCAATCTTCCTCTCCCGTCTGCCGAGCAGGAAAGCCGCGCGGCCGCCAGTTCATGCCCGCCTTGAACTCGCGCTTGAACGCCGCAATCGCCTGGCGTTGCCGCTCGGCGGCCTCGCGGTCCTGGCCCTCGGCGAGCGTGCGGATGAGCATGACGTCGAGATGCGGCCGCAGCTCGTCGTAGGGCGGCTCCAGCCCGCGCAGCTCGAGCTCCGATCCCAGGTCGGTCAGGGTCTGGCGCAGGTTGGCATAGCCATGGAGGCGCACGGCCTTCATGGCGCGCACGAAGCCGTCCTTGAGCTGCCGTTCGGAGGAGTGCTGGAAGATGCGCCCGCGTTCGACGTAGCAGCGCAGCTCCTCCCGATGCGCCTTGCGCATGAAGGCCTTCAGCAACTTCGTGTCTTCGTCGGTCGGGTTCGCTCGATCAGTGCTCATGATTCACTCCTGTGGAGCATGGCGGCCAGCAATCCCATGTCGGTCGCCTGCTTGCGCAGCTCGTAGGCCTTGGTGCGTGAGAAGCCGAGAGATCGTGCCTTCCTTCATCTCATTCAATTGGCGACCTCCACTCCGTCGGCTCGCCATACAGCCCCATCGGATCGTCCACCGGATCGCGATAGGGCGGCGGGGGCAGCGGCGGCGGTCCGGGCGGCGGCCGGCTGAGCACGAACTCCCAGTGCATTTTCGGATCCGCCAGGTTGGGAATCATCAGCGGCGGCTCGCGCGGCCGGCGCGCCGGCGCTTCGGCCGCGTCGGCGGCGCGCCGGGGCCCGTCCGCGACAGCCGTGCCTGACGCGTCGTATCCGGGCGGAAAAGGCGGTTCGCTGGCGCCGTCGCTGCCGATGCGATCGGCCGGCGCGGCGGGTGCCGCCTCCGAAGCCGGCTCCCTCGCCGATGGCGTCACGACAACCGCCCGCGGCGACCGCTCGGCGCGCAGCCGTCGAAGCCTTTCCCGGACGACCTCGCGGCCCCGCGCGTCGGCCGTCGCCGCAAGGCCGTGCAGCATGAAGGCCTGGATCTCGTGCGCCGGCCGGTCGGCCATGCAGGCCTTTGCCAGCCGCCGCACCTTGCGGTGCAACGCGCGGATCATTCCGTCCTCGCCTCCCCGATCGCCTGCTTGAGCCGGGCGAACTCGGCCGCGAGCTCCTGCAGTTCGTCCACCTTGATCTCGATGTCGCAGGCCAGCAGCACGCGCCACTGCGCCTCGACGGTCGCCATCATGTCCCTCGCCTTGCGCGGCGAGACGATGCCGTTGGCCATCGCCTGGCTGACCACGTTCAACGCCTTGCGCGCATCGTCCATGGCATGGATCTCGGGCAGCTCCAGCCAGACCGGCTCCTCGGCGTCCCGGGGTCCGCTGTTGATGACGAACTCGCTGGCGCGTTGGCTGATGCGCTTGTCGTCGCTCTCCATGTGCTCGACGATCTTCCTCATCGCCGCCTCGCCGTGCTCGCCGTGAAGCTGGCGCTTCCAGTGCGTTTCGAGATTGCGGCCGCCCCTGGGGCGACCCGTCGCGAACGTGTTGTTGAGGCCGAAGCGGCCTGCTGCATCCCTCGACATGGAACCTCCATTGAGTTTCGAGGGCGCGAACATGGGCCGGCGCGAACATGAAATCGAATTTGGTTCACCGCCCCCGGAATTGTCGTGAAGAATCAAGGCAGGAATCGCGGGCGGTGAACCAGATGCCGGGGCGACACGCGACCTGCGCTATCGTCCCTCGCATGTTCGCGATGCCGCCCCGATGGATCTGCCTGCTGGCGCTTGCCGGATCAGGCGCGCCATCGTCGGGCGTCACCGTAAACCACCGTTATCTTGAAACGACATTGCTCGATCAAGGCGCGATTCGGCAATGAACGACAGGCTTACCCAGGCCCTGCAGGCCCTGCTGCCGGCCGACCTCGACCGGCTCGAATCGATCGCAGGCAAAGGCGAGGTCGCCGGCATCGGTGGCGGCAGGCTCGCGTCGTTCTATCCCGATTCAGGCCCGTTGCGGCGCGAGCTCTACGTCAAGCATCTCGCGTTCTTCCGCCTCGGCCGCACGGTCCGCGAGCGGCTGATGCTGGCCGCCAACCGCATCGGCAAGACCGAGGGCATCGGCGGCTACGAGACCACCCTGCATCTCACCGGTCTTTATCCGCACTGGTGGGAAGGCCGCCGCTTCGACCGGCCGATCCGCGCCTGGGTGGCCGGCCGGACCTCGATCACCACCCGCGACATCGTGCAGGCCAAGCTGCTCGGCCGCCCGACGATGCGCGGCGGCCGCAAGACGGTCGACGGCTCGGGCCTGATCCCCGGCCATCTCATCGAGCGGGTGAGCTGGCGGCACGGCATCGCCGATTTCGCCGATACGGTGAGCGTGCGCCATGCCGGCGGCGGCACCTCGCTGCTGCAGTTCAAGTCCTACGAGCAGGGCCGCACCGCCTTCGAGGGCACCGAGCAGGACGTGATCTGGCTCGACGAGGAGCCCTCGCTCGCCGTCTACACCGAGTGCACCGTGCGCACCATGACCACCGCCGGCCTGGTCTACGTCACCTTCACCCCGCTCCAGGGCATGAGCGAGGTCGTCATGCTCTTCCTCGACGCCCGCCCCGATCTGCAGGTGGTGGAGGATGCGTAGCCTGCCCCCTCTCCCCGCCGCTCCCCCTCATGTTCCTCTCCCCCGTCAGGGGGAGAGGCTGGGGGAGGGGGACGATCCTGCGCTGAGGGAGGGGCCTTTGCCCTTACTCCCGCGCCGGTGCGGCGGGCGTCGTCGGCTCGGCCGGGGCCGGGTTGATGCCGCCCGGCGCGCGCTCGGTGGTGCCGGCGCCCGGCAGGGCCGGCGCGTTCGGGGCCGGCGTGCGCACCGTGTCGGTAACGCCCGGCCGGTCGGCCGGCGCGCGGGCGACCTCGTCGGTGCCGGTGCGGTCGCCGCCGAAATAGAGCAGGCCGCCGATCAGGCCGATCAGCGCCAGCAGGCCGAGCAGCACCCAGGGGCCGCGGCCGTCGGGTGGGGGCGGGTCGAATCGCGCGTTGCCGTACTTGTCGTAGCCGCTAGGGTCGGGGGTGCCGGGCGGGGGCGTGTAGGTCATGGTTCTCTCCTCGGGCTGTGTGTCCTCCAGAACGCGGAGCGTTCGCGGGGAGTTGCAGGCCGACGCCGTTCCGCCGTGCCAGGTTCTGCCGTCAGAAAGGCCGTTTCATGCCCGATTCCGCCGCCGATCCCGCCGCTGCCCCCGCCGATACCCCCGCCGCTCCCGACCTGCTCGACGATGCCGGCGCGCGCGCCCTCGTCGAGTCCTACGCGCCCGTCGGCAAGGGCGCGGCGCTGAAGGACATCGGCCGCGTCGACCGTCACATGGCGAGGTTCATCGCGCTGTCGCCGCTCTGCCTGGTCGCCACCGCCGATGCGGCGGGCCGGCAGGACGTC
>CAZCQH010000098.1:0-12394 GCA_964500805.1 uncultured Hyphomicrobiaceae bacterium
GTGATGATCGAGAGATAGACGCCGGTCACGCGCGAGCGGAAGGCGAACCAGCCGAACAGGAAGGCGAGCAGGCCTGGCACCAGAACCACCATCGCCATCGCGAAGGGGAACGACTGGAAGCCCCACCAGTACCAGGGCAGCTCCTTCCAGTTCAGGAACACCATGAAGTCGGGGAGCACGGGATGCGCATAGACGCCGCGCGTGCCGATCTGGCGCATCAGGTACATGCCCATGGCGTAGCCGCCGAGCGCGAAGAAGGCGCCGTGGCCAAGCGAGAGGATGCCGCAGTACCCCCAGACGAGGTCGAGCGCCAACGCAAGTATGGCGTAGCAGATGTACTTGCCGAGCAGCGCCACCACGTAGCTCGGCACGTGCAAAGAATGCGAGGGCGCCAGTGCCATATTGAGCACCGGCACCAGCAGCGCGGCAAGCAGCAGGACGCCAAGGAAGATCTTTCCCCGCCGATCCAGGCTTTCGACAACAAGCTTGGTGATCATGCTTCGACTGCCCGGCCCTTGAGGGCGAAGAGGCCCCGCGGACGCTTCTGGATGAACATGATGAGGAGGATGAGGATCAGGATCTTGCCCAACACGGCGCCGGCGAACGGCTCGAGGAACTTGTTGGCGATGCCGAGGAAGAACGCGGAGACGAACGTGCCCCAGAGATTGCCGACGCCGCCGAACACGACGACCATGAAGCTGTCGACGATGTAGGACTGGCCGAGATTCGGAGACACGTTGTCGATCTGCGACAGCGCCACACCGGCGATGCCGGCAATGCCCGAGCCGAGCGCGAAGGTCAGCGCATCGATGCGGCCCGAGCGAATGCCCATCGAGGACGCCATGCGCCGGTTCTGGGTCACCGCACGCATTTGCAGACCGAGCGGCGTTGCCTTGAGCAGCAGCAGCAAGCCAGCGAACACCAGTAGTGTGAACACGATGATCCACAGTCGGCCGTAGGTGATCGACAGTCCGTGAAAGTCGAAGGCGCCGGACATATAGCTGGGATTGCCGACCTCGCGGTTGGTCGGACCGAACGCGGTGCGCACGGCCTGCTGCAGGATCAGGCTCACGCCCCACGTCGCGAGCAGCGTCTCGAGCGGACGGCCATAGAGGAAGCGGATGATCCCACGCTCGATCGCGATGCCGACCAGGGCCGCAACCAGAAACGCCAGCGGAATGGCGACCGGCAGCGACCAGTCGAACCACGCGGGCGCGAATGAGCGGAACGCCTCCTGCACGACAAAGGTCGTGTAGGCGCCGAGCATCACCATCTCGCCGTGGGCCATGTTGATGACGCCCATCACGCCGAACGTGATCGCAAGGCCGATGGCGGCCAGCAGCAGCACCGAGCCGAGGGAGAGGCCGTACCAGACGTTCTGCGCCACCGCGAGCGATTGCTGGCGCTGCTCGATGCGGGTGATGACGGCATCGATTGCATTCTGCGTATTCACATCCTTGCTGCCCTGGAGAGCGGCGCGGAGCAGCGTCAGCGTGTCCTGGTCGCTCCAGCCGGCGAGCGCCTTGACGGCGGCGAGGCGGTCCTTCTCAGCCGTACTGGGATCGGCGATGTGGATTGCGGCCCGGGCACGCTCGAAGGCGCTTCGGACGCTCGCGTCCCTCTCGTTGGCAAGTGCGGTTTCGATGGCGGCAAGCGCCTTGCCATCGCGCGCCTTGAAGGCGGCATCGGCGGCCTGGAGCCGCTTCCTGGGATCGGGGCTCTGCAGAGTGAGCGAACCGAGCGCCGCTTCAATGACGCCGCGCAGGCGATTGTTGATACGCACTGGCTGGGCATCGGCGGGCGCGGACGCGGCGGGCTTGCCGGTGGCGGCGTCGAGGAGCTTGCCGGCTGCGTCCTTGATGAACACGGCCTTGGAAGCGGTATCGAGCAGCAGTCGGCGATCGGCGAGCGCCTCGAGAATGGGTGCAGCCTGCGGCGAGCCGGATGCGGCGATCTCCTCGACCGCTTTCTGGGTCTCGCCGAAGCTGTCCTCCGCGAAGCGGGCAAGGGGCGCGCCGAGGTCCGTGGCCAGCGCGGGTGTCGCGCAGGCGAGGATCAGCAGCGCAACAAGAGCGCTGAGAGCGTGACGGCCTCGCGCCAGACTTTGGCTTAGCATTCGCGCCTCCCCAGACACGTTTGACAGCCGGTTTTCAGGGTGTGGGCGGCGCTCGGAGCGCCGCCCGTTGAGTGAGAGCTGTCAAACCTAGGGGTCTGACACCGTAGCAACGCCGAAGCTCAGTTGGCCTTCACCGTCGAGCCACCGCACGTGTTCGTCTTCACGTTGAAGTTGCCACACTTCTTGCCGACCCAGTCAGCTTCGAGGTCCTTCGAGCCGTCGAGATGGTCGGACCAGGCATCACCCGGAACGAGGTCCTTGGTCTTCCAGACCACGTCGAACTGACCGTCGGCGCGGATCTCGCCGATCATCACCGGCTTGGTGATGTGATGGTTGGGCAGCATCTTCGAGACGCCGCCCGTGAGATTGGCAGCCTCGATGCCCGGCAGCGCGTCGATCACCTTGTCTGGATTGATCGTGCCGGCCTTCTCGACCGCTTTCACCCACATGTTGAAGCCGACGACGTGCGCTTCCATCGGATCGTTGGTGACGCGCTTCGGATTCTTCGTGAAGGCCTTCCACTTGGCGATGAACTCTTCGTTCGCCTTGTCCTTGACCGACTGGAAGTAGTTCCAGGCTGCGAGGTGGCCGACGAGGTTCTTGGTATCGACGCCGGCGAGCTCTTCCTCACCCACCGAGAACGCAACGACCGGAATGTCCGTCGCCTTCACGCCCTGATTGGCGAGCTCCTTGTAGAACGGCACGTTGGCGTCACCGTTGATGGTGGAGACAACCGCCGTCTTCTTGCCCGCCGAGCCGAACTTCTTGATGTCGGCGACGATGGTCTGCCAGTCGGAGTGACCGAACGGCGTATAGTTGATCATGATGTCTTCCTTGGGCACGCCCTTGGCCAGGAGGTAGGCCTCGAGGATCTTGTTGGTCGTGCGCGGATAGACGTAGTCGGTGCCGGCAAGCACCCAGCGCTTGGCCTCGCCGCCGTCCTTCGACATCAGGTAGTCGACCGCCGGGATCGCCTGCTGGTTCGGCGCTGCGCCCGTGTAGAACACGTTGCGCTCGCTTTCCTCACCCTCGTACTGCACGGGGTAGAAGAGGATGTTGTTGAGCTCCTTGAAGACGGGGAGCACCGACTTGCGCGACACGGACGTCCAGCAGCCGAATACGGCCGCGACCTTGTGCTGGGAAATCAACTCGCGTGCCTTCTCGGCGAACAGCGGCCAGTTGGACGCGGGATCGACGACCACCGCCTCGAGCTTCTTGCCGAGCAGGCCGCCCTTCTTGTTCTGCTCTTCGATGAGCATCAGCATCACGTCCTTCAGCGTCGTCTCGCTGATAGCCATGGTGCCGGATAGCGAATGCAGGACGCCGACCTTGATGACATCCTGGGCTAAGGCCGGAAGCCCCAGACCCAGGGTGGCGGCGACCACTGCCCCCTTCATTGCCATACGCCTCGTGAAATTCATGTGCTCTCTCTCCGTTCCAGTGCAACTGGTTAACGAAGAGCAAGCGCCGTGCCAGCAAACGGCCAGATTGTAGGTATTTCAAATCATGAGATAATTTCGATGCCGACTGCCGCATCATCGCAATCCGGCGAATGTCGTGCCGGTTTTTCGATCGCCCTCGGCTATGAGTTTGCCTGGAAAATGGGCGGATGATGCGTCTGCCCAGCAATTTGGCAGTCGGGCGACTGAGGTTCTGGAGCCGGGTTGATCCGAGGCGAATTGGATGCCTGATCCCGTTGAGGCAAGCTCAAAGTAAGCTCCGGGCAGCCAACATTAACCTCAGCCGCAGTTTTTGGCCCGAACTTATCCCCACCCTCCAGGCTCGTGTTAAAATTCCGAACCCCCTAGGTGTCCACATAAATAATTGAAATATAACGAATATTATCAGTTTTCAGCTTGCGCTGGCGGACCTGGTCTGCTATAAATTGGCCTCAACGTTTTCGAGGTTTGTGAGTTGTGTTGACGTACTGGTTCGGTTTCTTCCTTGTCTTGCTTCCGGTCCTTCTAGCGCTCCGCACAACGCCTCAGCTGCAGCCGTTCGCCAAGGCCTCTCCCTTGTCAGCGGGCTTCGGCGCGTCAGCCGTCCTCGCGGCATGGCAAGTCGCCCCGACCTATCTCCAACCCTCGGCACCGAACCGGCATAGCGCTGGCGACGCGGAGCCCATAAGGTCGCGTGGCTCAAAACCAGAGAGGGACCACATGCACACGATGGACGGCCGGCGGCCGACGATTTCCTCGATGAATGGGATCGTGGCGGCGGCGCATCCGCATGCGGCAGCGGCAGGCGCCCAGATCCTGAACCAGGGCGGCAACGCGTTCGACGCGGTGGTCGCGACGGCCGCCGCGCTCAACGTGGTCGAGCCCTACATGTCGAGCCTCGCCGGCATGGGGTTGGCCACGTGCTGGATCGCGAAAGAGAGCCGCGTGCGCACGCTGAATTTCGTGCCGCGCATTCCCGCGAAGTTCCCCGTCGAGCGCTTCTCGAAGCGCGAGCAACTGGCGCGGGGCTCGGCGTCGGTCGGCCTGCCTGGCAACATCGGCGGCTGGATGGAGCTGCAGAAGACGCACGGGCGCTTGACCTTGAAGGACGCCTTCGCGCCGGCGATCAAGTTGGCGCGCGGCGGATTTCCCGTGACCGAATTCAACATCGTGGAGTCGAACGGCACCGAGCCCGAGATCCGCACGCACAAGGATCTCTGGAGACCGTGGGCGAAGAACTACACCGACGGCAGCGGCAAGCTCGCGCGCGGCTTCGTCATGGTGCAGTCAGACCTGGCGCGCACGTTCGAAGAGATCGCCGCATCGGGGCCGGGTGCGTTCTATCAGCGGCTCGTCACGCATCTGGCGGCGACCGGCGGCTCGGTGTCGATGGCGGACATCGAGGCGTTCCAGCCGGTGTGGAGCGATCCCGCGACGGTGCGCTATCGCGATCTCACGGTGAACGTGCCGCCTCCGCCGTGCGAGGGCTTCCAGTTCCTGATCGCGCTCGCCATTCTCGACGGCTTCGACCTCAAGACGATGGAGCGCAATGGCGTTGCGCATCTCGACACGGTATGGCGTGCCATCCGGCTGTCGGCAGGCGAGCGCATTGCGCACAACAACCCACCGCCGCCAATGCTCGCCGAGCTGCTCGGCATCGCCAACATCGAGCGGCTGCGCGCGCGCGTGCGGGACGGCAAGCCGATCACGGGGCCGACCGAGCAGTGGATGGACCCGCAGCCGGTGCCCGCGCGCGAGCAGCACACGACATCGTTCTCCGTCGCCGACAAGGACGGCAATGTGATCTGCGTGACGCAGAGCATCGGCAGCCCCTACGGCTCGGCGGTGATCGTGCCGGAGACAGGCGTGACGACGAACAACTTCCTCTACTGGGCCGACGTGCAGCCGAAGAGCCCGAACCGCTCGAAGCCCGGCGGCGTGCTGCCGATGTGCGTTTCGCCGTCGCTGTCGCTGCGGGACGGCAAGCCGGCGCTCGCGCTCGGAACGCCCGGCAGCTACGGCATCAAGCAGACGCAAACGCAGGCCATGGTGCAGCTCGTCGACTATGGCCTCGCCATTCAGGACGCGATCGAGGCGCCGCGCGCGCGGCTCTGGGACGGCAGGCTCGTGCACGCCGAATCGCGCTTCGATCGGGCAACGCTGGAGGAACTGCGCCGCCGCGGCCACGATGTCGAGATCGGCGAGGCCTGGACGATGAAAGTCGGCGGCATGCACGGCATCCAGATCGACCAGAAGACCGGCGCCAAAACCGGCGGCTGCGATCCCCGCCGCGACGGCTACGTCGTGCCGGCACTGTGACGAGGTTCGAGGGCTCGGTGCCTGTCCGGGCACCTCGTAGGTCGGAGTGAGCCGGCCCGTGCGTTGCGGTAAGACCACGGCGAAGGCTCCGGCGAAGTCCGACAGCTTCTGCGGACGAGACATGTCTTGTCGATCGGGCGATGTCGGACTTCGCGGGAACAGCTGCGGTACCCAAGTTGATAGCCTCAGCCCGCTCACTCCGACCTACGAGCCTGAAATGCCTCTCGCCCTGCGCCCTGCCACACCTGCCGATCTGCCGCTGCTGCACCGTTGGGATGAGCAGCCGCACGTCATCTCATCGGGCGGAAGCGAAAATGACGATGACCGCGATTGGCTCGCCGAGTGGTTTCCACCGCTCAAGGGTTGGATCGAGATGCTGATCGCCGAGGTGGACGGCCGGCCGGTCGGCGTCCTGCAGTGCATCGATCCCGCGGAGGACGAGACGCAGTACTGGGGCCCGATGCCCGCGGGACTGCGCGCACTGGACATCTGGATCGGCGAGGCTGCCGACCTCGGCAAGGGCTACGGCCGCGAGATGATGCGCCAGATGCTCGATCGCTGTTTTGCCGATCCGGCCGTAACCGCTGTGCTCGTCGATCCGCTGGTATCCAACACGCGCGTTCACGCCTTCTATGAGCGCCTTGGGTTCAGGGAAATCGAGCGGCGCGTGTTCAATGAGGGCGACGACTGCATCGTGTATCGGCTCGATCGAAGCACATGGAGCGCGACGGCCAAGCCGTGACCAGTCGAAGTCGCAGAGGCAAAACGGCCGGAGCCCGTGGCTCCGGCCGCTTCCCCCTTGTTCGAGCCTATCGGCTCGCGCGAACGCTGCGACGATCGAGTTCTCGACCGAACGGCTTGCGTCATCGAGAGATCGTCTATTTCGAAGCATGTTATGCGTGATGACTTCGGCTGCAATTCGACCGAAACAGGTCACAAGAGTGCTCATTCCCGCGCGATTTTCAAAAGCACGATTTCACAAATCAAAACACAGCGTTATTGGGGATCGGGTTCGACCCGATCAGATCCATTCGAAAATCGATGGATTTCTCGCAATATCAGGGTTGTCCGGCGCACGAGACTCGCTGGCACAAGGCGCACGCTGCGGGCCTATGAAAGAAAGAGGAGCCGAAGGCCCCTCGATCTTTTTCTTGAGTGTGCAGCTTCCGTGGATAGCCAACTACGTCAGTCCGCGTAGTCCGGCTCCTTGCGGTCGAGGATGCGCTTCAGCGCATCGAAGTGGCGGATCGCCGGCGGCGGATCGTACTTCGGGAACTGCGACTTGTTGTTGGCCTCCTGGCCGTTGCTCATCGTCGTCCGCTGAACGATCTCCTGCGGCATCTGCTTCAAGCGCTGGCCGGTCCACATCGCGTAGATCTGCACCTGCGCGACGCGCTCGATGTAGTAGAGGCGGTCGTAGGCTTCGGCGACATTGGTGCCGACCGTCGTCACGCCGTGATTGGCCATGAACAGGATGGTCTTGTCGCCAAGGATGTTAGCCAGACGATCGCCCTCGGTCGGCTCGCACGCCGGCCCCTCATAGTGGTCGTCGTAGGCGATCTTGTTCATCAGGATCACCTCGCTCTGGCCGATCTCCTTGATGCGCGGGTCCTCCAGGCGCGTCAGCGCGCTGGTGTAGGGCATGTGCGTGTGGAAGACGGCCGCGCAATGCTTCGGCTTGGCGCGGTGCATGGGCATGTGGATCGCATAAGCCGAGCGCTCGACATCGCCAGCGCCGCGCTTCACGAGACCGTCGAAGCCGACCTCCATGAACGACGAGGCCTTCACCTCCGACCAGTGCATGCCGAACGGGATCTGGTAGTAGCGGTCGGTGCGGCCGGGCACAATCAGCGTCAGGTGGTTGAAGATGCCCTCGCTGAAGCCGTGCATATAGGCGAGGCGATGGGCGGCGGCGAGATCGACGCGGGCCTGCCACTCCTCGGGCGTGCACTCGCTACGGGTCGTGGGCGCGACCTTGAATTGCATGGGGTATGTCCTCCGTTTCGCGCATTGGGCGTGGCCAATTGCGGGCGGGAGCTTAGCAAGCTGATTTTGGGGTGGACAGGGTAAAGTGAGCACTTCGCTCGATGGGGGCGGGCATGTCTGCAGTGCGCCCGCTGCGCGGCCGCCTTTAGGTGCCGATCATGGCGCACCGTCGAACCGGCATTGGCGGCGAAGCCTCGCACGGCTCCTTTGAGGGTCACCAGCGTCCTGCAGCCGCTCGCGCACTGACACTCGGCTGACCCGACCGTGCTATGGGCCTCTCGAAGCCTATGATAAATTTGGAATTCAGCGCAAATTGCGGCAGAAGCCTGCTGCCGTTGAGCGCCACCGTTGCCGCTCGCGCACGGAGTTCATCCCATGCGACTGCTTCTCGTTGAAGACAATCCTCGTTTACAGAGCCTGTTGGCCGAGGCCCTGAACAGCGCAGGCTTCGGCGTCGATGTCGCCCAGACAGTCGCCGAATTCGAATCGCATGCCGCGAGCTCGAAATATGACCTGATGATTGTTGACCTGGGCTTGCCCGACGGCGATGGCCTGACAGCCATCAAGCACTTCCGCTCGAAGGGGCAGTCAACGCCAATTCTCGTCATCACTGCTCGCGGAACCATCGATGAGCGGGTCACCGGCCTTGATGCGGGTGCCGACGATTATATGACGAAACCGTTCAATAACGCTGAGTTTCTCGCCCGCGTGCGCGCCCTGTTGAGACGGCCTGCCGAGGTCATCGGCCCGGTGCTCGAAATTGGCAACACGACCGTCAACACAACCAATCTTGAGGTGCGTTGCAACGGCGAGCCGGTTGATCTTCGGTTGAGCGAGCGCAGGCTTCTGATGTTGCTCATGCGCCGTCCAGGCGCTCTCGTGCCGAAGACCGCGCTTGAGACATCACTTTCCGAGTTCGGCCGAGATGTTTCGGCCAACGCCATCGAAGCGCTGGTCTCGAGGGCTCGGCGCACGCTTGCGGAAGTCGGCTCCGACATCCAGATCGAAACGGTTCGGGGTATCGGCTACACGGTGAAGGACAAAGTCTGATGACCCCGCGGGCTGGTGCCACGACGCGTAGCCTCGCCCAGACACTGGCGTTTCGCCTGGCACTGACGACTGTAGCAGTGATGCTGTTGCAAGCGATCATCGTCACCTGGCGCGATTACGTCAATGAGACGGATTTTCTGAACAGCTACGTTCGACGGGAGGCCATACGGCTCTCACGATTGCCGCTCAACGCTCCGACGATTATCGGTGGTGAACAGGTCGTTCAGCTTCCGAGCCAGTATCGGGGCGCCAATGCTTCCTCATATGCTTTTCGCATAGTTGCCGAGAACGGCACGGTGTTTGCGGCTCACAATATCGAGCTCCTGGATACGGTAACCGCTTGGACCGACAGGCCTACGCTGCGCCAGGACTTCTGGGTCAAACGTATCAAGCCCGCCGAGCGCATGCAGTTGGCCGGAGGACTGAGAACGCATCGCGACGGCAAGAATCTTTGGATCGAGCTCGCGACCACTGGCGATCCGGATCGCACCTATATCAATACGATTGCAGCCGACATCTTGGACGACATCGTCATGCCGATCCTGCCGCTCGGCCTCATCGGGCTCCTGGTTGCACTGCTATCCGTGCGGCGGTCGTTCATGCCTCTTGTGGCGGCTGCCAAACACGCCGACACGATCTCGGTTCAAGAGCTCGGCGAGCGCATCGATGTGACCGCGCTTCCAGCTGAAGCGGCACAGTTCGCCTCGGCCGTCAATCGGCTGCTTGATCGAGTAAATGGGCTGGTCTCGACTCAGCGCGAGTTCATCGCCCGTGCGGCCCATGAGCTGCGCACGCCACTGAGCATTGTCATGCTGGAGCTCGGCAATCTCAAGGACCCGCGCAGCAAGCGCCTGGAAGAAGACGTCCGTGCGATGAGCGGCATCGTTGACCAGCTCCTTTTGCTGGCGCGCCTGGAATCGAGTCCCAAAACCGGCATGAAGCCTGTCGATGTGACCACCGTCGTGCGCGAGCTGGTTGGCCGCATGCTCGTTTGGGCGGAGAAGGACGGCCACCGATTGACCTTTAGGAACTCGCGACAAATCACCATCACAGGCGATGAAGCCTCGATTCGCGAGGCTGTCCGAAATCTGATCGAAAATGCGGTGAAGCACACGCCCGCCGGAACTGAAATCAGCGTCGAGGTGCAGGACGGCGGGTCGATCGTGGTGGAAGATGCAGGCCCGGGCATCGGTGACCTCTCGCCGGAGGAGATACAGCAGCCCTTCCGCAAGGGCTCAACGACCACCGACGGCGCTGGCCTCGGGCTCGCCATCGTCAAACAGGCTGCCGAGCTTCACGGCGGGCGGCTGGAGATCGGATCGTCCCCGCTCGGCGGCGCGCGCTTCTCCTTCGAGTTCCCGGCGTTCCGCAGCGCCCAGCAAGCCGCGTGATCAGTAGAACAGCAGGACGCCCATGCACACACCCGCGAGCGTCGTGAAGATCATGTAGCGCCGCCAGATGCGCAGGACGTCACCGACCATTCGCGGCAGCTCGGACCACGGCAGCATCACGAGAAGCACGGCCGCAGCACCGACTGCAGCCCCGAGGGCGAACGAGACGGTGTCGATCGTGAGGGTCGCGGGGGAAACGCCGCCAATGCGCGTTGCTTCGGCTTGATCCGCAATGCCCGGCAACAGGAATTGCGTAATCGCCACCAGCAGGGCAGCGACAATCGCCAGAAATGCTAACAGACGCGACATGACAGCCACCGGCACCAGAACTCGAATGTGGGCCTGATCCTCAGATGTACCGCCGGTATGGCTAACAAAGCGTTAATCGGTGCTGCGTGTGGGATGAGTGCGCGCCTCGAACCGAGACGGGGTCACGCCTTGAGCCGTGCCACGGCCTCCGCCACCAGGGGCGCCAGCGCCGACGGCGGAAACGGCGAGACCGAGCTCACGTTGATCTCGCAGAGCACGTAGCTATCGGCCCCGCTCGCGTCCTTTGGCCCGTAGAGGAAATCGGCGTCCCAAAGCACTGGCAACTCCGGTCTCCTGAGCCCGACCAGACGGCACATCTCTCCGATCCACTCACGCTCGAGCTTCTCCTTCAAGCGCTGGAAGTCCGGCCGCGTCGGCGGGTAGTAGAGCCGCGGCCCCGGCAGCGGCGCTTCGCTTGCTGGCACACCGGACGGCGCCGGATAGAGCATGTTGATCAGTTGCTCGCCGAAGCCCTCCACCCGATCGCCGATCACATAGCAGCGGATCATGCCTTCGCTGAGCCGCGCCTGAAACGGCTGATCGATCATCGCGCCCGAAGCCGTGAAGTAAGGTCGGCATACATCGAGGAACGCATCGAGGTCCATTATCTCTTCCGGTGCGCCACGCTTCGCATGGCGAACGCGAAGCTTTGTCTCTGCCGTCTGCGTCGCGGGTCGCGCGCCCTGCGCGTCAGCGAGCTCCACCTTCCAGACGCCATCTCCGCTTTGTCCGCGGATCTGCTTCAAAACGCGCGGGGCGCCCGGCGTGAGGGTCTTCGATAGCGAGCCGCGCAACGCATCCAACGACTCGTGAAGCAGCGTATTGCAGCCCCAGCCCATGCTCCGCGTCCGATAGAGTACTTCCTTGGTGCCGATCCGGCTGATCACTTCGGGATGTGCGCTGACATACGCACCGCGCGCGGCAATGTCCGACAGCATGGCGTTGAGGGCCACGCGGTCCCGTCCACCTTCGATCGGGTTGTACCAGACCAGCACGCCACCGACAGTCTCGAGGATCTCGCGAACGTCCTCGGCAAATGCGTCGTTGTAGGGCGCGCCCACCGCCTCGACGCCGGCCGCGCGCAGCGCCTCAGCCACGTCGGCGTATCGAGAGTCGTCGAGCTTCGTCGCCCGCCGCTTGTCCGCGTCGGCTGGATAGAGAATGGCCACGCGATTGCGCCTTGTCGTCATGGAACGACCTCCAGGTTCTCGCACGGCAGTCTGGGATTAAGATTCGAATGCCGGATCGTCCGGCGGGGTCGTCCCAAGCCGCGCGTGCCAGTGCACGCGGAACTTGGGCGATAGCCTCAGGGGGCGTCCGCACGGCCCCGGTCAGCTTGTAAGCGACCGTGCTGCGCGATGCAAGATCACTTCTTTCGCGAGCGCATCGCGAGGGTGCGCAGGCGAAGGGCGTTGAGACGAATGAATCCTTCCGCATCCTTCTGGTCGTAGGCGCCCTTGTCGTCCTCGAAGGTGACGAGCGTCGAGGAGTAAAGCGACTTCGACGACTCGCGGCCCGTCACCATCACGTTGCCCTTGTAGAGCTTGAGCCGCACCTCGCCCTCGACGTGCTCCTGGCTCTTGTCGATCAGCGCTTGCAGCATCTCGCGTTCGGGGCTGAACCAGAAGCCGTAGTAGATGAGCTCGGCGTACTTCGGCATCAGTTCGTCCTTGAGGTGCCCCGCGCCGCGATCGAGCGTGATCGACTCGATGGCGCGATGCGCCGCGTGCAGAATGGTGCCGCCGGGCGTCTCGTAGACGCCGCGCGACTTCATGCCGACGAAG
>CAZCQH010000099.1:0-11706 GCA_964500805.1 uncultured Hyphomicrobiaceae bacterium
GCCGCTGACCGGCGTCGGCGTCGTCAATACCATCATCACAGACATGGGCGTGATGGAGGTAACGAAGGGCGGCCTGAAGCTGGTCGAGCTCGCCGACGGCGTCAGCAAGGACGAGATCAGCAAGGCGACCGGCGTGAAGCTGATTTGATCAGCGTGACGCGCAGATCGTTCCCGCGCCCCAACCCACCGAAGCAATGCGCATCATTCCCGGCGACTTCGAGAACCCGCAGGTCAAGGCGCTGCTGAAGCGGCACCTTGAGGGCATGCAAGCCAACTCGCCGCCGGGGACGTCGTTCGCCCTCGACTGGTCGGCCCTGCAGAAGCCGGAGATCAGCTTCTACGCGCTGTGGGATGGTGAGGAGCTGCTCGGCTGCGGCGCGTTGAAAGCGCTGGACACAGCGACTGGTGAGATCAAGTCCATGCGCACGGCCGACCAGCACCTTGGCCGCGGCGTCGGAGCGCGCATTCTGGCGCACATCATCGGGGAGGCTCGGCGGCGCGGCTATCGGCGCCTCTCGCTCGAGACAGGGTCTGGCGCCGCGTTCGAGCCGGCCCTCGCTCTCTACCGCAAGCACGGCTTCCGCGACGGCCCCGCCTTCGCCGGCTACCAGGAATCGCCCTTCAACCAGTTCCTGCATCTGGATCTCTGAGCAGTCAGACACCTCCCTCTGATCGCCGAAGGCAGGCATAAGCTGAACACGAGATCGTGCATGGCGATGGCTGCCACTCCGTGCAGAGTTGGCTTGGGGGCAACAATCCCCTTCCCGCGATCAGAAAAACAGTCTGGAGGAAACATGTCTCTGTTCCGCACCGTGGTGGCTGCCGCACTCGTGTCACTTGGCACGGCCTTTGGCGCCCTGGCCCAGCAGCCGCCACCGCCACCATCCTATGGCGCGCCGCTGACGCTCGAAGCTGCAAAGAAGGCCATGGCCGCCTCGGAGGCCGAGGCGAAGAAGAACAATTGGCCCGTCGCGATTGCCATCCTGGATACGACGGGCTCGCTCGTCATGCTGCAGAAGCTGGACAACACACAGACCGGATCCGTCGAGATCGCCGTCGGAAAAGCGCGCACATCGCTCGACTTCCGTCGCCCGACCAAGGCGCTTCAAGATGTCGTGGCCGGCGGCGGAGCTGGCCTGCGGTTGCTCGCCGTTCCCAATATGCTGCCGCTCGAAGGTGGGGTGCCGATCGTCGTCGACGGCAAGATCATAGGCGCCGTCGGCGTATCCGGGGTCAACTCCGACCAGGATGCGCAAGTCGCCATGGCCGGCGCGGCAGCGGCCAAGTAGCGGTTCCGGCTCCCGCCATCGCAGCGAACGGGCTGCGCCTGCGGAGGGGCGCGGCCCGGTGTCGTTTCCCGCATGGCTGCCGTGCCATCCCCAAAGTCCGGACAGGTTGACAAGGTTTGCCGCCGCGGCGACCGTAACTGCAGCTACGATCGAGGCTTGAGAGGAGATGGCGGTGGCAAACGCGAGTTGGAAGGCCCAGACGGTCGATGCCGCTGGTAGCAAACTGCACGTCATGCGCGGCGGCAAGGGGAGTCCATTGATCGTGCTGCATCATGACATCGGCACGCTCGAGAAGCTGGACATCTACGATACCCTGGCGCAGTCGCACGATGTTGTGATCCCGCACTATGCCGGCTGGGGAAAATCGCCTCGTGCCGAGTGGATGCGCAGCGTGCGCGACATCGCCGTCCAGATGCAGGCCGTCAGTGCGGAGCTCGGACTTGAGAAGCCCGCTCTGCTCGGCCTCGGCTTCGGCGGGTGGGTCGCGGCCGAAATGGCGACGATGTCCCCGAAGGCGCTGTCGAAATTGGTGATGGCTGGGCCGTTTGGCATCAAGCCGAACGAAGGTTTCATCCTTGACCAGGCGATCATCTCATACATCGATTACCCGCAGGCGTTCTTCCACGATCGCAAGGCATTCACGGCGCACTACGGCGACGTCACGACCGACCAGCTCGAAGCCTGGGACATCTGCCGCGAGATGTGTTTCCGCACCGCGTGGAAGCCCTACATGTACAGCCAGACGCTGCCGCATCTGCTCGGCTCGGTGAAGGTGCCGTCGCTGATCGTCTGGGGCGAGCACGACAAGGTCATCCCGCCGTCAACGGCCAACCAGTGGAAGACCGCCCTGCCAAACGCCAAGCTGGAAATCGTCAAGGGCTCGGGTCACGCCGTCGAGATGGAGAAGCCCGCAGAGCTCGCGAAGCTCATCGCCGGCTTCCTGAAGTAATTAGCCAGACGCTAGCCCATAGCGAGGGAGAATCCCAATGCACCTGATGTACTTCACTGAGCAGCCCATGTCGACTTACGACGAGAAGGAGGGGCTCAAGTATGGCGCCACCGCGCTCACCTTCTCGAATAAGCACTTCGATCCGAAGCAAGGTGCCCGCCTCTATAACGAGTACCTTGACCAGTACATGCTGTGCGAGGAAGTCGGCATCGACGGCATCATGCTCAACGAGCACCACAATGCGCCGTTCTGCATGCAGGCGAAGACCAACATTTGCGCGGCGATCCTCGCCCGCATCACCAAGAAGGTGAAGATCGTCCTGCTCGGCAATCCGCTGCCGTTGGCCGAGAACCCGATACGATTGGCGGAAGAGCTGGCCATGATCGATATGATTTCGAATGGCCGCCTCGTCTCGGGGTTCGTTCGCGGCGGCGGCCAGGAGCAGCTCTCCGCGGGCGTCAATCCAGCGTACAACCGCGAGCGCTTCGTCGAAGCGCATGATTTGATCGTCAAAACGTGGACGGACCCGGGCCCGTTCCGGTGGGAGGGCACGCATTATCAGCATCGCGTCGTCAACCCATGGACGGTGCCGCTGCAGAAGCCCTATCCGCGCGTCTGGATACCAGGCGTGATCTCGAAGGAAACCGTCATCTGGGCCGCTCAGCAGCGCTATCCGTACATCGCGCTCAATACCTCGATCGAGGATACCAAGAAGATCTGGGCGCTCTACGACCAGACGGCCGCCGAATGCGGCTACAAGACCGGCCCTGAGAATCGCGGCTATCTCGCGCGCATTCACGTCGCTGACGACGAGAAGACCGCCCTCAAGAACGCGCGCGAGTTCACGTGGATGCAAGGTGAGTTCACGGGCCTTGCCCATCCCGTATGGGCCAACCCCGCGGGCTACTTCTCGCCGAGCGGACGGCGCGGCTTTGTCGAGTTCGCGGTCGGCCGCGCCAAGAACCCGCGCGGCGACATGAGCTTCGAGCAGCAGCTCGAGTCCGGCATGATCATGGCCGGCACGCCGAAGCAGGTGTTGCCGCGTATTCGCCATCTCCTCGAGGAGACGCGGCCGGGCATCATGGCGGTCTGGGCGCAGGACGGCAAAGTTCCGCAGAAGGACCAGCTGCGCTGCATCGAGCTGCTTGGCAAAGAGGTGTTCCCGCAGGTCCGGGAATGGGCGAAGGAGCTGGGCCTGAACAGCCCGTTTGAGGCCGACGCCCCGGTCCATCTCAAGTATTCGAAGGACATCAAGAACCCGAAGAAGAAAGCTGAAGCAGCAGAATAAGGCGCGGCTTCGGCCTGTTTTCGGTGAGCAACTGGCGCGACGCACGGCATGACCGGGGCGTCGCGCTTTGCCATCATCGTTGGATATCGTTAGCTGCGCCTCATGACCGGCGGACGCAATCCCGGTCCGAGCGGCGGGGCCTCAGTGCTCCAGATAACCTTCCTGGACGAGCTCTGGCGCCACTTCTCCGTCCTCGATATCGAACCGCGCGAGCAAGTCGTTGGCGGCAGCGAACGACGAGCGGGATTGGGTGAGATCACGAAGCTCCCTGACGAGGGCGACCATGACGCCGATGTCGGTGGCTGATAAATACTGGCCCGCCTGGTGCCGGCTGTCGTATTCACCATTGGTATCGATGCTCATGATCGTCTCCTGTTTTCTGTTGCCTACAAGATCTCCCAAGCATGGTGTGGTGCTTCAGAAGCAGCTTGTCGCCGCATGGGAACGCCGTATGTAAGTAACCGGCCGTCCTATTCAACGCGCACCTCGGCAAATATATCCGAGCTGACCAGTTTGTGATCGGCTCTCGAGCAAGACCGGCTTGTTCAGTGAACAAGTGCTCGTTCGGACGGAGCGGCACCGCCGGCTCAACCGAGGCGAGCGCAGCCCGAGATCGCCGCGGAGGCGCCGCTTAATCCGCGGACCGCACGAAGCGCAGCGTTTGAAACGGCCTGCGGAAGGCACTGACGTCGGCGGCGATGTGCTCTGGCGCCTCGTTGCCCGTCAGCGCACGTGCAATGAATCGTGCAATGTAGGGCATGTGCTCTGGTCCCATTCCGAGCCGCACGATCTCGGGCACGCCGAGCCTCAGGCCGTTCACGTCGCCATCGATGGCCTGAATCGGCAGGCTTATGCCGCACGCGAGAATGTTGGCTTTTCGGAGCTGCTTCGATGCGCCCTGGCCGCCCTTCCAGAGTGCGGCTTCGAGTGCGAGCTGGTGTGACGCCGTGCCGCCGCTCGATGCCGCATGAACGGGCAGACCGCGCGCGATCAGCGCATCGGCGAGCGCTTTCGCGGTGGCCCTCATCGCCGAGCCATACGCGGTGCCGTGCACCTTCCAGTCCAGCAGCGTCATCGCCAGCGCGGCTGACTTGGCAACGTCGAAGTTCGCAGTGAGGCCCGGATAGGCAATGCGGTCGAGTTTCTCGGCAAGGTCAGCATCATTGGTGACGATCAGTCCGGATGCCGGACCACCGAGGCTTTTGTAGGTGCTCATGGTCATCAGGTGCGCACCCTCGGCAAGCGGCTGCTGCCACGCCTTGCCGGCGATCATCCCGGACATGTGCGCGGCATCGTAGAGGACCTTGGCACCCACTTGATCGGCAATGGCGCGGATCTCTGCAATCGGATGAGGAAACAGGTTCAGGCTGCCGCCGATCGTGATCAGCTTTGGCCTCAGCTGGCGTGCTTGAGCCGCGAGCTTGCCGAGATCGATCGTGAAGTTCTTCGCATCGGCCGCCATGGCGACGCAATCGAGGCCGTAGAGGCCGGCTGCGCCCGCGGCATGATGCGTAACGTGGCCTCCGATCTCCGGTCCGGGCACGAGGATCGTATCGCCGGGCTTCGCCGTTGCCATGAAAGCGTAGAGGTTGGTGAGCGCCCCCGATCCGACGCGAATCTCCGCAAAGCGCGCGCCGAAGATCTCTGCCGCCAGCTCCGCAGCGATCACCTCGATCCGCTCGATCGCCTCGAGGCCCATCTCGTACTTGTCGCCCGGGTAGCCGAGCGAGGGGCGATTGCCGAGCCCGGCTGCGAGCAGGCGTTCTGCTTTCGGATTGAGGGTGTTAGTTGCCGGATTGAGATTGATGCAGTCGCGGTCATGGATCGCATGGTTGTCCTCGACCGCGCCGAGAATTTCCCGCTCGATGCCATCGGCGTCCATGGCGGCGATGCGGGCGGCGATCGACTGGACGGTGCTCTCCGGACTGTCGGGAACCCAGCTGCGGCGCGCCAAAGTCGGTTTCGGCATGGAATGTCTCTCAGAATGCCAGAGTGATTGACGTCAGTCCCGAACGCGGACGCGAACGCAAGCATGCACGCTCAGATCTCGCGCGCGTCCTGATAGCGATAAGGGATCAGAACCAGCGGCGCGATGCGTCGTGCAATGCCGTGCAGGGGCAGCGGATCCGGCTCGGTGAGCGGCATCGCGAGCTGACTGACCGGCGTGCCCGTGACGGCGGCGGCAAGCTCGCGTCCCATGGCGACCGCGAATCCCACACCGCGGCCATTGCATCCCGCCCAAGCATAAGCGTCCGGACCAAGCCGGTGCACACGTGGGAAGTAGTCGCGCGTCATCGCCAGATAGCCGTTCCACACATGCGTGAACTTGACCGGGCCGAGCTGCGGGAAGAGCCTTTCGAGCCGCGCGGCGATATACGGCTGCATGCGCTCCCGTCGCTTCCACGGCAGCAGAATGGCACCGCCCGTGACGAGGCGGTTTCGCGCATCGTAGCGGCCGAAATAGAGCTCCCGATGCGTATCCGAGACCGCCTGCCGGCCGGGAATGATCGTTTTGCGCACGTTGTCGGAGAGCGGCTCGGTCGCAAGCTGCCAGGAGTAGACCGGCACGATCTCCCGCGCGATGTTGGGTGCAAGTGTCGCCGAGAACGCGCCCGTGTAGGCGTTGGTGGCGAGGATCAGGGCGCGTGCCGTTACCGTGCCACTCGGGCAGCGCACGATCCAGCGGCCGTTCTCGTGCGCGAAGCTCTCGACAGGCGAGTGATTGTAGATCCGGCCGCCATGCTTCAGGACCGCGCGCGCCAGCCCGCGCGCAAGCGCTAGCGGATTGATGTGGCCGCCCGTCGCGTTGGTCCAGCCGCCGAACCAGTTGTCGGAGCCCGTGATGCGCGCCACCTCGTCGCGGGAAAGAACCCGAACCGGCGCCCCATGCTTCGACCATTGCGCAACGCGGCGCTCGGCGATCTTCATGCGTCCAGGCGAGTGCACCGGCTGCACCCAGCCGTTCTGCTCGGCCTCGGCGTCGATCTTCTCTTCGCGGACGAGATCGAACAGCGTCTGTGCGCAGTCCCGAACCATATGCACCAGGCGCTCGCCGGGCTCGCCGTAGCGCTTGATGATGTCGTCAGGTTCAGGCCGCGTCAGCGTCGGGATGACTTGACCGTTATTGCGTCCCGAGGCTCCCCAACCGGGCTCCTGGGCCTCCACCACCGCCACGTCGACTCCCTTCCGGCGTAGATGCAGCGCGGTCGAAAGGCCCGCGAAACCCGCGCCGATCACCACCACGTCGGCCGTCAGGTTGCCGGCGACGGCAGGGCACGAGGGGCCGTCCGGCGTGACGGCCGCCCAGAGCGAGGGCGGCCATTCTGTCTTCGTTGTCATCGGAGGGCCTTCAGGAGTGGTGGCTCGGGTCCGCATAGAAGACGCGAAACGGGAAGCGCCGCAACTGGGAAGACCGATGTTGTCCCTCAACCAGCGTTGACAGCCCAAGCCGCGGCCGCCACGTTTGGCCGTCCGCCAGTTCATGCGACGGGAGCCCTGCATGCCTATGAAGTCGATCATCGGTCTCGACCACGTCGTGGTCACGGTGCGGGATCTCGATCAGGCGGAACGGCGCTGGCGCGAGCTCGGGTTCACGATATCGCCGCGCGGGCTGCACAGCGCTGCGATGGGCACCGCCAATCACACCATCATGCTGGCCGAGGATTATCTCGAGCTGCTGAGCGTCGTGGCGCCGACCGAAAGAAACGCGCCGACGCGTGCTTTTCTCGACCGGCGCGGCGATGGCATCGAGCGCGCCGCCTTTACCGGCGCCGATGCCAACGACGGCGTTGCCGAGCTGAAAGCGCATGGATACGCGGCAATCGGCCCGTTCGACTTCTCGCGCGACGTCGATCTCGCGGACGGGCGCAAGGTCGCGGCGCGCTTCAACACGTACATGTGGCCTTACGAGGAGCGGCCGGGCGGTCTGCGCGTCTTCGCCTGCGTGCACCTGACGCGCGAGTACGTCTGGTTGCCGGAGCTCGTGCGCCAACCCAACACTGCGTACGCGATCGATCGAGTCGAGATGCTGTCGAAGGATCCTGGCGCGGCCGCAGCCCACATGGGCCGGCTGATCGATCGCACGCCCGAGCGTCTCGTCGACGGCGCACTGAAGGTGGCGACCGGCGCCAGCCGCGGCGACTTCATCTTTCTCGACCGGCCAACCTTGGAGAAGCGCCATCCCGGCGTTTCGCTCGCCGGCGTGCCGGATGAGGGGGCGGTGACACTGGCGCTGGTGGTCAGGGATCTGGCCGCCGCCAAGGCTGCCGCGGGCCGCCTCGTTGCCGTGGCGGCGCCGGAGCACGTGAAAATCGCGCCGGCCGACGCCAATGGCGTGCTGGTCGAGTTCCGCACAACGCGGAGCAGGTAGCGACAGGCGGGCCCGCTGCAGCGGAAATGCGGAGACCCATCAGCAGCAGGCCATCCTGTCACACGCCCTAAAGAGGGCCTGTCCCCGCATTTGCTATCCCATCGGCAGCGCCGATCTGCTAGGACGGCGCGCCGCCGGGCTACGGCTCGGCCTCCGAATTCCTCCTGCCGACCACGAGGACACCATGGCCTACGTCATCGACCCACCGCGCCAGGCGGCGCTGCCCATCAAGGGCTCGGACAAGCTGTTCCCGATTCACCGCATCTACTGCATGGGGCGAAACTATGCGGCGCATGCCCGCGAGATGGGGCACGACCCCAACAAGGAGCCGCCGTTCTTCTTCCAGAAGAACCCGGACAACGTGCGGGTCGACGGCACGTTTCCTTATCCCCCGGGCACCAAGGACGTGCACTTCGAGATTGAGCTGGTGGTGGCGCTGAAGTCGGGCGGCAGTAACATCAAAGCCGAGGACGCAATGAAGCACGTCTGGGGCTACGGTGTCGGCCTCGACATGACGCGGCGGGACTTGCAAGGCCAAGCGAAGGACCTCGGCCGCCCGTGGGAGATCGGCAAGGCATTCGAGCACTCGGCGCCGATGACCGCTCTGGTGCCAGCCGAGACCGTGGCCACCGTGGACAAGGGCGCCATTTGGCTCGATGTCAACGGCAAGCGCCGCCAGACCGGCGACCTCAACCAGATGATCTGGGATGTGCCGGGCCAGATTGCCTACATCTCGAGCCTCTTCGAGCTGAAAGCCGGCGATCTGATCATGACCGGCACGCCGTCGGGTGTGGGCGCCATCGTCAAAGGCGACAAGCTGCACGGCCACGTGGACGGCGTCGGCGATCTCGAGGTCGCGGTCGTCTGAGCTGCGTCGCAGGCGGCCACAAAGTGATTGTCGGCCGGTTCTGAGAACCAGAAGCCGCCGTCCCACGAGCCGGCGGCTGCGCGCTTGAACCAGTCAATCGTTTCGGGGGATCTTCAGCATGTCACACGCTCACGGTGCAGGGCACGGCCACGGCGGCGAAGGCGAAAACAAATACATCGCCATCTTCATCTCCATTCTGGCGCTTGGCTTGGCGATCGCGGAGACGTTCGCAAAAGGCGCACAGACGAACGCGATCTCGTACAACGTCGAGGCGTCCAACCTCTGGGCGTTCTACCAGGCCAAGACGATCCGTCAGACGACGCTGAAAACCGCGACCGAGCAGATGGAGGTCGACATTGGCCTCGCCAAGGACCCTGGCACCAAGCAGGTTCTTGAGCAGCGCGTCGCGGGCTGGAAGGCCGAGGTCGACCGCTATCAGTCCGAGCCGAAACCGGACGGCAAAGGCGAGGGCCGCAAGGAGCTGCAACAGCGCGCCATCGAGGCCGGAAAGAAGCGCGACCTCTACATGGAGAAGTACCACCACTACGAGGTGGCCTCCGCCGCGTTCCAGATCGCGATCGTGCTGGCGTCGGTCTATCTCCTGACGCACATGGTCTTCATGCTGTGGGGCGCAGGCCTTCTGGCAGCAGCAGGCGTGCTATTCTCGTTCATCGGGTTGTTTTTTCCGAGCGCCGTGCACCTGTTCTAGTCTCGGGCCTTCACAATGCAGGGCTGAGGCGCGGTTTCGGAACTTGCGTGATGGACAGTCTCGCGGCTCTGATCCCGTCGCATGTCGAAGCCTCCGCCTGAAGCGCCGCCAGGGTCGCCGCCGGTCTTGCGCAAGCTGGCGCTCATTGCGGCGCCGGTGGCCTTTCTCGTGTTTTGGTCGTCGGGCTACCCCTTCGCCAAGATCATTTTGAAGTACTCCGAGCCGATGACGGCGCTGGCACTGCGCTATCTGATCGTGCTCGCCATCCTCCTCTGCGTCTTCGCCGTGATGCGGCCGCGCCTGCCCTCGACGCTCAGCCAGTGGGGGCACATGATCGCCAGCTCGTTTCTGTTCCAGGTCGGTTATTTTGGGAGCTGCTGGTATGCGTTCTGGCTGGGCGTCGCCAGCGGAACGGTTGCGCTCGTCCTGTCGCTGCAGCCCATTGTTGTTTCGATCTTGTCACCGGCGCTCACCGGCGAAAAGGTCCACGCCGCGCAGTGGCTGGGCTTGCTGCTGGGTGTTGCCGGCGCTACCAGCGTCGTTCTCGTCCGGCTGCAGGTCGAGCCGATTTCACCGCTCGAGATCGCGCTGGTGGTCGCTTCACTTGCCACCATCACAGCCTCGACACTTTACGAGAAGCGTTTCATCCAGCCGCAGCATCCGATCACCGTCAGCCTCATCCAGCACCTGGTTGGCGTCGCCGGCACCACCTGGCTCGCCGTTATGCTCGAAAGCTGCGTGGTTCAGTGGACGGTCGAGTTCGCCGTCTCGCTCGCCTGGTTCGTTATCTGCAACTCGCTGATTGCCGTGAGTCTGCTCCTCTACATGATCCAGAAAGGGGAGGCGACCCGCGTCTCCGCGCTGTTCTTTCTCGTACCGCCAACTGCCGCACTGTTGTCGTGGCTGATGCTCGGCGAGACGCTGCCGCTCCTCGCCTGGCCCGGCATGGCGCTCGCCGGCATCGGCGTGCTGATCGCGACACGTAAAGGACGGGCTACACCGCCCGAGGCGGTCCTCCTGCCGCCGCCCTTCATCCCGCCGCGGCGCCATCCTGGCAATTTGCATCCATAGCGCCTAAAACCGACGGATCGCCAGACCCCTCGCGGTCGATCAAAGCTCGTCGCAGGCAACCAATGAGCAAGCTCAAGACCGTCAATCTCACCTTGCCCGCGTCGCGCGACACACTCGCCACGCTGGAGCTCGGCACCGTCGTCTATTTGACTGGGCGCGTGCATACCGCACGGGAGGGCGTCTACAAGCGCGCCGTCGAGGAGCGATGCAACGTACCGTCCGACATCGGCACCGCGAGCTTCCATTGCTCGCCGGCCGCGAGCGTCGGGCCCAACGGCGAGCTCAACGTCGGCGCGGTGACGGCGACAGCCTCGTTCCGCTTTGCCAAGTGGATGGACGGCTGGCTCGACATGTCCGGCTGCAATGTCATCATCGGCAAAGGCGGGATGACGTCGGAGATCTACAAGCAGACGTTCGTGCCGCACGGCGCGATCTATCTGACGACCGTCGGCTACGGCACCGGCGCACTGCTCGGGCGCGGCATCAAGAAGGTCGTTGCCGCGCACTGGCTCGATGAGGTCGGCATCGCGCAGGCGATCTGGGTGCTTGATGTCGAGAATTTCGGGCCGTTCCTCGTCGAAAGCGACATGCAGGGCCGGTCGCTGTTCGAACGCGAGAACGCCAAGATCGCGCCCGGCCTCGAGAAGCTCTACGAGGGCACCAAGCCAGCAACGCTGCGCCGGTTCGGCGAGACGGACGACAAGACGGACGAAGTGATCTGACGCGATCTGCGGCAGACGTTGGTGTCAGACTGTCTGGGTCTGACACCGCTTGCAAGCGTGCAACTTGCACTCTCGTCCTGCGGCGGCGCTCGGCGCCGCGCCTCTCACCACCAATGATGATGGCGACGGTGACGGCAATGATGGTGCGACCGGTAATGGTGGTGATGATAATACCGTTGATAATGGTAATGCTGCCGGTCGCAAGTGGGCCGATAATAATAGGGCTGGTAATTATAGTAGTACGGGCGATAGGAGTAGCTCGGCCCGGCATAGAAGTAGAAGCTCGGCCCGCCGTAGTGCCGGTGACCCCAGTAAACACGCTCCGTCAGCGACGAACCGGTCCCGGCGGTCAGTGTTGATTTGTCTGGGATCGCGAGACCGGCTGCGTGACTTGCCCAGTTTCTTCGGGCCACGCTTAGCTTGAAAGATCAGCCCTCGCTT
>CAZCQH010000100.1:0-11680 GCA_964500805.1 uncultured Hyphomicrobiaceae bacterium
CATTGGCGCGGGGTGGAGCAGCCCGGTAGCTCGTCAGGCTCATAACCTGAAGGTCGTAGGTTCAAATCCTACCCCCGCAACCAATTTCGCAGGCCTTCTCCGGGGCTCTTGTCCTTCCCGGGTCCCGAGATCGCGGAGCAGCAATCATTCTGCCTTCAGGCCGAGCTCGATCGCCGCTTCCGTGATCTTGGCCGATGCGGCCTGGTCGTCCTTGAACACCTCGAGCGCCTTGCGGAACGCCGTTGCCGCGACCTCTCGCTCGCCAAGGACGACTCGGGAGCGCATGAGGAAAGTCCAGCCCTCGACGTCTCGCGGCGAAGTCTCGAGGCGATCCGCCAGGCCCTCGACCATCGATCGGATTTGAGCGTCGCGCTCGTGCGGAGGCATCGCTTCGGATGTGGTGACGCTCGCCACGCGTGGTCCGTCACCACGCTTGCCGGCGGCCTCGGTCTGCGAAGTCGAGGCTCCGCCTGAAGTGTCGCCTTCGGAGGCCTTCGCCTTGGCCTCCTCGTATGCGCGCTTGAGCTCGGCGGAACCTGGATCAAGCTCGACCGCTTTCGCATAGGCGGTCGCTGCCTGTTCAAAGCGCCCCGTGCTGAAGTAGGACCAACCGAGCATTTGCCAACCCTCGACGTCGTCTGGCGTGGTCTTGAGCCTTGCCGCCAGCCGCTCGATCATCGTCTCCACATCAGGCAGCATCTTGTCTGGTGCCGCCATCGACGCCGGTTCTTCGGCTCCAGAGGAACGCGCGTAGTCCGCGAGGCGCTGAAGCATTTCGTCGTTCGATCGAGACGACGATGAGATCGCGCCCGCCGAGCCGGGCGCTTCGGAAGAATTTCCGAAATAGGACGTCGCCGCGCCGACGCCTGCAACGAGGAGAAAGACCGTGGCAGACACGATCAATATCCCGGTGGCGCCTCGGAACTTTTGCATTCGGTCATGGGTCATCGCGCGAAACCCTTCCATCGTGACGCGGTGATCTCGTGACGCCCTCATCGAGTTGAGCGCACGCACACACCATCGTCCGCCGGCGCGTGACATGATCGCGCCGCCGGTGAGCGAAGTGATTCAAACCGCGAACGCGTGTCGCGGCATTCCTGCAACAGTCATCAACGACAATGCTTCGAACGCGTACAATCGTCTGGCACGTGGCGGTGCCCCGTGCTCTGATGACGAAGATCGCGATTAAACCGCGATGTCGTCACACACGAGGTGATCTCATGAGCGGGCAGAACTTGGTGGCATCGGTCCTGACGGCGTGCTTGCTGACGGTTGGTTTGGGAGGCGTTGCCGCGGATGCCGCATCGGCCGGGCCGTTCGTTCTGAAGTCCGGCGAAGGCGCCATAAACAACGTCATCGAGATCAAGCAGCGCGGTCGCGGCCCGTTGTTCTACCTGCCGATAGCGCCGAGCTCTCTCGCCTACGATTATCCCTACTATTACAGCCGCGGCCATTATCCGACACATATTCGTCCGGGCTATGTCTATTACGGCTATCAACTGTGGACGACGCCAAAGGCTCCAATCGGCACCGGATATGCGGCGCCAATTGTGCCCTCCAAGAAGGCTGCAAAGTCCCGGCTGAAATCCGTCGCCGGGCGATAGCCGCGCTCGGTCAGAACTTCCTGCGGAGCTCGGCGCGCAGGCCGAAATTGTCGTCATCGGCGCCCTCGAGGATTTGATAGGTCGCATCGGCGCGGAACAGCCAGGCCCGGTTGATCGGGATCTGATAGCGCACGCCGAAGCCGTACTGCGTGTCCTGGGCGCCGATGCCGTCATCCTCGAACGGCTCGACCACGGCCACCTCGAACACGAGCTGCTGATCCAGATTGAACAGATATTGTAGGCCGATCGCGCCGCCGAAGGCGTTGGAGCCGGTGTCGTCGAGTTTCGGGTAGCCGGTCAGGGCGTCGGTCTCGAAGTTGATGCCGACATTCTTCAGGATGCCCGCGTTATTGCCATCGACCAGGGGCTGAGGGTTGCCGAAGCCGATGAAGAAGTTGGCGTAGGGGATCAGCGTGCTCGGCAAGCCCGAGATCAGGCTGTTCTCCGAAATGATGGCAAAACCGTCATTGTCGCCCTCGAACAAGTCGTCGTTATTGCCTTCGAGGTCGGTCGCGAAGTTCGCGAACAAGCGGGTCGAGTTCGACAAGGTGTTGTAGTAGCGCCTTGAGTAAGCGACGGTCGCGAAGTGCGTCAGAAGGCCGTCGAGTTCGTCGCGGCCCTCGATCAAGCCATAGCCCGTTTCGATAAAGCCGTCGAAGGCGTCGATGAAGGCGGTGACGCCGTAGAGGGGGTTGTCGTCTTCGTCATCGTCGACATTGCCCGCGTTGTCGACATTGTCGAACGCGGCGAAGAAGGTGATGTCGAAATTGGCAAGGCCGAGCGCGGCCGAGTTCCTTGCCGGGATGGTCACCGCGCCGCCGAGGATCGCGTCGTTCGCCCAGATTCCGTTCTGCAGGAACAGCGGAAAGAGACCGACGGTGAAGGGCAGGTCGAAGCTCGCTTCCCTGCCGGAAACACCGGAATAGATGGAGCCGAAGTCACCCTCCAAGAATAGCGTCTGCGGGTCGGGGTCGAACTCGTCAAAGAACTCCCCATTGCCGTCGGCGGCGTCAAACTCGAAGCGTGTGAAGACATTGTCGTCCTGAATCGGCGTGAAGAAGGCATGGATGCGTTCGGTGCCGGTGATCTTGAGATCGACGTCGATGTTCACCCTTGTCGCGATCTGGGCAATGTCTTTGCCATTGTTGCTGTTGTAGGCGACCGCCGTCCGCCAGTCGCCGTAGACGGCAAGCCCCGGTACGAGCGGGTTCAATTTACCCAGGATCGTGCTGCTCTCGTCGTAAACGCCTGAGGTGTATTGCTGGCGGCCGAGCTCGAGCGGCGGGCGTGGCGGCTCGACCGCGCTCTTCGCGCCGTAAATCTCCCACTGTCCCTCGGTGTTGTACCCGGCATCGTATTGCGGGTCGGGCAGGAACACGCCTTGGAGCAGTTTGTCTTGCTTGCGGGCCGCGCTGCTTTCCGCCGCCACCGTGCCAGACATCGCAAGGCAACCACCGGCGACGAGTGCAAGTGCAGCCGTCGTTGTCCGCGCGCGGTACCGAAGCTTGCCTGTTGCGTTACACGTCACGGGGGGCGCCACGTCGTGGTTCTGGTTGGGGGGTAAGGCTTCTTCGGACCCCTTGCGGATCCTTGATGCGAAGCCTCGGCTTTCGGTTCTTAGCCCTTTACGTCGACCTCCACCGCGAAGGCGTGGAAGTTCATGATCCTCTCGTTCATGCTCCGCTCCATGTCCTTGGTGGCGCGGACGAAGCGCATGAAGTAGATCGGCTCGGCCCGGCTCCGCATGCGGAAGGCGAGGCGGTACTTGCCCGGCTTCCTGATGAGGTTGCCCGGCACTTGGTACTCGATGACCTTCTCGCCCAGCGGCGTCAGCGAGCGGTTCTCCATACGCACCAGCGGCGGATGGTTGAGAACGGTGGTCGGCACCCCCGGCGGACGGAGATGCGGCAAGGGATCGATGTCGAAGTTCACGGGCAGGTACATCTCGCGGTCCGTGCCCTTGACGTTGGTCGTCAGGAACATGGTCTGGAAGTGCACGAGCTGCTGGTCGGTCTTGATGCGGCCGGCCGCGACGTCCAGGCTGTGCAGATTGGCCATGTCGCCGTTGCTGTCGACATAGCCCGACTCCCACACATTCTTGCCGTCGGGATCGATGAGGGCGACGTTCACCCAGAGCTGCGGCTGCGCGCCGAGCGAACCTGATGGCAAGTTGTGCCCCGTGTTGGTGTTCTTGATCTTGTAGGAGAACGCGAGGGCCTTGCCGACCTTGGGAGCGCCATCGACGTAAGGACCGTCGACCTGGCTCGAGTTCTCCATGACGCTCTTCCTGAGCTTGTCACGCTCTTCGAGCTTGGCGAGGTTCTCCTCGATGATCGCCCGCGCATCTTCGCGGTCGAGCGGATCGGCCCAGCGCTTGGGGAATTGGGCCTTGATCTTGCCGTCTGCAACCTTGTCCTCGAACTTGGTGGTGCCCCAGCCCGCGCGCCAATCGAACGCGAGCCAATCCTTGACGCTGAAGGCCTGGGCCTTCGGATTGTGAGGGAAGACGCCGGGGTGGGCGATCGAATAGCCGGGGCCGATGAAACGGTGATTGGCATGCCTGCGTCCCGGGTTGATCTCCTTGCCGCCGACGATCGCCGAGGGCGCGGTCGCATAGCCCTCCGGCTTTCCCGGGACCTTGCCCATATGGCAGTCCTGGCAGGTGACGCCGGCCTTGCGTGCCGGGCTGTCGCGATACTGATCCCAGACGATCTCAAGCTTGATGCCGAGGTTGACGGCAACCTGGTGACAGCTCACGCAGAACTCCGACTTGGTCATCTGGTCGTTCGTGACCATGCCCGCGTGGATGTCGTTGCCGCGCCCTTCGGGACTGGTCTTGACGGAGTAGGTGTCCTTGTTGGCGATAACGTCCTTGATGACGCTCTTCTCGCCGCTGCCATAGACCGGCTCGTGGATCTTGCCCGGCTCGACCCGGCGCTCGCCGTTGACCTTGCCGTAAGCCTCCTTGACCCGGTGGCAGGTGATGCAGCTCACGCCTTCGCGCGAGATCTGGCTGCGCTCCCAGAGCGGCGTGTCGCGCGCCTCGCCGAGTTGGGTGCCGACCTGCTGGTGGCAGCGTACGCAGAAGGTGCCGACGGTGCCTTGGGTCAGCTCCTGGAACTTCTGCTCGAACTTATGAAACATCGGCGAGATCGACGCATAGGCGTGCTGCGACGAGGACCATTCTTCGTAGATTTGCTTATGACATTCGCCGCATTGCGCTGCGGTGGGATAGAGCGAGAGGGTCTCTTCATCGACCGCAGGGGAGGGAGCGTCTTCGCTCTTCGCGGTTTTTGCTTCGGCTCGTCTCGCTTCGTCATTCTTGATGAGCGCTTCGAGCGCGGCGTTCGCATCGGTTGCCGCGGCCGCTCCTTCATTTTGGGCGAGCCTGACCTTGGGCGTTGCTTGTGAGGTCTGGATCCCCACGGCCTCGCTGGACTGGGCGACGGCATTCTGGGTGAGGATTGCAGCGCCTATCGACATGGCGCTTGCGAACGCGCAGCAAGATATCGCGACGCCGGCTAATCGTTTCATGGTCCCCCCGCCTTTTTGAACGCAACGGCGGCATCCCGGCTTTCAACGGTCACGCGAACACGTCGCGCGATCGCTGTGCGGGATTGCTGAACGAAAGTGTAATGCGCGAAAGGGGCGGCATAGGGCCGCATCGATAGTGAAACCATGACGAGTGATGGCAAACTTGCGACAAGATGTTCGCGAAGTTCGCGCGCGCCTGCTCGCCAGTCGCATCAAGATGAACGCGTGATCGAAATGGGAAGTTCGAGATTGAGCAGATGGCCTCAGAGTTTTGCGAAGACTCGCGCGATCGCGATGAGCAGGCGGCTTGCAGTCAGGACGATGGCGATTTTGCGTCGTGTGAGAGTCCAGGGTGAACTGGAGCCCGCGCGGCGTTTGCCAGTGCGATGCACGAATGGCTGAAAAGATGCACAAATGACTGAAAAAAAGTCGTGACGCCGACGCGAAACGTGAAACCTTTGTTCCTCGTTCGGCGTTCATGATGAGCGAGTGGAGCGCGTGTTCGGCGATCAAGGACCATCCGCTACCACTCGCGATGGCCGGGTGACTTCAAGCTGCGCGAGCAGTTTGAGAGCGCGGCAACGCTTGCGCCGGCACACGACGCCGGATGCGTGGCCACTGCTCGCCACCTGTCACCATCAAAGGGTCATCGTCTGACCACGATGGAAAGTTAGCTTGAGTTTCGCACGACAAAGAAATCGGCGTTCTATTGTCGAACGATGAGGGCGGGTTCGGCGTTTCTACTGCCCGAACGATGAGGGTGGGTGTGTCAAATCCAGAACGTTCGGCTTGCTGAGCCCAGGAAGCGCAGCAACGGCGGGTCAATTGCACCGGCCGTAGATGGGGAACTTGAAGCCTTCCGGGATTGAAGCATGGCCAGTCACCGCATCACCATTGATGGCACCAGCTTTCTGGCGCGCGACGGCGATTTGCTGCTGGACGCCGCTTTGAGCAGCGGCATCGACTTGCCCCATGACTGCCGCGCCGGCCATTGCGGCACCTGCTGCGTGCGGCTGGTATCCGGCGAAGTGCGGGGCGGCGAAGGCGCCGAGCCCGGCATCGTTCATGCCTGTCAATGCCGCGTCGTCGGCGATGTGGTGATCGAGAGGGGCCAGCCGTCTTGTGTTCGCACTGTCGAAGGCGTGCTGAGCTCATTGCGCCCCCTGTCGCAAGAGGTGATCGAAGTCGGAATCACGACGGAGCGCGCGCTGCCGCATCATGCGGGGCAATATGTGCAGGTGCGGTTCAGCGGCTATCCGAGCCGTCCCTTCAGCATCACCCATCCCTTGCGCGGCGATCCGAACAGCGGCTCGGTCTGGTTCCATGTCCGGCGCATGAAGGATGGCCGTGTCACCTCATCTCTCGGCAAGCGCATCACGCCGGGTCATCCTGTGGCGCTCACCGGGCCGTTTGGCTCGGCGCATTTCCGGCCCAATCTCGGCCGGCTGATTCTCGTCGCCACCAGCACCGGCTTTGCGCCGATTTGGTCGGTCGCCGCCGCCGCGCTGCGCGAGAACCCAAGGCGCAGGATGATGATTATCGCCGGCGGCCGCAGCATCGAGTCGCTGTATATGGGCCCGGCGCTCGCGCGGCTCGCCCGCTTCCCCAATGTCCTCGTCATGCCTGTGTGCAGCACGCCGCAGACCTTGAGCGCAAACGTGAAGCTTGGCCGGCCGACCGACTATCTGCCGCGCCTGCTGCCGACCGATGTGCTCTACGCCTGTGGCGCGCCGGGAATGGTCGATGCGGTCAAGTCGATCGCGATGCATGTCGGCGCCGTCTGCTATGCGGATCCCTTCCTGCCGGTCAGCAACGACACGGTCAAGGAGAGCGTTCTGACCCGCGCGATGGGTTGGCTCGCTGCGCCTGCCAGCCGGCAGATGGGCCGGCTTGCTCTCGGCCGCTCCAGCACACGGAGGGAACGGCCGGTGCAGGCGTATGGAATGGTTGAAGCAGGGTGAGTGGTCATTATTGTCCTCGAAGCGAATAGCCTTCGGTTGATCGGGTACGGGCCGAGCGCCCCTCTGAGGTCTTCCGTCCTCTGCGGCTTGCTGATGATCTTCGGCCTCGCGGCGGGCGGCGCGGCCGCGGACGATGCCGCCAAGATCGTCGGGCCGAATGCCTGTGCCGAATGCCATAAGCAGGAGGTCGAGGCGTGGAAGGACACGCATCACTTCAAGACTTTCCGCGACATGCCGCGCAACGCCAAGGCGGACGAGATCGCCGAAAGAATGGGCGTACGGCGCATCAAGTCGGAGAGCTTGTGCCTGAACTGCCATTTCACGGTGCAGCAGAAGAACGACAAGAAGGAACCCGTCGCGGGCATCTCCTGCGAGTCCTGCCACAGCGCCGGGAAGGAGTGGATCAAGGTCCATAGCGGGTTCAGCGGCAAGAAAGAGAAGACCGAGACCAGGGCCGAAGAGGCGGCGCGCTGGAAGCTCGCCGACTCAAAGGGCATGATCCGGCCGCACGCGCTCTACCAGGTGGCGAAGAACTGCTACGGCTGCCATCTCGTGCCGCAAGAGGAGCTCGTGAACAAAGGCGGCCATCGGGCCGGCAGCGACTTCGAGCTCATGTCCTGGTCGCAAGGCGAGGTGCGGCACAACACATGGTACTCGCAAGGCAAGGACAATGTGCTGGCGAGCGCGGAGCGCAGGCGGATGCTTTACCTCGTCGGCCTCGGCGTCGAGCTCGAGACGTCATTGCGCGCGGTCGGCAAGGCGACGGCGAGAAATGTCTATGCGTTCGAGATGGCGAGCCGCGCCGACAAAGCGCGCAAAGAGCTCGCCGCCGCGGCGAAAGCGGTGCCGAGCGTGCCGGAAATCGCAACGATCGTCGAATTTGCCCATTCGGCCGGGCTGAAGCTCAACAACGAACAGGCTCTGACCTCGGCTGCCGACGGCGTCTCCAGGCTGCTTGCGAGCATCACCGAGACGTATGACGGCAACACGATGGCCGGGCTCGACAGCCTGATACCCGGACCGGACAAGTTCAAGGGCAAGGCGAGAGAAGCAAGCGCAGTCAATTGATCTGAGCCGCCTGGCAACCCGAACGGGCTCGATGGGGAAACAACGACCGCGATGGATGATTTCGGGGGCTGCCGCGAGATGGCCGGGGCGGCGCGCGTCTGACGGCGCCATTGGCGGACGCGGTTTGCGTCTGTCGGGTTATCTCGACAGCCAGGTCGCCCAGGGCCTTCTGATCGCGGCCATTTCCGGCGGCCTGTTCTGGCTCGTCTGGATCTATGGCAACGGGCTCCGCGACCCGCGCTATCTCGATGGCTGGGTGCTGGCCGGCGGCATGAGCTTGCAGCTCTATTTCCACATCGCCGTCAAAACCGCCAGGCTGTCGCCGAAAGCCACCCTGCGCTGGCGCAAGGTCCATATCTTCCTCGGCTATCTGCTGATCGCCGCCTTCATCTTGCATTCGGATTTCGCGCTGCCGGACACCGGCTTCGAATGGGCGCTATGGGCGGCCTTCGTGCTGGTGGCGCTGAGCGGCATTTTCGGCACCTATCTCGCCTGGTCGCTGCAGCACAAGCGCGGGATCGATGAGCGCGTCGGCTATGAGCGCATTCCGGTTCGCCGCGCGGAGCTTGAGCGCGAGGTCCACGCCGCCGTCACCAAGACCCATCCAGTCGCCGCCGCGGTCGGCTTGCCGGCGCCACCCTATGAGTCCTGGATCATGGACCTCTACACCAGCCACCTGCGGGACTTTTTTCAGGGGCAGCGCAACCTCAGCGCCCATCTCGTCGGTTCGCAGCGCCCGCTCAAACGGTTGACCGACGAGATCGACACCCTGTCACGCTTTGTCGATCCGCCGAGCCAAAAGAAGCTTGCCGCCGTCAAGAGCCTGGTGGTCGAGAAGGACCGGCTCGACTTCACGCGTGTTCATCTCGCGCTGACCAAGGGTTGGCTGTTCGTACATGTGCCCGTCACGTACGCGCTGATCGTGCTGACGGTCGCGCACATCCTCGTCGTCTATGCCTTTTCATCTGGGGCCTGGTGATGCGGCGGCGGACTGGAGCGGTTCGGCCGCCGAAGGAAGAGAGGCCGGCGACCCCAGGCTCGCGCCGCGATCGCCTCGCAATGCGCCTGGCCCTTGCGACAATCGTCTGCCTGGGCGTGGCCTTCCTTCTCTCCAAGGGTACGACCGCGCTGATGCCGGGGCCGCTCACGTCCGATCACGGCGCGATCGAGAATTGCAGCGCCTGCCACACCAAGAGCGGCAGCGGCAAATTGAGCTGGATTCACGGCCTCGTCTCGGGCGACCCGCGTGCCGACAGCAAGGCCTGTCTCACCTGCCACAAGATGCCGGACACGGCCTTCAACGCGCACGGCGCTTCGGCCAAGGTGCTGGAGGAGAGCACCGAGCGCTTGCTGAAAATCGCCGCGCGGTCGCCCGCGCCGCAATCGGCACGCGCGCAGGCCATCGCCTTCCCGACTCATGATTTGGTCGCACGCGGTCTCTATTGCGCGACCTGTCACCAGGAGCACCAGGGCGTCCACGCCAATCTGAACAAGATCTCCAACGAGCAATGCCGCTCATGCCATGTGGTGAAGTTCGACAGCTTCGACGGCCGTCACCCGAAATTCGACAACTATCCCTTCAAGCGGCGCACGCGCATCATCTACGACCATGCCGGACATTTCGGCAAACACTTCCCCGAAGTGGCGAAGAAGCATCCGGCACGGCGCATCCCCGACACCTGCTCGACCTGCCACAACAGCCACAAGGACAGGCGGGTCATGGCCGTGGCGCCGTTCGAGCAGACCTGCACCGGCTGCCATCTCGACCAGATCGTCGGCAAGGAACGGGCGAGCGGTCCGAAGGGCATTGCCTTTCTGACCTTGCCCGGCCTCGACCTGCAAACGCTGAAAGGGAAGGGGGCCGCGATCGGCGAATGGCCTGAGGGGTCCGAAGCCGAGCTCACGCCGTTCATGAAGGTGATGATCAGTCAGGATCAGCGGGGCCGTGCTCTGATCAAGACCGTGGACAAGCTGAATCTCCAGGATCTGACCGGCGCAAGTGACGACCAAATCAAAGCCGTGACGAGTCTGGTTTGGGAGATCAAGGTGCTGTTCTATGCGCTGATCTCGGGCAAGGCGTCGGATGTTCTGGCCGACCTCAATGTTGGCGGCGGGGCGAAGCCGAGCGCGGACCTCCTTGCCGATCTGACCGCGAGCCTCCCGCGCGACGTGGTCATCAGCGCGCAACAAGAATGGCTCCCCAATCTCGCTACGGAAATGGCCAAGGGCCCGGACACGAGCGGTCCGGACCAGAGCGGCTGGAGCGCGGTGATTGCGGAGGACGAATCGGCGGCGCCCGAGGAGTCTGATCAGGATGCGGATGACGAAGCCGCGCGCGCAGACGCCGAAGATAGCGAAGTGCCTCGCAAAGCGAAGCTCGATCCACCAGTTTGTACCGCGAGCATCCTCGGTCAGTGTCTCGTCTTCAAGAAAGCGGCGGATGGGGCCGGAGCAGCCAAGACCGAGGCGGCCAAGGCCGAAGCAGCCGGGAGTGAAGAGGCTGACGAGTCCGAAGACGCGGGTGAAGAAAACGATACCGTTGGCGAGTCAGACGAGGCCGCATCAGCGGATGAGGCCCCCGAGGCTGACGCCGATGCGCCTGCCAACGCTCCGGTGGAGCAAGATACCGCTTCTGCCGAGGACGCCGAGAACGCAGACGAGTCCGAAGCAGCGGCCGAAGAAACCGATACCGCGAACGCCACGCCCGATGGCGGCAAGGCAACAACTGCCGCCGACGACCGGCCTCCGCCCAGGGCGGCGGACCAAACCGACGATTTGCTGTCCCCCACCGAGGAAGAGCGTCGCGTCATCGAAGCTCACGCCGAGAAAGCAGCCGGCCGGGGAGGAGCGGGCGGCGACGCCCCCGCGGACCTCGAGGTCGCTGAGGGCCTGACGGGCCTTGCGCCCACGAACAACATCCAAAGCGACGTGGATCCTGAGAGTTGGGCTGAATATGGCGGCTGGTACCGGCAGGACTATGCGATTTTCTACCGGCCCACAGGCCACAAGGACAAGTTCGTCTACTCTTGGCTTTCTCTCACCGGTCCCCAGGCGCCGAAGGGCGATGAGAGTCCGGCGGCGGCGGTGTTCGATTTTCTCACCGGCAAGGACGCGCAAGGGTCATGCACGAAATGCCACAGCGTTGATGCTGTGGCGGGCAAAGGCCGGGTCGTCAATTTCTCCCCGCCTTCAGCCGAGAGCAAGCAGGGACGCTTCACGAATTTCATCCACGAGCCGCATTTCCAAGCGGTCGGGATCGGTCAGCGGGTCGGCATCCTGGAGAATCACGGGTGCCTGACGTGCCACAGTCTCGAAAAGGGTCGCCCCTATCTGAAGAGCTACGAGCAGGGTAATCCGCAAAAGTCTCATTCCAATTTCGGTGAAATGAAAAAGAACCTCTGCCAGACCTGTCACAACGTCAGCACGGCGCGTCAAGACTGTCTGCTGTGCCATAAATACCATGTGAACGGCGTGGTCACGCCGATCATGAACACGAAAATCCCAAATCAATAG
>CAZCQH010000101.1:0-10777 GCA_964500805.1 uncultured Hyphomicrobiaceae bacterium
GGGCCGGACGCCGCTCAGCCAAATTCAAATGTGCGAAAGAAACTGGACACTGCCTTTCGACCCGGCGGCCCTGCCGGTCCGTCGCCTCGACCTCGACGTGGCGCGGCTTGACCTCGATCTCTCGGACATCCGTGTAGCCCTGCTGAACCACTCGATCGATGAGGTCGGCCGCATCGGCCCAGTTCATCGGCTGACCACGCCGGCTCCGCTCGCGCTCTGCCCGCCTTTCAGATCGGCCTGTTTGCTGGTCGTCGCCTCGCGCAGCCTGCTCACGCCCGCCTCGCCTGTCGCCACCGCCGGCCCAAGGCGGAGGCCCGTCCTCGGAGCGGATGCGCACTTCCTTGCCGTCGGCCTGCTGAACTGTCATTGCCTCGATGCGGCGGTCATCGACACGCCCCGTCACCGTGACGCTATCGCCTTGCCGCAAGCTCAATTGGACGAACCTCGCCGGACCGGTCTCCACCAGGAAGCGCACGCCCTCGTGCTGGAGCACGAAACTATTTCCGAAGACCTCGGCCACCGTGCCGGGCAGCGTGCGCACGTTCGATGCCTGGGAGCCGCCCTGCTGTGCCGGGTTCGGTTGGCTCGCAGCCGGCAATACGGGCAGTGCGAGCGCCAAGGTGGCCGCCAAGGCGTAAGTTCGTACCGGTCGCATCTTGCAAATATCCCTTCATGGGTGGTGGCAGTCGACTCCAACGCCGCCTCTGCGGTTAGGTTCCGGCCCGCTCGTGCGTTGCGAACTCCGCCGCCGTAGGTTAGGAGCGGGGATGACCAGCACAGGCCGGAGCATTCGGAACGATGTCGCAGGCGATCATAGATCTCGGCCAGGCCGTCACGGCGGCGATCGGCGACTGGGTCACGCACCGCAGTACGGCATTCGACGAACTGACGATCAACGTGCCGAGAGAGCGCATCGCCGATGTGCTCACGCGCCTGCGCGATGATCCGGTGCTCCTGTTCGAAGTTCTGATCGACATCTGCGGCGTCGACTACCCGGCGCGACAGAACCGGTTCGATGTCGTCTACCACCTGCTCTCCCCGCGCAAGAACCAGCGCATCCGCGTCAAGCTGGAGACGGATGAGGAAAAGCCCGTGCCGTCGGTCATCTCAGTGTTCCCGGCTGCCAACTGGTACGAGCGCGAGGCCTATGACATGTTCGGCATCCTGTTCTCGGATCACCCGGATTTGCGGCGCATTCTCACCGACTACGGCTTCGAGGGCTATCCGCTGCGCAAGGACTTCCCGCTCACCGGCTACAAGGAGGTGCGCTACGACGACGAGCAGAAGCGCGTCGTCTACGAGCCGGTGCGCCTAACCCAAGAGTTCCGCAAGTTCGACTTCGAAAGCCCGTGGGAAGGCGTCGACTACATCCTCCCCGGCGACGAAAAAGCGAAAGAGCCGCCGAAGGCAGGGTGAGTTTTGCCGGTCCAGCAGATCGGGAAGCAAGCTTCATTGCAGCGGCGCGCCAAACGTCTATTCGGTTGCAACGACGGAACGCAAGCCGATACTCGCCGTTGAACGGGCATGCGCGGCACACTGCATCATCTAGTCCTCACGGTAACCGATCCCGATCGGTCCTTCGACCTTTACAACACTGTTCTCTGCGCGCTCGGATACCGGCTCGAGTACAGCAATCCGGACGGCTTCGAGTGGGCGCTTCAGGTTGGCGACAGCACACATTCGATCGGCATCCTCAAAGCGCGATCCGGGGACGAGCGATCGCACGATCGCTATCGCCCGGGCCTGCATCACCTGGCATTGCGTGTGGATAGTCGCGAAGCCGTTGACCGCATGCATGAGCTGCTTCAGCAAGCCGGCGCCACAATTCTCGCCCCGCCGGCCGAGTACCCGCAGTACAACAAAGGCCGGGGCTATTACGCCGTTTTCTTCGCCGATCGCGATGGCCTTAAGCTCGAGTGCGTGTTCACGCCTGTCGATCGCGACCATTCACAGCAGTAGTACTGTGACCGACGCCTACTCCGCCTTGATGTTGGCCTTGAGCGCGATGGCGCGGAGCTTGACGATCTCCTCCTCGAGGAACTTGCGGTATTCCGCCGGACCCAGGATCTTGGCCGTGATGCCCTGCTGCTTGAGGCGCGGCTGCATGTCGGGGAGCAGCATCGCCTCGCGGAAGGCGTCATGCACTTTCTTCACGGCCTCCGCCGACATGCCGGCAGGCCCGAAGATGCCGTAGGAGTCCTCGATGTCGATATCCGGGAAGCCGGATTCGGCTGCCGTGGGCACATCCGGGAACATCGGCGAGCGATCCTTGCCTGTTACCGCGAGGCCGCGCAATGCGCCAGACTGCACGAAGGGCCCGGCCGAAATCACGTTGCCGAAAATGATCTTCACCTGACCGCTCACGGCATCCTTCAGCGAGGCGCCGGTCCCCTTGTACGGCACGTGCACCATGTCGATGCCGGCGCTCTGCTTCATCATCTCGCCGGCGAAGTGCTGGCCGCCCGCAATGCCGGACGTCGCGTAGAAGAGCTTGCCCGGATTGGCCTTCGCCTCGGCGATCAGCTCCTGAAGCGTTTTCGCCGGAAATGACGGATGCACGGCAATGACGTTTGCCGAGCTGTTCAGATTGATGATTGGCGTGATGTCCTTCATCGTGTCGTAGGGCAGCTTCTCCTGCACCGTTGCGTTGGCCGCGTGCGTATTGCCAACCAGCATGCCGATGGTGTGGTCGTCGGTCGCGCGCGCCACCAGCTCCGTCGAGATGATGAAGCCCGCACTCGGCTTGTTTTCGATGGCGAGCGGCTTGCCGAGCCGCTGCGCGACCTCGTTCTGCAGCGTGCGTGCGAGGGTGTCGGTGCCGCCTCCTGGCACCGCGGGCAGGATGAATCGGATCGGTTTCGTGGGCCAAGCACCTTGCGCAAGAGCTGCGCTCGGCTGAAAGAGGACGGCTGCCACGGCCAGTGCCGCCAAGATCGTCTTGCGCATGAGTCTCCATCCCTGATCACAATCAGCGCCGGGCGGCGCGCAGCCAGTCTGCCGCGACGTCAGCCCATCGGGAAGGGAAACATCGGCGTGGCTGCCTTGCGGACCCCACAAAACGGCATGCATTCATCGAAGGGCGCTCGCCACGGCGCGGAAGAAGCCGCCTAACGGCGCTTCCTGCTTCATGCGCGGCTGTGTGCCTGCACCACGTTGCTCACCGGTGCCTCGGCGAGCGCATCGCCGCCGTTGCCCGCTGCCAACTTCTGCAGCAACGCGATCAGCTGGCTGCGATCCTCAGGCGAGACGGCAACCAGCAGGTCCTGCTCTGCAGACCTGGCCTTGCCCGAAAGCTCCTGAAGCAGGCTTTCGGCCTTGGGCGTCAGCCGGACGACATAGGCCCGCGCGTCATCGCGGCTGCGCCGGCGATGCAGGAAGCCGGCTTCGACGAGACGCCGAACGATATCGGCGAGCGTCGATCGATCGACGCCGGTCGCCCGGACCAGATCCGTCTGGCTGGCGCTTGCATGCCGATCGACGGCAACGAGAATCGTGAACTGCCGCGGGGTGAGCCCGCTCGCTGCGATTGCGCGCGCGACATGCTCCTCGGCCAGCTGGCCGCATCTGTGCAGCAGGTGGACAAGCGACTCCTGCAAGTTCCAATCCGTCGAAGTGCCGTTCATCATCTGCGCCCCAGTGTCCCGTTCGCGAAGCTTGCGTCACATGCCGCTCTCAAGGAGGCGACAATGACGCGCGCTTGCAAACATCATCTGAATGGCCGTCTATTCAATAGTTCGCTTGACGAGCTCGCCCCGAAGCGGATCGAACGATTGAACGGCCACAGTATCATCTCAAGCAAACCCGCGCATCAGCACGAGCGCACGGCCCTCTTTCGGCGCCGCGATGGATACATTAAGCTGTGAAAAAATGATCAGCCATTCCGGAAAATTGTTCAGTGCCTGAGCAAAAACGAACAGAGCTTCCCAACTGGACCGATCTTCAGTTCGTCGCGGAACTCTCCCGCCATGGAAGTTTGTCCGCCACGGCACGGGCGCTCGGGGTCACGCATGCCACCGTTGCCCGGCGGATCAGCGCGCTGGATGACAGCTTCGGCCGTCCCCTCTTCAAGCGGGCCGACGGGCGCTATTTGCCCACGGCCACCGGCAGCCACGTCGTTGCGCTGGCGCGCGAGATGGAGGAGCCGGCGCTGCGCGTGGCACGGGCCATGGCCGGCGTTCTGCCGGAAATCGCCGGGCCGATCCGGATCACGGCAACGGAGCTTGTGGCAACGGAACTGCTCACGCCGATCGTCGCGGAGCTCCAGAGGAAACATGCCAACCTCGAGATCGAGATCATCGCGAGCCGAGAGAACTTGAGCCTGGCGCGCCGCGATGCGGATATTGCATTCAGGCTTGGCCGACCGACCCAGGGCGATCTCTTTACACGCAGGCTCGTGGACCTGTCCTATTATCGCTATGCCTCCCGCCGCTATCTCAGGGCGCGCGGCTCCCGACCCCTGCAGTACATCGGCTACTGCAGCGTTTCCACCGGAATGCGCGAGGTGCAAGAGCTGAACAAGCTCTGCAGCGAGGACCTGATCTCAATGCGAACCAACAACATAAGCGTGAGACGCGCGGCCGTGGAGAGCGGCTTGGGGGTCGGCTTGCTCTCCAAATATAGCGCGGAGCAGATCAAGGGCCTGGTCCGCCTCGACGACAAACCTGTGTTGGCACGGGAGTTGTGGCTGGTCGTGCATCGCGATCTGCGCGAGGTGCCGCGGATCAAGCTGTGCACCGAATACATCGTCAAAGAGATTCTGCGCCAGCGAAAGCGCATCGAATGACGGCACGGTCGGGCGGGCAATTGAAAATACGAATGCTGCAGCTAGTCTGAGCCAGGATCATCGGTTGCACGGGAGCGAGCTTGTGAGCAAGGATGCACAAGGACACGAGATGACGGACGCGACCACCGAGGTCGCCGCTCTCTATGACCGGGCCATCCGCGCCTTCCTGCTCTCCTATCAGAACCCGCTCGCGCTGATCGACAAGGCCATCGAGACGGCACCGCGCTGTTCAATGGCGCATCTCGCGCGGGCCTGGCTGCTGGCCGGTGCCAATGACGCCATCCTCGTCGAGGGCGCCAAGACCTCGCTCGCCACCGCCCGAACGCTAGTCATGAACGACCGGGAGCGTGCGCACGCGGAGGCCCTCGGGCATGCAGTCGAGGGGCATCGCGATGCCGCAATCCGCGTCCTCGATCGCCACCTGATGAGCTACCCGCGCGACCTCATCGCGCATATGGCCTCGCTGCTGCTCGACGCCTTTCGCGGCAAGTTCGGCTGGGTCGCGAGCCGTTCAGCCCGCGCCATGCCGCATTGGTCGAAGGATCAACCCGGCTACGGCCTGATGCTGTCGATCTACGGCTTCGGCCTCGAGGAGGCCCGAGAATACCAGCGCGCCGAGGACACCGGGCGGGAAGCCGCGGAGCGGGAGCCCCACGGCTACTGGCCGCATCATTGCGTCTCGCACGTGCTGGAAATGACCGGTCGTCCCGGTGACGGGCTCAAGTGGATGGACGCGCGCACGCCCTACTGGTCGACAAAGGACCACAACAGCCGCGTGCACATCTGGTGGCACAAGGCGCTGTTTCACATGGAGCTCGGCCAGTACGACGCGGCAATGGCGATCTACGACGGACCGATCTTGGAGGCACAGCGCCCGCAAGGCGTGAGCCTCACCAACGCTTCGGCGCTGCTCTGGCGTCTCGATACCGTTGGATGCGCGGCCGGCGAGCGATGGGCACACGTCGCGAAACTCTGGGACGGCCGCGCGGATGGCAAGCTCTGCGTGTTCACCGACGTTCACGCGGCCATGGCCGAGATCGGCGCCGGCCAGCGCGACGCCCTCGAGCGTCGTCTCGCACTGATGCGGGCGACGGCAGCGGACGGCACGGAGAAGGCGCCTGGCTATCGCGACATCGGGTTGCCGGTGGTGCAGGGGTTTGCGGCCTTCCATGACGGCAGATATCGGGACGCCGTCGAGCACCTCTTGCCCGCGCGCTACGATCTCTGGCGGCTCGGCGGCAGCGCGGCACAGCAGGATGTCGTCGACTGGACGCTGACCGAGGCCGCGGTGCGCGCGGGCCTGAAGGATGTCGCGCTCTCGCTTGCGGATGAGCGGCTCTCGGCCCGGCCGGAGAGCGTGCCAAACCGGCGTTTCCACGCTGGCGCGGAGGCGATTGCGTGAGCGTTCTTCAAGGCCGCACATCTGCGCGGCTGAGCTTGCGCGCAAGCGCAGGTGGTCAATAAGGGGTCAGACCCATGGGTCTGACCCCGACCAGACCCCGACCACACTCACCACCTACGTCTAACCATCATCACTCACGGCACACATGAAAGCCACCCTTGCCCCCGGCGTCACGGCCACACACAGCTACATGGTCACGCGCGAGAACACGGTGCCGCATCTCGCCATGGACCGCTCGACGTTCGACGACATCCCGGAGGTGCTGGCCACGGCCTATATGGTGGTGATGATGGAAGGCGCGGCGACCAAAGCGCTGCGTCCGCATCTCGATCAGAACGAGGGCTCGGTCGGGATCGCGGTCAATGTCACGCATCTCGCCGCGACGCTGCCCGGGCAGACGGTGACGGTCACGGCCGAGATCATCGCCGTCGATGGCCGCAAGATCACGTTCAAGGTCGTCGCGCACGACGGCGCGGACAAGATCGGCGAGGGCACGCATCAGCGCGCCATCGTGCCGTGGGACCGCTTCAAGGCGGGCATCGCGGCCAAGGCGGCGAAGGTCGTCAGGTAAGTAGAACAGGGGTCAGACCCATGGGTCTGACCCCGTCCGATCAGCTCCGAGCAGCGGGCGCTGGTACGCGGCGGCCGACGATGTAGGCCGCACCTTCCGGGCCGATGATGTCCGAGTGCAGGCAGCCAGCCGCCACCACGCAATGCTGGCCGGCGGTGAAGGTCTCGGCAGCGTTGCCGCGCACCACGGTGACAGAGCCAGCCAGGACCATGATGCGCAGCTCGTCATCGCCATGGACGTGCGGCTCGACGACGGTGTTGGGTTTCAGCCCGCCATAGGTGACGGTGAACCCCTTCCCGGCGCAGGTCGCTCTCGAACGCGGCTGCTGAAAGCTGACCGTTGGCGCGGCGGCGCGCGGACACGAAGGCGACGCCCTCGGGTCCCGCCTGCTCGGTGTGCATCGCACCGCACGGGACCTCGCAGCACTCCCCGGCCCGGAACGTCGTCGAGGTGTTGTCGCGTGTGATGGTGATCTCGCCCGCGAGCACGAAGAGACGGGCGTCGAAGTCGTGGCAATGATTTGGCGCGCGCGAGAGCGGCTTCAGGCTGCTATGAACGATGGAAAAGCCATCGGTGCGAGCGGCGGCCTCAAATGCAAGACGGTCCATGTCAGTTTCCTGTCAGCAAAGTTGATTGAATGCGGAGGAGAGAGCGGTATCATTCGATCTCGCCGAGGGTCAATGGCCGGTGGGCGACAGTGACCTGCTGGGCCGCTATGCGTAAGCCGGCATCGGCCATCAGCCGGCACGTCATGCGATCGAGTTTGGGTCGGTGTCGCCGGCGTAATGGGGAGCAGCTCACTATGGTGCGAACGGGTGGATGCCTGTGCGGAGCGGTCCGATACGAGTGCGGCGGGGAACCGTTGTTTTCGCTGCAATGTCACTGCCGCGACTGCCAGCGCCAGAGCGGTGCGCCACATGTCGCCGCGGTACGCATGCCAGCTGCCGAGTTCCGAATTGTCCGCGGATCTCCCAAGCAGTACGTGGCAAAGGCTGACTCAGGTAATGTGGTGACACGCACCTTTTGCGGCGACTGCGGCAGCCCTCTTCATGTTCAGGTTTCGACGCGTCCAGACCTCGTCGGCGTGCGCGTCTGCACGTTCGATGATCCGAGCTGGTTCCGGCCGCAAGCCAACATCTTCGCCAAGAGCGCGCAACCGTGGGACAGCATGGATCCCGCCGTGCCGGCGTTCGAAACCTATCCCACCGGCAAATCGTACTGAGCGCTCGGGCCAAGCCACTCTGCCGAATGAAGGACTGTATGGACGACGGACTTGAAGGCGGCTCAGCGCTCGTTTGACGGCGCTGTCGACGTGTGACCGGTGTCGACGGGATCAGCTGACCGTTCCTGGCCAGCAGCCTGATCCGCGATCACGACGCGGCCGAGCCCTAGACACTGAGGGCACTTTTCAGACAATGGATCATTGGCATCGACTTTGCCGCTCCCGTGGCAAGTCGGACAAACCTCGGTCTTGGGAGCTGCGGCTTCAACTTCTTCATGCGACAGCACCGGCGCCTGGCGATGAGGATCGCTACCCGGGGGCTCCGTGCTTGTTGGGTGCCCTGGCGCGATAGGGTCGCTCGCCGGAAACGTTTTTTCTACGGCGCGGTCGAGCTCTTTCTCTTCCTTGTCTCTGCCCATCGTCCCGCCCCTCCTGAGGCCTCAGAGACAAACGGGCGGAGCCTGCGACAGTTCCCGAATGCCGCAAATGGAGCACAGATACTCCCAGCCTACTCGTCATTTAAGCGTCCAGTCTGGTAGAGCGTCACACGCAGCCCGCCGTGCGAGACAGGCGCGCCGGGCGGCTGAAAGGGCAGGCGCGTCGCTGCGGCAAGGGAAGCATCATTGGTAACGAGGCCGACTCGCCAGCCGGCAAAGCAGGTTGCGAGCGTCACGCCGAGCGTGCGGTAGAGCGCCTGCAGCTTCTGCCTTTCGCCGATGCGATCCCCATAGGGCGGGTTGACGATGACGAGGCCCGGCGGGCCTTCAGGCGCCAGCAAGCTGCCGAGCTCGCCTTGCTGAAAATCGGTTACGGCGGCGACGCCGGCACGCTGCGCATTGTCCCGGCTCATGCGGATGGCGCCCGCATCACGATCGCGGCCGTAGAAGCGAAGGCTCGGCGGCTTCGCCTTACGTTTGGCATCGCGCATGGCGGCCCAGACCGCTGGATCGAACGTCGCGAGATGCTCGAACGCAAATGATCGCGAGCGGCCGGGATTGAGGCCCAGCGCGATCTCCGCTGCCTCGATCACGAACGTTCCCGAGCCGCACATGGGATCGAGGACGGGCTCGACACCCGTATAGCCGCACTGATGAAGGAACATGGCGGCGAGCGTCTCGCGCATCGGAGCCTTGGCCACGGCTTCCTTGTGGCCGCGCTTGTGCAGCAGCTCGCCGGACGTATCGACGCTGAGCGTGCAGAGGTCATCCTCGATGCGGACCCGGATCGTAACCGGCGCCGCATCCGAGACCGGCGCACTGAGCGTTTCCGAGATCGCGCGCGCGACCCGCTCGGACGCTGCACCGGAGTGGTAGATGCGTGAGGCCTTGCATGCCGCCTCGACCCGGAACGGCACGTCATGGCGGAGCACCTTGCCCCAGTCGACGCGACGTGCCCGCTTGTCGAGCTGCGCCAGGTGAACCGCGCGGAACTCATCGATGCGGGCCAGTACGCGGGACGTCCCCCGCAGCTCAAGATTGGCCCGCCACACCTCCGGCCAGCCGCCCTTGACCGTCACCCCGCCGGGGACCACTTTGGCCTTGGCGAACCGGCGTGTACGTACCTCCTCGAACAGCGCGGCTTCGTGGCCGGGGGCCGCGACAAGGAAGATTTCGAACGGCGCTTGCGTTTGTCGATCCAAAGGGCACCCAGAAAGGCGGGTCCAGGCTGCGCGTCGGGCTGGGCGGGCAAGCCCAGCTCCGCAGGCGCGAGAAACAAGGGGACTGGGCCAGCCGTAAGCCACAGGCGCGCAGCAAGCGCAAGTTGCAAGCACAAGACCGAGTTTTTCGGCCTCGATTTCGCCTCTGGGACCGCGGGTCGCCCGGCCAAATCGTTTTCTCATGGGCTAATTTCGACGCTGGCGCGTTCTGGCAGCGAGCAGGTAGAGGGGTAGCCGCTTGAAATCACCCCACGCCAGCCTCACGTACGGCCCGCGCAGACGCCGAAAAAAGGCGTTTTCAATCTAGGCTGATTTTCCTACATTTTGGCACCTGCCAGCGCATCGATGTGCACGCGCAACATCTCATGCGCGGCTGGGCCTGTCGTGCATGAGCACCAACGAGGCGGCGTTCGCGATCACATTGCGTCAACGCAGCTCGTGAACGCTGTCCATCCTGCGACGCCAGAGGGGTTGGCAAATCGGCTGCCCCCCTCTAGTCAGGACGCGAGCCCAAGATGCCCAGAGAACGACCCCATGGCCGAAACTGAGATCCGCCCGTTCACGATCAACTTCGGGCCGCAGCATCCTGCGGCGCACGGAGTGCTACGCCTCGTGTTGGAGCTCGACGGCGAGATCGTCGACCGAGTGGACCCGCACATCGGGCTTCTGCATCGCGGCACCGAGAAGCTGATCGAGCACAAGACCTACCTGCAGGCGATCGGCTACTTCGACCGGCTCGACTACGTCGCTCCCATGAACCAGGAGCACGCGTTCTGCCTGGCGGTGGAAAAGCTGCTCGGCATCACGGTGCCACGGCGCGCGCAGCTGATCCGCGTGCTCTACTCCGAGATCAGCCGCATTCTCAGCCACATGCTGAACGTGACGACGCAAGCCATGGACGTCGGCGCTCTGACGCCGCCGCTCTGGGGTTTCGAGGAGCGCGAGCGGCTGATGGTGTTCTACGAGCGTGCCTCGGGCAGCCGCATGCATGCGAAATACTTCCGCGTCGGCGGCGTGCATCAGGATTTGCCGCCGGAGCTGGTGGCCGACATCGCCAAATGGTGCAAGGGGTTCAACCAGACCTGCGACGATATCGAGGGCCTGCTCACCGAGAACCGCATCTTCAAGCAGCGCAACGTCGA
>CAZCQH010000101.1:10787-11139 GCA_964500805.1 uncultured Hyphomicrobiaceae bacterium
GTTGTGAGTTTGGACGATTGCTTCCGCTGGGGTTTCTCGGGCGTGATGGTGCGCGGCTCGGGCGCGGCGTGGGACTTGCGCAAGTCGCAGCCCTACGAGTGCTACAGCGAGATGGACTTCAATGTCGCCGTCGGCAAGAACGGCGACTGCTACGATCGCTACTGCATTCGCATGTTCGAGATGCGCGAGGCGTGCCGCATCATGCAGCAGTGCTGCGAGAAGCTGATGAGCGCCGACGGCCAGGGTCCCGTCACCGTGCCGAACCGCAAGGTGGTGCCGCCGAAGCGCGGCGAGATGAAGCGCTCGATGGAAGCGCTGATCCACCACTTCAAGCTCGACACCGAGGGCTTCC
>CAZCQH010000102.1:0-10871 GCA_964500805.1 uncultured Hyphomicrobiaceae bacterium
CCGAACTTGGGCAGCCTCGCGGTCAACGGCGTCAGCAAGCGGTTCGGCGGCCTCGCGGTTCTGAAAGAGGTCACTCTTGATTGTCAGCCGGGCGAGATCGTAGGGCTGATCGGCCCCAACGGCGCGGGCAAGACCACGCTGATAAACGCCATTACGTCGCTGATGCCGGTCGATGCCGGCGAGGTGCTCATCGGGGAGACTCGTGTCTCCAACAGCTCGCCGCAACTGTGCATGGCCGCTGGTCTCGCGCGCACGTTTCAGAACATCAAGTTGTTCACACGGCTCACCGTCCGGCAGAACGTTGAGGTCGCACTCACGAGCGGATTGCGCGAGCGGCCCGAGCAGACCGCGGCGATCAATGTCGATGACCTTTTGAGCAGTCTCCGGCTCGACCGGGTCAGTCATTGGAGGGCTGGTGCTTTGCCGTACGGCAACCAGAGGCGGCTCGAAATAGCTCGCGCGCTGGCACTTGGCCCATCCTTTCTCCTGTTGGACGAGCCGGCCGCCGGCATGAATGTGGGCGAGACCACAGCGCTCGTCAACGCAATCCGCGGCATCCGGGACCGCTTTGGATGCGGCATGATCGTGATCGACCACGACCTTCGATTCATCATGACGTTGTGCCAACGGATTTTTGTCCTCGACGTCGGCGAGATTGTCGCCACCGGGGCGCCAGGCGAAATACGCAAGAACCCCAGAGTGATTGAAGTCTACATCGGGCACGAGCGTTCAAAAAAGGCGTTGGACTAAAGGAGACCAGTCATGAAGCTGACAAGAGCCGTTCTCATAGCGGTGGTCGCCACCGCGACACTTTCGGGCCCCGCCTTGGCGGAAGATGGGCTCGTCCTGGGCTACGCCGCCGCCGTAACGGGCGCACTGGCGCCCTACGACAGCCCCGACGGCGTATCTTGCCGCGTCCAGCAGATCAACGAGGCGGGCGGCATCCTCGGCAAGCCAATCAAGCTCGTCATTCGTGACACGAAGAGCGATGCCGTGACTGCGAGCAATGTCGGCCAGGAACTGCTCGATCAAGGCGTTCAGGTCATTTTGGGGCCGCCGACCGATGATGGCCTGATCCCGATCGCGCAGCTCGCCGAACCGAAAGGCATTCCCGTTCTGTCGGTTGGCGCCACGCAGCCCGCGTTCCCCGTCGCCTCACCCGCCAACGGCTATCTCGTGCCGTTCGGCGACAACGCCTCGGCCGCCTCTGCCGCCGAGGTTGCCTACGCGGCGGGTCACCGCAAGGTGGTGCTGATGATCGCCAACGATGTCGGTGCCTACTCGGCGATCACGCCCGAGTATTTCGGCAAGGCCTTCGAGAAGCTTGGCGGCAAGATCGTGGGCAGGGTCAACTACCACCACGGCCTGGCCGACTACAGCGCTCAGGTCACCGAGATTCGCAACAATCCCGAGAAGCCGGATATGATCTTCGCGGCGATCCTCGTGCCGGATGCCGGCGTGCTGGTGCGCACGCTAAAATCGGCAGGCGCCGATATTCCCGTGTTCGGAACCGATGGATTCGATGATCCCTCCTTCATCGAAACCGCCGGTCCGGGCGCCGGCCTGGTCACGTTCATCACGCACGGCTTCCCCAGCGACGGCAGCGCGCTCAAGCAATTCTACGAGGATTGCACCAAGCGCGGGTTCAAGGCCGCCAACATCTTCTTCGGTCTGGGCGGCGAGGCCGTCGAGGTCGTGAAGACCGCTGTCGAGCAGGCCAACTCTTTCGATCCCGCCGCCATCAATGCCGCGATAAAAGAAATCTCGGGGATGAAGGGGATCACGACCGGCTCGATCACCTACAAGGACCGCGGCGGCGTGCCCTTGAAGGAGCTCACGGTCATGCAGGTCAAGGACGGCAAGTTCACGCCCATCAAGACGATCACGCCTGCGTGGGTTCCCAGCCCCTGATGCTCGAGATCTCGAACGTCAACGTAAGCTACGGGCCGATCAAGGCGGTCCGAGACGTCTCCCTCGAAGTCGAGGAGGGCGAGATCGCCGCCCTCCTTGGCCCGAACGGTGCCGGAAAGACCAGTCTAATCTCGTCGGCGGTCGGCCTGACGCCGGTCGCCTCAGGCCGTATTTTCTTCGAGGGCCAGGAGATTACACGGGTTCCCACCGAGACCATCGTCGCCAACGGAATGACGCTCACGCCGGAGGGCCGGCGGGTCTTCGGCGATTTGACGGTCGGTGAGAACCTGCGGCTGGGCGCGGCCTGCCGCAAGGACGCCGACGGCGTGGCCGCGGATCTGGAAAAGTACCTGACGCTGTTTCCAGTCCTACGCGATCGCTACCATTCTCGAGCCCGCATGCTGTCGGGCGGCGAGCAGCAGATGCTGGCGATCGCGCGCTCGCTGATGTCTCGCCCCAAAATGCTGATGCTCGACGAGCCCTCGCTGGGGCTTGCTCCCCGCATCGTCGACAAGATTTTCGAGTTGCTTGCTGGCCTGCGCGAGCAAGGGCTGACGATGCTCCTCGTCGAGCAGAACGCCAACGAGGCTCTCGACCTTGCAAACCGCGCGTTCGTGCTGGCCAGCGGCTCGCTCGTGTTCGGCGGAACCGCGGCGGAGCTCAAGGCCTCCGGCGATGTCATGGAAATGTATCTCGGGTTGGATGGTCACTAGTCGCCTTGGACTACTTTCTGCAGCAGACCTTCAATGCGCTGAGCGTGGGCGGCGAATATGCGCTGCTGGCGCTCGGGCTGGCGATCGTGTTCAGCGTTATGCACCTCGTCAACTTCGCGCATGGCGATATGATTACCGTCGGCGGTTATGCGATGTTCCTGGTCGTCCTGTTCGGCATCCGCGATCCACTTCTCGTGCTGCCGATCGGCGTCCTGGCCACGATACTCGCAGCGCTCGCCATGGAGCGTATCGCTTTCAAGCCCGTGCGCAATGCCTCACCAACGACCGGCATGCTGACAGCCTTCGGCGTCAGCATCATCATTCAGAACGTGGCATTGATCTTCGGTGGCAGCCGGCCCAAGGCCGTGCCGACGGCCGAATGGATCGCCTCGTCGATTTCCGTCGGCTCGGTACAGATTCCGGTTGTTCAGGTTCTCGAAACCGTCGTCACGATTGCGGCCATCGTCGGACTGGTCGCGTTCCTGCGCTACACGACGGTCGGCCTTGCCATGCGCGCCGCGGCCCGAGACGTGCCGACGGTGCGGCTCATGGGCATCAAGGCGGACCGTGTCATTCTTGTCGCGTTCGCGATCTCGGGCTTCCTTGCCGGGCTTGCGGGCGTCTTCATCCTGGCGCGACGCGGAGCGGTCGATCCGTTCATGGGTTTCGCGCCGGTGCTCAAGGCTTTCGTCGCAGCCGTGCTTGGCGGATTCGGCAGTCTGCCAGGCGCCGTCGTGGGTGGATTTGCGCTTGGGATAGCGGAGGTCTCGCTCCAGGTGCTGCTGCCGTCGGAGATTGCGGGCTTCCGGGATGCTTTCGTGTTCCTGTTGATCGGCGTGCTGTTGGTGTTCCGCCCGCAGGGGATCATGGGTGAGCGCCCAGACTTTGGAGAGAAAGCGTGAGCGGGATGCACCAATCTCTCCTGGGCGTGTTGCTGCTCGGGGCCCTCGTCGCAGCGATCGGCATTCTGTCGATGCTGTTTGCCGAGCCGTTCTATCAGCGCATCGCCTTCTTCTTCATGGTCAACCTGATCGTCGTCGTTGGCTTGCAGGTTTTCATGGGAAACGCCGACATCACGAACTATGGGCATGTCGGTTTCATGGCCATCGCGGCCTACACGGTGGCGATCCTCGCAACTCCGGCCGCCATCAAGAAAACGGCTCTCGCCAACGCCCCGTTCGGCCTCGCCAATGTGGAGCTTGGGCTTGTGCTCAGCATCGCGATCGCGATCTTGCTGACGGTGACCATCGCATTTCTCGTCGGGATCATGCTGGTTCGCCAGGCTGGAATCGCGGCCGCCATCGCAACACTCGCCCTTCTCGTCATCATCCACGTGGTGATTATGAACTGGGTCGACCTGACGCGGGGTCCGCGTGCGATCTACGGTATCCCCGTGAAGGCGACCCTCGGTGCGGCAACACTGTGCGCCATTCTGGCTATTCTTGCCGCTCGGCTGTTTCGTGACTCGCCGTTGGGGGTGCAATTGCGAGCGGCAAGCGAGAACATTGCCGCGGCGAGCGCCATGGGCGTACCGATAAAGCGATTGAGGCTCATGGCGTGGGTCCTGAGCGCGGCCATTATCAGCGTCGCCGGCATCCTGTTCGCCCTCTTCGTCGGCACCATAAGCCCAAAAAGCTTCTACTTCGACCTGACCTTCCTGACACTCGTCATGCTTGTGCTGGGCGGAACCTATAGCGTCAGCGGCGCCGTGATCGGCTCCATCGTCGTCACGCTCGGCTTCGAGATCACGCGCTACCTCGAGCACGGACCGACGCTGGCCGGCATCAAGTTGCCGGCGATGTTCGGTTTGACCGGTGTGTTCCTCGGCGTGACGATCGTGGTCTGCATGATGCTGCGGCCCAAGGGATTGATCGGCGATGACGAGGTCGATGAGATCTTGATGCGGCGCCGGATCGACCGGCAGAAGGCCGCCACCTCGAGCGGGGAGCGCGCATGACCACGCAAGCGGGCGAACGATTGCCACCGCTCGTTTACCATGAGGCTATCGGCTACGAGATTCGCCGCGGCGGTTATCTCGAGCATTCGGTCTCGACCTACAAGCTTGCCGCCGACGCGATCGGCGAGGGAAGGTTCGAAGAGGCACTTCAGCTCGGCCGTTACACCGTGCGCGAGGCGGTTGAGGGCCACGAGCTCTATCGCGACTGGATCGTCGAGATCCGCAAGTACCTGCAAGATCGCGGCATGGCGCACGGGCAGATCGAAACCGAGGAGCAGCGCATCAAGCGCCTGCTGAGGTCCGATGTCGGCGCGGAATTCGATCCCGAGGCGGGCTGGGAGAGCTACACGGCAGCCATCGAGGCCTTCGCGGCAGCGTGCGAGGCACGGCGCGAGAAAGACGCTCTCACGCTTCTCGAGACGGCGCGGGGCATATGGCGCGACACGCACGACCGCAAGTGCGACTGGGTTTACGGCCTCCTGGACGTGGCCGCCCGGCATCTCGGTGAAGACTGCATCGGCGAGGTGTGGGACATGCTGATGGCGCCCATGTACGCGTATTACGGCCGCTACGACGTCGACAATAACCCTTGGCCGCGCTCGTTTGACCTGCTCATGCACTACGCGCTGGAAGGCTTGCGCGGCCACCTCAGCGGGCCGGGACGGATGGGCGAGATCGAGGTGTTCGAGGAGGCGGACCGCTGGGGGCTGCGGTTTGATCCTTGCGGCTCGGGGGGGCGCACATATCGCGATGATACGGATGCGGGCCTCCCTCCCCGCATGGAGCCGCCATTCAACTTCGCCGTGACGACCAAGGAGTACGACTGGGCCTGGAACAAGAAGGGCGTGTGCCTCTACTGCGTTCATTGCTGCGCGCTGAACGAGCGCAATCCCATGCGCAAATTCGGCTACCCGACCCGCGTCGTCGATCCTCCGACTTGGCCCGCGGCGAGAAACGGGGGCAAGTGCACCTGGTATGTTTACAAGGATCCACGCCTTGTGCCCGAGGAGATCTACAAGCGCGTGGGCTTCACCAAGCCGGCAGAGATTGGCGGCAGGGCGCAACGACAGAAGAGTTGACGTTACCCCGTTTTACGACAAGGAAGCGATGATGGCGGCATCGACGACAGAACCCCTCGATCTCGGAAGGCTCACGGAGCTGGGCATAGAGACCGTGCAGATGGAGACTGTCGATCTCGACGGCGTGCTTCGCGGCAAGTTCCTGCCTGCCCACAAGGTGAAACCCGGCTCCACCGCCGGCCTATGCACCATCCTCTATCAGATGACGCCGGTGGATGATGTGTGGGTGTCACGCCACAGCTCGTTCGACAACGGCTTTCCGGACATGATCGGCATGCCCGACCCTGCAACGGCAGTGCGCTGGCCTTGGCAGCAGGATACGGCGGCCATCATTTTCGACATGGTCGGTCAGGACGGCGCCCCCTTCCCCTTGGCGCCGCGGTCGATTCTCAAGCGAATGGCATCGCGCTTCGAGGAGACCGGGCTTGAGCCGAGATTCGGCATCGAGCTTGAGGCCTTTGTGCTTCACGCCGATGATGAGCTCATGGCGCAGGGCCGGCACCACGAGCTCAAGCCCATGGGCAGGATGCACAACGCCTACCGCTTGACGGAGGCTCACGATGCGCGCGACCTCGGCGCCACCTTCATCAAGCGCATGCGCGACCTGGGCATCGTAATCGAAGCCTTCCATACCGAGCTTGGCTACGGCGCAGTCGAGTTCGCACTCGCCCCTGCAACGCCGGTCAACGCAGCCGACAATGCCGCGCGCGCAAAGAGCTATTTTCGCCAGCTTTGCGCCGAGCGCGGCCTTGTTCCAACCTTCATGGCCAAGTGGAAGGTCGGCGAATCTGGCTCCGGCGGGCACGTCCATCAAAGTCTGTGGCGCAGCGGCGAGAATGCATTCGTCGGCACAAATCCCAACGAATTGTCTCGAACGGCGCTTTGCTACGGCGCTGGCCTCCTCGAAACGATGGCTGATTTCTCGGTGTTCTTCCGCCCGAACGTGAATTCCTACCGCCGCCTCGACCATCGCGCCTGGTCACCCGAGAACGCGTCGTGGGGGTACGACAACCGCACCAGCGCGTTGCGCGCCGTCGCCTATCCGAGCAACCCGGCCTATCGCTTCGAGCATCGCGTGCCAGGAGCGGATGCCAACATCTACCTGACCCTGGCGGCCATGCTAGCCGGGGGACATTTGGGTCTTGTCAAGGGACTGGATGCGCCAGCTGCGGCGCTTGGCAATGCAGCACTGGAGGACCGGTTCGCGAAGCTGCCGTCGTCACTGCCCGAGGCAACCGTAAGTCTACGCAACTCGGCGGCGGCCAAAGAGTATTTCGGCGAGACCTTTGTCGAGCACTACGCCGCCTCACGCGATGTCGAGTGGGAGTATTGGACAGCTTGGCAGGCCTCGCAGGTAACTGCCTACGAACTCAAACGCTATTTCCAAACGGTGTGAACCCAACCCATGCCCACTCTCCATCCCACGCTCGCCGAGATTCTCGCCCAGCCGGAGAACCCGAACGCCGTTCCCGTCGAGAAGCAGCATCCCGACGAGGCGAGACGCGAGTGGAAAGCCGATATGGCGGCCGTCGATGGGCCCGCGCCCGAGATGGAGAAGGTTTGGGATTTTACGATACCCACGCCGGTCGGTGGGATCGCGGCGCGAGGCTATCGACCAAGCGGGCTCGGCGCTGGACTGAAGCCGCTGCTCGTCTACTATCACGGCGGTGGCTTCATCCGTGGCGATCTCGACACGCACGATTCCGTCTGCCGCGTACTTGCCGAGGCGGCCAAGTGCCTCGTCGTCTCGGCCGTCTACCGGCTGGCCCCCGAGCACAGGTTCCCAGCGGCGGCTCATGACGCCTACTATGCGGTCAAGTCCCTGAGCGAGACCGCCGCGGCCTTCGGCGCGGACAAGGACCGGATCGCGGTCGGGGGAGACAGTGCCGGCGGTAATCTCGCAATAGCATCCTGCCTTCAAGCCAGAGATGGCGACGGCCCCCGGATCGTGGCCCAGTTGCTCATATATCCTGTCACCGATCTCACCAGCGCGACCGAGTCCAAGCGGCTCTATTCCAAGGGTTATCTCTTGAACAGCATGCCCTTTTACACTGCGAGCTATGTCGGACCTGGCGGCGACGTGCGCCACAAGCTGGCGTCACCCCTCCTCGCCAACGACCTGGCCCGCCTACCGCCGGCCATCATCATCACGGCCGGCTTCGACCCGCTGCGTGACGAGGGACAGGCATTCGCGGCCAAGCTCGCTGGCCACGGCGTCCCGGTCGATCATCGGTGCTATGACGACATGATCCATGGCTTCGTCTCGTTGCGCGGTCTGCTGCCGGAGGCCGATGAAGCACTGCGGGCGTGTGGGGGCAAGCTGGCAGGGCAATTTAAAGCGACTGTTGAGGCGGCGTGATACGCGACGAAGGCGTGTTCAGCTAATCGACGAGAAGGCCATATGCGATACGAAACTCAAGCGGCCCCAAATCTCCGCATAGGTGCGATCCGTGCCAGCGCGACTTATGAGCTCGTCGTCGAGCAATTGCGCAAGGCCATCTTTCTCAGCCGCTTCATGCCAGGAGACAAGCTCCCGCCGGAGCGCGACCTGGCAAAGCAGATGCTGGTTTCGCGAACGACCGTCCGAGAGGCCGTACGGGTGCTCGAAGGAGAGGGCCTGATCGCGGTCAAGCGCGGCCCGACCGGCGGGCTAGTGGTGCAACAGCAAAATCGACTGAGACCCGCCGAGGTCGAGGCCTATATCGAGGCCCAGCTGGCCCAACTCGACAATCTCTTCGACTATCGCATCGCCAACGAGGCGGCCGCTGCGGCACTTGCGGCCCTGCGGCGCGACAAGAAGCAGCTTGCGCGCATGCGCCGCGCTCTTGACGAGATGGACCGGTTGAGCGCGACCAAAGAGACCCGGGCAAACACCGCCAATATTGCCCGCTTCTTCGCCTGCGATTCCGAGTTCCACATCGCCATCGCGCAGTCGTCAGCCAATCCCTATATGCTGGAGGCCGTGGAACATTCGCGCGCCGCGATGTTCTTGCCCGTTGGAAAGGTCTTCCGGCAATTGGAGGACCGCGCCAACGACCATCATCGGGCGATTTTTCAGGCTATCGTCGATCAGAAAGCGGAACTTGCAGCACAGCGCATGAAGATGCACATCGAGGCCACGCGGTCGAGCCTGTACAATCTGCTGCCGTCGTCGAAGCAGACAAGACGTGAGCCTAGCCGGTAGTCTTCGCAATGATGCTTACTCTCGCGTGTCCAAGGCCAATTCATCGCGGCGATTCGGCCTCTTGGAGTGTGGTTTGCGATGACCGGGGTTGATCGTTCGCTCCAGATCCTCGCCGTGATGCCGGGTGGCATGGAGGGCGTGGAAGAAACGGGATGCATCGGCCGTGCCGTTGAGGACCATGGCAGCAAGCTTCACTGGGTCTACCGGCTGAAGGGTGATCGCCTTCCTCAAGCATCAGATGGGTTCGACGGTCTGATTGTTTTTGGCGGGGAGATCGGCGCCCACGAGGTCGAGCATGCGGACTATTTCGCGGAGCTTTTTCGTCTCATCCGCGCATTCCATGCCGCGGACAAGCCGATCCTCGGTTCATGCCTCGGCGCGCAGAGCATCGCCTGCGCTTTCGGCGGGGCATCGATGCCGCAGGGATTCTACGAGTTCGGTTTTGCCGAACTGCATGCCGAGCCCCACGCCACTGGCGACGCCCTGCTCGACGGGTTCGCCTCGCCGATGCCGCTCTTCGTGATGCATTACGACACGTTCGTGCTTCCGGATGAAGCGGTCCGCCTCCTTCGCGGCGACAGGATCGAGAACCAGGTTTTTCGCATCGGGCGCAAGACCTACGGATTCCAACCCCATTTCGAGGTCGCCTCGGAGATTGTCGAGATCTGGGCCAGGCGCGAGCTTGCAAACTCGGGCGAATACTCTCAAACGGCCCTGGCAGAGAAAATGGCGATGATCGAACAAGAGTACGAGCGCTTCGGCCCGCAGCAGTCGATTTTCGGAGCAACGGTCATGACTCGCTGGCTGGCACTCTTTGATAAGCGTTGACGGAATCGTTGCACGCGGAGCCACTGTCATGAGGGCCTTCCTGTTCAAGACCGCCTTCGGTCTCGACAACCTGTCGCTGGCGGACGTGCCGCAACCCGCGCCCGGTCACGGCCAGGTGCTTGTCAAGATGAAAGCCTGGTCCCTGAATTATCGCGATCTCATGATCGCGCGTGACGTGCACACCCAGACGCGCAAGCCGCCGTTTCAGCCGCTTTCGGACGGCGCCGGCGAGGTTGTCGAGGTCGGGGCGGGTGTCACGCGCGTCAAAACTGGCGACCGTGTCGCCGGCGCCTTCATGCAGAGATGGGTCGAGGGCGGTCCAAGCGCCGAGAAAGCCAGAAGCGCGCTCGGCGGCGCTATTGCGGGCGTCGCGTCAGAGTTTGTGGTGTTCGATGGCGAAGGACTCGTACCCATTCCACCGCATCTCAGCTACGAAGAGGCCGCAACGCTTCCCTGCGCGGCGGTCACCGCCTGGCACGCGCTTGTGAGCCAAGGCAAGCTCGCCGCCGGGGACACGATCCTTGTCCAGGGAACCGGAGGCGTTTCGATCTTTGCGCTTCAATTCGCGCGAATGCACGGCGCTCGCGTGATCGCGACGTCAAGCAGCAACGACAAGCTTGAGCGCGTCCGTTCACTCGGCGTGCATGACCTCATCAACTACAAAGAGACGCCGCGATGGGGCCGGCGCGTGCGCGAGCTGACCGATGGCGTGGGTGTCGATCACGTCGTCGAGGTGGGCGGAGCCGGCACGCTTGCACAATCTCTCGAAGCGGTCCGCACAGGGGGACGCATCAGCCTCATCGGTGTTCTGACCGAAGGCCAAGTCGATCCTGTCCCGATTCTCATGAACAACGTGACGGTGCAGGGCATTTATGTCGGCAGCCGCGAGATGTTTGAAGCCATGAACCGGGCCATCACGCTGCACGGCATGAAACCCATCATCGGCCGCATCTTTCCGTTCGCTCAACTCCCGCAAGCCATGCGCTACATGGAGAGCGGGGCGCATTTCGGTAAGGTCGTGCTCAACGCATAGAGATGTCGCGACTTGACGGCCCAGTGCAGGCGGTGAGAGTTTGGATCGTCTACTCTCTCACCTAGACGTTGTATCCCCTAATTGGATGGTCCACCGAAGTTCAAAGAGAAGATACTGATGATCGAATGGGAGATTCAAGCGAAGCAATTCGTGAACTGCAACTGCG
>CAZCQH010000103.1:0-10579 GCA_964500805.1 uncultured Hyphomicrobiaceae bacterium
GATCAAGCTTGCCTCGACACGGCTATGGCTCAGGGTTTATGAGTCCGCAGCCTAGTCCGCGGTCGGTAGTGGCCAAGCTCGATCCGATTGACAGTCCGCGGACCCGAGCCCCGCGCGATCTCGGGTCTCGGCCTTGCGGTGACATGGGGTGATGGCGGCTGGTCGCGTCAAGGGCACTCCGGAGTAACTCGGCGCGCTCAACCTGACCGCTCCACTGATTCGGCCAGGAGGGCACCCCATGAAGAAGAGCGCGGCCAACACCACGGACAAGACCTATGCCGGTCTCGATGTGTCGCTGAAGGAGACGGCAGTCTGCGTTGTCGATGATACCGGCAGGATCGTCGCCGAGCGCATGCTGCCGACCGATCCGCAACTTATCGCCAAGTATCTCGTCAAGCACGCACCAGGCCTCGAGCGCTTCGGCCTCGAGAGCGGCTCAACATCGGCCTGGCTGTGGCGCGAGTTCGGTCAGCTGGGACTGCCGGTCGTCTGCCTCGACAGCCGTCACGCGCATCGCGTGCTATCGATGAAGCGCAACAAGAACGATCGCAACGATGCGCGCGGCCTCGCCGATCTCGTGCGCATGGGCTGGTACCGCGAAGCGCGGGTTCGCTCGATCGACGCCCAGCTCATCCGCTCGCTGCTTTTGTCGCGCCAGCAGCTACTGCGCTCGCGGCGTGCGATCGAGAACCAGATCCGCGGTGCCCTGAAGACGCTTGGCGTCATGACGGGACCGACGAAGGGTCGAGGGTTCATGCCGCGCGTGATCGAGCTCAGGGCCGACAACGACTGGCTGGGCGCCGTCCTCGATCCGCTGCTTGCCGCCCATGCCTCCATCGCCAAGCAGATCAAGGTCGTGTCGACGAGCGTGCTCGAGGCCGCGCGCGGCGATGCCGACGTTCGCCGCATGATGACCGTGCCTGGCGTCGGTGCGATGACGGCGCTCGCTTTCAAGGCGGCGATCGACGATCCCAAGCGCTTCACGTCGTCGACCAAGGTCGGCCCCTATCTCGGCTTGACGCCGCGGCAGTACCAGTCCGGCGAGAGCGAGTGGATCGGCGGCATCGGCAAGAGCAACGACCCGCTGCTGCGCAGCTATCTCTACGAGGCCGCCGGCGTGCTGATGACGCGGCTGCGCCGCGCCTGCCCGCTGCGGGAGTGGGCACTGCGGCTCGCCAAGCGCGTCGGCTGGAAGCGCGCCTCCGTCGCCGTGGCACGCAAGCTTGCGGTGATCATGCACGCGATCTGGCGCGACGGCACCGTGTTCGAGTGGCAATCAGTGGAGGCCGAAGCCGCCTGATCAGCCACAGCAGAGCTTCCGCGAAAGCGGAAGGCGTCCCTGCCGGGACGACGGGCAGATTGACCTCGTAGCGATCGTCGCGGGCCCCGCTCCACAAGAGAGGTGACGCACCGCGCGGGTGACATGTGAGGCATCTACCTGACGAAGCCCATCCTTGAGGCGGATCATCCGACCTCGTAAAGAACCTTGCGCCCGGCGTTGGCCGCTGTCGGTCGAGTTGCTTCTCTTGAGTATGGATTTGGGCGGCCCCTTCGCCCGGCTGCGCCGGGCTCGGGTCACGCTCTATCGCGCGGCTGAAGTGCCGCGCGACCGAGCCCCGCTTCGCAGGTCTCGACCCATTCGGGTTGCGATCGTTGCCGCGTTCGTCTGCGTTCAGTGGATCGAACATGCCGCACCGCTTCTCTATGCTCGGGAAGCGGCTCTCTTTTTGCGCGAGTTTGTCAAAGCAGCGACGCGCATGCCCACGATCAATCATCGTCCTACCGTGCTCGGAGCCGTCAAGGACAAGCCCTCACGGGCGCGCATTCGCGCGTCCTTGACCGCTCCTGCGCGCGGCAGGAACAGCTCGGCATCGTGGAAATGTGCCGGAGTGCTCCACGAAAAAAAATCAGCGCGTGCCGCCCGTGCCCTTGACACAACCAGCCGCCATCAAAGAACCAGCCGCCATCAAAGAACGATCCCTGGCGCGGACCACGCCGGTGTCGAACTGGACGAGAAGAAGAATGCGTGCGCGACCGCAAGCTATGGTCCTGCGCCGCATGGGATTAACGAGAGAGCAGTTCTGTTAAAGCTTCAAAGCTTCGATGGCCACAGCTGAAGTATGATGACATGACTAACGGATCAATCAACGCTGAACCGAGAACCGAGCGAAGCGCTGTTTCGGCCCAACACCACCAGCCTGCCGCCGTGCTCGGTCATGTCAAGGCCGAGCCTCCGGTGGCCGCGAAGAGCGGCCAGCCTTGACATGCCCTGTGCGCGACGGCCGTTCCGAACCGTGGTTGGGGCGGAAGAAAGCCTGCGGCGCGGTTGAACAAAAGAAATGACCTTCACACAAGAACTGGACGACAAGCTGCAGATGGCGCTTGCGGAAGGAAGCCTGCAGCGGGGTCGAACAAGCGAAGTCGCTGGAGGACGGGTGCACCGGCGGTTGCCGCAGAGATCCGGAAGCTGGGGAGCGGCGATGGAAGAGACATGCACCGGATGACGGCTGACCAAGACGCCACTCGCCTATCGGAGCCCGGATGGACCGATAAGCGGATCCCTCGAGAGAGCCAGCTTTGTTGGAAGCGGGCCAGCTGAAAATGTTGAGAGAGCGGTCGCGTAGACGATCTTCGCTTGGCTTCTCGCGCGCTCCTTTTGCTTCCTGCTTTTCCCCGCCTTTCCCCATTCACGGCGCGGGTGTCGCCGCTCCATGTTGATCCCGTCGCAACGCAGGACGGAGAACGGCGATGGCAAAGGCTCCAGATCGATGGCTCGTGTTCACGGCAGCGCTTGCCGTTGCCGTCATTGGCCTGTGGAGCGCGACGCAGTGGGCCGCAAGCCAGCTCGGCCATCAGGCGGCGCTCGGGCCGGCCTGGCTCACGCTGTTGGGCTGGCCGATCTACGCACCGTGGAAGGTCCTGTTCTGGTGGCTCGCCTTCGATGCGCAAGCGCCTCACGTCTTTCAACGCGCCGGTGCCGTTGCCGCCCTCGGGGGAGTGCTGTGCGGTGCCGTCGCCGTCGGGGGAACCGCCTGGCGGACGAGCCAAAGCAACGTGGCCACGACCTTTGGCTCGGCCCGCTGGGCGGACGATTCCGATGTCGCACGCGCAGGTCTCACGCAAGATCGCGGCGTCGTGCTTGGCGTCGTCGGCAAGCGCTACCTGCGCCATGACGGCCCGCAGCATGTCCTCTGCGTTGCCCCGACGCGCTCGGGCAAGGGTGTCGGCCTGGTGCTGCCGACCCTCTTCAGCTGGACCGGCTCGGCCGTCATCCACGACATCAAGGGCGAGAACTGGACACTCACCGCCGGCTGGCGCCGCCAGTTCTCGCACTGTTTCCTGTTCGACCCAACGCATCCGGCCTCGGCCCGCTTCAATCCTCTGCTCGAGGTCCGCAAGGGACCGATGGAGGTGCGCGACGTCCAGAACATGGCCGACATTCTGGTCGACCCCGAAGGTGCGCGCGAGCGGCGCGACCACTGGGAGAAGACCGCGCATGCGTTCCTGGTCGGCGCCATCCTGCACGTCCTTTACGCCGAGGAGGACAAGACGCTCGCCCGCGTCGCGAGCTTCCTTGCCGATCCCTCGCGCTCGATCGCCCGCGTCCTGAGGATCATGCTGACGACCAACCACCTCGGCAGCGAAGAAGCGCCCAAGGCGCACCCCGTCGTTGCCTCGGTCGCCCGCGAGCTCCTGAATAAGTCGGAGAACGAGCGCTCGGGCGTGGTGTCGACCGCCATGAGCTTTCTCGCGCTCTATCGCGATCCCGCCATCGCCGCCACCACCGCGCGCTCCGATTGGCGCATCGCCGATCTGGTCACCGCCGACCAGCCCGTCTCGCTCTATCTGGTTGTGCCACCCTCCGACATCGCGCGCACGCGACCGCTGATCCGGCTGATCCTCAATCAGATCGCGCGGCGTCTGACCGAGACATTGCCGAGCGTCGATGGCCGCGCCCGCCGCCATGGCTTGCTGCTGATGCTCGACGAGTTCCCGGCGCTTGGCCGCCTCGACTTCTTCGAGACGTCGATGGCGTTTCTGGCCGGCTATGGCGTTCGCGCCTTTCTCGTGGCCCAGTCGCTGCATCAGATCGACAAGGCCTACGGGCCCAACCACGCTATCCTCGACAATGCCCACATCCGGGTCGCGTTCGCACCCAACGACGAGCGCACCGCTAAGCGGCTCTCCGATGCGCTCGGCACGGCGACGGAGCTGAAGGCGCAACGCAACTTTTCGGGCAAGCGTCTTGCCGCCTGGCTGTCGCACACCACCATCTCCGAGCAGGAGACGCCGCGCCCGCTGCTGACCACCGGCGAGATCCTGCAGCTCACGAGCGATGAGGCGCTGGTGCTCGTCGCCGGCCTGCCGCCGATCCGCGCACACAAAGTGCGCTACTACGAGGATCAGAACTTTGTGGCCCGCTGCCTGCCGGCGCCACCGCTCGACACGCATACTGAAGTCGGTGCGCCGGGAGCGCGCGGGGACGATTAGAGCGGCGGCACGCGGTCACCCCACCCCGACCTCGATCAGGCCTGGTCGACGGTCGTGACCAAAACGGTCGCTGGCGATGACCAGCAGCGCCACCACGATCCGAAGCCGAGAGCCAAGCCAGAGCGCCAGCGCGCTCCCGATCTGCCGCTGTTCAGGACTCTGGAAGCCGATCCCGACGTCGCCGATGGCGCCGCGGACGGCCTCGACCCTGTCCTCGAATTCCCAGGTGGTGTGAGGATCTGATGAGCAAGAAGCGCTACACGCTCTACCTGTCGCGACCGCTCGCACGCCGCTTCGACGAGACCGCCAGACTGCGCAAAGGCGCCAAGTCGGCGCTGGTCGAGGAGGCCCTGACGGCGAGCCTCACGCCGAAGGCCGTGCCCGGCCTCGAGGATACCGTCAAGCGCCGTCACGACGAGCAGATGCGCATCGCGCGAACCATCGAGCGCGATGTCGCGATCGTCACCGAGACCTTGTCGCTGTTCGTCCGCTACTTCCTGACCATCACGCCGCCACTGCCAACCGACGAGCAGGAGCCGGCCCGCCTTCTCGGCAAGGAGCGCTTCCAGGTGTTCGTCGCCCAGGTCGGCCGCCAGCTCGCATCCGACCAGCGGCTGGTCTCCGAGGTGCTGGAAGGGATCGCCGCCCAGCATCCCGATCTCTTCGCCACCGCCGGCCTCGACGCACCGCTCAGGTCACGTCCGTCTGCGAGCCCCGATCTTCACCGCGCCAACGGGCGCCCAGCGACGCCGGAGAATGATCATGGCTGAGACGTTCGCGTCGATCGGCGCCGAGCAGGCGCACGGACGCCGCCGGCAGATGCTGCGCACCGCCTTCGGACCGGCCATTGCTGCAGCCCTTGCCGATCCCGCGGTGCTCGAGGTGATGCTCAATCCCGACGGGCGCCTCTGGATCGACCGCGCCCGAGAGGGGCGCGCCGACAGCGGCGAACGGCTCGGCCCCGCCGAGGCTGAGCGGATCATCCGGCTGGTCGCCGCTCATGGCCGCCGCGAGGCGTCGGAGCGGGCCCCCATCGTCTCCGCCGAGCTGCCTGACACCGGCGAGCGCTTCGAAGGTCTTTTACCGCCGATCGCAACTGCGCCGTGCTTCTCGATCCGCAAACCAGCTGAAACCGTGTTCGGGCTCCGCGACTATGTGTCCGCCGGCATCATGACGCCGCTCCAGGCCGATCTCCTCGCCAAGGCCGTGGCCGAGCAGCGCAATATTGTCGTAGTCGGCGGCACCTCGACGGGAAAGACCACGCTCGTCAACGCGCTCCTCGCCGAGGTCGCTCGCCTCGATCAACGCGTGCTCATCCTCGAGGATACACGTGAGCTGCGCTGCGCCGCCGAGGACGTGGTGACACTCAGAACCAAGCCGGGCATCGCCACGCTCGCCGATCTCGTGCGCTCGACCCTGCGGCTGCGCCCCGATCGCATCATCGTCGGCGAGGTGCGCGGCGCCGAAGCCCTCGACATGCTGAAGGCCTGGAACACCGGCCATCCCGGCGGCATCACCACCCTCCACGCCAACTCGGCCAGAGCCGCGCTGTTGCGCCTGGAGCAGTTGATCCAGGAGGCGGTCGTCACGGTGCCGCGCGAGCTGATCGCGCTCGCCGTCGAGGTGATCGTGTTCCTCGACGGCCGCGGCGCCGAGCGTCGCGTCGGCGCCGTGCTCGAGGTCATGGGCCTCGATCAGAGCGGCAATTACATCCTGAAGCCGCTCGATCGGCCAACGCCACGCGCGGTGACGTCATGAGCCAGCACATCGACAGCTCAAGGGTTGAGCCTCCGCCAATGATACGAGTGATCATGGCCGTGCTGCTCCTGCTCGCTCTGAGTGCGCCGGCCGATGCCGCCGGCTCGGGGATGCCGTGGGAGACGCCGCTGCAGCGCATCGTGGAATCGATCGAAGGTCCCGTCGCCAAGGTCTCCGCCGTGGTCATCATCATCACCACCGGCTTGAGCCTCGCCTTCGGCGACATGTCGGGCGCCTTCCGCCGTCTCGTGCAGATCGTGTTCGGGCTCTCGATCGCCTTCGCCGCATCCTCGTTCTTCCTGTCGTTCTTCTCCTTCGCCGGTGGCGCAACGATCGACTGAGGATTTCATGCTCGGACAACCGTCATCCACACCCGGCTTCGAGGTCCCGCTGCATCGCGCGCTGACCGATCCGGTGCTGCTCGCCGGCGCCCCGCGCACGGTCGTCATCCTCAACGGCACCCTCGCCGCCGCCATCGGTCTTGGGCTCAGGCTCTGGCTCGGCGGGCTGCTGATCTGGGTCATCGGTCACGCCGTCGCCGTCTGGGTCACCCGCAAGGACCCGGCATTCCTCATCGTCCTTTCCCGCCACGCCCGCCACAAAGGAGTGCTTGCATGCTGAACCTCAGAGAGTACCGCAACAAACCCGCCGCGCTCGCCGACTATCTGCCGTGGGCCTGCCTGGTGGCGCCCGGCATCGTGCTCAACAAGGATGGCTCCTTCCAGCGCACCATCCGCTACCGCGGCCCCGATCTCGACAGCGCCACCGAGGCCGAGCTGGTCTCGGTCAGCGCCAGGCTCAACAACATCCTGCGACGGTTCGGCACCGGCTGGGCGCTGTTCTTCGAGGCCGAGCGAATGCCGGCAAGGAGCTACCCCGGCGCGCGCTTTGCCGATGCCGCCGCATGGCTGGTCGATCAGGAACGCCGTGCTGCCTTCGAGGCGGCAGGCACCCACCACGAGAGCCGCTACCACCTGACCTTCCTCTATCTGCCACCGCCGGAGCGCGCGCAGCGGGCCGAGCGCCTCTTCTATCAGCGTGAGACGCGCCCCTCCGTCGAAGCCGGCGCCTTCGCGCATCTCGCCTGGTTCGAGACCGAGACCGAGCGTGCCCTCGAGATGCTCAGCACCATCCTGCCCGAGGCCGAGGCGCTTGACGATGCCGAGACACTCGCGTTCCTGCACGGCACGATCTCGGGCCATCGGCATCCCATTACGGTGCCGTCGCCACCAACCTATCTCGATTGCCTGTTGAGCGACACACCGCTACTCGGCGGCATCGATCCCAAGCTCGGCGATCAACATCTGCGCCTCTTGACCGTGCTCGGGTTTCCCAGCACCACCACACCGGGCCTGCTCGATGCCCTGAACGATCTTGGCTTTCCCTATCGCTGGTCGACCCGCTGGATCGCCCTCGACAAGGCCGAGGCCAACCGCCACCTGACCAAGCTCAGACGGCACTGGTTTGCCAAGCGCAAGTCGCTCGGCGCGGTGCTGCGCGAGGTGATGTTCAACCGCGAGACGGCGCTGGTCGATCCGGATGCCGAAGCGCGTGCGCTCGATGCCGACGCGGCGCTGCAGGAGCTCGGCTCCGACTTCAATCTCGCCCACATGATGCCGGTGTCAGCGGTCTGGGCCGGACCCGATCGCAACCGGCATCTCAACGCGCCGCCCCTGATGCTGACCGCGACACGCGGCAACACCCCGTTTCGGCTTGATCTCCACGCCGGCGATGTCGGCCACACCCTGATCGTCGGGCCGACCGGCACCGGCAAGTCGGTGCTGCTGGCAACGCTCGCCCTGCAGTTCCGCCGCTTCGCCGGCGCACAAGTGGCGATCTTCGATCGCGGACGCTCGACGCGGGCCGCAGCCCTCGCCATGGCCGGCTCCTCGATGGCGCTCGGCCTCGACGGCACGCTCGCCCTGCAGCCGCTGGCGCGCATCGACGAGCCGGGTGAGATCGCGTTCGCACTCGACTGGGTGATGGGGCTCCTGGTCGCCGAGGGCGTCACCCTTACACCGGAGATCAAGGCCGCGGTCTGGACCGGATTGCAGAGCCTGGCGTCGGCGCCAGTCACCGAGCGCACGCTCACGGGTCTCGCTGTGCTGGTGCAGTCGAACACGATCCTGACGGCACTCACGCCCTACACCCTCGATGGCGCCTATGGCCGGCTGCTCGACGGCGCCGAGGAGCAGCTGGCGCTCGCCGATGTCGTGCACATCGAGATGGAGGCGCTGCTGCCGCACAAGGCGCTGGTCGGGCCCGTGCTGACCTACTTGTTTCATCGGCTGGAGGCGCGCTTCGACGGCCGCCCGACCCTGCTCATCCTCGATGAGGCCTGGACGTTCCTCGATGAGCCGCTGTTTGCAGCCCGCATTCGAGAATGGCTGAAGACGCTGCGCAAGAAGAACGTCGTCGTCGTGTTCGCAACGCAGTCGCTTGCCGACATCGAACAGTCATCGATCGCGCCGGCGCTGATCGAAAGCTGCCCGACCCGCATCTTCCTGCCCAACGAGCGGGCACTCGAGCCGCAGGCCCGCGCCGTCTACGCGCGGTTCGGGCTCAACGATCGCCAGACGCAGATCCTGAGCGTCGCACAGCCCAAACGCGACTACTACGTGCAAACGGCCCGCGGCAATCGGCTGTTCGAGCTCGGCCTTGGCCCGGTGACGCTGGCCTTGGCCGCGGCCGGCGCGCCCGATGACCACCGCCTGATCGACCGCTGTGTGGCCGAAGCTCAACCCGGAGCGTTCGCGGAGCAGTTCCTGCGCGCCAAGGGTCTCCCTTGGGCTGCCGACGCGCTGGCTGCCTTCACCGAGGTGCCGCGGCTGGTGCGCCCGCCACCGTTGCCAGCCTCCGCGCACGATGCGGATCAGGGGTCAGCGCCTTCGGCGCTGCCGGCCAGCGAGCCGACATCGCCGCCGCCCCAGCCAAGCCTCACGCTCGAGACGCCCATGGCCGAGCGGTTGTCGCCTTATCATGCGCCGGCCAAGACCAGCCGCGCCACGCGCCGCCACGTCGCCAACGGCGTCGCATCGAGCCTCGCGCTCGCAGTGACGCTCTGGGTCACCTCTCCTGGTCCCGCTCAAGCGCTGACCGTCTTCGACCCGCTCAACTACCAGCAGAACGTGCTCTCGGCGCTGCGCGCGCTCGAGCAGATCAACACGCAGGTGCGCCAGCTCGAGGCGCAAGCGCAGATGATCCTGCGCATGGAGCAGAACCTGCAGCGCCTCGGGACAACGCTTGCGCCCGACCTGCAGCGCGCGCTCGCCGACATCCAGTCCCGTCTGCGCGACGGCGCCGGACTGGCGCTCACGCTGCGCGCAACCGAGATCCACTATGCGCAGCTCTACCCCAAGGAGGTGGCAACGCTGCTCGCCAACGACGACGTGCTGCGCACCGCCAAGCGCCGCTCGGACGAGGCCTATGCCAGCCTTCGCCGCTCGGCTTTGCTGCAGGGCCAGGTGGCCGACGGCGTTGCCACCGATACGCGCCTTCTCGATGACGCACTGGCGCGGTCGCGCGGTGCCGCCGGCGCCCTCGACGTTGCGCAGGCCGGCAACGAGCTCGCCGGCCTCCACGTCAAGCAGGCGCTGCAGCTGCAAAGCCTGCTGGTCGCCCAGGGCCGCGCCGACACCCTTCAGCGCGCTCGCGAGCTCAGCCTCGAGGCCGAAGCGCAGCAACGCTTCCGGACCTTCGTTGGCACCGGCAACGGCTACGCGCGAGCGCCATGATGTCCAGACCCGTTCAGCCCATGCGTCTTGCCCACGCAAGCTGCGGGCCTGCTGCATGAGCACCGCCTGAGATCAATGCCAAGCCACCTGCTGGCGCCGACATATCACACCACGACGGAGCCCTGCTCATGGACGACTTGAGCATCATCGACCGCTTCACCGAGACCTTTGTGCGCTACGTCGACAGCGGCTTCGGACTGCTCGCCGGCGACGTCGCGTTCCTGACCAGCGTGCTCGTCGCCATCGACATCACACTCGCCGGTCTCTTCTGGGCCATGCACGGCGAGGACCATGTCGCGGCCCAGATGATCAAGAAGGTGCTCTACATTGGCTTCTTCGCGCTGCTGCTGAACAACTTCAAAAGTCTTGCCGACGTCGTCTTCACCTCGTTCGCCGGCTTGGGGCTCAAGGCCAGCGGTGCGACCATGACGGCTGCCGACCTGATGCGGCCGGGGTTCGTCGCCGCGACCGGCTTCACTGCCTCGAAGCCGCTGCTCGAAAAAGCCGGTGAGCTGATCGGCATCACCTCGTTCTTCACCAATTTCGTCACCATCGCCGTGCTGATGCTGGCCTGGCTGATCGTGTTGCTGGCGTTC
>CAZCQH010000104.1:0-10405 GCA_964500805.1 uncultured Hyphomicrobiaceae bacterium
TGAGTCGGGGCCGCCAGCCGCTACTCAATTGTGCGAAACATTCCGTACGTCATCGGTCGAAATCCACGCGCATAGCGACGGCCGCATCAGGATCGACGATTGATTGATCGTCATGACCGTCCGATCCAAGCTTCTCTGAATGGTCAGCGCTCGATCGTGCCGGTGCGGCGGATCTTCTTCTGCAGCAGCAGGATGCCGTAGACCAGCGCTTCGGCCGTTGGCGGACAACCGGGAACGTAGACGTCTACGGGAACGATCCGATCACAGCCGCGCACGACAGCATAGCTGTAATGATAGTAGCCGCCGCCGTTGGCGCAGCTCCCCATGGAGATCACGTAGCGCGGCTCCGGCATCTGGTCGTAGACCTTGCGCAGCGCCGGCGCCATTTTGTTGGTGAGCGTACCGGCGACGATCATGACGTCGGATTGGCGCGGGGAGGCGCGCGGAGCGAAACCGAACCGCTCGACGTCGTAGCGCGGCATTGACGCCTGCATCATCTCGACCGCGCAGCAGGCCAGGCCGAACGTCATCCACATCAGCGAGCCGGTGCGCGCCCAATTGATGAGATCATCAGTGCTGGTGACGAGGAAGCCCTTGTCCGCGAGCGCGTTGTTGACCTGCGTCATGCCGCGGTCGCGCGCGACCGGCGCCATCGTCCCAGCCGCAGCGGCGGAGGCGCCGCCCGGCTGGTCGAACGCCGGCGTGCCGAAGCCTGGTTGGCCAGGAAGGATCAGTGACATTTAACGGCTCCTGTCAGAGGAAATCGCCGTTCAGCAGGTACCCTAGCCGGGCACAGGACGCAACAGCGCGAGAGGCCACAGCAGGCTTGCCGCCAGCAGTCGAGCGGCCGCTTGCCCGCGCTATTCAGCGGCAGGGCGGACGGAACGCTTGCGTGATTTGCCCGGCTTCGATTTGCGCCTGGCGACCTTATTGTGAGCCTTACGACTGTCCGCCGCGATCTCGTCAGGGTGACGCGGATCCGCCCCCCTTCCGACGGCATAAGTGCCATCGGGGAAGCGATCTCCGAAGTTATCGGGTATCGGCAGGAACCGAAAAGGCTTCGTAGGCGGCATTTCTCTCACCCGCTCAACAGCGCGCTCGCTCCTTCGTCATCCAACTCGAAATATAGTTCATTGAACTCGTTGGGACAATCGATCTGCGCGAACCGCTCACGCCGATAAAAACTCTCCGCGGCAGCCAAGGCGTGGAGGCCAATGCGGCCGCCACAGCCTTGCTGCCTTGAGAAGTCGCTTGCAGCGCGAAGCATGATGGGACCAAGGCCAGTCAGCAGCCGCTGTTGGGCGTCCGGGTGATTCCATGGGGCGACCTCAAGAAATGCGACGTATGGCAGCGGGCCTCGTTGAGCAGCATCGCAGGACAGTATTTTCTTGTCCTGAACAAGCATCATTGCGTGGGGGCCATCCTCGGCAACATCAAGTGTGAAGAGGTGTGCATCAGAATTTTGATTGAAGTTGAAGACCGATACCCAGTTGAACAACAGAGTGCTTTGCCTGCCGCTCTCGGTCGCCCATTTTCTCCACGCAGCACTGGCCTGTCTCACGTACGCGACGTTATTCACCAGGGCTAAATTGGCTCGAACGGAGCCTTGAAACATCAAAGGAGGTAATTGCCGTTTCGCCGTCAACGAAACGTCAGTCAATTCAGTCAACCAGATGTATCGCTCGGGTTTGGCATCCATCGAGATTGAACCAGGCCAGTGACCGGCGATGCAACACCAGAACCGGCGCGAAACACCTCAATCCCACTCGAGTGCGCCTTTGCGCCACTCGTAGACGAAACCGATGGTCAGCACGGCCAGGAACACCATCATGGCCCAGAAGCCGTAGGCGCCGACCTCCTTGAAAGCGACGGCCCAGGGGAACAGGAACGCCACTTCCAGGTCGAAGATGATGAACAGGATCGACACCAGGTAGAACCGCACATCGAACTTCATGCGGGCGTCGTCGAAGGCATTGAAACCGCACTCGTAGGCCGAGAGCTTCTCACTGTCCGGGCTCTTGTAGGCCAGCAGGAAGGGCGCCACCATCAATGCCAGACTGATGGCCAAGGCGACACCAATGAAGATGGCGATCGGCAGATATTCATTCAGCGTCGTCGGAAGCTGATGCATCGGTGTCGTTCCCGGCAGGGGATGCCCCCAAATCAACTTCGATCAGTTAACCCGGGTCCTGAGTACTGGCAACAGTCGTTCGGTCGCATCGCGGTCGTGCTGTCGCCGCTGCGCGGCGAGCCAGCATGGGAGCCGGGCGGCGCCTATGCAACTGGTGGACTACTAACCGAGGGCTAGCAGTGCGTATGCCGGTAGTCGAACGCCTCAATCCCTTTGATATGATCCAACAGATCTACGATTTTGCTGACGGCTGATTTATCGGCCTTGTATTTTAGCTGATAGACCAACTCTCCCACTTCACTCCGCTGACTATCGAAACGGTCGTGGCCAAACTCGTCCGTTCCCAAATGCGTACTAGAAACCGTGTGCAGATCAAACGCCTTGCCTGATTTCCAGTTCCCCTCCAGAGTGATCGCCATTCAATCCTCACACTCACCATTACGTATCCGACGCAATAAGCGATTCTGGCAGTGTACGTTTGCCGCGGTCACAGCATTCCACATCCAGATAGAGGCATCAACAGGTGCGCAACTATGCGTAAATCGCAGACCGTCCCGAAATATGAGGTGCGACGACTACAAAGCTGTTGATTCGTCAAAAGGATGAGACTGGTGCCCAGAAACCGACCGCCTCGGTTTTCTGGGGCACAAATGTAAATAGTCTCCACTCGAGGCATTTCGATCGAACACTCGATAAGCGCTCGTATATATTGATCGAATGCTTGGTTCTTTGGGAGAGTAATTTCGAGTTGGTGTCGCGACGCAGCGTGGCGAGCCGTTTATATTTCCATTATACTTTGTTGATTAGCTCGGGCCGGCAGCTCTCCCATCCGGTTGCCGGGTCGCTCGTGCGAAGGATCTCGCAAGGGTTTCTTGAACAAATTGCGCTTTGATTGACGCTTGGACTTACAAGGACAGCGCGACGGATCAGGTCGGGTGGGCGTAATGACGTCGCAACGGTGGCGGGATCTCTTGGACCGGGCCAGGCTGGCGCCGCAGGCGTTCCAGTACACGTTCGGTGCCGCGGTTGCTGCCACTGCGCTCACGGCAATGGTTGCGATGGCAACGGTCCCAAGTGCCGCGGGTCCGGGACTGTCCAAGCTCGCCATTTGGCTGGCTGCGCCTCTGCTATTGCTGGCATTCGCGGCGGTCATTGTGGTCGGCAATCGCCGCAATCCAGGCGAGGTCGAAGACACCAGGAGCGCATATTCGCTTTCACGGCCGTTGAAGGGCTTGGTGGTCCCCTTCCGTTTCCATGACACGGATGACGAAGCCGCACTTCGCGTCGAGCAGGTGCGGCATTGCTTGAGCCAGCTCGACATTCTGATGGCAATCAATGTCATCAATGCCCTCCTGGTTGTCTATGCCATTTGGAGCTCTGCAAATCCGCTGGTGATCCATATCTGGTTCGCGTCCGTCGTCCTGATGGTCCTGTTCAGCCTCCAGACGCGGAGAAGGGGGGCGAACCGCGTTCAGCCGAGCCGCGTGTCGAAGCGCAGCATTCGCCGCGTGGCGCTTCATTCGGGATTGCGCGGGTGCAGCTGGGGCATGCCGTTCGCTCTATTCTTCACGACTTCCGATCTGACCGGTCAGCTGATATTGCTCAGCGTCTCGGCCGGGATGGCCGCCGGCGGAATACCGGCACTCGCACCAGTACCGGCGGCCGCTCTTCTCTATGGCCTTGGCATTCTCTTTCCGACGCTGTTGACGCTCATCGCAACCGGCAATCCTGCATTGCTGGTGCTGGTCGGCTTCGGGCTCACGTTCGCATTAGCCCTCGCCGCCGTTGCCGGCCACCTCTATCAGAGCTTCACCAGCAACCTGCTGATGCGCCGCACCGAGGCTGAGCAGAGCGCGACGATTTCGATGCTGCTCAATGAGTTCGAGTCGTCGGCATCCGACTGGCTCTGGGAGACAGATCGAAAAGGTACGCTGGTCCGCATGCCTGCTCGCATGAGCGAGAGTTTCGCAATGCCCGCGCCGCTCAATCCGGGAGCGATGCCCAATTTACCTGCATTGCTGGCTGCCACGGATTGTGACGGGGCAAAGCTGGTCGCCAAGCATTTCGAAGCTCGAACACCCTTCCGGAGCGTTGCAATCAAGACGACCGACGTGGAGGGACGCGAGCGATGGACGGCACTGTCCGCTTCGCCGAAAGAGAGTGGGGGCTGGCGAGGCGTGGGGTCGGACATAACGGCGAAAGTGCTCGCCGAAACTGAGGTGGCTGCAGCGCTTGCCCGGGCCGAGCGGGCAGAGCAGCGCTTGAAGGACGGCATCGATGCGCTGTCCGTCGGTTTTGTCCTGACCGACCGCCACGATCAGACGCTGATCGCAAACCGGCGCTTCGAAGAGATCTTGCCTGCGGCCGCACTGGCCGGGAAAGGCGCGCGCTTTTCAGAGATGTGCGCGTTGCAGGCTGGTCTCTGGTATGCGCAAGACCCTGGGCAGCGAAGCAGCTTCCAGGAACTCATGCAGAGTGCCCGCGGCTCGAACGCGGATTCCGACAATCGAGATCTCGAGATACCCGGAAATCGATGGGTCCGGGTGCAGGGCGCAATTACCTCGGAAGGTGGCGTCGCGACAGTTCTCACCTGCGTCACCGACATCAAGCAGCAGGAGGCGCTGCTTGCCGAGCAGGCCGACCGACTTGCGCGGTCCAATGCGGAGCTGCAGAACTTCGCGACGGTTGCCTCGCACGATCTGCAGGAGCCGCTGCGCAAGATCGAAGCGTTCGGCGTCCGGCTGCAGAAGCGCAACGAGGCGACGCTCGATGCCGACAGCAAGCTTTACCTCGAGCGCATGATGGCGGCCACGCAACGCATGCGTACCTTGATCACGGACCTGCTTGCGTACTCGCGCGTGACGCGGAAGAACGAGCCGTTTCGCGCTGCATCGCTCGACAAGATCCTGCGCGACGTGGTCGAGGACCTCGGCATTGCCATCGAGGAGAAGAAGGCGCGCGTCGAGTTTGGCCCACTCGGCAGCATGAGCGCCGATGTGACGCAGATCCGGCAGCTGGCGCAGAACCTGCTCTCGAATGCGTTGAAGTTCGTGAAGCCGGATCTGCCGCCGGTGATCAGGATCGAGCGGCGGGAGCGGCCGGACGGCTCGGTCGAGCTGCGCTTTGCCGACAACGGCATCGGCTTCGACATGAAATATCACGACAAGATATTCGAGATCTTTCAGCGCCTGCACGGCCGCGAGCAATATCAGGGCACCGGCGTCGGTCTCGCGACCTGCCGGCGCATTGTCGAGCGCCACAACGGAACGCTGCGGGCGGAGAGCACACCCGGCGAGGGCGCGACCTTCATCGCCACGTTCCCCGCGTCGCAGATGCGCATCACGAACGATGGCGCCACCGCGGGAGAGCAACCCGACAGTGGTGCGGTCTCGGCGGCTTGAGGCTCAGCCCGTCGTCAGGCGCTGTTGCGGCGGCTGGGGACCGGGGCATCGCCGCGGATCAGGCGCTCTGCCTTCAGCTCGGCCCAGAGATCGTCGGGAATCTCGGCCCGCATGTACTGGAGATTGAGGCGCACCTCCTCGGGCATGATCGGTCCCGGGATGACCGCAACGATGGAGGGATGACCGAGCGGGAACTGCAAAGCCGCCGCCGGCAGAGCGACGTTGTGCCGGTCGCAGACCGCCTTGATGCGCTGAGCTTTCTCGATGATGGCCGGCTCGGCGGGCTGGTATTGGTAGAGCGCACCCGGGACCGGACCTCGCGCCAGGATGCCTGAGGCAAAAGGGGCACCGATGACGATGGAGATGCCGCGTTCGGCGCACATCTGCAGCTCGCCGTCGAGCGCCGCCTGCTCGAGCAGCGTGTAGGGCATTGCAACGAGGAAGAAATCAAGGGCGAAACGCTCGAGAAAGCGCGGGATCATGCCGGTGTGATTGATGCCGGCGCCAATGGCCTTGATCTCGCCGCGCGCCTTGAGATCGGCGAGGGCCTGGTAACCGCGCCCCTGGTCGAGCTGATCCAGATGGCGCGTGACGCCTTCGTCCGTCTGATGGAATCGCAGGTCGAGGTCGTGAATGAGCAGCGCATCGACTGAGTTGATCCCGAGCCGCATCAAGCTCATTTCGTAGCTCTTGAGGACCGCGTCATGCGTGTAGTCGAACTTGAAGTCGAATGGCAGCCCGCCCTTCCACCGATACGGCGTGAATGTGCTCGGATTCGCCGGCCGCGCGTGAACGCGGCCGACCTTGGTCGAGATCACGAACGAGTCGCGCGGCTTCGTTCTGAGCACGTTGCCGAAGCGCAGCTCGCTCTTGCCGTGACCGTACCAGGGCGAGGTGTCGAAATAGCCGATGCCAGCCGTGTGCGCAGCCTCGATCGCGTCGCGGGCAGCGGCCTCGGAGTTGACCTCACGCATGTCGCCGAGCGTGGCGCCACCCATGCCGAGCTGGGTGACTTCGAAGGCCGTGTTGGCGACGCGGCGGCGCAGGAACGGATTCATGAGACCTCGGATGAGCGGCTGAGATGCGAGCAGCATTGATGGCCGATCTCAGGGGTCGCAGCAAGGCCAGGTGCGGCTCCCACGGGTGGACCTGATCGCGCGAACGGAAAGAGGGACGAGCGATTCGGGTGCGAGCCGGAAATAGTCTCCGCTTCGGGCCTGTCACTTCAGCACCGAAGGCCGATCGAAAGACACGCAAGCGTTGGAGCAATTCGCTTGATGTGCGGTCCGGGTGCCGTCACACTTGTCTGGGCACCTGCGAGGATCGTCCATGAACGCCACGCTCGACAGCAAACCTGCCGCTCCTGACGGCACCTATACCACCACCTGCTGGGAGTGCTCGGCCTATTGCGGGGCGCTGGCGACGGTGAAGGATGGCCGTGTGGTCGACTATGGGCCCAATCCCGAGCACCCCCATTCCAAGGGCGCATTTTGCATCAAGGGCATCCGCGGTGCGCCGGGGCTTACCTACAATCCGAACCGGCTGCTCTATCCGCAGCGCCGCGTCGGCGGGCGTGGCGAGGGGCGATGGCAGCGCATCTCGTGGGACGACGCGCTCGACGAGATGGCGGACCGGTTGGCCGAAGTCCGCCGCCAGCATGGGCCTGAGGCGATCGTTGGCGCGACGAGCGGAGCGGCATTCTCGCGCAGCGTGATCCTTGCCCTCATGATGCGCTCCATCGGCACGCCGAACTGGATGATCAACCAGGATCTCTGCGGCGGCTGCCGGGCAGTTTCGGGCAAGATCACCGGGCTCAACATCCAGCGTGGCGAGGATATCGAGCACACGAGATGCGCGCTGATCGTCGGGCGCAACTCGCAGATTGCCGATCCGGTGGAGTGGGCCGCGCTGAAGGCGGCCAAGAGGCGCGGTGCGAAGTTGATCGTGGTCGATCCAAAGCGCATTCCGGCGGTGGACTTGGCCGATATGTGGCTGCAGCCGCGCGTCGGCACCGATGCGGCGATCGCCTTGGCGATGATGCAGGTGGTCATCGCCGAGAACCTGCATGATGCGGCGTTCGTCGCCGAGCGCTGCCATGGCTTCGAGGCGCTGGCTGAGCGCGTCGCCGCCTATCCGCCGGAGCGTGCCGCGGCGCTCACCGGCGTGCCGGCGGAGAGGATCATCGCGGCGGCGCGCCTATATGCAGATGGGCCGTCCACATTCGTCTCGGGCCACGGCATCGATGCTGCGAGTGTCGGCGTGCAGACGTTCCGCGCGTTCCACGCGTTGGCCGCGATCACCGGCAACATCGACCGGCGAGGCGGCAACCTCAGGCAGCGGACACCGAAAGGCTTCTCCAGCTACCTCGAGCTTCTGCACCGGCCCGAGTTCCGGCTCGATCTCGAGACCGAGCAGCGCACCATCGGCGCCGACGCCTATCCCCTCTGGGCGGGCCCGCGCGGCTGGCAGACGGCATGCCACAACCCGACCGTGATCGAGGCGATGCTGACCGGCAAGCCGCATCCGGTGCGCGCGCTCTACGCGAGCGGCGTCAACATCCTGGTCACCTATCCGGATACCCGGCGGACCATCGAAGCGCTGAAGTCGCTGGATTTCGTCGCGGTTGCCGCCCACCAGATGACGCCGACCGCCGAGTTCGCCGACATCGTGCTGCCGAAGACGACGACACTGGAAGAGGAGGACGTGCTGTTCGTGCCGTCGGGGCCGACAGTGGTGCTGACGCGCCGCGTGGTGCCTGCACAGGGCGAAGCGCGCTCTGAGATCGACATCGCCGTGCCGCTGCTCGACCGGCTGGAAGCGCGGCAGGCGGTGAGGAAGCGTCTGTTGCCGTGGCGCAGCCAGCGCGCGTTCAATGAGCACCTGCTCGGCGACAGCGGCATCACTATGGCGATGCTGGAGGCCACCGGCTACCATCAGGTGCCCGATGATCCGGTACCTGCATCGCGGCCGTTCGCGACCAAGACGGGCAAGATCGAGCTCTTCTCCACAGTTCTGGAAGAGCTGGGCCTCGACCCGCTACCCAATTTCGTCGCGCCGACGCGCGATGCGTCACCGGAGAGCGAGCGCGCGACCTTCCCGCTGACGCTCATCACGGGTGACCGCGAGAAGAGCTATCACCATTCAAGGTTCCGCGATCAGCCGTGGGCGCTCAAGGTGTCGCCCGATCCGCGCCTGTTGATCCATCCCGACACCGCGCGCGAGCAAGGTGTGGCGGACGGTGACTGGATCAAGCTCGAGGTGGCCGGCGCGAACGGCCACTGCCGGCTGAAGGTGAAAGTGTCCGATGCGACACCGCCTGACGTCGTCAACACCGGCATGGGCTGGTGGCGTCCGGCCGAGGCAGCGCCCGAGCGCGGCGCGCTCGACGTCAACATCAACGCCGCCCTCTCCTATGCCGGGCCCTATGACCCGATCTCGGGCTCGTCCGACATCCGCGGCATGCGCTGCCGGATCGCGATGGCCGGACCTCGATGAGCGCGCGGACGCGGCACGGCAAGATCCCGTGTGATGCTTCCGACGCTCGGAGGCGCTGGACGCAGCGTACGGGACGGCCGGAATGACGATTTTCGATCTGTCGGTCTGGCAGCTGACGCTGATCGCCGGCGCCGCCTTCATGACGCAGACCATCGGCGGTCTCGCAGGCTACGGCACTGGGCTGCTGATGCCGCTGGTGCTGGTGCCGCTGCTTGGGGCCGAGGCGATCGTGCCGGTGATCAGCCTATCGGCCGTGCTGACGAATCTCACGCGCGTCGCCGTCTTCCGCGCGTACCTCGATGTGAGAAAGGCGGTGATCGTGACCGCTTGCGCGCTGCCGACGACGTTTCTCGGCGCCTGGTGCTTCACGACGCTGTCGAGCAGGGGCGCGGCGCTGGTGATCGGCCTGGGTCTGATTGCGATCGTGCCGCTGCGCCGCATTCTTGTGCGCCATCGGTTCCGGCTGGGCACGGCGGGTGCTGCCGGCGCCGGCGTGGTCTACGGATTTCTCACCGGCGGCATGACGGGCGTCGGCGTGATCCTGCTGTCGATTTTCCTGTCCATGGGCCTCACCGGCCAGCAAGTGATCGCCACCGACGCGCTGACCTCGTTCGTGCTTGGCGTGGCCAAGTCGGGCGTGTTCGCCGCCGCCGGTGCCCTGCCGCCGAAGCTGTGGCTGGTCGCGATCCTGATCGGCGCCATGGCGACGCCGGGCACCTTGGTCGCCAAGTATCTGGCGCATAAGTTCTCGGCGCGTCTCCAGGACTCGATCATCGAAGTCGCGATCATCATCGGCGGCCTCCTGCTGCTCTGGCGCGCCGTGTCGTGAAAGAGGCGAAGGCGGCGTAGGCTTCGGTTTCTATCGAGGGCCAATGGATTATCGGCGGGGGGATGCAAGTTCTCCGTCATTGCCAACGATCCCAAATCAAAAGCAATCGATCGTAGGTCGTAGTCGTAGGTCGGAGTGAGCCGGCCCGTGTGGCTTCGGTGTGTCGAGGCGTTCGAGCCGGCGAAGTCCGACATGCTCGCGACGGACGAATGCGTTAATGCGATGTGCCGGTGCGCTGTGCCGGGGATCAAGTTGTCGGACTTCGCAGGACGAGGCGCTGTGCCGGGATCAAGTTGTCGGACTTCGCGGGACGAGGTGCTGTGCCGTTCCGGACCATCAGGTGGCCCGCTCACTCCGACCTACGGCTTCGTTTTTTTGAGGGGCAAATGGATTATCGGCGAAGCTGGCGACATCCGTTTGTCTTCGATGCGTACATGGTTCTACCTGATCACCTGCACATGATATGGTCGCATCCGACGAAGATTGAGAGGCAATGAAACGCCGAAATTGAAAGCAATCGATCGTAGGTCGTAGGTCGGAGTGAGCCGG
>CAZCQH010000105.1:0-10243 GCA_964500805.1 uncultured Hyphomicrobiaceae bacterium
CGTTGGCGAGCACGGTCTGATCGACTGGGTCCCAATTGACCTTGGCCTTGCGGCGATAAGCCAGTCCCTTGGCGAACATGTCGAGAAACATGCGCTGCTGATGCACATAGTAGGATGGATCGCAGGTCGCAATCTCGCGGCTCCAGTCGAGCGACAGGCCCATCGACTTGAGCTGCGCCTTCATCGCGGCGATGTTGTCGTATGTCCACGCCTTCGGATGAACCTTGCGCTCCATGGCGGCGTTCTCGGCCGGCATGCCGAATGCGTCCCAGCCCATCGGATGAAGCACATTGAAGCCCATCGCGCGTTTGGTTCGGGCCAGCACGTCGCCCATGGTGTAATTGCGAACGTGCCCCATGTGGATGCGCCCCGACGGGTAGGGGAACATCTCCAGCACGTAGCACTTCGGCCGCGACGTATCGGTGGACGTGCGGAAGATCTCCTTGTCGTCCCACACTTGCTGCCAGTGCTTCTCGCGCTCGGGCGCATTGTAGCGTTCGGTGGCCATGGGCTTCCCGCTGATCAGATCAGATGTTTTGCGGTGGTAAATCGCCCGAAATCAGGGGGTGGGTCAAGGAGCGGATACGGGCCAGAACGGTAGGGAGCGAAGCTGACTTCGACCAGAGCAGCGTCTTTCGGCGTTCGAGTTTGCTCAGGCCGCGAAATTCATGATTGCCTTTCGGGCATGCCTTCGGATTTACGGGCTGCACTTCGGACTGAATCGAAACGCTGGAGTCGCTCTATCCTCGAAAGCTGATCTCCCGCTTCGCAATCGGCCAATAACCGATTTCACCCGCCGGAACCATCTCCCAACCCCCGCGTTCTGCTGAGAATTCCGAAAAGCCCCGACAACAGGAGGTATCTATGGCGCGCAATCTGTCGCCCTATTCCGGCAACGACGTCTTCTCTTCGCTCCATCGTGAAATGAACCGCATCTTCGATGATGCTTTTCGCGGCTTCGGTGTCCCCTCTCAGTACAGGCTAGGCCAGAGCCAGGGCCGCTCGCCCATGAACATGCTGCAACCCGATATCGACGTTTCGGAGACCGAGAAGGAGATCAAAATCTGCGCCGACCTGCCGGGCGTCAGCGAGAAAGATGTCGACGTCATGCTCGACGACAACGTGCTGACGATCAAGGCGGAGCGGAAACAGGAACGCAACGAGCAAAAGGAGGACTACCACATAGTCGAGCGAAACTACGGAACATTCCAACGATCGCTGCAATTGCCCTCGACAGTTGATCCGGAACAGGTGCAAGCAAAATTCGAGCACGGGGTACTGACAGTCGTTCTGCCGAAGACAGAGCAGGGCCAAAGGCAGCGGCGAATCGAGGTGCAAGGGCGAGGACAAGGCCAGGGGCAACAGGGCCAAGGGCAAGAGCGAATGCTGGGACAGCAATCCAGGTCTGGTCAGCAGCAGTCGCATCAAGGCCAAGGCCATGGCCATGAGTCACAGGGGCAGCAAAGGCATCAGAGCGAACTCTCAGGCGAAGCTGGTCCTTCGCAGAAGTCTGGAGAGCAGCGGGCCGGGGCAGACGGCGGCGCGGACAAGCAGCATTCTGGTGCTCAACAGCGCTGAGGAGCGAAACAGGTCAAACACTGTTCAATCTCGTCAGACGGAGCGGCTTGGCCGGCGAGTGCTTGCTCGGACCGGCAACCGGGACAGCTCAGTTGGCCGAGGCGCCTAGACGTCGGACTTGAGCCATGGCGTCCGCTTCGGGCGCGGGAATCGGCGCGCCTTGCGGTGCGCCGAAGGAGCTTCGATGGCGAGTTTCAATATTTGGATGGAGATTATCGGCAAAATCATCGAGAGCGTTGGCGTCGGTGTTATTCTGATCGGGCTCCTGATAGCGACGGGCCGCTACCTGCAGGAGTGGCACAGCGGACGGCAATCAAGCCTCGATAACTACCGCATGTACCGGCAGAACTTAGGTCGCGCCATTCTTCTCGGCCTCGAAATTCTCGTGGCAGGCGACATTATCCGCACAGTCGCAGCGGAGCCGACGCTGACGAGCGTCTCTGTCCTTGCCATCATCGTGCTGATCCGGACGTTCTTAAGCATGAGCATCGAGGTGGAGCTGGAAGGCCGATGGCCCTGGCGGAGAGCAGCCGCGGAACCGGGCGGGACGGTCCGACGTGGTTGAACGTCCTGTTCCGGCGCTGCAAAGCAACTTCCTGACAACCTCAGATCACTGCTGGAATCGACGAGCTCTAGGGATGCCCCTAGCATGCGGCGCTTTCCACGCTACCATGCCGCGATGGACAATGGCCGCATGCTATTGCGGCCGGGATCGGTGACTTGACAGAGAGGGATCCATGTCGGACGTCGAAACGCTGAAGCGCCTGATCGGCGACGCCAAGCGGATTGTTGCGTTCACAGGGGCGGGCATCTCAACTGAGTCCGGCATTCCCGATTTCCGCTCGCCCGGCGGCATCTGGACCAAGTACCGCCCGATCGAGTTCAGCGACTTCCTGGCATCGGAGGAGATGCGCCGCGAGAGCTGGCGGCGCAAGTTCGCGACGGACGAGACCATGCGGAAAGCCACACCCAATGCCGGCCATCGCGCGCTTGCCCGTCTCGTCGAGCAGGGCAACATGATCGCCATAATTACGCAGAACATCGACGGACTACATCAGGCCTCGGGCGTGCCAGACGACAAGGTCATCGAGCTGCATGGCAATTCGACATACGCCGCCTGCCTCGACTGCAAGCGGCGCCACGAGCTCGACTGGATCCGGCAGATTTTCGCCGACAATGAGACGCTGCCGCTGTGCATGGCCTGCGGCGGCACCTTGAAGACTGCCACCATCTCCTTCGGCCAGGCGATGCCCGAGGCCGAGATGGAGCGCGCACATGACGTGACGCTCGAGGCCGATCTGATGATCACCCTCGGGTCCTCGCTTGTCGTCTACCCGGCGGCTGGTTTTCCAGTGATGGCGAAACGCAATGGCGCCACATACGTCATCATCAATCGCGATCCGACCGAGCAGGATGCGATCGCAGACCTCGTCATCAATGCCGAGATCGGCGCCACGATGAGCAAAGCCGTCGGTGTGAACTGATCCGCACCGGCAACCTGCCCGAATGCGACGTGCTCCGGTTGACGCTCGATTTTCCCTCCGGTAGATCTGATATATCAGATTAGCAACGGCATCTTTCGACTGGCCACAGGTCGAGCGAGCCGAACGCGGCAATGTGGAGGGCATCGATGATCACCGACCGCCAGAAAATGTTCCGGCAGGAGTATCGCTCGCGCATCATGGGGTTCTACGAAGGCCATCTCCACATCGTTATCATCTACGCCATGGGCATTGCTGCGTTCTACATCTACCTGCAGCACATCGAGAACCCGAGCTGGCTCGAGCTGCTGACCATTCCGGCGACGTTCCTCTTCACGAACATCTTCGAATGGGCGACGCACAAGTACATCATGCACCGGCCCATCCCGATCAAAGGGCTGCGAGCGGTCTATGAGCGCCACACGCTCAACCATCACCAGTTCTTCACTGACGACGAGATGCGCTTCCGTGACCACAAGGATTGGCGCGTCACGGTGTTCCCGCCCTACGCGCTGGTGGTGTTCATCCTGATGTCGCTGCCAGGTGCGGTGATCCTCGGCAATGTGTTCACGCCGAACGTTGGTTGGCTGTTCATGAGCGTGACCACGGGCATGTATCTCATCTACGAGTTCATGCACTTTTGTTGCCACGTGGATGAAAACTGGTTCGTCAGAAACTGCCCGTTCGTCAACACGCTCAGGCGCCATCACACCGCGCACCACAATGCGCGCCTGATGATGGAGACGAACATGAATCTGACATTCCCGATCGCCGACTGGCTGTTCGGAACCTCGGACCTGGATCGCGGGCTGGTCGGGCACCTGCTCAACGGCTACGACACGACGCACTTGAAATCGAACCTGCGCGGGAGGCCCAAGCGGCCGGACGAAGCCGCTGCAGCGCCGATGGGGAATTACTGAAGAGGTGAGATGGCCAGTGGCGAGTGGGGAATGAAGTCGAAGCCATCTTTTGTTGCCTCCACTCGCGACTGGCCACTCCCCACTCCCCCCACTTGCGCGGAGCGCATTGCATGCCCAACGATGTCAAAGCTATCGTCTCGGTGATCACGATCCTAGTCGGCTTCGGGTTCGCGCACTACGAGGCGGCCTACGGCAAGCCGCAGCTCTACTGGATCTCGATCGGGCTCGCCATTTTCGCTGTTGTCGCCATGTGGATCTTCCCCGAAGCCGGCGTGAAAAAGGGTGACCTGCCGCCGAAGAAGTGAAGATGGCAGCCACTTCTTCAAGTGTCTTCGAGGCAACTTTCTGTGCGGCCACAGTGAAATGCCAGGCACGCCCATTCCGCAACAGCTGACATGGCAGTCTGCGCTTGGGCAGAATTCGCCCGCTGACAAAGCGCCGCCTGACACGGCCGTTCGCCAACACCGCCGTGGCGAATGGGTGTCGGGCCAACGCCTGACACCCAGCGATAGGCTATTCGGCCTGCGGCCTCCGCTGCCCGGCTGGAGCGCAGCGAATAGCGGCTTATTTCTTCTTGGTCTTCTGCGTCAGCGCGGAGGCAGCGACGGACTTAGCTTCCTTGCTCGCTTTCGGATCCTTCATGATCTTGGCGGCTTTCGACGCGACAGCCTTGCCAGTCGTCTCGTTCTTCGATCTCGATTGGGTCAGTGCGGATGCGGCTACCGCCTTTTCAGCGGCGCTCGCCGACTTGCTGTGCAGAACCTTCGATGCCGCTGACGCAACCTTCTTCCCGGTGCTTTCCGACCTTGCCATGGATGCTCTCCCTTGACGTGCTCGCCATCGCGGCCGAGCCGACCCGGAGAATGCGATGATTCGATGCATTGCAAAGGCTTTTGTGCATGCGGTTGCTGTCGTGTGAGCGCAATGTTGTGAATGACGCCCGTCAGGTGTCCAAATGGCCCCAGCTCGAGGCATTTTCGATGCGCACGGCGATGACAGGAAGCCCGGCGAGCGACATGCGGGCGTACTGGGAGTAGCGAGCCTTCAGGAGCGACTGAGCCATCCGATGCTCATCCTCGGAGGTCTTCCCAGCGATTAGTCCCGGCTCGAGGATTTCAGCGCGACCGCGAAGCATGACCCAAGCGAGTTGCGTCCAGTCCTCGGCGTAGCGGTCGGCAACCACCGCAACTTGCGCATTCTCGCGGATGTTTCGCAGCCGTTTCAGCTCGACGCCGGAGCGCTTCGGCTTTTCGTCGATGGTGATGTAGAAGGTCGTGCCATCAAGGACGAAACAGACAGGCACGACGTGCGGCGCGCCGCGGGCGTCCGCCGTTGCGAGCCGGGCAACACGCTGGCGGTCGAGGAATGCTTTTTCGCGCTGGGTGAGCATGGTCGGGCCTACGTCTTCTCAGGGATAGGTCAGCAGCGTATCGACAATGCTGGTGATAACGGGTCTTGCGCGCGAGGAAACGGCGACCTTCGCATTGGCAGGTGGCCGGCCGATCAGTGCGGAGGGCGGCAAGCCTGCGTGAATGTCGCAAACGGTCATGCCGCGGGTATGGGTTCCAGTGAGCTCGACCTCGACACGGGCATCGGCATACTCGATCAACGTGCCATCCACGTAAGGAACGATGGCACACGCGTCATGCATCGGCGCGGACGTGGCGCCGCGACGTTCACGCTGGCGGTCGAGGTAGAAGGTCAACAGATTGCCAATGGTCGTCGCTGTCTTGCGCTCGGACGCGCGGAGCCGCGCAATGTCGGCCGGCTCCATGCCAGTGGCACGGGTGACATTGAGACCAACCATCCGAATTGGCACGCCGCTGTTGAAGACCACCCAAGCGGCCTCGGGATCGCAGTGGACATTGAACTCAGCAGCCGGCGTGATGTTGCCGCTGCCCGTGGAGCCGCCCATGACGGTGATCTCTTGCAACCAGCCCTTCAGGCGCGGCTCGCGGCGGAGGGCGAGTGCGATGTTGGTCTCGGGTCCGATGGCGGCGAGGATCAACTCGCCGCGGTGCTTCGAAGCGGTTTCGATGATCACGTCGACGGCGTGCGCCGCGATGGGGCGGCGCGTCGGCTCGGGGAGCTCAACTCCGTCGAGGCCGCCGGCACCGTGGACCGGCGCGGGAGCCATGCGCGGCTGCGCGAGCGGATCGGCGGCACCGACGGCGACGGGAATATCGAGACCGGAAAGCTCGAGCAGCGCGAGCGCGTTGCGGGTGATGTTCTCGAGCGAATTGTTGCCGTGAACCATCGTGAGGGCGAGCACGTCGAGATGACGCGCGGCGTAGAGGATAGCAACGGCATCGTCGTGACCGGGGTCGCAGTCGATGAGGATCTTGGGCTTGGCCATTGTGATGCCACTCTACGCTTCTTCAGGTCCTCTTCGTGTCCGGACTGACCCGAGCTGGGGTTCAAGGAACGTGCGCTCTGTCGATCTGTTCGCGCCTGGGAAAGCTAGGGGCGGCGCCCATGACCGTACAAGCGAGGCTGGCGGCAACGGCCGCACGGGCCATGGCGTGGGGGAGTGCCAAGCCGCGCTCGAGCGCGGCTGCCAGAACGCCGACAAAGCAGTCACCGGCGCCGGTGGTATCGACAGCGTCGACGGCGAGTGCGGGAACGCGATGGGTGGCGTCGTCGGCAACGGCAAGGGCCCCTTCCGCGCCAAGGGTTGCGATCACAGTAGTGCCCAGCCGCCTGGCGAGCGCGTGAGTGCGGTCCTCATGCGATGAGGCAGCAATCGACAGGTGTCCGCAAAGCGTGGCGGCTTCGTGCTCATTGACAACGAGGATCGAGACCGCGCGCAATGCCCGTTCGGAGATCGGCATCGCGGGTGCGAGGTTGAGAATGATGCGGGCGCCGGCGCGCGATGCACGTTCGATCGCGGCTTCGATGGTTGCAACCGGGATTTCCATCTGGAGGACCAGCGTCTCTCGTGGCGATAGCAGGCTGGCAGGGAGCGCGGATGGTAGGACTCGGCCGTTGGCGCCAGACGCGACCGCGATTTTGTTGCGGCCCTGCGCGTCGACGAAGATCGACGCGATGCCGGTGGCGGCCGAGGCAGTCGCGAGGCCGCTCACATCGACGCCGTCGGCGGCGAGTGTGGCGCGGGCGCGGGTGCCGAAGTCGTCGGCGCCGATCGAGCCGATGAAGCGGGTCGCTGCTCCGTCGCGGGCGGCAGCCAGCGCCTGATTGGCCCCCTTGCCGCCCATGGCCTCCGAGAACGAGGGCGTGAGCACGGTTTCGCCTTCGGCCGGTAGACGCGGCAACGCGAAAATGAGGTCCATATTGATCGAACCGAGTACGAGGACCATAGGCGCGCCTCTGCGATATCACTCGTGCATTGCGGCTGATGACCGGCGATTGCGGAGCACCACAGCATCCGCAGTTCGCCGGCTTGGCTGCAGCGGCGCCTCCTTGGCTACCTCACCGTGCCGACCGGACCCTGTCGGTACTTTTCGACGATGGCCATGTTCGGCTCCACGCCGAGGCCGGGGCCGGTGGGGACTTTGACGAGCCCGTTCTTCGCCATCATGGTGTCGCCGAAGGGACTCGCCTCCATGTTGGCGTAGATGTTCTCGAGCAGGGTGTCCTTCGACATCGAGGCCACGATGTGGATCGAAGCAAGATTGCCCGGCCCGAAGTAAGCGCAGTGCGGGATGCACTGTACGGAATGTGCCTCAGCGGCGGCAATGATCTTGCGCATTTCGGTGATGCCGCCGATCTTGGTCACGCTCGGCTGGCAGATGTCGATCGCGCCCTTCTGGAACATGTCGGTAAAGTCGTGGAGGCCCGCGGCGTTCTCACCGGCGGCGATGCGGGTCTGGCCTTCGCGGCGCACGCGCCCGAGGCCAACGTGATCCTCAGGCGGCCAGACCGGCTCCTCGAGCCAGTAGAGGTTGGCCGTGCGGTAGGCCTTCTCCATCTCGAGCGCCTCTTCCACGGTCCACGGGCAATTGACGTCATTCATGACGGCGACATCGGGGCCGGCGCCTTCGCGAGCCGCGCGCACCGCCTCGACCGAATGCTCGTGCAGCTTGATGTGCTTGAAGCCGGCAGCGGCGCGTTCGGAGCAGATGCGGGCGACGGTTGACGGCTTGGAGTAGCGCATCAGGCTCGAGTAGGCGCGCACCTCCTTGCGCCGGGCTCCACCGAGCAACTCCGACAGTGGCAGACCGGCGCGCTTGCCGGCGATATCCCAGAGCGCGATGTCGATGCCGGAGTGGGCATAGACTACCGGGCCGTTACGCCCGAAGATGTGGAATGCCTGCGCAGCCTCGCGGTGCAACTGATTGATGTGCGTCGGGTCCTTGCCGATGAACCATGGCGCAACGTAGCTTTCCAGCGCTGCCTTGGTCGCCGGGATGATGTTGTGGCCGAAGCCTTCACCCCAGCCGGTGATCCCTGCATCGGTCTCGACCTGGATCAGCAGGTGATCCTGCGAAGGAAAGCGAAGGCCGGCGAACTCCTCCCCTTTGGCTCCCATGTCATAGGGGATGCGAACGTAATGGGCGTGGATGGCGGTGATCTTCATTGGGCTCCCCGGAACACTGCGATGTGTCGATTTTCACAATGATAGCATCTCTGCGGCGGCTGTCTCGGCTCGCATTGGCGCGCGCGAGCAATGCGCTGAATCGTGATTGACAGGCGGGCGACCCGCCGCCGATCCTTTCACCGGGAACCGCATCGACCGCACGCGCGACCGCGCCACGTCAACTTCAACCTTTCGGGGGACCTCATGGCCAAGCTTCCGACCGGCGTCATTCCGCCGATGACGACGCCTTTCGACAAGAAGGGCGAGATCGACTTCAAGAAGCTCGCGCCGCAGGTCGATTGGATGTTCGAGGCAGGCTGCGCCGGCATCGCCGTCGGTGGATCGACCGGCGAAGGGCATACGCTCGATCATGTCGAATACCAGGATCTGATGGCGGCCGCTTGCGAGGCGGCTCGGGGCAAGATGCCGGTCATCGCGGGGATCATCGTCGACTCGACGCGCGATGCGATCCGGCGCGGCAAGCTCGTGCGCGACATGAAAGTCGCAGCGCTGCAAGTGACGCCGGTGCACTACCTGTTCAAGCCTGACGAAGACGCCATGATCGCGCACTTCAAGGCGATGGCGGATGCATGCGGTGTTCCGATCATCATCTACAATGTGATTCCGTGGAATTATCTGTCCCCGGCATTGCTGGTTCGCATCATGAAGGAGGTGCCGCTCGTCGTCGGTGTGAAGCAGAGCGCGGGCGACCTGAAGCTCTTTGCCGACCTGATGCTGATGGCGCCGGACAAGATGATCTACAGCGCCGTCGATGCGCTGCTCTATTCATCCTATTCGCTCGGCGCCAAAGGGTCGATTGCGGCGCTCCCATCGGCTGCGCCGCACGCATCCGTCGAGCTGTGGGACGCAGTGCAGGCTGGCAATCACAAGAAGGGCCTGGCGCTGCACAAGAAGCTTTTGGTGCTCTGGAATGCGATCATCGCCGATAATCTGCCGGCATGCACCCGCTACGCCCAGATCTTGCAAGGCATGCCTGAGTCCTTCCCCCGCGCACCGATGCCGCAGCCGACAGCCGCACAGAAGGCTGCAACCAAGGCCGCGCTGATGGAACTCGGCGCGCTCAGCGCCAAGCGCCGCCAGGCGGCGGAATGAGCGCATATCACACCTGCGCCGCCCCAAACGGCGCCATTGTTTCTTTGTCGTTCCTCTTCGTTGGAGACCGCTATGCCGTTGCCTGCTGATGTCGATGCTTCTAGCCCGAAGCACCTGCGCGACAAGTACGCGATCGTGGGAGTTGGCGAGACGACCTACGTGCGCGGCTCCGACAAGACGACGCGCGCGCTCGGCACGTGGGCGGTGCGCAATGCGATGGAGGATGCGGGCCTCAAGCCGTCCGACATCGACGGCATGATGAGCTACCAGTCGGGCGATTCGACATTCTCGCCGTTCATCGCCGGCGACCTCGGCATCCGACTCAACTTCTACATGGACGTGTTCGGCGGCGGCTCGTCGACCGAGGCGATCATCGGCATGGCCATCGGCGTGATCGAGGCCGGCATGTGCAAGACGGTCGCCATCTTCCGCGCCATGAACGGCTATTCCCAGGTGCGCATCGGCGGAACGGGCGCGCGATCGGCAGCTCCCGTGGTCGGCGACCAGATCCACCAGCGCGCCTACGGCTGGCAGAGCGCCGGGCAGATGTTCTCGCCGACCTTCATGCGCCACATGTACGACTACGGCACCAAGCCGGAGCAGGTTGCCACGGT
>CAZCQH010000106.1:0-10146 GCA_964500805.1 uncultured Hyphomicrobiaceae bacterium
GAGCGCAAGTTCACCACCGAGCCGGTGCACCAGGGCTATATCGAGCCGCATGCCTGCCTCGTGAGCGTGCTGGCCGACGGCAAGGCCACGATCTGGAGCTCGAGCCAGGGCCAGTTCATGGTGCGCGCGATGTGCTCGTACCTCACGGGCATTCCCCAGAGCGACATCCGCGCCATCCCGGCGGAGATCGGCGGCGGCTTCGGCGGCAAGACCATCGTCTATCTCGAGCCGGTGGCGATGATACTCTCCAAGAAGTCCGGCCGTCCGGTGAAGATGGTCATGACCCGCGAGGAAGTATTCCGCGCCTCGGGCCCGACCTCGGGTTCCATGAGCACGGTCAAGATCGGCGCCAAGAAGGACGGCACGCTCGTCGCGGGCAAGGGCGAGTTCTATCTGCAGGCCGGCGCCTTCCCGGGATCTCCGATCCGCGGAGCCGCTGGCTGCTGCTTCGCGCCCTACAATATCGCGAACACTCACACCAAGGGTTACGACGTCGTCTCGAACCGCTCCAAGGTGGCGGCCTATCGCGCGCCGGGTGCACCGATTGGCGCACACGCCGTCGAGAGCGTGCTCGACGAGATCGCAGCCAAGCTGAAGATGGATCCGCTGACGCTGCGCCTGAAGAACGCCGCCAAGCAGGGCACCAAGGCGACGCACGGTCCCGTTTATCCCGTAATCGGCTATGAGCAGACCGTCAGGGCCGCGATGGAGCACCCGCACTACAAGGCGCCACTTGGCAAGAACCAGGGCCGCGGCGTCGCCTCGGGCTTCTGGTTCAATGCCGGCGGCGAGTCGAGCGCTCAGGTCAATATCGCCGAGGACGGTTCGGTGACAGTCATCACCGGCCACCCGGACATCGGCGGCTCGCGCGCCTCGACCGCCAACATCACCGCCGAGCTGCTCGGGATCGACTACAGCAAGGTGCAGGTGCTGATCGGCGATACCTCGACGATCGGCTTCTCGAACCTCACCGGCGGCAGCCGCGTGACCTACGCCTCGGCAATGGTTGTCACCAGCGCCACGCAGTCCGTCATCAAGACGCTGCGCGAGCGCGCCGCCAAGATCTGGAAGATCGATCCGGAAGCAGTCGTTTGGGAGAATGGCGAGGCGCGCCCAGCCGGCGACAACGCTGGCAAGTTCCCGCCGCTGACGCTTGCCCAGATTGCTGCTCAAGCGAACGCCACCGGCGGCCCCATCGGCCATGGATCGCAGCAGACGACGGGCGGCGCCGAAGGCGGTTTCGCGACCCACCTCTGCGACGTCGAGGTCGACCCCGAGACCGGCAAGGTGACGGTCCTGCGCTACACGTCCTTCCAGGACGTTGGCCGCGCCATCCATCCGAGCTACGTCGAGGGGCAGCTCCAGGGCGGCGCCGCGCAAGGCATCGGCTGGGCGCTCAATGAGGAGTACATCTACACCAAGGACGGCAAGGTGGATAACCCGGGCTTCCTCGATTACCGCATGCCCGTTGCGTCGGACCTACCGATGCTCGACAGCGTGTTGATCGAGGTGCCGAACCCGAAGCATCCGCAAGGCGTGCGCGGCGTCGGCGAGGTATGTCTTGTCACGGCGGTGCCGGCAGTGGCGAACGCCGTCAACAACGCGCTCGGCCTGCGCATGACGAGCCTGCCGATGTCGCCGCCGAAGGTGTTGAAGGCGATGAAATCCGAGACGGCCTGACCGCGTTCTCCGGCGCGATCGGCGGAGCCGAGCTCTGCCTCTCGCGCGCGGCAGTCGCAGGGCAGATCCGTGCAAGCGGGTCTGCCCTTTTACTTGGTCAACGTGCCGCGCAAAGATCCTCCCCGCCTCACGTCGCCACGATCGAGCACCAGCGCGCGTTTCGGAGTCGTGCTACTTTGGGCCACCAGCATCAGTTGTGGCGCAAGCACCATGGACCCGGACAAGCTCGACGCACTGCGCGCCAAGTACGCCAACGCCAAGGGCGGCGATATCTTCGACCCGCACTTCGCTGAGGTGGCAAAAGGCGTCTTCTCCTCGCCCGACCGTCGCGTTTGGCCGTTCGCTGACGTCGCCACGTTCCTAGGCGCGCCGCACCGGCCGGATGCATCGGAGCACGGCTTCCAGGACCTCGATGTAGCGCTCGTCGGCGTGCCGATGGACCTCGGTGTCACCAATCGCACCGGCGCCCGGCTAGGACCCCGCGCGTTACGAGCCGTCGAGCGCATCGGTCCCTATGAGCACGCGCTGAGAATTGCGCCATCGACGCAGCTGCGCGTCGGCGATGTCGGGGACGTGCCGATGCAGAGCCGTTTCTCGCTTGACCAGTGCCATGCGGACATCGAGGCCTTCTACCGCAAGATCGCCACGGCTGGCGTCATCCCGCTCTCCGTCGGCGGCGATCACTCGATCTCGCTGCCGATCCTGAAGGCGCTTGGGGCCTCACGCCCCGTCGGCATGGTCCACATCGATGCCCACTGCGACACGTCCGGCGAGTATGAAGGCGCCAAATTTCACCACGGCGGCCCGTTCCGGCACGCGGTTCTCGACGGCGTGCTCGATCCGGAACGCACGATCCAGATCGGCATCCGCGGCAGCGCCGAGTGGCTCTGGGAATTTTCGCGCGAGAGCGGCATGACTGTCATCCATGCCGAAGCTGTCGACGCGATGGGTATGCCGGCGGTCATCGCCAAGGCACGCGAGATCGTCGGCAACGGGCCCACTTACGTCTCGTTCGACATCGACAGCATCGATCCGGGATTTGCACCCGGCACCGGCACACCAGAGGTCGGCGGGCTGACACCGCGCGAGGCGCTTGCGCTGCTGCGCGGCCTCAAAGGCCTCGACATCGTCGGCGGTGATGTGGTCGAGGTCGCGCCGCAGTACGATCAGAGCACCGCCACCGCCCAGATCGGCGCGCAAGTGCTGTTCGAGCTCCTGTGTCTCGTCGCTTTGCGCGAGCGCGCCGCCGGCTGAATGCATGCGCGCGCACAGCATCAGTTCCCCAGAAATAGAGCCAGAAGCCGCACACTATCCGTTTCGTCATCGGGGCGCGCGCATGGCAGCTCACTCCAACTCACAACCGCGTGTACACGGCGGATTTGCGATTGAGCGCACATGTTTGGATTGCTTATGGTCGCGATGGAAGCCCACCAAGTTGATCAAAACAAAGGCCGTCCCATGCTCCGTCTCTCTACAGCTGCCACTGCAGTTACCTTGTTTCTGCTCTCGCTGCCTGCCGCCTCGATAGCTCAGGCGCAATCGGTGCTGACCACCCTTGAAGCCAAAGGCAGCGTAAAAGAGACCGCCGATCGCCTGGTGAAAGCTCTGGAGGATAAGGGACTGAAAGTCGCCGCGCGCGTCGATCATGCCGCCGGCGCCAAGGCCAATGGCCTCGACATGCCTCCGACCGAGGTGATCATGTTCGGCAACCCGAAGCTCGGCACCCCGCTGATGATCGCCAATCCCGAAATCGCGATCGAGCTGCCGATGAAGATCGTTGTCTGGCAGGATAAGGCCGGAAAGACCCAGATCGGCTACGCCGCGCCCGACGCGCTCGCCACCCGCTATGGCATCAAGGGCAAGGACGAGATCTTGAAAACGATGTCGGGCGCCCTTGCCGGATTTGCCAAGGCAGCGGCGGGAAATTGAAGGCCACAACTGTGGTGCACGCATCGGAAGGTGCCAGCCGAAGCCGGCACCGAGCAAATTCCCTGGATGGCTGGTGTCGGCCTAGCGCACCTCGGACAGCGCCGCCCCGCTTCATGCAAGGCGCACAAATCTGCACAAGCTTCTTGCATCCGCACCGCGGGCACGGGCTTCGAATTGCGAACCAAGGATCGCCTCCCTGTATCCGCGCGACCCAGTTTCTCGCCCGTCGCTTGCCTCCATGCAATGAGAGCCCTATTGCTCGGGTATGCGCGGCCACGACGCCGCCCGTCTCCGGAGCCGCCGATGTCCGTCTACCGCTCGTTTCTGTTCGCCCCCGGCAATCATCCACGCCGCGTCGAGAAAGCGCTGACGCTCGACGCCGACGCCACCATCCTCGATCTCGAGGACGCCTGCCCGATCGCCGAGAAAAAGGCGACGCGCGCGGTGGTCGTTGCCGCCTACCAGAAGCCACGCCGCTGCCTCGGCTACGTCCGCGTCAACGCCATGTCGACTGAATGGGGCTACGGCGACATCGTCGCCGTCGTCCAGAAGGGCGTTGACGGCATCATCCTGCCGAAACTCGAAACGGTAGACGAGATCCGCGCCGCGGATTGGCTGATTTCGAATCTGGAGCATGAGCGTGGCTTGCCTAAGGGGAAGTTCGACATCATGCCGATCATTGAAACAGGAAAGGGCCTCGCCAACGTCCGCGGCATCTGCGCGGCAGGCACGCGCGTGAAGCGCATCGCCTTCGGCGCCGGCGACTTCACGCTGGACATGAACATCACCTGGTCGCGCGCCGAGATGGAGCTGTTGCCCTATCGCAGTGAATGCGTGCTCGCGTCCCGCGCCGGCGGCATCGAACCGCCTGTCGACACGGTCTGGGTCGACATCAAGGACGCCGACGGCTTCCGCACGTCCGTGCAACAGATCAAAAGTCTGGGTTTCCAGGGCAAGATGTGCATCTACCCGGACCAGGTGCCCGTTGTGAACGAGATGCTGGCGCCCTCGGCCGCAGAAGTCGATTGGTCCCGCAAGGTCGTCGCCGCTTTTGCCGAGGCCGAGAAAGCCGGCTCCGCCTCCATTCAGCTCGAAGGCAAGTTCATCGATTACCCGATCGTCTATCGCGCCGAGCGCGTGATCGCTATGGCCGAGCGGATCGCGGCCAAGCGGCGCGCTTGACCTTCCATCACTCACGTTCCGCAGTCATCCGCCAACACCGACTTCGGGGCAACTGCGCCGCCGCGTTTGGCTTTTCGCTCAGCGACGCAGACCTTCGAGTTCGCCTTTCGCCCAGTCGATCACTTGCTTGGCCGTGTCACCGGCGACGGTTCGCGCCACCATCGCCGGAATCATGTAACGGCCCCAGATTTGCACCCCCAGCTCGGGTGGACCGCTGGAGCCGACAATGTAGTACTCGGCGTCATGGTGCGGACGAAGCGGGTAGTTATAGATGGTGCCCTTCGGCGGCTCGACATTGGCCCAGATCGGCAGATCCGACATCGAGAGAAATGGCGGAATATCGTAGCCGACGGCCGGTTCGCTGAGCTTCGTCACGATCTCGCGCTGGCTGAGGTACGTCATCAGGTCCTTTGCGGCGGGCTGGTTCTCCGCCCACTGCCAGATGCCCCAGAAATAGGGCCGATGCGGGATGAGGCGACCCATTTTGCCCTTTGGATTCGGGAAGTGCCAGCAGTCGGCGGCCACGGCTGGGGCGTCACGTTTCGCCACCGCCCAGGCGCTTGGCGGGTTCCAGATCAGCGCGGACGTACCTGCTATGAGTGCACGGTTGTTGGCCGCGTCGTCGAAGGAGGCGGTCGCACTCGGCAAGTAGGGAACGAAGCGTTTGACGTAATCGAGGACTTCGCGGACCGGATCAGAATCGACGGTGATGTTGCCTTTGGCGTCAACGAGATGCGCTCCGAACGCGCCGAACGTCGCCCCCCAGGTCTGGTTCGCGTCAGTGCTGTTGGAACCGCAGCCGAGCGCGAATGTGTGGCCGGCCTTGTGGCACTGCTCGGCCATCTTGAGCTGCTTCTCGTAGGTCCACTCCTCGGCACCCTTGGTCTTGACGTTTTGAGCCGGGTACCACTCGGTCACATCTTCACCGGTATCCTGCTTGATCATTGAGATGCGTGCGCACGTCGGCAGCGGAGCCGTGCCCCACGCCATTGGGACGCCCAGCCATTTCCCTCCGGCCTTGCCGAGATACTCGACCGCCTTGCTCACTGGGCCGTACTGCTTGAGCAGCCCGTCCATGACGTCGTTCACGGGCACGAGCTTGTCGGCATACTGATGCGCATTCCATTGATCGAAGGCCAGGATGTCGTGACCCGTGCGCGACAACGCCTCTGCCGCCTGCGTGAGGATCATCTTGTTGCCGGCTGAGGCGATGAAGTCGATTTTCACCTCGACCTTGTTCTTCGCAGCCCATTCGTCGACCACACCCCGCAGTACAGGGTTCGCAGCCGGCACCCAGTGATCCCAGATGCCCATTGTCAGTTTGCCTGCGGCACCGGCAGTCTGCACATGCACCAGCGGCAGGGTGGCTGCACCGGCCGCGCCTGCAGCCATCTTCAGCGTTTGGCGACGAGTGATCCCGCGGTACCGTGGCATGTGCTGCTACTCCTGTTGCGTGTGGGCCTCGTTTCCTGGATGTCGGATCGGCGTTCTCGGACGCCGCTGCAGCATTCAGTTGCGCCGAAAATCGCGGCGATTTGCCGCCTTTACTCACGATACGCTCCCACCAGCCGCTTTGGCAACGTCAATGTGATCCGGAACAACGCGCGAAAAGGCGCTGCATCTCATTCCCGACTTGGCGGCACTTCAGTCGGCGGGCTCGGGCAGCTTCGCACCAATCAATCGCCCCGCCTCATAATGCCTTCGTGCCGCGACTGTCCTTTGCCAGGGTGCCATCGCCGCGCTAATCGTGTCCGGACATGACCCACGGCCAAGGAGCACCCCCATGTCCGCCGACGGCGCTGCGACCTCACCCCATCCGACCGTGAAGCCGATGCAAGGCATCCGCATCATCGACGTATCGAGCTTCCTGGCCGGTCCCTTCTGCTCAACGCAGCTTGCCGAGTTCGGCGCCGAGGTATGGAAGCTCGAGCTGCCCGGCGTCGGCGACGCGCTGAGGAAATTCGGCACGCCGACGCCGTCCGGCGACTCGCTCCCCTGGCTGCAGGAGACGCGCAACAAGAAGGTCGCCACGCTCGACCTGCGCAAACCCGAAGGCGCCGAGATCCTGAAGCGGCTCGTGCGCAAGGCCGACGTTCTTGTCGAGAATTTTCAGCCAGGCACGCTCGAGAAGTGGGGTCTCGGCTGGGACACGCTCAAGGAGGAGAACGGCAAGCTGATCATGGTGCGCATCTCGGGCTTCGGGCAGACGGGCCCGTACAGCCCGCGCCCCGGCTTCGGGCGCATCGGCAATGCCTTCGGCGGTCTTTCGTACCTCGCAGGCTTCCCCGAGCTTCCCCCGACCACGCCCGGATCCGCCACGATCCCCGACTACATGGCGGGCCTCTATGGCGCCCTCGGCGTGATGTTCGCATTACGCGCCCGCGATATGACCGGCCGCGGCCAGTTCATTGACATCGGACTTTACGAGCCGATCTTCCGCATCCTCGACGAGCTGGCGGCAGCCTACAACTACAAGGGCTACCAGCGCGAGCGCATGGGGCCTGGCACCGTCAACGTCTGCCCGCACAGCCACTATCCGACGAAGGACGGCAAGTGGATCGCCATCGCCTGTACATCCGACAAGATCTTCTCGCGGCTTGCCGAGGCGCAAGGCCAGCCCGAACTGGCCGCCCCCGGCGGCAAGTGGGAGAAAATCGCCGACCGCGATCGCGAGCGGAAGGACGTCGACGCCTGGGTCGAGCGATGGAGCGTCAAGTTCACGCTCGAGGACTGCATCAAGGAATGCGACAAGTTCCAGGTGCCGTGCGGACCGGTCTATTCGATCTCCGACATCTTCAAGGATCCGCACTACGCCGCGCGCGAGAACATCCTGCGCATGAAGGACCCCCGGGTCGGCGAGATCGCCATGCCGAACGTCGTGCCGCGCTTGTCGGATACGCCCGGCAGGGTCGAGTGGCTCGGGCCGCCCATGAACGCACACACCGATGAACTCTACAAAGGCCTCCTCGGCATGACCGACGCCGAACTCGGACGCTTGAAGGACAAGGGCGTCGTTTGACCCGAAATACCGGACGGGGTCAGACCCATGGGTCTGACCCCTTGCGCGATCACGCCGCCGTCGGCCAGCGGCGCACGACCAGATGATCATGCACGCTGCGAACGCCTGGCACTTCCTCAATGAGCACGCGCAAAGCCTGCCGCTGCACGTCCGAGTCCGCGAACCCGCGCACTTCCACATCACCATTTTCGACTGTGTAGTTGATGTAGATGGTGTTGAGCCAGCCATTGGCTTTGACCGCCTGATCGATGGCGGCATAGAGTTCGCGATTGTCCAGCCGTGTTCCCGAGTCGCTTCTCGCCGTTGTCGCCAGCGCGCGCACCAGGTCCGCGCGGCTGACGAGGCCAACCAGCTTGCCGCCACGCACGACAGGCACACGACGGATGCGATGTGCCTCCAGCGTCTCTGCAACGTCGGCGAGCGCGGCCGTTTCTGATATCGAGATCACCGTCGGCGTCATGACGTCTTTGGCAGTCATGCCGTGCGCCTTCACGAACTCCCTCGCGCGCGTGTCGGCATCGACGAACATGTCGAGCCACCACTTGCGGCGCCGCTCCGTGTCCGTTTCCTTGCGGTGAATGAGATCGCTGGCGGTCACCAGACCGACAAGGTCATTTTCGGAAGTCACCACGGGAACGCAGCTGATGCGGTGCCGAACGAACAGGTCCGCGATGTGGCTGACCTTGGCCTCCGGTTGAACCGTGATCACGTCTTTGATCATGATATCGCTTGCACGCATGGCCGAACCTCGTCTGTGGTTTCGATCGCACCATTGAACGCCCGTTCAGTCCGATTGGAACTGATCGGCGTCAATGACCCCGAAAATGTGGGGAACGCCAGCGGCAGGCGAAAGCCGATCACTCTGTCCGGGTTGATCAAATCTGGCGTTCAACATCGCATTTGCGAGGTTCATCAGCTCATCTGACATCAGCCGCTTCCGCAGGTAATCTAGCTCGCCTGCAACTTACGTATCTCGTGGTTGCCGGCCAATGCCGTCGCTTGCATCGACAGTGAGCACGACTGGGAGTTGGGTTGATGACTTGGATTCATGTCTTTGTGGTCTTTGGATGCGTCCTTGCCGCGAACCAATTGCCCTTGGTCTCCGTGGCGACAGCCGCTGACGATCGCCCTGGCGGCACCGTCAAAGCTGACGATGCGCCGGCCAACGAGGAGCAGCGCTTGAGACAACAGCTCTTCAATCTGATTATCAGCGAGTATCTTGGGCATGGACGCGAGAACCATCGCGACAGACCCGAGCTCTTTGCACCGCAAGTGCGGTACTACAAGCGAGGCATCATTTCGCGCGAGCAAGTCCTCGCGGACAAGGCCGCCTACTACAAGCGCTGGCCACGGCGGCGCTACACGTTCATTGAAGATAGCATCGAAGTGAAGCCCGGCGAGAATGATACGATCGACTTCCGCTTCCGCTACACGTTCGAAGTCTCCGACGCCAAAGAAACGCGGCGCGGCATCGGCGTTGCACGGCTCGGCGTCGGCCTCGTCGACAGCACATTCACGATCGTCAGCGAAGACGGCGAGGTCGAACGGCGGCAGTAGGCGTGGGATCGGCCGGGGCAGAACCTTGGCTCTGCCCCCGTGCTGGGGCGGCCGTGCAGCACGCAGGGGCGCGGTTTGACAACTTGTTCCGACGAACGCTCTAAATGGAGCAGTGCCAAAGCTATTCTTTACCACAGGGGCCAAATACGACGGCGGACATCGCCCTCGAGATGAAATTGAAGTGTTCTCGATTTAGCGTTCCAGCTGGAGTCGCACTGGACCAGGATTGTCAGATGGAACGCGATTGGCTGGATGTCTTTATCAACTGGTTTCCGATGCTTCTGCTGATCGCGGTGTGGATCTACTTCATAGTCGCCGGCGGGAGCTCGCTCAAAGGCAAAACGGGAAAAACTCAAGGCCAATTGCTCGAGGAAAGCGTTGACGAAATGAAACGTCAAAACGACCTCCTAGAAAAAATCATGAAAGACCAGGAAGTTCGACTTCAGCGCCTTGAAGCTACGCGTCCTCCAGCGGCACTGCAGTAGTCCATGTGTGCATCGATTCTGGGCTCGCTGCTGCTCACTCTACTCCTCCTCGGAGGGGTGGCTCTCTCTATTCGCCGCTGCCATGCAACGTGCCACTTGCGAAGTGGTCGTGCGATCGAAGACGCGATCGCGGACTACAATAGCCAGGTAGAACGCAAAGGTACGATCCTGGTCGATTGGGTCAATTTGCGTGACGCGCGCATTGCACAATTAGAAAATCGCCCAGGACTTTGACAGATGTAAGTATCCCCCGGCAAAGCCGGGGGCTTTAAGATTGGAACCGCCCGAGGCGGT
>CAZCQH010000107.1:0-9992 GCA_964500805.1 uncultured Hyphomicrobiaceae bacterium
GAGGGCGGCCAGCTACCCGGCCTCACGGTCGACCAGACCAGTGCCAGGGTGCGGCACTCGACGCCGGGTGTCGGCCTCATCTCGCCACCGCCGCATCACGACATCTACTCGATCGAGGATCTGGCGCAGCTGATCTTCGACCTGAAGAACGTGAACCCGAAGGCCGATGTGTCGGTGAAGCTCGTCTCGGAGGTGGGCGTCGGCACCGTGGCGGCAGGCGTCGCCAAGGCGCGCGCCGACCACGTGACGATCGCGGGCTTCGAGGGCGGCACGGGCGCCTCGCCGCTGACCTCGATCAAGCACGCGGGCTCACCGTGGGAGATCGGCCTCGCGGAGACGCATCAAACGCTGGTCTACAACCGCTTGCGCGGGCGCATCGCGGTGCAGGTCGACGGCGGCATTCGCACGGGCCGCGATGCGGTGATCGGCGCGCTGCTCGGCGCCGACGAGTTCGGCTGCGCGACCGCGCCGCTGATCGCGGCCGGCTGCATCATGATGCGCAAGTGCCATCTCAACACCTGCCCGGTCGGCGTTGCGACGCAAGATCCCGAGCTTCGGAAGAGGTTCAAAGGTCAGCCCGAGCACGTGATCAACTTCTTCTTCTTCCTGGCCGAGGAAGTGCGCGAGCTGATGGCCTTCATGGGCTTTGCCAAGTTCTCCGACATGGTCGGCCAGTCCGACATGCTCGACAAGGAGCGCGCGGTTGGCCACTGGAAGGCGCGGGGCCTCGACTTCGAAAAGCTCTTCCACAAGCCGGAAGTGCCGGAGACGGTCGCCATCTGGAACTCGGAGCGCCAGAACCACGGCCTCGAGAAGGTGCTCGACAACAAGCTGATCGCTGCGGCGAAGCCGGCGATCGAGACACGAAAGCCGGTGAAGGCGGATTTCGCAATCTCGAACCGCGATCGCGCGACCGGCGCCATGCTCTCAGGCGAGATCGCCAAACGCTACGGTCACGCCGGCCTTGCCGAGGATACGATCTGGCTCACATTCAACGGCATTGCCGGTCAGAGCTTCGGCGCATGGGCGGCCAACGGCGTGACGCTCGATCTCGTCGGCGAGGCGAACGACTACGTCGGCAAGGGCCTCTCGGGCGGCAAGCTGATCGTGCGCCCGCATCCGAAGTCCGGCATCGTGCCGGAAGAGAGCATGATCGTCGGCAATACCGTGCTCTACGGCGCCATCACCGGCGAGTGCTACTTCCGCGGCATTGCGGGTGAGCGGTTCGCGGTGAGGAACTCCGGCGCCGTGGCCGTTGTCGAAGGCACCGGCGATCACGGCTGCGAGTACATGACCGGCGGTGTCGTTGTTGTTCTGGGCTCTACGGGTCGGAACTTCGCCGCGGGCATGTCGGGCGGTATCGCCTACGTGCTCGACGAGACGGGCGATTTCGAGACCAAGTGCAACCTCTCGATGATCGACCTCGAGCCGGTGACGGCCGAGGAGGAGGTGATGAAGCGGCTTGCCGGCGGCTCGGATCTCGAGAGCCATGGCCTCGTCGACGTCATGCAGGACATGACGCGGCAGGACGCCGAGCGCCTGCACACGCTGATCACGCGGCACGCCCACTACACCAATTCGGCGAAGGCCAAGACGATCCTCGCCGACTGGGCCACCTGGCAGAAGAAATTCCGCAAGGTGATGCCGGTGGAGTATCGCCGCGCGCTCGCCGAGATGGCGAAGCATCAGGCCGCAACCGGCACCGGCCTCGAGGTGCTCGAAATCGGCGTGCCCAAGGCGAAGGGCAAGGCCCGCGCGGCGGAGTGAGTAGATGGGGTCAGACCCATGGGTCTGACCCCGCCAGGGAAGGCGGCGGCGAGAGTGCACTGGGAAGAAGAATTGTCAGCGGCCAGGAGGACGCGATGGAGCATCCGAGAATTACTCAGAGCCCGGAAGTCATGGTTGGCAAGCCGGTTATTCGCGGGACGCGCATTACCGTCGAGCTGATTCTGCGATTGTTGTCGAAAGGGCATTCCGTGGATGAGTTGATGGCGTCCTACAAATTGGAGCGGGACGACGTACTGGCGTGTCAGGCGTTCGCTGCTGATCTTCTCGCAGAGCACTCGAACGTGGCAGCCGAGTAGCGCGAATGCGCGTGATACTCGATGAATGCTTCGGCCAGGAATTCGCCGACGCTTTTCGTTCTCGGGGGCATGACGTGATGTGGATGCAAGAGCATCGCCGGGCCTCGATGACACGGCACTCTTGCGCCTGTCGGTTGATGAGAACCGTATTCTTGTCAGCGAAGATCGAGACTTTGGCGAGTTGATCTTCAATGCGCGGGTCCGGGCGATAGGAGTCGTACTCGTGAAGATCGCCGATTTCGGCGGCTCGCTGAGCCGCACCGGCGAGCATGCGGCGGATCGAGTGGCGGCTCTCGGGGAGAGTTTGACGGGGAACTTGACCGTTATCGAGCCGGGACGCGAGCGAGTTCGTCCACTACCAGGAGTGGTTTGATCATGCCCCCAGGTTTCGCGAACACACCTGAGCCGCCCTACTACGCGGTGATCTTCACGTCGAAGCGCAACAGCACCGACGCAGACGGTTATGCCGCCATGGGCGCCGCGATGATGCGCGCCGCGCTGGCGCATCCGGGTTGCCTCGGCGCGGAAAGCACACGTGGCGCCGACGGGCTCGGCATCACGGTCGCCTACTACCAGGACGAGGCCTCGATCGCGGCGTGGAAAGCGGACCTGCGCCATATCCAGGCGCAGAAGCTCGGCATCGAGCGCTGGTACGAGCACTACGAGCTGCGCGTTGCCAAAGTCGAACGCGCCTATTCTGGGCCGGAGGGGCGCGGATGATGTTTAGCGCCCGGAATGTCGCGATGTTGGTGCCATTTGCAGTGAGCGGTATCCCGTCCGCTGCAGCGCTCCAATGTGTATCGCCGGGCGAAAGCTTCATGTACGAGCAGTACAATAAGGACCCGAATTTCGATCTCGATAAACTCACAGCCGACCAGAAAACTGAAGAATGGTCGATCATGCGCCGTGACCTCGTCCAGACGGTCGGCGAGGCGAAGGTCATATTCGAAGGAGTTGGAACCGGGATCGAGTTCGCGGGCCGGCCTGAGGATATCTGCGGGATTTGTGTGTACGTCGTGACCTTCAAGGTCGAGAAGCTGCTCAAAGGTTGGCTACCTCCCAAGGCAAACATTGCCGTATCCGCTTGGTCCGATGGTGGCCAGGATGCCAAGGGGCGCGAGAGGCACGGGGCCTACGTTTCCGAGACTTTCGCCAAGCGCAAGATCGTCATGCTCGGCACGAACAATTGGATTGCGGCGTCCAATGCGTCGCCATACCGCCCGACGATCCAGAAGCAGGTCCATGGCACGCTTGGTGTCTGTTTCAACAGTTCGGTATTCGATGCGGTTCAACCGCTTGCTGACGTCGATCCGGCTCAACAACTGACGCCAGCTAACGTCGCGAACTTCATTCGTGCCGAGGCGAAGCGTGTAACGCTCGAAGGCTATCGGCGGCAGCTTAAGGCGGGAGGGCGCCCATGAAAATCCACGGCGACCTCAAGTCTGGGAATTGCCTCAAGGTGAAGTGGACGGCCGATGCGCTGGGCCTCGCCTACACGTGGGTGCCGGTCGACATCATGAAGGGTGAGAGCCGCACGCCGGCTTATCTCGCGAAGTTTCCGCAGGGACAGGTGCCGGGCGTCGAGCTCGACGACGGACGCACGCTCGCGCAATCGAATGCGATCATCCGCTATCTCGCGCGCGGCTCGGCGCTGCTCCCCGAGGACCCGTTCACCCAGGCCAAGATCGACGAGTGGCTCTACTGGGAGCAGTACAGCCACGAGCCCTACGTCGCGGTGTGCCGCTTCCACATGCGCTATCAGGGCAAGAGCAAGGAGCAGCGCGAGGCATGGCGCGTCGAGCGCGGCGAGCAGGCGCTCGACTTCATGGAAAGTCGGCTGGCTCCGAGGGCACAAACGCAGACCGGGCGGGGTCAGACCCATGGGTCTGACCCCCTGGCCGCCACGACGCAGCCATTTCTCGTCGACGATACGTTGACCATCGCGGACATCTCGCTCCTCGCCTACACGCGCGTCGCACACGAGGGCGGGTTTGATCTGACAGCGCGACCTAATCTCCGCGCCTGGATTGCACGTTGTGAGACGGGGCTCGGGATCACTCCTGGAAAGGGTTCCGCACCGTGAGCCCGTCGATCACAAGCCCGTCGTGCAAGTCTTCGCTGTACAACGTGGTGCAGCCTGCCAGGGTCGCAGCAGCGACGATCGTCGCGTCGAAGATCTGGAGTTTGTATCGCTCCGCGTATCGCAGGCCCCGCGTATGGGCCTCGTCTGCGAGCGGCAAGCAGAGCGTATTGGAAGAAAGCGTCGCGAGGACACGATGGATGTCGGGCCAGGCGAGTTTCCACCTCCGCTGCATGACGTATGTGGCTTCCGTTAGCACCAAGACATTGACAACGCCGCCGTCGGTGAGCAGGCATTCGACGCGGTCTGCTTTCCCAGTGGTGTCGACGATGTACAGGAGCACATTGGTGTCGAATGCGACGTCAGTCCTCATCGCGACGCTCGCGGTCGTAGAGCTCGTCGCGATTGAACTTGTAGTCGGGTGGACGCAGACCGCGAAACTTCCGCAACGCGCGCAGTTGCTCGAGCCGGTCGGGAATGCGGGTGACCGCAAGTCCGCTCTCGCCCGGCAGGAGCGCGATCTCGTCGCCTTCTTTGATGCCGAGGGCCTCGACGATGTCGGCGGGCAAGCGTACGGCCAAGCTGTTGCCCCATTTTGCGACTTTCACGATCGCCTCCTGCAATGATATACAATATATGAATGTATATCATTTTCAATCCCCTGCTGCAACCTCCACTTCGAGAACGACGACAATGGGCAAGATCACAGGCTTCATGGAGTACGAGCGCCAGGACCGCGGCTATCGGCCGGTCGAGGAGCGCGTGAAGCACTACAAGGAATTCGTCGTCCCGCTCTCCGACAAGGACGTGCGCACCCAGGCCGCGCGCTGCATGGACTGCGGCATCCCCTATTGCCACAGCGGCATGCCCGGCCAGACGCACGGCTGCCCCGTGAACAACCAGATCCCCGACTGGAACGACCTCGTCTATCGCGGGCACTGGCAAGAGGCGCTGCGGAACCTGCACTCGACCAACAACTTCCCGGAGTTCACCGGCCGTGTCTGCCCGGCGCCGTGCGAGGCCTCCTGTACGTTGAACCTCGACGACAAGCCGGTGGCGATCAAGACCATCGAGTGCGCGATCGTCGACAAGGGTTTTGCCGAGGACTGGGTCAGTCCGGAGCCGGCCGAGAGCAAGACGGGCAAGAAAATCGCGATCGTTGGATCGGGCCCTGCGGGCCTGGCCGCCGCCCAGCAATTGTGCCGTGCGGGGCACGATGTGCACGTCTACGAGAAGAATGCGCGCGCGGGCGGGCTTCTGCGCTACGGCATCCCGGATTTCAAGCTCGAGAAACCCGTCGTGCAGCGGCGCATCGAGCAGATGGAAGCCGAAGGCGTGACCTTCCATTTCGGCAAGCACGTGGGCAAGGATGTCTCGGCCTATGATCTCGAGGACAATCACGACGCGGTGCTGCTCGCAGGCGGCTCCGAGCGTCCGTTCGATTTCTTCGAGCGCTCACCTGGGCGCGATCTCGACGGCCTCCACTTCGCAATGGATTTCCTGCCGCAGCAGAACCGGCGCGTCTCCGCCGAGAAGATCGCGAAGGGCACCAAGGAGATCTCGGCCGAGGGCAAGCACGTCATCGTCATCGGCGGCGGCGACACGGGCTCCGACTGCATCGGCACGAGCTTCCGCCAGGGCGCGAAGTCGGTGACCCAGCTCGAGATCATGCCGAAGCCGCCGGAGAGGGAGAACAAGACCCTGGCGTGGCCGCATTGGCCGCTCAAGCTGCGCATCTCGTCATCACAGGCCGAGGGCGCGACGACCGAGTACCAGATCTCGACGACCGGATTTTCCGGCAGCAATGGTCGCGTGGAGAGGCTGCACTACACGCGCGTCGGGCCGGATCTGAAGCCTATTCCGGGAACCGAGGGCACGCTTGACGCCGATCTCGTGCTCTTCGCCATGGGCTTTTCGGGGCCGGTCGAGAACGACGTCGTGAAGCAACTCGAGCTTGCAGTGGTGCCGCGCGGCCGCTTCAAAGGTCTCGATGCAACCGAGCGCGATTATCGCCTGAAGGGCAAAGCGAAAGTGTTCGCGGCGGGCGATATCCGGCGCGGCCAGTCGCTCGTCGTGTGGGCGATCCGCGAGGGCCGGCAAGCGGCGTCCTCGATCGATCGCTTCCTCATGGGCAAGACGGACTTGCCGCGGTAGTGCGAGTGACTGCACTCTGTCGTCACTACGCGCCCAAGGGCTGCCGTGTGCATTGCATGACGCCGGTCGTGCTATTGCGCATTGCAGCTCGGACCAGTTAGTTTCGCCGAGAGCCAGACAACTGGAGGGGGAAATGCCGTCATCACCCGCGCAGGATCATGCGATCATCGAGGCGGCTGTCAGGGCCAAGAGGGCTCAGCAGCAGAAGGGGCAAGCGAAGGCACCGCCGCCGCGTGCGTCGCTGCTCAACAAGGCCGTGACGGCTGGCATCTGGATTGCCGCCGCCGGTTCGCTCGCTGCCGTGATGATGGCAGGTTGATCACGGCTCTATTTCTGATCGATGAGCTGGCTGTCGATCAGACGCCGGTGGAAGGCCAGAATCTCGGGGCGGCGGGCACAGGTGTGATAGCGACCGTCGCAGACGGAAATCAGCCGTAGTCGCTCGCGGTTGGGCTCGGAGAGCGGCAGGCCCGCCTGCTTCAGGATGATCGCGCCGAGATATGGCACATCGACCACGTCCTGGTCCGGAAGCGGCGGCGGGGCGTAGTTGATGCCCTCGGTCGAGTAGTAGGTGATGAAGCCCTTCGACAGGGGATCGATCGAGACCTCCTCGGCCTGCGTATCCTCGTCGAAGCCCAACAGCTTGCGCGTCGCCATCGGGTGATGATCGCCGTACTGCACGAGCAGAATTTTCTCGCCCGGAAAGCGCCTCTTGAGCTCGGCCTTGAGCTCGTCGTAGTCGAGCTTGGCGATCGCGACGCGGCGCAGGTACTCGTGCATCTCAGGATCGGTGCCGGGACCGCCACCGGGCACTTTCATGTCGGGCTCGTAGGCATAGTCATAGGGCCAGTGCGCCGACATGGTCTGGATGAAGGTGAAGAGCGGCTTGTCGGAGCTCTTGATGTGGCGCTCCAGGCCATTGAGTGCGTTGGCGTAGTAGAAACGGTCGCGCTCGGTCTCGGACTTGGCCCCCTGCGCCTTCATGTCGATGACCTCACGCAGGCCGACGGCGTCGTAGAAGCGGCCGTTGGACACGAAGTTCTTCAGCATCGGGTAGTAGAGCACGTTGCGGTAGCCGCAACGCTCGAGTGCCTCGGGAAGCGTGTCGCGCACCTTTCCCGCCAGCAGCGATTGCACGAACGGCCGCATGCCGCCGAAGGAATGCGTCGAGAGGCCGGTTAGTACGGAGAACTCGGTAAGCCAGGACGCGCCGCCGTAGGTTTCGACCCGCAGCTTGTGCAGCTTGCCGTCACTGGAGCGGAAAAACGGGTCGATGCTGGCATCGAACTTGAGCACGGGAAAGATGTGCGGCTGCACGATCGACTCCTGATGCACCAGGATGATGTGCGGCGGCTTGGTCTCCGGTGTGCAGTTCCTCGAGATTATGAAGGGCGGCGCGGTGGCGGCCTCGGCGGACTCGATCAACTGGCCTCGCCAGAGCGTTTCCAGGGTTTCGGCCCAGGACGAATAGAACGAAGAGACATAAAGCGCGTGCCAGTAGAACTGCGTGTGGCGGCGATCGTACTTGGTGAGGCCCGTCGTGGTGGCAACGGCGATACCGATCACCAAGGCGATCGCGGCGGGAAGGCGCCGGATGCGCGTTGAATCGAGCCGCCAAGCGAGGGCGCCGATCAGGCTGATCGCCAAGAGGCTCGCAATGAACGCCACCACATACCAGCGGGCAGCAAACCAGAGATAGGCAACGGTCGACCAGGAGCCAAGGTAGAACACGACGTCATATGCGTGCAGCACCATGCCCATCGTGCGCATCTTGGCGGCCGACACGCCGTTGATCAGCAGGACGAACAGGCCGAGGGCGACTGCACTGAAGAAAAGCCGCCGGGTGGCGAGCACCAGTACGGAGCCAATCGCCAGCGTGACGCCGGCCGTGAACGCGACATTCTCCGGCAGGCCTTCGTAGAGCCAGAACGAGAGCAGAAGAGCCGCAGCAATGACGGCCGCCAGCAGTACCGCCATCTTTAAAGGAAGCGTCCTGCCAGCCCCGAACCTTCGATATCCGTCGAGGGCCGGCGCGCGATCGGGCGCAGCCCCGGAAAGATCAACCATTGCACACCCTCACCGCGCACCCCACACTGCCGCAGTCGCCCAAGATCCGACAACCTGCATGAATGCTGTATGAAGGGTGAGCTGCCAAGCGTGCATTTGTGGGAACAATCTGCTGCGGTGCGAAACGGCACCTCAGCGGGCCGCGTCGACCAGGCCGTTGAGCGTCTCGATGTAGAGCTCAGTCGATATGAACCCGCTCAGCCGGTCGACCTCCCGCCCATCCTTCATGAGCACGACGGTCGGCATGGTCCTCACCGTCGATCTGAGCCCGAGGTCCATCTCGTTGATCGACGTGATGTCGACGAAGCGCATGGGGGCACGCTTGCTGCGCGCGCTGCCATTATAAGCCGGTTCGATCCTCTCGCGGATCACCTCGCAGATGTCGCAGTTTCGAATTTCGAGAACCAGCAGCTCGAGACGGGGGCCGGCGACGGGGCTGGCAAAGTCTTTGGCGGCGCTGCCGGTGTCTGCCGAAATGGCAGAAATGCCCGCAATGAGCAGGGCGGCAAGCAGCTTGCGTGACACTGAGGAGAGCATGGACGCGGGACCAGGTTGACGGCGGTTGCACCACCTTACGGGCGGCGATCCGGGAAAGGTAGGAGATCGTTACCGCGAACTTAATGGACATGTTTAACTTGGCCGGCGGGGTACCTGCCGCCGGACAGCAGCACTTTTTGCGAACGCACCCGCCAGCGGGGGGTGCGTGCGCCGCCGCCATTCGCTATAGGTGCCCGCCATGAGCACCCAGAAACCCATTCATGTCGTGGGCGGCGGCTTGGCGGGCTCCGAGGCCGCCTGGCAGATCGTCTCGGCGGGGATCCCGGTGGTCCTGCACGAGATGCGCCCGGTGCGCGAGACAGAAGCCCACAAGACCGCCGGCCTCGCCGAGCTCGTCTGCTCGAATTCGTTTCGATCCGACGATTGGGCGGCGAATGCCGTCGGCCTGCTGCACGAGGAGATGCGCCGCGCCGGCTCGCTGATCCTCGCCGCCGGCGACCTGCACAAGCTGCCGGCGGGCGGCGCGCTGGCGGTCGACCGCGACGGCTTCTCGCGCCATGTGACCGAGGTCCTGTCGGCGCATCCGCTGCTGACGATCGCGCGTGGTGAGGTCGCGTCATTGCCGCCCGAGGATTGGGAGAGCGTGATCGTCGCGACCGGGCCGTTGACGTCGCCGGATCTGAGCCGCGCCATCCTCGCGCTGACGGGTGAAAGCGCGCTCGCCTTTTTCGACGCCATTGCGCCGGTGATCCACGCGGACTCGATCAACGAGACGATCGCCTGGCGCCAGTCGCGCTACGACAAGGCAGGCCCTGGCGGCGGCGGCGCGGACTACCTCAATTGCCCGTTGACGCGCGAGCAGTACGAGGCGTTCGTCGATCAGCTGCTCGCCGGCCAGAAGACCGAGTTCAAGGAGTGGGAAGGCACGCCCTACTTCGATGGCTGCCTGCCGATCGAGGTGATGGCCGAGCGCGGGCGAGACACGCTGCGCTTCGGACCGATGAAACCCGTGGGCCTCATAAACCCGCACACTGGCGAGCGGTCGTGGGCCGTCGTGCAGCTCCGACAGGACAATGCGCTCGGCACGCTTTGGAACATGGTCGGCTTCC
>CAZCQH010000108.1:0-9845 GCA_964500805.1 uncultured Hyphomicrobiaceae bacterium
AGCTTGAATCACGTTCCCGCTGATTTGGGAATCCTTTATGAGTACGCGACCTAGTCCAGTACGATCGCATGATCTTGCCGTCGAGCTCACTCGTCATGTGATAGCTCAAACGTTCGCCGGCTGGGCAGATGTAGGTGTCCTCGTCCGGCATGTAGACGAAATCGGCCTTGTCGAAACGACCGACCGCAGCTGCGTTGGATGTGTGCGGCTTCGACACCGTGACGGCAATTCCCGCCTGCTCGGCCGCGACGATCTCCTCGCCACTGTAGTAGCCCTTGTCGGCGATCGCCTCGATGGCATCGCTCGCCATCACGTCCTTCGCGGCAAGCGCCATCATCGTCAACGCGTCACGGTCGTAGCCGTGGTTCGTCACCTCGTGCGCGACGATCAGATGATGCTTCGTCTCGACGACGCTTTGCACGTTGTAGCCGACGACGCGTGGCTGCTTGCTCGTCGTTGCCATCGCGCGGCAATCCGGATCGGTCAATGACACTTGCGTCTCGCCGGTGCCGTCCATGCGCTCCTCGATGGCGCGGAGCGCGCGCGCTTCCTTGCGATAGTGGGCAAGCTTCTTGATGACGCGCGACAACCGCGCTTCCACGGGGCGCATGCCGGTCTTGGCGGCAACCTCGTCGGCGCGATCGAGCTCTCCCATGTATCGATCGATGGCGGCGTCGATCTCGCCCAACCGTCGCCTGAGCTTCTCGCGCGTGTAGCTCCTGGCCTTGGCATTGACGGCCTTGAACTTGCTACCGTCGATCGCAACCAGGCTCGCATCCAGAAGATCGATGTCACGGCACAGCGCCACGAACTGTCGGCAGACCTTGCGGATCGCCGGGCCGTTGTCGCGCCGGAAGTCGGCAATCGTCTTGAAGTCCGGCTTCAAGCGGCTCATTAGCTAGATCAGCTCCAGATTGCGCGCGCATTCACGCTCGAGACGGCGCGAGGACTGGACCTGATTGAGATAGCCATAGACGTAGAGCTTGAGCATCGTTGCCGGGTGATACCCAGGCCGGCCGGTCGCCTCCGGCTCGACGTCGAAACCAAGCGCGGCCAGATCCAGCATATCGACGAAGGCATCCACGGCGCGAACCGGATTGTCCTCGTGGACGTAATCGTCGACGGAGTCCGGCAGCAAGGTCGTCTGGCTTCGATCCAGCCCTTCGATGAAACGCTTCATATGAGCCCCCGCTCGCCATGTGGGACTCATACCATGCTTCGCGGTGTCCTCGGCAATTTCACACAGGCTCTCTGCTGCATGCCTGTCCCGTTAGCTCAGGCGAGGGCCGGTGCGGTTGACTGAAAGTGTCTATAGGGCGGGGTTTTGTCGATGAGGCGGCGCATGGTGAGCGGCGGCTTGGCGGCGACGCTTTCGATGACGCGGGCAGCGATGCGAGCGACGCCGTCGGTCTTGCGGCGGTTGTGGCGGAAGGCGAATTCGTCGAGGTAGGCCTGCAGGTGTTTCGGCTTCACGGCGCCGGCGTGCGTGCCGATGAGCCAGCGCTTCAGCAGCGAGATCGTCCAGTGGCAGGCCTGAACGGCATCGGCCTCGCGTTTCTGGGCTTTGGTCTGGATGATGGCGTCGTGCGCGCGTTCGCCGAGGCTCGCCTCATTGTAGCCGGCGTGGCCATCGCTCGTGACATGAGCGTCGGCCGCGACCTCGCCGTCGGCGAAATGCTTGCAAGCTGCGGTATCATTGTTGTCGGCGTGGGCGAGGCGCACGCGGCCGTTGGCCTCGGCCGCCACCAGGACGAGTTGCTTGTTTGGGCCGCCTTTTCCGCCCACCAGCGCCTCGTCCATCTCGACGAAAGGGCCGAGCGGCTCGCTGTCCGAGCGAACCATCGCGGCGCGCAATTTGTGCAGCCAGCTCCATGCCGTCTTGTAGGAGCCGAACCCCATGAGGCGCTGGAAATCCTTACCCGAGATGCCCGTGCGCCGCGTCGAGATCTCGAAGATGGCGCGAAACCACATCTTGAAGGGCTTTCTCGTCTTCTCGAGCAACGTGCCCGACGTGAGGCTCGTCTGATGACCGCAATCGGCGCATTCGAACAGGAAGCCGCCGCGCTCCGTCCACACCCGCGTCGAGTGGCACCGCGCGCACGCTGGCTTGCCGCCCCACCGCACCGCGATCCAATAGTCGCGACAGTCCTCCTCGGTCCGGAACCGCTCCTCGAACTCGAGCGCCGTCTTCGGGAAATCACGCCACAAGCTGTTGTGGTTCTCGTTCGCCATCGCCCACCTCCTGGGTGAGCCTCACATACGACACGATTGTGCCGGAACTAGGGGGACAGCCATGCTCTCTGCTGCGCGTTGCTCAACCTGAATTTGCCTCTCGCTTGTGACCCGTCAACTCGGGCGCTTGAAGGGCGGTATCAATTCATCGCCGATCGATTATTTTCGGCTCAGTTTGTTGCACCTTCGGAGAGGTTCGCTGATCGGATTAGACCGATCATCCCACCACGTTGCACATTTGACTGAACAGCGAGCCTCGACGTGGTCCCGGTACTCGCCGGTTGCTCGCCCAAGAACAGCGACATGAGTCTGGTATGCAGCTGGCCCCTGTGATATTCTTGCCCAAATAGCTGGAGGCCGCCCAATGATGCTCGTCTCCGAGACCGGCGAGCTTGTCTCCCCTGGTGATTGGCACCTTCGTCAGCTTTGCCCGCGCATGAGCGAGCAGGAATTTATCGTTTATGCCATCCGGAACTGCGGTGCGGTGGCAATCGAGCATCGCAATAACGCGCTGCGTGTGCGGTGGCGCCCGGAAGGTCTTGCCGCCGCAACCTTGGCAGGCCTCGTCCAATGGCTCTCGGACCAGCCAGACCAGAAGGTGGTGATCAGTCGCTTGGGTGATAAGTGGTCGCACACCGTGGCGCCATCCTGCACAGCTGCCATCACCGCCTTGCTGGATATCCATGCCGCGATCAGCAAGCGGCGTCGGCGCTTCTATCGGCAACGTCGGAGACTTGAGGAAGCGACCGAGCCGCGTTTCTCTGGAACACTCGCCTTTGTCAGTGAGCATCGGCGTGTCCTTGATCTAGCTGGCCTTGCCGCCATCTCAGACAGCCTTTTCACCGGCAGGTTTTTGTTGTTGCGGCAGGTGGCCAGCCGGCTGCTGGTGCAGAAAGTCGGCGGTGGCTTTCTCACTATCGATCCCCACTGGTCAGAGCGCGGGAATGAAATCGAGGTCGAGGATCAGCCCGACCTCGATTATGGCCGCTGGATTGCCGACGCCTACTGGGCAGCTAGCCGAACCGGAGAGCCGGTACTCGATGACGTTGATGCAGAAGTGGAGACCGGCCCTGGGGTAGTGCACCGCCTGCGCTACAGGCGGTTGATCGTGCCAGCCGTTGACCCTGCTGGCACGAAGCTCCTGCTATGCACGTCGGAGGCTGACGGGCATATCGACCTTGCGGGGCGGAGCTAGAGGCTCGGGGAACCGCGCGAGATCGTCCATCATCTCGTCGGCATGCGTCCACACCACGGCCGCCTGATACGGCCCGACCTCGAAGTTTTCTAGTTCAAAGCCCAGCTCCTGGTGAACGTAACCCGTGCGGAATCCATAGCCACGGCTGTAGAGTGTTTCCGAAATCATCGCCACGGTCGTGGTCGTGTTCCATCGGGCATGCGCCAGAGCCCGCGATAGACGCGCCATGATGCCCGCAATGTACCGGCCCCGGTAATCAGGCCGGTACCAGGCACCTCCGGAGTACGATATCCTGCCCGTGATCATTTCTGTATGCGGCGCCGTCACCCGGCAGGTCTCGCCGCGTGCCCGCGCCGCTGTGGGATCGGCGTAGAATAGCCGCAACGATTCAGCCTCTTCTTTGAAGGAGGTCCCAGTCCAATCGAAGAAGATGCCGGCTTGGCATGTAACGGCTTCCTGCTTGGCGTTGCGGCCAATGACGCAGAACGAGCGGTTTTCCTCCACCAATCCGTTTTCCGGCAAGAACATGGGCACCAGCGGCTTCCAGCTTTCACTATTGCTGCGGTTGAGCGCCACCATCTCCTCGAACGTCGCGAAATGAAGCTCAATGCCGCGTGCCCGGGCCTCCGCATCCGCGGCCAGGAAGAAGCGGCCGAGGATGTGGCGCGGACCATGAGCAACGTCGATCAGGTCCAGGAGGGGCCCGGTTTGCCGCGGCGGTGCCGAAGACTGCGTCCCGGTTGCATCATGACGGCGTGCGATCGTGTGTTCGGACATTATCTTTCTCCTGAGTTATGCTTGACATCCGATGTCTTACAACTCTGGATAAGTCTCCGAAACAGCACCGATGACGACCACTTATCTGGACGAGCAATTGTCCCGTGCGCTATGAAAGCTTGTCGCGGGACGGCGAGGTGACATTCACGTGCCGGTTATTGGCGAGAAATCGATGGCAGCGCGTGGCAGTGACATGAGGCGAGCCACGGCGTTCGACGTGCGCGTCGGGCAGCGTCTCAAGCGGCGGCGCGCTACGATTGGCGTGACACAGGAAAATCTAGCTGCCGAAATCGGTATCTCCTGGCAGCAACTCCAGAAATACGAAGCGGGCACCAATCGGATTAGCGCGGCGCGCCTCGCGGCTATTGCCACTGCCTTGAAGACTGATGTCGAATGGTTTTTGCGCCCTGATAACGATGTGGCTGCTCCCGAATCAGCCGCACCAGCCAGCGACCCGCCGCCCTCGCTCAGCCAGGACGAGATTTCTGAGTTACTGGCCGCTTACAGCAGCATTCAGTCGCCTGCGCAGCGGCGCGTCGCCATTGCCATACTTAAGGTGTTGTCGGCGGGTGCGGATGGAGCGTAACCAGCTTTGCGCGCGGTCCTCAGTTCAGCTTTTTCTGATCGCCTGAGCCGGCTTTGGCCGCGCCGGCCACAATCCCGCGCAACAACTGGCAACATGTTTCAGCACGGTCTGCAGCACTGCGTGCGCCATCCGGCTTGATTATCGCCGCCGCAGCAAGCGATGCTAGGAGCGCGTCAAAAGCAGCCTCGGCTTGTGCTGGATCCGGATGTCTTCCGACGAGGACATAAGTCTCGCGGACTGCCTCCTGCAGGCGTGCGACCACGGTCCTACCCAGCACCCGCTCGATCTCGTCCCAGATCACGATCATTTCCCCCACCAAGCACACGGCATCGGGGCAGACTGTTCATTGTACGTCCACGCATCTTAGGTAGGTGACCGCGATCCACGGTTAGTGCAATCAGTTAATCGTCAGTGACGGAGCTCGTCAGCGGCTCTTTTCCGCGTCGACAGCCAATTGCGCCATCGCCTTTTTGACGCGGCTCAACGCCTCTGAGAATTCTGCAGCCAGTTCTTCCGCCGAGCGCCGCTTCTCCTTCGGCGCGTCAGCTCCAGCGACAACCTCAAACATCGTCCACATGCCACACTCCAACGTTTTCCAAACGTTGTTCTAAACGCGTTACATTTCAGATTATCCGCTCGGCCCACCACCCTCTAGCCAAGGCCCCACGCCGCCCACAAGATCGCGAGTGCTGGAATGGTAAGGTGTAAGCTGATCAAGGAGCCACACAACACGGGGCGTACGTGACGACCAGATCGGAAGAGTGGCGGCACATTTTCGCGCAAAGACTTGGTACGCACTGCCACCCGCCACTCGGACGTCCCGCCCGTCTCTGTTCGCTCCCGACTGTCGGTCCCCGACGATGGCGCCGTCAAGGGGATCACGAGCGTCGAAGTGTGCCCAGGGTTGCGGTAGCGCGTCCGCTTTTTGTGAAGGCTTGCGGACGCCGGCCTTGGATGCGGTGCCACGGGCTCTGGCCGGCGTCGGCAAGGCACCAAGGCAGGAAGTCGCGGGAGATTGGGCTCGGGCGGTGCAGCCCTATGGGGTTTCAAGCCGGGTGTCGAGGCTTATGATCTGTGCCGGCGCGGAAGCTGACTCAGGGACGATCGAGGCCGCGCCTTCATGGGCGCGCGAAAGCACTCGCCCGGGCAACGCAGACACGCCTTTTTCGGTACTTTCGGCAGCGTCGGGCCGCGTGATGTCGCCACCAAGTTTGGCGAGAAGGCCGTAGTGGCGGATGCGATGAAAGCCTTTCGGCAAGACGTGGACGAGGAAGCGTCGGATGAACTCGTGAGCACCGAGCGTCATCGTCTTCCAGCGGGCGCGGCCGTCCTCGCGATAGTTCTTCCAGCGGAAGGCGATGTCGCCTTCATCGGCAGCAACGAGCCGTCGGTTCGAGATCGCCGCACGATGCGTATATAGCGACAGATAACGCAGCACCTGCTCGGGGCCGGCGACGGGTGGGCGGCTGTCGACCACTTAACCGATCTTGCGCAGCGGCGCCAGCCAGCGCTTGAAGCGCTTGTGCTCTTGGAGCGCCATTTGCGTGCCGAAGAACTTCAAGCGTCCTTCTTTGTGCACCTCGGCGAGCATGGCGAGCACGCGACCGCGGAACAGCGCGGAGAGAGCATGAACGGGCAGGAAGAAGCCGGACCTGCACGAGATCCATCGCGAGCCATCGAGGAATACTCCACCGCCTGGCACGGTCATGTGCACGTGAGGGTGGTGCGTCATCGCCGAGCCCCACGTGTGCAGCACCGACGTGAAGCCGATCCTGGCGCCGAGATGCTCGGGGTCGGCGGCGATCGTCAGCGTCGCCTCGGCCGCCGCCTTCATCAAGATGTCGTACATGACGGCCTTATTGTGGAAGGCGAGATCGCGCAGCGGCGCCGGGAACGTGAACACCAAATGGAAGTACGCGACCGGCAGCAGCTCGGCCTCGCGCGCCGTGAGCCACTCGCGTGAAGCCGCAGCCTGACACTTCGGGCAATGCCGGTTGCGACAACTATGGAACACGAGGATCGTGTGGCCGCAGCTGGCGTTCTCGCAGCGCACGACCTGGCCGCCGAGCGCCGCCGTGCGGCAGCGCTCGATCGCACTCATCACTTTGAGCTGCGCGAGGCTGATGTGCCCCGCGTTGGCGGCACGCCAAGCGGGGCCGTGGCGGCGGAAGATCTCCGCCACCTCCAGCGAGGTTCGCGTCATGGCCGGGCGCTACTTGCCCGACGTGTCCGGCTTGCGCTTGCGCCGAGGCTTGGTCTTGTCGAGCTGGTCGAGGGGGCTCTCGATGGCCGAGTCTGCCCGGTCGCAACGCGCGTGTAGTGCGCCGTCGTGTCCAACTTCTCGTGTCCGAGCGGCCACGACGCATAGTGCACCTCAGGTTAACTCATTGAAGATCCAGGACTGCCTGCGCGGGGTTGGATGTTAGCGGACGCTGGCCTCGCTTCTGGCGCGCAAAGTCGGCGAGGTCTGACGTCTTGATCGCCCAGGGAGCGCCTCGACAGACTTGTCGGCCCTTGATATCGCCGCGGCGCAGCATGCGCAGTGCCGTCATATTGCAGACACCGACGATGTTAGCGGCGGCCTCGAGCGAGACCTCGCCGCGCTCGGCCCACTCGCCATCACGGTAACGTGCGATCCCGTGGTGATTACGGAAACCGCGAACGCGCTCCTCGGTCCAGGCATTGCCGTAGCCGGTCGCGACACCGATACGGTTGAGAAGTCGCGTGATCTGCTGATCGGGCATGAGCCGAGCCAGCTCGCCCATAAGCGCGATCGTGTCGTGGGGCATGTGCGGGTTGGGCCGGCCGGCCGCGTTCAGACGCTGCTTGATCTTGAACTCGGTGTGGCTGCCGCCGCGCCAATGCAGGACCGCATGGATGATCGCACCGTCGCGGCGCACGACGATCTCCGTCAGCGCAGCGCGCACGATCCGCTTGCGTGTTGCCGCGGTTGCTGCCGGATGTGACCAGGCGCGCTTGAGGTCGCCTCCGAGCGCCATCAGTTGTTGACGCTCAGTCTCGCCAAGTGGCGGAGGACGACGCGCCACGACGGCGGCGACCTCGCCCTCGATCCGGGCAACCGCTTGAAGCGCCTCGTTCCAGCGGCGCTCGAGCTCGCCGACCACGAGCCGGTTGGCGGGATCGACCGCATCGTATTGCCGACGGGCATGCGCCGCCTCGTAGCGCGCCTGCTGCAACGACAGCTCGAGCTGCCGCTCAGCAATTGTCGTCTGGCTCGACTGCGCCTCGATCGCCTTGAGTGCAGCCTCGACGCCAAGCGGGCGCAGCTCGCGCAGCACCTCCTCGGCGATCGCCGCATCGATGCTCAGGCCGCTGATCGAGATGCAGCGCTCGGCGCCGTGATTGGTACGCGCGCCGTAGCAGTTATAGCGGCCGAGCTTGCCGCCGTAGTGGACGTGCAGTTTGCGACCGCAATGACCACAGCGCAGCAGCCCCGGCGCGAGCAGCTTGCCTTCGCGCGCCGCACCGCGGGCGACGGCACTGGTCATGCCAGTGGCGTTGTCGGCAATCACCTTCAGGTTCCGCTCGAACTCGTCCCAGCTGATGTAGGCAGCGTGATGATCCTTAATCAGCACATCCCACTCGGCCATCGGTTTGTGCACCCCGCGTCGGACGCGCTTGCGGCCATCGACCACGCTGATCCGGCTGGTCGTGCGACCGAAGGCGTAGGCGCCGGCGTAGATCGGGTTGGTCAGGATGTTGTGCACGATGTTGTAGGCGGGCAGTCGCCAGACGACGCCATGCGCATCGCCCTGCATTCCCCCTTGACGCGATTTCGCAGGCAATTCGATTTTCTCGTCGCGTAGCCAGATATGCACCTGTCGTGCGCTCTGGAACTCGGCGAACTTTTGGAAGACCAGGCCTATAGCTTCCTGCACGCGTCGGTCCGGGTTCTTTTCGATGCGGTCGCGCCCGACCTTGACGTAGCCGGCGGCAACGCCGAGCACGAGTGCGCCTCGGCGAGCCTTCTGCTTCAGCGCTTCCTGCGAGCGCTGTCGGAACATCGATAGCTCGAGCTCGCTCATCGTTCCCTTCATGCCGAGCAGCAGTCGATCATTGGGATGGCGAGGATCGTAGATTCCATCCTCGTCGACGATGATCGTGCCGACCAATCCACAGAACTCGATCAGCGTATGCCAGTCACGCCCATTCCGGGCGAGCCGCGAAGCTTCGATGGCTAGCACGGCGCCGACCGTGCCCGCGCAGATGGCGGCCAGCAGCCGCTCGAACCCTGGACGGACGATGCCGCCGCCCGAGCGGCCGAGATCATCGTCGAAGACTTCGACATTGGTCCAGCCAAGCTGCTTGGCGCGATCGGCGAGCCCGTATTGGCGACGGCGGCTCTCGTGATTGTGCATGAGCTGATCTGCGGTCGATTGCCGGATGTAGACGAAGGCGCCGCGCGACAGGTGCTCGGTCGTGATCTTACTCATGACCGCCCTCCCTTGCCGTCGTGTCGGCGAGCGCCGCTGCGATCTCGCGCAATAGCACTTCGACTGAGGCTGCAAGTTCCGCCTTGTGCGTCGGCGTTAGCGTGACGGCCGGCACGACGGTGTCGAACAGGCTTGGCTGAAGAACTCTGGCGTGAGGCTCCTCTGGCGCTTCCGTCATGGTCGACTTCCCCTGGCTTGGACTCGCACGCGAGCAAGCCTAGGAGCGCATCAACCTCGATGCGCAGCGCGCGCAGACCATCCAAAGAAAACTCCGGTTGCGCACTGATCTCGAATCGCGAAGCCTGTGGCTCGGTCATCCAGACCGGCAGACAGGCGAACGAACCATCGGGCTGAAGCACGACGATAAACGGAACACCGCCACGTTCGAGGCGCCGCCTCACCATCACGACTTCGCCGAAGCGGGGATGGAACCGATAGGTGACAGGAGCTTCAGCAGGATGTTCACGGGTAGTATGTTGCTGTTCCGAACAGCGCCTGGATCAGCCGGATATCGAGCCCGCGATCCAGGAGATGTGTCGCGCGCCTTGGCGGCGTCCCGGGACGTGGTGTAGGAGGCGGGGGCGGCGGCGTTGCGCGTAGG
>CAZCQH010000109.1:0-9050 GCA_964500805.1 uncultured Hyphomicrobiaceae bacterium
TGATCGTCGACCTGATCTACGAGGGCGGCATCGCCAACATGAACTACTCGATCTCGAATACCGCCGAGTTCGGCGAGTACATGTCAGGCAAGCGCATCATCACCGATGAGACGCGCGCCGAGATGAAGCGCGTTCTCGCCGACATTCAGCAAGGCAAGTTCGCCTCCGAGTGGATGCGCGAGTGCAAGGCCGGTCAGGCCCGCTTCAAGGCGACCCGCCGCTTGAACGACGCGCATCCGATCGAGGAAGTCGGCGCGAAACTCCGCGCTATGATGCCCTGGATCAAGGCCGGCGCGCTGGTGGACAAGAGCAAGAACTGAGCTTTTGCGACATCGCACTTTGGCAGTGGGGCGGGTCGTCAGATCCGCCCCGCTGCCGTATGGAGTGTTGCAAATGACCACAAAAATCCGCCAGATCCGCGAGGAGGACATCGAGAGTTTTCGCGAGGCGGTGGATGTCGTCGCGCGCGAGCGGCGGTACCTCTATCTGACCGAGGCGCCGCCGATCGAACAGCTTGCAGCGATGGTTCGCGCCAATATCGCGCGGGGTTCGCCGCATCTGGTGCTTGTTGATGGCGACCTGGTCGTCGGCTGGTGCAACATTTTCCCGGTGGGGCGTCCTGTTCAAGCGCATGTCGGCTTCGTTGCCATGGGGCTGAGGCCCGAGTGGCGCGACAAGGGTTTGGGCACGAATTTGATGCAGCAGGCGCTGGCGGCCTCGGACGCCTACGGCTTCACGCGCATCGAGCTGACGGTCTACGCGGACAACGCGCGAGCCCGGGCGCTCTATCGCAAGCTCGGCTTTGTTGAGGAAGGCGTGAAACGGCAGTCGGTCATCATCGATGGCGTCGCATTCGACGAGATCATAATGGCGCGGGTGGGAGAGTGAGGGGGCCGTAGCGCCGTAGGGTGCAATAGCGCTACGCGCGTATTGCACCGCTCCGGATGTTTGACGGTGAGATCCGGACTTGCGGTTGGTGCAATACGCTGACGCTATTGCACCCTACGGCCCGGCATTTGTTTGTCGCGCGAGAAACGCGAGTACCGCGCGGTTGAACTCCTCCGGCGCTTCCCAGTAGGGGGCATGGCCGACCTCGCGCAGGGTCGTCTTCTCGTGCACGGGCATGTGGCGCGAAACGAGATCCTGCAGTGGCGGCGGGGCGAAGAGGTCGGCTTCACCGGTCAGCAGCAATGTCGGCACACGTGCTGCGGCGATGGAGGCCCACGTCACCTTCGCGCCGAGCGGCAGGTTCGCCACCGGGCCGCTCGCCTTGGCGCGGTGCTCGAGCTCGTTGAACTTGGCGACACCATCCGGGTGGCTCAGGCGATAGGAGGGGCCGAGCTCCAGGAAGTCGCTGGGGATCGTCTTCTCGCGCGCCATGGCGATACCGAGGCGCACATAGGCCTGCCGCCACTCGTCCTCGTCGGGTGAGAAGATCGTGCCGGCAAGAACGAGTGAGCGTGTGCGCTCCGGATGCGCCACGGCAAAGCCCAGCGTTGTGATGCCGCCAGCTGCCGCGCCGACGAGATGCGCCTTGGCGATGCCCAGTTGATCGAGAAGGCGCGCGAGGTCGGCAACCTGGGTTGCCGCCGTCTCCTTCGGTCCGCGCTCGGATTTGAACACGCCGCGGCGGGAATAGGCGATGACGCGATAGCCGGCTGCCGCGAGCACGGGCTGCTGATAGAGCCAGATCTCGCTCGATTGCGACGCGGGATGCGAGAGCACGATCGTCTCGCCGTCACCGCCCGTGTCCCAGAACCACAGCTTCGCGTCGCCGACATCGACGAAGCCTTCGCGCGCTGGCGCTTGAGCGGGAATCGGGATGAAAGGCAGCGGCATGTGTCAAAACTCGCGGACCGATGCAAGGGCTTCTCGACCCTCGCGCTTCCCCGTCAGAGGGCTTAGCCCTGCACCCGTGGTTGGCCTTCTCGTCCGAAGATGACGCGATGTCACCCGTGCATCAGCACGATGTCGAAGGCGACGCGCTTTGCGTCGGGCTCCATGCCGGTGACGGGATCGAGGATCGGCATGACGATCGTCTCCTTTCGGTGCGACGACTGCAGCCACGTATCGCTGTCCTGATGCGCATCACCTTGGAAGTAGAGCTGGGTGATCAGCCGTTCGCGTTTGCCGAACACCTCGAAGTGGATGTGCGACGGGCGCATGCGTCCAGGCGCTGCTGGATACGCAGATGGCTTGATCGTCTTGAAGAGGTAGCGGCCTTCATCGTCGGTGTTCACGACCGCAAACCCCTCGAAGCAGGGATCGATCGGCGCCGGGTTGTCGTCATTGGGATGCAGGTACTTGCCGTGGCAGTTCGCCTGCCAGATCTGCACCTTGCCGCCACGCACCGGATTACCCTGGCGATCCAGCACGCGGCCCGACACGTAGAGCAACTGCCCTTGTGCCCGCCCCTTGCGGCCTGCGACCTGCGTGAGATCGCCACCCTTGGACGGCTCGCCCAGCGGATAGAAAGGACCTAGAATCTGGTCCGACGTGCGAGGAAGGAGCTTTTGGGCGGGTTGCTGGCTCGTCGTTTGCGTCATGTGCGGACATTCGGCTGTGGGGGCTCGGGATCGTGGATGACGACCCGAACATGCAGCGCCCGCAGTGTCAATGGAGGCTGCATCTGCTCTCACGCCACGGCCAGGCGTCGCTCGCCGAAAGAATGAGGGAAACCAGGCAGACACTGCAGTTGAAGCGGACGTCCCGATCACGCGGCCGGGGGATTCGCAACTGGGTTTCCGCCAGGGGCTGCGGAGCCATCTCCCGGGGTGACGGCGGAGCCTTGCGCGCGAGACCATTTGAACGGGAGCAACAGCTCCGTGAGGATCGTCTTGCGCTCGATGTCGTCCATGTCTCGATCAGCGCTGCCGTACGCCTTCGGGAGCGCGTTGTCGGGCACGTAGTAAGTGCCCATGATATAGTCGACGAACGCGAACACCACGCAGAAATTCTTGTCGTGCGCTTCTTTCTCCGTCGCGTGATGCCAGCGGTGCATGTTCGGGCTGACGAATATGTATTTCCAGGGTTTTGGGTAGTCCAAGACGATGTTGCTGTGAATGAAGAGATTGTTGAGATTCTTGATTACCATGGCGATGGCCATGCCATCTGCATCGAAGCCGATCACATAAAGCACGATCATGTCGATCAAGCCCATGACCATCTGATCGAGCGGATGGAGGCGATGCGTCGTCATCCAGCCGATCTCAGCGGCGCTATGATGAACGGCATGGAACGACCAAAGAAATTTGTGAACGAATCCGTGCCGGATCCATAGCGAGATGTCGATCACCAGCAGCGCCAGGAATACCTGGACGATCACGGGCAGTGAGCTGATCTGCTGTGCGAAAATCTGGTACGGCAATCGCCCCGTGATGGCGTTGATCAAACCGATGGCCAAGTGCACGAACAAGGGTTGTGAAATCAGAATGCCGATGAACGGGTAGAAAACTTCGCATTTGAACTCTTTGTTGAGGAAGGACGGCGGATGCGCGCAATGAAGGTTCTTCAGATTTTCGGTTTTGCCCTCGGGCTTCGGCAGGACGAGGCTGATGCGCCAAAAGAGGACGGCCAGAAAAGCGGTTGTTCCGATCGCTGTCAGGATATGCGTGGTCAGGCTGCCCATCTACGCCTCACGTAAACCAAACTCATCCCACTTGATCTCATGAAATGGTGAATGAGAGATTGGGATCGGAAGCGAGGACGGGCTCATCAAGGCGAAGTTAACTGCTTTCTCACTCTATTTGGCTGCAAACCTGAAAGCGCGCGGGCTCCCTCACCACTCGGGTTTGCACGCAGTCCGCCGGCTCATAGGATCGTGCCACGGGACGCAAAGCAAATCCCGGCGGAGAAATCTCCACCGGGGGAATGTCGGGCCTTGCGGCCTCAGCCAACGGATCTGGAAGCTGTCCACTTCCAGATCCTGAGAGCGCCCGGCGGTTACCAACTTCCGCCCGCCGGGCTGACGCGAACGCTTACTTCTTGACGTCGGCCTTCGGAGCCTCGGCCGGCTTCGCCTCGACCTTGGCGGGCTCTACCTTCTTTTCCTCGACCTTCGGCGCGCCGACGCCCATCGGCTTCGTGTCAACTTTCGGAGCTTCGACCTTCTTGTCGTCAGCCTTCACCGGTGCTGCTGGCGCCGTGGCTGCCGGTTTCATGGGTTCGACCGGCTTGGTCGTGGTCGCGGCTGGGGCCGGCGCTGCTGGCGCCGTGGTGGGTTGCGCGGTGGTCTTCGGAGCCTCTACCGGCTTCTGGACCGACGGGGCGGCAGGTGCGGCCGAAGGAGCGCCCGGCTGAGCCGTGGTCTTCGGAGCCTCGACCTTCTTCTCGTCAGCTTTGACGACCGGTGCCGAGGTAGTCGCGGCCGGTGCGGAAGGTGCGCCGGGGACCGTCGGCTTCGCGTCCTGGGCGAACGCCGGCACGGCGAGAGCCAGCGTCAGAGCCGTAGCGGACAGCAGTTTGGTCTTCATGGGGTGTTCTTCCTCAGGTGATGCCAGCCTCCAAATCGAGGCATGATCAGAGGAAACACCATTATTGCGGCGTGGCTCCGGCGCCCCGCTAAACAGGGCCTGAAAGCCACATTTAGCTGGCATTCATCGCCTTGATTTCATGCAGGAATTTTTCGCTCTGGCATGCCAGATGCCACTCGGACACAGCTGGGAGATGCAACTTGGCTGTGTGTCGAGACGAAGTGCGGAACGTGATTCCAATGCTCCCGTACTGGCGTATTCCGCCCAGCGACTGCGCTCCTGCACCGCTGGAACATGGAGTCAGTGACGGTGCTGATGCCGGCCACGAGCGACGCCCGGGATGCTCCGTTCTGGCATCGGCGGTATGGGAACTCTGCCAAGGCGCAAGTTCCAGTAGGCCCATGAACGGGGATCGAAGACGCCGGGTGGGGCGCGCTCAAGCGCTTCTCGAAATTGGGCCTTGCGGACGACTTTTGAGACCGTGATCAGATCCTCGGGCAATGTGTAGGTCATCAGGTGGCAGAGGAACAGCACGGGATCGTCGAGCGTTGCTTCGGGCGGCTTGAACCACACGACGCGCTTGGCAATGGCCAGGAACTCGGGCGTTTTCGGAAGCGGCTTCATGCGAAAGCTGCCCACGTTTTAGGCTTCTTCCGTGCTCGTCGTGTCCACAGCTCGACGTCCTTCAGCTCGACCTTGGAAACGGCCCGAGCCAAGTCGCTCTTCACTTCTGCAGGCAGGCCCGGCAGGTCGCCGTCGCCGAAGAAGGCGAGAGCTTTCAAGGGCACTACCGGATTGTATTGCCGGCCAGGAAAGACAAATGGAACGACAGCCAGCTGTGCTGCGAGCGGGATCCGGCCCTTAGTGATGAGCGCATGAACGTCGACGTAGTCCTTTGCCGAGGGGCGTCGTGCAAGGACGGCGATGTTGGTGGCGGCAATGTCAATCTTGGAGGCAAGCGACAGCCCTGGCCGCCGCACTGCGATACGTGGCGCAATCGCAATCAGCGGACGAGGAGGAGCAAAGTAGGCCACCCTGACGTCGCCCCCGCGGTCGACGACGACATTCAAACTTCCAACAGCGACTTGCGTTACGCGGGCGCCTGACAGATAGGGAATCGCCGCGAGCAACTCTTCGGGATCGAATGGTTCTGACGAGAAGAAGTCAAAATCGATCGACTTTCGATGCCCGAGCTGCAATGCCAGGGCCGGGCCGCCGTAAAGTGTGAACATCGCGGGAGTTTGCCCAAGCTCGGCCCACAGCGCGCGCTGGGGAGGATCGAAAACTCTGAGCTTGAGGCGCTGCATCGGTTCAAGTTTCGAGAGCGGTGGCCCGTAGCGGCCGGCGTCAGCCGTCCATTAACCTGAATAGATACAATTGTAACATTGCTTCACGTGAAACATTGTCCGTGCTGTGACGAAGGCGGCCTGCGCGGCCGCCTTTCCAAGCGCGGTCAAGTGGGCTTGGGAACGGCCGACAATCAGGCCTTCCCGGCATCCTCGCCCTCGCCCTCGTCGCGCGAGCGTGCGCCCTGCTCGAACATTGCGTCCTCGCTGAAGGTCTCGATCTCGGGGCCTTCCTCGCGAAGGACGGTGACGTCCTCGCCACGGGCTTGGCGCTCGGCCTCCTCGGCAGAACGGGCGACATTGACGGTGACCTTCACGATCACCTCGGGATGGAGCTGGACGCGCAGCTCGTGCACGCCCAGCGCCTTGATCGGCTTGTCGAGCAGCACCTGGTTGCGGTTGATCGAGAAGCCGCCTCCGGAGATCACCTCGGCGAGATCGCGCGTCGAGACCGAGCCGTAGAGCTGGCCCGTGTCACCGGCCTGGCGGATGGTCACGAACTGCTTGCCCTCGAGCTTGCCCAGCACGCCCTCGGCTTCCTTCTTCAGCTCGAGATTGCGCGCCTCGAGCTGCACGCGTTGCGTTTCGAACTGCTTCTTGTTCTCCTCCGTGGCGCGCAGCGCCTTGCCTTGCGGGAGCAGGAAGTTTCGCGCAAAGCCGTCCTTGACGCGAACGACGTCGCCCATCTGGCCGAGCCGGCCGATACGCTCGAGTAGAATGACATGCATGGGAGCTCTCCTGGTTCAGATCGCGTGTGCGAAGATCTTGCGGTGGGAAGTTTGCAGCGTTTCACGTGAAACGGGTCACTAGGTCCGTGGATGTGCGGGCGGCCCCGGTCCCGCCGGCGGAGCGGGTCCGCCCGATCCGCGCCGCCGCCAGGGCAGCACCGGCTCGAGCACGCCGACGAGGGCCAGCAGCAGTCCGGCCCAGGCATTGAGAAAGAGCAGCACGACGTAGACGCTGCCCAGAATGACAGGGCGCGCCGCATGGCCTCGCGTCAGCTCGTGCACGACCGCAAGGCCGAGGAAGGCGTAGGCAAGAAACAGCGCGCCGGCAAATCCCGAAGCGATCAATGCCGGATACCCGCTCATGAGCGAAGCAACGGCCAGCGCTGCCGCCAGCAGAAATCCGAAGCCGCGCGGGAAGGTCATCGACGGCAGATCGGGCCAGGGCCGCGGTAACCGCCCCGAAGCAAGCGTGATGCGCCCGGCCAGGTAGAGATTGAGCAGGAAGCTCGCGAGCCACGACAGGGCCGCCGCCGCCGGGAATGCATATAGCGCGATCTCGGCCAGCTGATTGAGCTCGGCCTCCTCGATCTTGCGGTCCTTGAAACCCGGAAGCTGCCTCAGGAATACCTTGTCGAGCAGGTCTTTCAGAATTTTTCGCGCCTCATCGAGATCGGTGCCGAGCTGCAGCAATGACGTGAGCGCCAGCGCACCGGCAATCAGCGCCGATGCCGCCACCAGACGTCCGACCGGGTACCATTCGACTCTACCCGGAGCCGCAGCAGCCTCGCCGCCCGACGTCGGCAATGGGGCGTCCGATGTCCGGCTGAGCTGCGCGAGATAGCAGAGATACGCGGCGGGCAGGCCGTGGCTGACCATTACCATCAGACCAGCCTTCACGCTGAGCAGCAGCGCAACTCCGGCGGCGGCCGCAGCAGCGGAGATCAGCGCCGCCATCGGGCCCCAGCCGAGACCCGCCAGAAACAACGGCAGTGGCGCGAGGAAGAACAGCAGCAGCCGTCCGCCCATGCCGCCTGCCGTCGCCGACGCGAAGAGCGCGGCGGACGCAAGTCCTGCGGCAAGGCCAACGAGAATGAAGGGTGGCATTGAGCTGTCCCGCGTTTGGCGCGGTTAGAGATGGATCGCTGTCCGTCCCAACCAATATCGGTGTCCGGCCTTTCGCCCGACACCGCAGCATCGTGTGACCGTCGCCCTGTCCGGCAGTGACGGACGGTACGAGGTGTCTGGCAAGAGCCAGACACCGAACGTCACTTGATCACATACGGCAGCAGGCCGAGGAACCGCGCACGCTTGATTGCCCGCGCGAGCTCTCGCTGCTTCTTCGCCGACACCGCGGTGATGCGGCTCGGCACGATCTTGCCGCGCTCGGATACATAGCGGCCGAGCAGGCGGGAATCCTTGTAGTCGATCTTCGGAGCCTGCGCGCCGGAGAAGGGGCAGGTCTTGCGGCGGCGATGGAACGGACGCCGCGCCTGGGAAGAAGCTGCTTCGGCCATCAGGTTCTCTCCGTGCCGGGATTGAAGGAGCGGGGCGGACGATCACCGCGCGGTGCGCCATCGCGCGGCGGACGGTCGCCACCCTCGCGCGGTGGCCGGTCGCCGCGATCTCCACGGAAGCCGCCTTCTCGCGGCGGGCGGTCGCCACGATCGCCACGAGGCCCGCGGAACCCACCGCGATCGCCACGATCGCCGCGGAACCCGCCGCCACCGGGACCGCGATCGCCGCGCTCATCGCGGTCGCTCTTGCGCATTTGCGCCGAAGGCTCCGTCTCGTGTTCCTCGACGCGCACGGTCATGAAGCGGATCACGTCCGGGTTGAGGCCCATGCGCCGCTCCATCTCGACGACCGCGGCAGGCGGCGCGTCGATATTCAGCAGCGTATAGTGGGCCTTGCGGTTCTTCTTGATCTTGAACGTCAGCGATTTGAGCCCCCAGTACTCGGTCTTGGCGACCTTGCCCTGGCCCTGTTCGATAAGTTCCGTGAATTCCTTGGTCAGCGCATCGACTTGCGTCTGCGAAACGTCCTGACGCGCAAGGAACACATGCTCGTAAAGCGGCATGTCCTGGCCTTCCTTTCTGTTTGTCCGTCCGGCGCCTAGCCTCTGTCGGGCGCTTCCGTCACGGGGGAAGGAAGGCCCAAGCAAGCGACCCAAAGAGCGGAGACACCGGGGAGGGAAGCAAGGTTTCACGTGAAACGCTGCCGCCGCGCTTTGGTCTCGCGTGGCAGCTCAAGAGCCGAGCCCTGAGCTGGTCGCCCGAACCAAATTCCCCGTTCAGCCTCCAGCCGAAACAGGTGACGGGCGCTGTATAGCGCAATATGGAGAATGGGCAAGGCGCTTTGTGGGTGTTGGGCAAGCTTCGCCGACGATCCGTCTACACTCAATATCGCAACTACAGTTCAATTCACCTTGCCACCAGACGGCACTTGAAGTACATGCCTGTCCCCCTAGTTCCGGCGCAATCGTGTCGTATGTGAGGCTCATCCAG
>CAZCQH010000110.1:0-8634 GCA_964500805.1 uncultured Hyphomicrobiaceae bacterium
GATCGGTGCGCCGGACATGGCGTTCCCGCGCATGAACAACATCTCGTTCTGGCTGCTGCCGGCCTCGTTCGCGATGCTGGTCATTTCGATGTTCGTGCCCGGCGCCGGACCCTGTGATGCGGCGGATCGCTCCGGCTGCGGCGTTGGTGCCGGCTGGACCGTGTACGCCCCGCTCTCGACGTCGGGCCACCCGGGCCCGGCGATGGACTTTGCGATCCTGTCGCTTCACATCGCTGGTGCCTCGTCGATACTCGGCGCGATCAACTTCATCACCACCATCTTCAATATGCGCGCGCCGGGCATGACGCTGCACAAGATGCCGCTGTTCGTGTGGTCGGTGCTGGTGACGGCCTTCCTGCTGCTGCTTTCGCTGCCCGTGCTCGCGGGCGCGATCACGATGCTGCTGACCGACCGCAATTTCGGCACGACGTTCTTTGCGGCTGCGGGTGGCGGTGATCCGCTGCTCTATCAGCACCTCTTCTGGTTCTTCGGCCATCCCGAGGTCTACATCCTGATCCTGCCCGGCTTCGGCATGATCAGCCACATCGTCTCGACGTTCTCGAAGAAGCCCGTCTTCGGCTATCTCGGCATGGCCTATGCCATGGTCGCGATCGGCCTCGTCGGCTTCGTCGTCTGGGCGCACCACATGTACACCTCCGGCATGGGCGTGCAGGCACAAGCCTACTTCGTGTTCGCCACGATGGTGATCGCGGTGCCGACGGGCGTGAAGATCTTCTCCTGGATCGCCACCATGTGGGGCGGCTCGATTCGCTTCACGGTGCCGATGCTCTGGGCGTTCGGGTTCATCTTCCTGTTTACGGTCGGTGGCGTGACGGGCGTGATGCTCGCCAATGCCGGCGTCGACCGTGCGCTCCACGATACCTACTACGTCGTCGCGCACTTCCACTACGTGCTCTCATTGGGTGCGGTGTTCGCGATCTTCGGCGGCTGGTACTACTGGTTCCCGAAGATGTCGGGCTACATGTACAACGAGTTCATCGGCAAGGTTCACTTCTGGCTGACGTTCATCGGAGCCAACGTGCTGTTCTTTCCGCAGCACTTCCTCGGCCTCGCCGGCATGCCTCGCCGCTATATCGACTATCCCGACGCCTTCGCCTACTGGAACAAGATCTCGTCCTATGGGTCCTACGTGACGGCGCTGGCGACGATCATTTTCTTTGCCGGCATGTTCCACGCCTACTTCATCCGCAAGGAGAAAGCAGCAGCGAATCCATGGGGTGAGGGCGCGACGACGCTCGAGTGGACACTGCCATCACCGCCGCCGTTCCACCAGTTCGAGACGCTGCCGCGGATCACAAACGACGATCATCACTGAGGTGGCGAGCGGGCCAACGGGCCCGCTCGGCGCTTCGGAATGCAGTAAAGTAGCGGGCAATGGCAGAGACGACCATCAGAATAGAGGCTTTGGCGACCCACGCGCCGGCCGCATCATCGGGCGGAGATGTCGGCGATTTCATCGCCCTGATGAAGCCACGCGTGATGTCCCTCGTCGTCTTCACGGCGCTCACCGGCATCGTCGCTGCGCCGGGTGCAATCCATCCAGTTCTCGGCGCCATTGCCCTGCTTGCAATTGCGATCGGAGCTGGCGCATCCGGCGCGCTGAACATGTGGTGGGATGCCGATATCGACGCCAAGATGTCGCGCACCCAGTCCCGTCCGATCCCGCAAGGCCGAATTACCTGCGATGAAGCACTCACGTTCGGCATTGTGCTGTCGATCGGGTCCATTGTGGTGCTGGGCGTGATCGTGAACTGGGTCGCCGGTGCGCTGCTCGCGCTGACCATTGCGTTCTACATCGTCGTCTACACCATGTGGCTGAAGCGTACGACGCCGCAGAACATCGTCATCGGCGGTGCTGCCGGCGCGTTCCCGCCCATGATCGGCTGGGCAGCGGTGACGGGCTCGGTGTCACTCGACAGCGTGATCCTATTTCTGATCATCTTCATGTGGACGCCGCCGCACTTCTGGGCGCTGGCCCTGCTGAAGGCCAAGGACTACGAGCGCGTCGGCGTGCCGATGCTGCCGGTGGTGGCCGGTGGCGCCGAGACGCGGCGCCAGATCGTCATCTACAGCGCGCTGCTAGCGCCGCTGGCTGTGGCGCCGGTCGCGACCGGGCTCGGCGGGATCGCTTACGCGATCGCATCATGCGCGCTCGGTGCGGTGTTCCTGGCGCTCGCATGGAAAGTCTATCGCACGAACGAGGGCGCGCTCGCCGACAAGGCCGCGCGCCGGCTCTTCCTGTTTTCGATCCTCTATCTGTTCCTGCTGTTCGCCGTGCTGCTGGCAGAGCACGCCGTGCGCCGGTTGATCGGATGAGGGCGTCAGTGTCGAGGAATGGTTTTGAGCGGAACGGACGACGAGAAGGAGCGGTTGCGCAAGCAGCGCATGCGTTCGATCGCAATCGGTGTGGCACTGGCCGCGCTCGTGGTGCTGTTCTACGTGGCGACCATCGTGCGGCTGGGCGGCAATGCTCTGAACCGGCCGCTCTGAGGAGAAACTGGAACTCAGTGTTGGGAAGCAAGACGGCAAGGGGCGGCGCGGAACGAACGGAAGGTGGAAGGTAGCAAGGTCATGAGCCGCGGCAAAGCAGACAACGACTTGGTCGGACAGACGGCGCGCAATACCCGCGTCGCTCTATTCTGCGCCGCCTTCGCTGTGGGCATGGTCGGCCTCGCCTACGCGTCGGTTCCGCTCTATCGCCTTTTCTGCCAGCTGACGGGATTTGCGGGCACAACACAGCGCGCTGAGCGCCCCTCGAGCGAAGTGCTCGACAAGCTCATCACGGTCCGCTTCGATGCCAATGTCGGCCCTGGCCTTTCCTGGGATTTCCAGCCTGTCCAACCGACGACGACGCTGAAGATCGGCGAGAACGCCCTTGCCTTCTACAAGGTGAGAAATCGCTCGGATAAGCCGATTGTCGGCACCGCGACATTCAACGTCACGCCGGATCAGGCGGGCGCCTTCTTCAACAAGGTCGAGTGCTTCTGCTTTACAGAGCAGCGCCTCGAGCCCGGCGAAAGCGCCGAGCTACCGGTCAGCTTCTTCATCGATCCGGCGATCGTGAAGGACGTTGACGGCGCGGGTATCAGAAACATTACGCTGTCCTATACCTTCTTTCCCGTCGACAAGCCGAAAGAGCGTACGACGACGGGCGGCGCAGGCGGGGGCAGCAGCGGCGCGTCAGGAGATGGCGGCCAGCCGCGCAGAGGTTCGTGAGGTTCAGCCCCAGGGGGGCGCTCGAGGTTTCGATTTGGCGCCTGCGCGCCAGCGAAGGAAATGGAGAGGCAAGATGGCTGACGGCCACGCAACCAAGAACCACGACTATCATCTGGTCGATCCAAGTCCGTGGCCGATCGTCGGTTCCATATTTGCTTTCCTGACGGCCCTCGGCGGCATCGTGTGGATGAAGACCCTTAAAGGCGAGGCCGTGCTCGGGATGCGCGGCGCTTGGCTTTTCGTCATCGGCATGCTGGGCGTGGCCTTCACGATGTACATGTGGTGGCGCGACGTGATCCGAGAGGCGCACAAGGGCGACCATACGCCGGTCGTTCGCCTGCACCTTCGCTACGGCATGATCATGTTCATCGCCTCCGAGGTGATGTTCTTTGTCGCCTGGTTCTGGGGCTACTTCGATGCGTCGCTGTTTCCCGCCGGGGTTGAGCCGTTGCCTATCACTGGTGCTGACGGCAGCGTAACGCAGAGCAATCAGCTGATCGGGATGGTTCAGCGCAATCAGCTGACCGGAGGCCACTGGCCGCCGAAGGCGACAGGGGATGGCACATTCACCGCCACCTTCAATCCGTGGGGCCTGCCGCTGGTCAACACGCTGATCCTGCTGCTGTCCGGAACGACGGTGACGTGGGCTCACCACGCGCTGCTCGAGAACAATCGGAAGGGCCTGATTTGGGGCCTGACCCTGACCGTGATCCTCGGCATCCTGTTCACGGTGTGCCAAGCGTATGAATACGGTCACGCCGCGTTCAAGTTTGCCGGTCACATCTATGGCTCGACATTTTTCATGGCGACCGGCTTCCATGGCGCCCACGTGATCATCGGAACGATCTTCCTCGCGGTGTGCCTGTTCCGTGCGTTGAAGGGCCACTTCACGCCGAAGCAGCACTTCGGCTTCGAGGCGGCCGCCTGGTACTGGCACTTCGTCGACGTCGTCTGGCTGTTCCTCTTCATCTGCATCTACGTGATTGGTGCAGGTGCAGCCGTCGCCCACTGAAGGACGCCAGGGTACGGCTCAGTCCTGCACAATCGGCGTTGCAAGGGCGGCACAGCGTGCCGCCCTTTTGTGTCGCGGCCTGACGCTTGCCTGACGCCGGCACCACCCTCCCTTGTCATCGCCGTCGAATGGGCGCATGTGCGGGGGAACAGCAGGGCGAATGATGCCGCTACGGCTTATAAAGCGACTGAAAATCGGGATCACAATCGCAGTCGCAGGCGTTGCGACGGCAGCAGGCCCTTTGAGCGCGCCGGCAGCGGCCGAGGGCATCCTCCACGAGCTCAAAATCGGCGGCCTTTATCATGACGTCCCAAACCTCTGGAGCGGCTTCCAGCTCGAACCGCGATCGCTCGACATCAATGTCGAAGCCCTGTTTGGACCCAACATCAAGCTGCTGTGGGGCACCGTTCGCCCGATCGTCGGGGCGACGGTCAACACCTCTGGCGCTACGTCCAAGGCCTACGCGGGCGCCCGATGGCAGATCGAGGCACCCTCCGGCATCTTCTTCGCGCTGGGCCTAGGGGGAGCGATCCACGATGGCAAGCTCGGCCCCACCGAGCCCGATCGCAAAGCACTGGGATCCCGCCTGCTCTTTCACATCCCCGCCGAGATCGGCTGGCGCTGGGATGGCCACAACAGCGTCTCGATCTATTTCGAGCACGTCTCGAACGGCTACACGCAGGACTTCAACGAGGCGCTCGACGCGATTGGCGCTCGCTACGGTTATCGATTCTGAACGCTCTATCGTTTCGCCCTGTTCGATCGCCTCCCGCGCGGCGAGGCGGGCCAATGGCCGGGCGCGCGGCGCCCGTCCGGCTCGATGGGGCACTGGCAGTGGTCATTCAGAGCGACGGTCGAAGAGCAGGCGTCGCAACTTTTCGCTCTTGCGATTAAACTACATGTTGACGTCGCTACAGCGCACCATTATACGGGCGTTGCTCTCACGATAGGTCGTAGGTCAGCTCGATGCCTACTTTTGGCGCCGACCTAAACACTGTCGTAACTTAAGCAGAGAAACAAAGCGATCCAAGAACGAGCGGCTATCGGCTGTTCGGTCCTCTGGTTTGAGCTGGGCGCCCAACTGGGCGGCTCGGCTCTTTGGTTTGTAGCATGCCGCTCGCGGCAAGAATAGGCAAGCTTATGCCGACTATCCAACAACTCATCCGTAGGCCCCGTGTGAAACGGGTCTATCGAGAGAAATCCCGGCACATGGAAGCCTGCCCGCAAAAGCGGGGTGTTTGCACGCGCGTCTACACGACGACGCCAAAGAAGCCCAACTCGGCGCTGCGGAAAGTCGCAAAGGTGCGGCTGACCAACGGCTATGAGGTGATCGGCTACATTCCGGGCGAGGGCCATAATCTCCAGGAGCACTCGGTGGTCATGATCCGCGGCGGTCGCGTCAAGGATCTTCCGGGAGTTCGCTACCACATCATTCGCGGCGTTCTCGACACCCAGGGCGTCGCAGACCGCAAGCAACGGCGCTCGAAGTACGGCGCAAAGCGGCCGAAATAGAAACGCAGGTCGAGCCTGGCCGTACCGGTCAGGCTTCCATGTTCGGTCGCTACCGGAAGCAAGAAGGACTGGCCCATGTCTCGGCGGCATAGCGCAGAAAAGCGAAAGATCAATCCCGATCCGAAATTCGGCGACTTGGTCGTGTCCAAGTTCATGAACTCCATCATGGAGCAGGGGAAGAAGTCGGTCGCGGAGAACATCCTCTACGGAGCGTTCGATCGCATGCAGCAGCGGGCAAAGTCGGACCCGCTGCCAATGTTCCATCAGGCGCTGGACAACGTCATGCCGTCGGTCGAGGTGCGCTCCCGCCGCGTTGGCGGCGCGACGTATCAGGTTCCCGTTGAAGTGCGCAATGAACGACGCCAGGCGCTGGCTATCCGCTGGATCATCACGGCCGCCCGGGCGCGCAACGAGAATACGATGGAGGAGCGCCTGTCGGCCGAGCTTCTGGATGCAGCCAATAACCGGGGAACGGCCGTCAAGAAGCGTGAGGACACGCACAAGATGGCCGAAGCAAACCGCGCGTTCTCGCATTACCGCTGGTAATGACGAGATAGGCACTCAGCAGAACACCGAGGCACGTCATGGCCCGTCAATACAAGATCGAGGATTACCGCAATTTCGGCATCATGGCTCACATTGATGCTGGAAAGACGACGACCACGGAGCGGATCCTCTACTACACTGGCAAATCCTACAAGATCGGCGAGGTGCATGACGGTGCTGCGACCATGGACTTCATGGAGCAGGAAGCCGAACGCGGAATTACGATCACCTCGGCGGCGACGACCTGCTTCTGGCCTGGCCGCGATGGGCGCAAGCGCCGGCTGAACATCATCGACACGCCTGGGCACGTGGATTTCACGATCGAAGTCGAGCGCAGCCTGCGCGTGCTGGACGGCGCGGTTTGCGTCCTCGATTCCAATCAGGGCGTCGAGCCGCAGACCGAGACCGTTTGGCGGCAGGGTGACAAGTATGCGGTGCCGCGCATCATCTTCTCGAACAAGATGGATAAGACGGGCGCCGACTTCTACATGTGCCTGGACGACATCAAGGAAAAGCTTGGCGCGAGGGCTGTGCCCCTGCAGCTGCCGATCGGGTCGGAGGCCGCGTTCAAAGGCGTCATCGACCTGATCAAGATGGTTGCGATCACGTGGGATGGCGATGGCAAGGACGCCAAGATGAGCGAGGGGCCGATTCCGGCCGATTTGCTCGACAAGGCGAACGAGTATCGCGCCGCGATGATCGAGGCTGCGGTCGAGATGGACGACGATGTGATGGCGTCCTACCTCGACGGGAAGGAGCCCGACGCGGACACGCTGCGCAGCCTCATTCGCAAGGCAACGATCACGCGCGCGTTCTATCCGATGCTTTGCGGCTCGGCTTTCAAGAACAAAGGTGTGCAGCCACTGCTGGACGCCGTCATCGACTTCCTGCCGTCGCCAATCGATCGCGAAGCCTACCAGGGTACCGACGTGAAAACCGGAGAGCCGGTTCTCCGGAAGCCGTCGGATGACGAGCCGCTTTCCATGATCGCGTTCAAGATCATGAGCTTCGAGCATGTCGGCTCGATCACATTCTGCCGCATCTATTCGGGCAAGCTCGAGCAAGGCATGGCGCTTGCCAACACCACCCGCGACAAGAGGGAGCGGTGCGGTCGCATGTATTTGATGCATGCCGCTGATCGCGAAGAGATCAAAGAAGCCTTCGCTGGCGACATCGTGGCTCTGCAGGGTCTCAAGGATACGCGCACCGGCGAGACGCTCTGCGATCCGGCCAAGCCGGTCATCCTCGAGAAAATGGAATTCCCCGAGCCGGTCATCGAGATGAAGATCGAGCCGAAGTCCCGCGGCGACCAGGAAAAGATGGCCTTGGCGCTGAATACGCTGGCGCTCGAGGATCCGTCCTTCCGAGTGGTGGTCGATCCGGAATCCGGTGAAACGCGCATCAAGGGGATGGGCGAGCTGCACCTCGACATCAAAGTCGACATCCTCAAGCGCACGTACGGTGTCGAGTGCACGCCGGGTGCTCCCGAAGTCGCCTACCGAGAGACACTCGCCCGGGCGACGGACGTCGACTACACGCACAAGAAGCAAACCGGCGGTACCGGCCAGTTCGCGCGGGTGAAACTCAGGCTCGAGCCGAACCAGACGGGCAAGGGCAACGAGTTCGAAACGGAGATCGTCGGCGGCGCGGTGCCGAAAGAATTCATTCCGGGCGTGGAAAAGGGAATCAAATCGGTCTGGGAATCCGGCGTCCTGATCGGGTTTCCGCTGGTCGACATGAAAGTGACGCTGTTCGACGGCGCCTTCCATGAAGTCGATTCTTCGGCGATCGCGTTCGAGATCGCCTCCCGCCAGGCGATGCGAGAGGCTTGTCAAAAAGCCGGCATCAAGATCCTCGAGCCGATCATGGATGTCGAGGTGGTGACGCCTGGCGATTTCGTCGGCGGCATCATCGGGGACATCAACGCTCGGCGCGGTCAGATCCGCACGCAGGAGATGCGCGGTAACGCCACGGTCATCCGGGCCAACGTGCCGCTTGCCAACATGTTCGGCTACGTCAGCCAGCTGCGGTCGCAGTCGACGGGGCGAGCTTCCTACACAATGCAGTTCGCGCACTATGCAGAGGTGCCCCGGAACGTCGCCGAGGAGGTCAAGTCGAAATACGTCTGACCTGCAGGGCGGTCTGCCGACCGTTGCCGGTTCCCGGTGGCGGCTGGCAGGACTTCCCGATGCGACATCTGAATGTGAGCCGCAGCTTGAGGACAGCTCCAGCGGCTTATCGCAAGGCAAACACAAGACTGAGACGACTCTGAGGAGAGCCCCATGGCCAAGGAAAAGTTCGATCGCAACAAGCCGCATTGCAACGTC
>CAZCQH010000111.1:0-8512 GCA_964500805.1 uncultured Hyphomicrobiaceae bacterium
ACCGCCTCGGGCGGTTCCAATCTTAAAGCCCCCGGCTTTGCCGGGGGATACTTACTCAGAATTCAGCCGCAACCTGCCTCACCTCAGCCGCATTTCCGCACCGCACCATGGCCAAAAAGGCACAGCCTCTTAGGAAACGATCAACCCTTCGCGGCCATAGTGGATATCGGCTTGAGTTTGCCGTGATCTGGCGTCATTTATCCGTCATCAGCCGACTGCGGATGCGGGCCGCGTGGGAATTGAAATGAAGAGCCGTTTGAAATACTTGGCAATTGGAATAGCGCTCGGGTTTCTCAGCTCGGCGGCGCTCGCATTCCAGGAAACGAAGGGTAGTTCCAACCCGGGCGGAGTGGATGCCAAGCAGGCGCCGCTGGACCTTCGCGGCACGGGGACTTCGATCGACAACTCGCCACCTGCCGGCCTCGAGATCCGGATTCCTGGTCTGGGCAAGCTTGGTGTGCTGCCCAAGTTCGATTTCGGCCTTGAGCTGCTCTACGGCGTCAACGATGCCAAACCTGACGCCAACGAGAAGTTGCGTCCTGACCAGGACGATGATGCCCGAATCAGGGGCTCATTGAAGCACCGCTTCTGACAGGTGGGCAATCTGTGCAACATATGAGGAGCGCCCGTGCGCTCCTTTTTCGTTGAGAGTCGACGCCAAAGCTGATGGCTGATCGTTCCAGGACTGGCAAGGCCGCCGAATCTGCGGAATCCGCAAAGGACCGCCGCGACCCGCACCCTCGGCCGGATCCTCACGAGCCGGCACTCATCGCGTGGATTGCGCCCGCGCTGGTGCACGTCTTCACCGCCTCGGGCATTTTGTGCGCCCTTTTTGCCCTGCTTGCAGTCCTCGACGGTGCTTTTGCCAGAGCTTTTGCCTGGCTTGGGTTGGCGCTGTTCATCGATGGCATCGACGGCACGTTCGCCCGCATGGTGGACATCAAGCGGCGCTTGCCACGCTTTTCCGGCGACAAGCTCGATCTGGTCGTCGACTACGTCACCTACGTGTTCGTGCCCGCCCTGGCGCTGTTGCAGAGCAATCTGCTGTCCGGCACGTGGGGCCTCGTGCTGGCCAGCTCGATCCTGATGTCCTCGCTGTTTCACTTCTCCGACAATGCCAGCAAGACGGAAGACCATTGCTTCGTCGGCTTCCCCGCTATTTGGAACATCGTCGCGTTCTACATCTTCGCTTTCCCGCTGCCGGTATGGGCGGTGTCCGGCCTCATCCTGCTCTGCACGGCGCTGACGTTTGTCCCCATGCGCTGGCTGCACCCTGTGCGGGTGGAGCGGCTCATGTGGCTCAATGCAGCCGCGACGGTGCTCTGGTGCGTTGCGGCTGCTGCAACTCTGTGGAACGGGTTCCCAGCCACCGGTTGGGCAGCCTGGGCACTTGTCGTGGTCGCGGTTTATGGGCTGGCGCTGACCGTGACCTGGCCTTTCGCCGATACAACGCAACTCGGCAAGGACTGATGCACCGGCTCGCATGCGGCCTGCCGCGTTTACCCTGATTATCCTTCAATCGGGCCCCCTGGCACGGATTGTGCTGAGTGACCCGAGAGATCATCCGCCATGTGGCGGGGACAGATCGGGGGATCAATGGGTTCCGCAGTTTCCGCATTGCTGGCGTCCGGCATCATTGCTGCTCTCGCCACATCGGCGGTCGGGGAGCCGGTCAGCGTCGCGACCGGCGATCTGCATCGCTTCGTTTCGGGAAAGACCGTGGTCCTCAACACCGGCATCGGCCCGCTGCCGATCTCGTTTCGCGAGAACGGCACCATGCACGGTCGTGCTGGCAGCCAGCCGCTGGCCGCCTACGCCGGCCAGGCTCAGGACCACGGGGTCTGGTGGATCCAAGGCGGCCAAGTGTGCCAGCGATGGTCCAAGTGGCTGGAGGGCCGCGCGCAGTGCGTGACCTTCGAGGTGAACGGGCGGCAGCTACACTGGCGCAGCACCGACGGCTACGAGGGAACGGCCGTCATCGCCTCTCACTGATGCCTGGTGGTCGGCAGCGCCCAGTCGCGGCGTGATGTCCGACAGGGGTCTCGCGTTGATGTTGCGCCGCCCCGATCGCCGTCGCACACTGGCCTTCGAACGCATCATCACCGGAGGTTTCGCATGGCAGGGCTATGCCAAGGCCGCGTCGCAATCGTAACAGGGGCCGGCGGCGGATTGGGTCGGCAGCATTCGTTGCTGCTGGCGAAAGAGGGCGCGAAGGTCGTCGTCAACGACATAGGTGCGGCTGTCGACGGCAAGGGGCGCGACGACAAGCCAGCTTCGCAAGTGGTCGCCGAAATCAAGAAGATGGGTGGCGAGGCGATCGTCAACGGCGACGACGTCTCGACGTGGGATGGCGCCAAGAACCTGATCGACTCCACGATCAAGCACTTCGGCAAGCTCGACGTCTTGATCAACAACGCCGGCATCCTGCGCGATCGCATGCTCGTCAACATGACCGAGGACGAGTGGGACGCCGTCATCCAGGTGCACCTCAAAGGCACGTTTGCCCCGACCCGGCATGCCGCGGCCTACTGGCGCGAGCGCTCGAAGGAGATCGGCGGCCCGGTAAAGGCGGCGGTGATCAACACCAGCTCGACCTCGGGTCTCTACGGCAATGTCGGCCAGACCAACTACGGCGCAGCCAAGGCGGGGATTGCCGCCTTCAGCGTCATTGCCGCGCGCGAACTGAAGCGTTTCGGCGTCACGGTCAACGCGCTGTCGCCGTCGGCACAAACGCGCATGACCGAGGGACTGCGGGAGCTGACGCCGGAACAGCGCGCCGAGCGTGATCCGAAGTGGGTGTCGCCGACGGTCGTCTATCTCGCCAGCGAGGAGGCCTCAGACATCACTGGCCGCGTGTTCCAGGCGGGCTTCTCGCGGATCGCGGTGCTGGAAGGGTGGCGTCGTGGCGCCGAGGTGCCACAGACCGAGGACCCGCGCGAAGCTGGCCGCCTGTTCCGCCAGATGATGGGCAAAGTGAAGAAGAACGCCGGGATGGACGGCCTGGAGCTCGACTGACGTCCACTCCGGTCGGGCATCCAGCCCAGCATCTCACATTCGATAGGTGCGGGTTCGGGAGGGTCTCCGTAATGGTCTCCCTCCCGGATGAATGCGGGGCGATGGCCCGCTCGCGCAACGACCTCCATCAGATCCCGCAACGGAGACCACCATGGCGCTCAACCACGACAAGCTGATGAGCCTGAAGCGCACCGGCGACCGCTTCAGCTATACGGACCGCGAGACCATGCTCTATGCCATCGGCATCGGCATGGGCCGGGATCCTTATGACGAGAACGAGCTTGCCTACACATTCGAAAAGAGCAAGCTCAAGACGGTTGCTTCGATGGCAACTGTGATCCAGCGCGTGCCGTTGCTGAAAGACTGTGGCTATGACTACTCGAAGGTCGTGCACGGTGAACAGCGGCTGACGCTTCACAAGCCGCTCGAGCCCGAGGGCGAAGTACTCGTCGACACGCGTGTCACTGAGGCCTACGACAAGGGGCCGGGCAAGGGCGCCATCATCTATACTGAGACCGCGACCCGCGACGCCAAGACCAACCAGCCGCTCTACACGTTGCTCTCGACGACGTTTGCGCGGGGCGATGGCGGCTATGGTGGGCCGAGCGGGCAGGGGCCTGCAGCGCATGAGCTGCCAACGCGCAAGCCCGACCACACAGCCGCAGCCGAAACCCGGATAGACCAGGCACTCCTCTACCGCCTCTGCGGCGATCGCAATCCTCTGCACGCCGATCCTGAGCTGGCAAAGCGCGTCGGCTTTCCAGTGCCTATTCTGCATGGGCTGTGCACCTATGGCACCGCCTGCCGGACCATTCTCAAAGAGGTCGCGAAGTACGACCACACCAAAATCCGCGGCTTCGACGTGCGCTTCTCCTCGCCGGTCTATCCGGGCGAGACAGTGCTTACCGACATGTGGATCGACGGGAACGTGGTCTCGTTCCGCTGCCGCTTGAAGGAGCGCGACGTTACGGTCATCAACAACGGCAAGTGCACGATGGCGTAACGCCTGCTTTGATGGGCGTCGCGCGCGGCGCTCATGACCGCGACATAATCGATGCTCGACGTTTCGCGCTCGACGTGGCGGCGCACAGACAGCGACCATTTCACATTGAGTGCAGACGCCGGTTCCGATACGCCGCGCTTCACATCAGCCTGCGGCAAACGCATGTCTGCACTGCCAAGCCTCACCGGCGTGAGACGGTTGGATCGCGTTGACGGCGGCAACGGCGCCATTGGACACTTCAATCTGAAACCATCAGGGGAGATTTGGTATGCGCCGCCGCGATTTTCTTGCTCTTGCAGCCGGCACGTCCGCTTGCAGCTTTCTCCAGGGCTCAACATCCGCCGTGGCACAGGCTGCGAACTGGCCGGACCGGCCCGTCAAATTCATTGTCTCGTTCGCGCCAGGCGGGGCAACCGATCTCGTTGCACGGCCCTGGGCGGACGCGCTGACCAAGGCGTTCGGCCAGCAGTTCGTTGTAGAGAACCGCGGTGGTGCGTCCGGTCTCATCGGCAACGAGGCGGCCTTCAGATCGCCGCCCGACGGGACGACCTTCCTGTTCACTGGCAACACTGCGACGGTTGGCCTGCCACTGCTCAAGAAGCACAACTTCGATCCTCGGCAGTTCCTGGCCGTCGCGCACATGGGCAGCGCTGTTTCAGGCTTCGTCGTGCATCCCTCGACGGGGTTCAAGACGATGCAGGAACTGGTCGACTACGCCAAGAAGAACCCGGGCAAACTGAACTTCGGCTCGTCCGGCCCCGGTACGCAGCCGCACCTGCGCTTGGAGATGCTGAAATTCAAGGCTGGCGTCGATATTGCGCACATCCCCTATCGTGGCGGCTCCGATAGCCTGAATGATCTCCTCGCGGGCAACATCCAGATCATGAACGAGGCATCGACGCTGCCGCACGTGAAAGCCGGCAAGCTTGTGATGCTCACCGTCAACGCGCCGACACGTTTCGCCGAGGTGCCCGACGTGCCGACTCTGGCTGAGACCGGCATCAAGGACGCCGATATGGGCAGCTGGTTCGGTCTCTATGCGCCGCCCGGGACGCCAAAAGACATTCTTGTCAAGCTCAATGCCAAAATCAACGAGATCGCCAAGACGCCGGAATGGAAGGCGAAGATGCAGCTCGTCGCTTGCATCCCAGCCGTCGCGACGATCGAGGAGATGCAGAAGATTTGGGACCAGGACGTGAAGGATACTGAGCAGGTGATCAAGGCTGCCGGGATCAAGCTGGAGTGATTGAGCAATCGGTGCTTGGCGAAGGGCGCTCTTGCAAATTCGATTTTAGATTGGCTGCGCGTTGCATCGAGGTGCGCGACGTCGTCCGAAGGGTACCTGGCTGAAGCCTGGCATCGTCTCACAGCGTAGCACCGTCGGTCGGCGTGAGTGCGCTTCCGCTTCCTGCCGTTTGGCGCGACGCAGGTACTCGCGACGTTTGCAGCACAATGCGCCGGCGCGATGTCGTTGGCGCGAGGTCCACCGTGTGATGCCGGACTTCGCCGGAAGCGGCGTCTTGCCACTTCCTGCACGGGCCGGCTCACTCCGACTTACAAGCTCAACCTTCACACCTTGGGCACGATCTCGTTGGCGAGACGATCGAGCTGCTCGCGCTGCTTGTCGGCGCCTTGGCCACGGTAGCGCACAACGAATCGGGTGAAGCCAAGACCTGCGATGCGCTTCAAATCGTCGATGATCTCGGCAACGCTGCCGGTGCCCGGTTCGCGCGTATCGAAGCGGCTGCGCTTCGGCTCGCCGATCGAGAGGAACATTTTGTACGTGAGCTGCAGGTCGTCGAAGCGGCGGCCGTGCTCGGCTGAGAGTTTTTTCAGGGTGGCCAAACCTTCCTCGAGCTTCTGGGCGCTTGCCGTCACCGCCAGCCAGCCGGAGCCGTGCCGGGCGACGCGGCGAAGAGCCGGAACCGACAGCCCGCCGATCAGGATCGGAGGATGTGGCCGTTGCACGGCGGCCGGCTCCGAGATCACCGGCGCGAAGGCATATGTTTCGCCCTTGTAGCCGACCTCGCCGCCTTTGGAGATTGCCTTGAAGATTTCGAGGTACTCGTCGGTGACCCTGCCGCGCTTCTTGAAGTCATGGGCGCCGAGCACTTCGAACTCCTCCTCGAGCCAGCCGGTGCCGGCGCCAAGGATGATACGTCCCCCCGACAGCTGGTCGAACGTCACCATCATGCGCGCGAGCAGGAGCGGGTTGCGATAGGGCATGATGAGAACGGCTGTGCCGATCTTCACGCGCTTTGTAGCGCCGACCAGCACCCCCATGGTGGCGACGGGTTCCATCAGGGGATCGGCAAGGCGGCTCGGGAAATCGCCTTTGGCGCTGTACGGATACTCGGACTTGAAGGTAACCGGGAACGCCACATGATCCGCGACCCAGATCGACTCGAAACCCGTATCCTCGGCTTGGCGCGCGAGCCCTAGAATGATTTCTGGCGTCGCGAGCGAGCCGTAGATGCCGACATCCAGTCCGAAGCTCGAGATCTTCGCCACGTGTGCCTCCCTCATGCGACCTGGGCCAAGCCGTTACGACAGTTAGCGCGGGAACCAGCGTCATCGCAATCTCGGACCGATCAGGCGTCGATGCGAGACAACCATTGCTGTCGTGCGTGGAATGCGCGGCATTTTCAGTCGACAGGTGCAGCGGTTCGGTCGATCGGCGCCGCTGGCGGGTGGATCAACAGCGCTGCGAGCGCGCCCGAGCCCGAGAGCACGGCAAAGCATGCGAGCGACAGCTGATAGTTTCCCGTGGTATCGCGCAGAATTCCCGAGAGCAGGGGACCGGCTGCCTGGGCTGCCACTTGCACCGAAAGCGCCACACCGCGAATAGCGCCGATGCTGCGTCGCCCGAAGGTATCGGCCCAGGTCACCGGCAGGGTGACGTGGATCGATCCCATGCCGATTCCGAACATCGCACCGGCCAGAATGGCCTCGATCGGCGTCGAGATGAACTTCATGGCGATGGCGCTGAGCATCATCAATGTGCCGGCAATCATCAGCGCGGTGCGATTGGCGATCCAACGGCGCATGATGCCGAAGCTCAAACCAGACAGCGCCGAGCACAGCGAGAACAAGCTGACTGCCGTGGCGGCGCTTGCCGGGCTGATGCCGCGCTCGACCATGTGCGACGCCTGGTGCAGGCTCATGCCGGCCTGCACCGGAAAGATCAGCGCTGTGAAAAAGGCGAGTGCCCAGAAGGCGGGCGTGCGCAGCGCTTCGTCACGCGTGAATGCGGGTTCTGCGAGGGTCGCGGTTGGTGCCGATGCGCTGCCAGGTGCAGTGATTACTGAAGCCCGGCTGCCGGCGCCGAAGTCGGGTGTGAGGCCGATGTCCTCGGGACGCCGGATCAGGAACAGCACCGACGGCAGGAAGCCGAGCAGCAGCACCAGCGCGCCGATGGTCAGCCAGCCGGTGCGCCAGCCCTGGCCTTCGATGGCGGCATAGGCGATCAGCGGAAAGACCACGATGCCGGACGTCTGCGTGAACGATGCGATCGAAGCGGCGAAGGCGCGCCTCTCGACGAACCAGTTGCTCACGGAACCATGGATGCCGAGGTCATAGGGGCCAGCCCAGCACATGCGCGCGATGCAGAAGAACAGGTAGAACGCCAGCACGGACTCGATGGTGGAGATCAGCATCAGCGTGGTGCCGGTGAGGAACACGGCGACGCCCAGGATCAGTCGGGCGCCGTGGCGGTCGAGATAGCCGCCGATCAACGGCGAGAAGATCGCGGCCAGCACGCCACCGAGCGATACCGCGCCGGCAATGGCCGTCCGTGACCAGCCGAGCTCGCTCGTCATCGGCGTGACGAACAAGGAGAGGGTCGCGACAGCTGGTCCGGCCCGCGAGAGGCTCGCGAAGCAGACGGCCCCCAGGATCACCCAGCCGTAATGAAACGGCAGGCGCTCAGCGAGGCGCTGGGCAATAGTGAGGGATGGCATCGGCTCTCGAGTCGAGCAGGTTCACAGCTCGACTAGTGGCGACGAGTTCAGACCCAATGCAAGCGCTCGTTTTGCAACGGCACTTTGCGGCGACGATGGGCGGCGCTCAGTGGCGGCTACCCGACAATGGAGTGTGCGGAGGCACCGTAGGGGAGAGAAATGGCGCGAGCGACGGGACTTGAACCCGCGGCCTCCGGCGTGACAGGCCGGCGCTCTAACCAGCTGAGCTACGCCCGCGCAATACGGCGCGCCACAGGGGCACGCCGCTCGCCATGCTGATAGGGGAGCCCTGTCCCCTAGTCAAGCGAATGTGGCGCAGCGCCGGAAACTCGCTGCCCTCTGTCCGATGCCCGCCTACGCCGGTGTGGATCCCGAGCGATGGCAGCCGAGCAAATTCACGGCCACGGGTTAATAACACTGCCTTTACAGGGACCGGATCAGACCCTAAAGCGGAGTCCAAGGGCGGTTAGCTCAGTGGTAGAGCGCCTCGTTTACACCGAGGATGTCGGGAGTTCGACCCTCTCACCGCCCACCA
>CAZCQH010000112.1:0-8140 GCA_964500805.1 uncultured Hyphomicrobiaceae bacterium
CACGCCGCTGAAGATCCGCGAACTCATGCTGAAGAACCGGATCGTGATTTCCCCCATGGCCACCTACTCGGCGGTGGATGGCATCGCGAGCGACTGGCACCTGGGCCACTACGCAAGGCTGACTCTCGGCGGCGCATCGAGCGTCATCGTGGAGGCAACGGCCGTCACGGAGCAGGGCCGCATCACCAACGGCGATCTCGGGCTCTGGTCCTCTGCCCACGTGCCGCCCCTGAAACGCGTCGTCGGCTTCATGAAAGCGCAAGGAGTCGTTCCGGCGATTCAGATTGGCCACGGCGGCCGCAAAAGCTCCATGCAGCGCCCATGGCACGGCAATGGGCCATTGACACCCGCTGATCTCGCGCGGGGGGACATGAAGTGGGATGTCGTCGGCCCGACATCTGACCCGCTGGGCGAGGGGTGGATAACGCCTCGGGCCCTTTCCGTTGCCGATATGAGGACACTCGCCGGTCATTGGGCCGACGCCGCAAAACGCGCTGTCGAGGCGGGGTTCGAGTACATCGAGATCCACAATGCGCACGGCTATCTGATCCATCAGTTCCTGTCGCCGCTGAGCAACAAGCGCAACGATGCCTATGGCGGCGACTTCAAGGGACGCACGCGCTTCCCGCTGGAGATCGCCGAGGCAGTCCGCGCCGCGGTGCCCAAGGAAATGCCACTGTCGCTCCGGATCTCGGCCGTCGATGGCGTGGACGGCGGCTGGACGATCGAGGATTCTGTGGCCTACGCCCGTGAGCTCAAGGCGCGCGGCATCGATATCGTCGCCTGCTCGTCGGGAGGGATCAGCGGATCAGCGACAACGGCGCGCATCAAGCGCAAATGGGGCTTTCAGGTGCCGTTCGCCTCCAAGGTCAAGCGGGAGGCCGGTGTCATGTCGATTGCTGTGGGATTGATCGTCGATCCGCATCACGCCGAGCATATTCTGCAGCAAGGGGATGCCGACATCATTGCCATCGGTCGCGAAGCTTTGGTCAATCCGAGCTGGCCGCAGATGGCCGAGCAGGCACTTGGACGCAAAGCAATCGATGCCATGGACGACTGGGCCGTGCAGTATGGCTGGTGGCTAAGGCACCGGGAGCGATCACTGGAGCAGGTCCGCGCCGACTTCGGCGACAACTGGCGGGCGTAGCGCGCTCGCTACTTGCGGGGGAGCATCGAGGGTGCCAGGGCAAGCGGATCCGCATGTCGCCGGTGCTTTCCTTCGAACAGCGCTCCCTCCTCGATCTGGAGGTCGCGGCAGTAGATCTCACCCGTCATCTCGCAGCCCGTCTTCAGCACGAGGTGATTGGCATAGACGTTCGTGTCGACGATCTGGCCCTCGCAGATGATGACATCGGCCGCGAGCGTGCCCTCGACGCGGGCCGAGCGCTCGACGACGATCGCCGGCGCGCGGATCATGCCCGTCACGTGCCCGACAACCTGCACGGGGCTCGGCGATTCCAAATCGCCGCGGAGATTGACGCCTCTGCCAAGGGTCAGCGGCACGTCGTTGGCCGCCGCCGGGAAGGTCAGCTTGGAGATCGGGATAGGGCCGGATTCAGACGGTGACTGGCTTCCGGAGCGGGACCGAAGGTCCTGAAGAAAACTCATCATACGCGGGTACGCCGACTTGGACCAAAACTGCAGGCAGCGTCGGACTCGGCGCGAACGCCAGCACCCGGACTGCTTCGTGGAAGCTTCCCCGCAGAAGCAACAGAAGTTCTACTGCCGTGCACTCATGGCAGCAATTGGGCCGCCGGATGCAGCACACACCGAATAACCGAGCGTGTGGCTGGCCGCTACCGGTCGGCGGGATGCTCGGTCAGCCAATGCCGCGCAATGTCGATGCGGCGTGTAACCCAAACCCGCTCCTTCCCCTGGATATAATCGAGGAAACGGGCGAGAGCGGCTACACGTCCCGGCCGTCCGGCCAAGCGGCAATGGAGGCCGACGGACATCATCTTCGGCGCCCCAGCCAGTCCCTCGGCATGGAGCATGTCGAAGGAGTCCCTCAGATAAGCAAAGAATTGATCGCCGGAGTTGAAGCCCTGGGCAGTGGCAAAACGCATGTCGTTGGCGTCGAGCGTATAGGGGATGATCAGGAACGGTCCTTTGGGTCCCTTGATCCAGTACGGGAGGTCGTCGGCATAGGAGTCCGACGAGTAGACGAAGCCGCCCTCCTCCATGGTCAAGCGCAGCGTATTGGCCGAGCAGCGACCCTGGTAGAAACCGAGCGGGCGGCTGCCGGTCACGGCCGAATGAATGCGCACCGCCTCGCGGATATGCTCGCGCTCTTCCGTCTCTGAGAAGTCCTTGTACTCGATCCACTTGAGGCCGTGGCTCGCGATCTCCCAATCAGCCTCGCGCATCGCGGCAACCTGCTCGGGCGATCGCATCATGGCGTGCGCAACTCCATAGACCGTTACCGGCATTCGTCGCGCGGTGAACAGGCGCCAGAGCCGCCAGAAGCCTGCCCGGGCGCCGTATTCGTAGATCGACTCCATGTTCATATGGCGCTGGCCGGGCCAGGGGGATGCGCCGACAATCTCCGACAGAAACGCTTCCGACGCAGGGTCGCCGTGCAGAATGCAATTCTCGCCGCCCTCCTCGTAGTTGATCACGAATTGGACTGCGATGGCTGCGCCCCCAGGCCAGCGCGGGTCAGGCGGCGTGCGTCCATAGCCTGCAAGGTCCCGCGGGTAGGCGGCGGCGTAGGTCATGGGAAGTCCTTTCAGGTGATGCGGGATACGCGACAGGCTGTGCCGGAATTCCAGGCGATGCGTCGCCGCAAGTGTAAGCAGGCGGCATCTAGCCAACAAGGTTGGAGGCGGGCATAGTCCGGCGGTATCAACCAACGATCAAGGTCTCAGACCTCAAGAACAGCACACGAGGGAGTGAGTTCATGCTGTCCATTCAATCTCACGCGGCAAGGCTGCGCCGGGGCATCTGCCTGGCACCGCTTGTCGGGCTGATCCTGGCCGGGCCCGCTGCCGCTCAAGGCACCGAGAAGGTCCTGCGCATCGGCATGACGGCGGCCGACATTCCCAAGACGCACGGTCAGCCGGATCAAGGCTTCGAGGGCAACCGCTTCACGGGCATTCCTCTTTATGATGCACTGACTCATTGGGATCTCACCTCGGCGGACAAGCCCAGCGTTCTCATTCCCGGCCTCGCCACGGAGTGGAAAGTCAACGAAGCCGACAAGACCAAGTGGACTTTCAAGCTTCGGCCCGGAGTGAAGTTCCACGATGATTCCCCCGTCAACGCCGCGGCAATCGTCTGGAATGTCCAGAAGGTGCTGGACAAGGATGCGGTGCACTACGCGCCAGACCAGATCGGACTCACCGTCTCGCGCATGCCGAACCTCGTCTCCGGCAAAGCAATCGACGACCTCACTGTCGAGCTCACGACCAAAGAGCCGGACAGCTTCCTGCCGATCAATCTGACCAACCTCTTCATCGCCTCACCGGCTCATTGGCAGAAGAAGTACGATGCCCTCGGCTCCGTCGCCGACAAGGTCGAGCGCGCAAAGCAGGCGTGGGTGGCATTCGCGTCCGACGCCTCGGGATCGGGCCCGTTCAAGATGGCGAAGTTCACCGCTCGTGAACGCGTCGAATACGTCGCCAACAAGGATTACTGGGACGACAAGCGCCGCCCGAAGGTCGACCGTGTCGTGCTGCTGCCGATGCCGGAGGCCAACGCGCGCACGGCCGCTCTCCTGTCGGGCCAAGTCGACTGGATCGAGAACCCGGCTCCCGACGCCATCAATAGCATCACCGACAAGGGGTTCGTGATCACCAAGAACGGGCAGCCGCACGTGTGGCCCTGGCAGTTCTCGTTCGTCGAGGGCTCGCCGTGGCTGGACAAGCGCGTGCGCCACGCCGCCAACCTTTGCGTCAATCGCGAGGAGCTGAAGGTCGCCTTGAATGGACTTATGGAAGTACCCAAGGGCTCAGTGGCTCCAGGGCATCCCTGGTGGGGCAACCCAAAGTTCGAGATCAAGTATGACCTCGCTGCCGCCAAGAAGCTGATGGAAGAGGCAGGATACTCAGCTTCGAAGCGCCTGAAGGTGAAAACTATTACGTCGGCGTCAGGCTCAGGCCAGATGCAGGTCGTTCCGATGAACGAGTTTCTGCAGCAGGCACTGAAGGAATGTTACTTCGATGTCGAGCTCGACGTCATCGAATGGAATGCGCTGTTCACCAATTGGCGCGCCGGCGCCAAGGATCCGACGTCACGTGGCGCGCACGCGACCAACGTGACGTTCGCGACCATGGACCCGTTCTTCGCCATGGTGCGCTTCACTTCGTCGAAGACAGTGCCGCCGACCTCGAACAACTGGGGCTACTTCACGAGTCCCGAGTTCGACGATCTGATCGCCAAGGCGCGCACCGCTTTTGCCGACAAGGATCGTGACGAGGCCCTCGGCCGCCTCCATGCGCGTATTGTCGAGGAGGCCCCGTTCCTCTGGGTGGCCCACGACGTGGGCCCGCGCGCCATGTCGAAGAAGATCAAAGGCTTCGTGCAGCCGAAGAGCTGGTTTGTCGACCTGGCACCGGTGACCATGGAATAGGCTTTCGCCTTTTGCGTTGGTGCCATGGGTCAGACCCAGGGGTCTGACCCTGCTACGGGCTTCGCAAGGGGGTGCGAGGAGCATTACGACGAAGCGGGGGGAGGCGAGGCAACAATGCGCGGACTTATCCGCGCACAAATTCGATCGAACACAAGCCGTCGCATAAGCGGCATGTTCTCCGTCAACGCAAGTGAGGATTCCCCATGACGCTCGCTGATTTGGATCGCCGCGGCTTGCTCATCGGCAGCACCGCCGCAGCAACAGCAACATTTGTCAACCCGCTGGACCTGTCGCGTGCCTACGCCCAAGGCAGTAACGTCCTGCGCATCGGGATGACAGCGTCAGATATTCCGCTACCCAATGGCCAGACCGACCAGGGCGGCGAGGGCATGCGCTTCATCGGCTACACGCTGTTCGATCCGCTCGTTGCGTGGGACCTTTCCAGCGCCGACAAGACTGCGGGGCTCATCCCCAGTCTCGCCACCAGCTGGGCACCGGACCCCGCGGACCGGAGCAAGTGGATCTTCAAGCTCCGCGAGGGCGTCACGTTCCACGACGGCTCACCTGTCAACGCCGACGCGGTGGTCTGGAACTTTGCCAAGATTCTCGACAAGGACAGCCCACAGTTCGACCCCAAGCAAGCCGGCCAGGGCCGCTCGCGGATTCCAATGGTGCGCACGTATCGCGCCATCGATCCCATGACCGTTGAGATCGGCACGGACACGCCGGATGCGACCCTCCCTTACGCCATCGCCTGGATCGTGATGTCGAGCCCGAAGCGGTGGGAGGAGGTCGGCAAGAGCTGGGACAAGTTTCTCTTCCAGGCGTCGGGCACAGGCCCGTTCAAGCTCGACAAATACATCCCGCGGGAGCGGGCGGAGTTGGTGCCGAATGACAACTACTGGAACAAGGCGCGCATTCCGAAGACCCAGCGCATGATCCTGCTTCCCATCCCCGAGGCCAATTCCCGCACGGCCGCGCTTCTCGCCGGCCAAGTGGATTGGATCGAGGCGCCCGCGCCCGATGCCGTCGCGCAAATGAAGTCGCGCGGCTTCAACATCGTCACCAACGTCTATCCGCATAATTGGACGTGGCACTTCAGCCGGCTCGAAGGCAGCCCGTGGAACGATATCCGCGTGCGCAAGGCTGCGAACCTGGCCATCGATCGCGACGGCATGGTGCAGCTTCTCGGCGGTCTCATGCTGCCGGCGAAAGGCATCTTTTCATCGAGCTCGCCCTGGTTCGGGAAGCCGACATTCGAGGTCAAATACGATCCCAAGGCGGCCGCCGCACTCATGGCCGAGGCTGGTTTCTCGAAGGCCAAACCGCTACAGGTCCGCGCCCTCATCTCCCCATCAGGTTCCGGGCAGATGCAGCCGCTGCCTATGAACGAGGCCATCCAGCAGATGCTCGGCGAGGTGGGCTTCAAGGTCGACTTCGAAGTCATGGAGTGGAACGCGCTGCTCTCGAACTGGCGCGCCGGCGCCAAGGACGCCTCATCACGCGGCGGCCATTCGACCAACATCTCTTATGGAAGCCAGGATCCATTCCTGGCGCTCATTCGTCACCTGTCGTCAGGCCAGTTCGCGCCCAAGGGCACCAACTGGGGCTACTACTCCGAACCCGAAATGGACCGGCTGCTCGACACCATCACAGCGACTTTCGACCTGGAAGGCCAAACGCAGGCCATGCAACGGGCGCACGAGAAGTTCGTCAACGACGCCTTGTTCCTCTTCGTTGGACACGACATCAATCCCCGTGCCATGAGCCCGCGCGTCAAGGGGTTTGTGCAAGCGCAGAGCTGGTTCCAGGACTTCACGCCTGTGTCGATGGGCTGACCCTCGATGCTCGCCTATATCTCGAAGCGTATCGTCTACACGCTGCCGATCATGCTCGGCGTGGCGGCGGTATGCTTTGCGCTCGTGCATCTCGCCCCGGGTGACCCACTGGTCTCGATCCTGCCGCCCGATGCCTCCGAGGCGCTGAAGCAGCAACTGATGTCGCTCTACGGCTTCGATCGGCCTTACATCGAGCAGTTCATGAAGTGGCTCGTCAGGGCCGTAACTGGCGACCTCGGCACCTCGATACGCACCGGGCGGCCGGTCACGGCCGAAGTCGCCAAGGCGGTTTCGAACACGCTGATGCTCGCAGCGCTCGCGACATTGATCGGATTCATCCTGGGAACTCTGTTCGGTTTCGTTGCCGGATATTTCCGGGATACCTGGGTCGATAAGGTCGCCTCGGCAGTCTCGGTGATCGGAGTTTCCGTGCCGCACTACTGGCTCGGAATGGTGCTGGTGATCATTTTCGCCGCCCAGCTCGGCTGGCTGCCGCCGACCGGAGCCGGACCGGGTGGCTCCGAAGCCTGGGAATGGAACTGGGCACATGTTCGCCACATGATCCTGCCCGCCGTCACGATGTCGGTCATTCCGATGGGCATCATCGCGCGCACGGTGCGCGCGCTCGTTGCCGAAATCCTCTCGCAGGAGTTCATCTCAGGGCTGCGCGCAAAAGGGCTCTCGTCATTCGGCATCTTCTCCCATGTCGTGAAAAATGCCGCTCCGACCGCGCTCGCCGTCATGGGCATCCAGCTCGGCTATCTGCTCGGCGGCTCGATCCTGATCGAGACGGTGTTTGCCTGGCCCGGGACGGGGCTGCTCCTCAACGACGCGATCTTCCAGCGCGACCTGCCGCTGCTGCAGGGGACGATCCTGGTCCTCGCCTGCTTCTTCGTGCTGTTGAACCTCGCCGTTGACGTCGTCCAGACAGCGCTCGATCCGCGCATCGCCCGGAGCTGACCATGTTGACGAGCGCACAGAACGAGTTCGCCGTCGCTGTCGAGCGCTCGCCCGGCTACTGGTCGACCGTATGGCGGCGCTTCAGGCGCGATCCGGTCGCCGTCGGTGCGCTCGTCGTCATTCTCGCGCTGGTCCTGATTGCAGTGCTTGCACCCTGGATCGCACCTCAGGATCCCTACAAAGGCATGACCTTGCGTCGCCTGCGCCCGCCCGGCACGGACGGCTACCCCCTCGGGACGGACGAGCTTGGCCGCGACATGCTCTCGCGCCTCATCTATGGCGCCCGGCTGTCGCTGTTCATGGGCGTGACTCCGGTTTTTCTCGCCCTTGTCATTGGCTCGGCCATCGGCATCACAGCCGGCTATGTCGGCGGCTTCGTCAACACCATCATGATGCGAACCATCGACGTGTTCTTCGCTTTTCCGTCCGTGCTGCTCGCGATCGCGCTCTCGGGCGCCATGGGGGCAGGTATCACCAACGGGCTCATTTCGCTCACGGTCGTGTTCATTCCCCCCATCGCGCGCGTTGCGGAGAGCGTGACGACCGGCGTCAGAAACCTCGATTACGTCGATGCTGCCCGCGCAAGCGGCGCCGGCGCCGTGTCGATCATTCGGCGGCACATTCTCGGCAACGTGCTCGGCCCCATCTTCGTCTATGCAATGAGCCTGATCGCGGTGTCGATGATCCTGGCATCCGGGCTCTCGTTCCTCGGCCTCGGCGTCAAGCCGCCGGAGCCTGAATGGGGCCTGATGCTCAACACGCTGCGCACCGC
>CAZCQH010000113.1:0-7826 GCA_964500805.1 uncultured Hyphomicrobiaceae bacterium
ATCGGACGATCTGGCGCGCGGGCGCTCCACGATCATGGTCGAGATGGTGGAGACGGCGGGCATCTTGAAACAGGCGACCGGGCACAGTCTTGTCCTGCTCGATGAGATCGGTCGCGGTACGGCGACGTTCGACGGCCTTTCCATTGCGTGGGCGACGGTGGAGCATCTCCATGACGTCAACCGATGCCGCGCGCTGTTCGCGACGCATTACCACGAGCTCACCGCGCTGGCCGGCCGCCTTGCCGATGTCACCAATGCGACGATCGAGGTGAAGGAGTGGAACGACGAGATCGTGTTCCTGCACAAGGTGCGCGGCGGCGCGGCCGATCGCAGCTACGGCATCCAGGTGGCGAAACTTGCCGGTCTGCCGCGCACCGTCGTGGAGCGCGCGGGCGAGGTGCTAGCCGTGCTGGAAAAGACCGATGGGCAGGGCCAGGCGGCGGCGAGCGGCGGGCTCGACGAGCTGCCGCTTTTCGCAGCGGCGCGGCCGAAATCGCGCGGCGCGGGTCCGAGTGGGCCGTCAGCGGTCGAGGCCGCGCTCGATGCCATCCATCCCGACGAGCTGACGCCCAAGTCCGCGCTCGACGCGCTTTACCGCTTGAAGGGGCTCAGGGGGAAGAAGGGATGAGTTCGTGTGGGTCGGCGGACTGATTCGGTGGGCACATTCCCAGACCAAAATCAATCGCAAGCCGTAGGTCGGAGTGAGCCGGCCCGTGATGGAGAGGTGGGGCGGGGCGTTGGCTCCGGCGAAGTCCGACAACACACGACGGGCGGATCGGTTGTGCGATGTGTCGGAAATCGAGTTTTCGGGCTTCACGAGACCAGGGCTGGCGTGGATTGCGTGCCAAGTTGTCGGACTTCGCCGGAATAAAGACTGTGCCTGATCGAGACGATGGGGCCGGCTCACTCCGACCTACGGCTTCGTTTTTTGTGGGCGGAGTCAGACCCATGGGTCTGACCCCTTGTCGACCTCGGCAGGCTCACTCCGACCTACATCACCATCCTCACACCTTGAATGCGGCGGCGTACTTCTTCTTGATCTCGTCGGCGAGTTTTTCGACCTCGGCCGCGTCCTCTTTCATCAGCTTGATCTCGGAGAGCGGCTTCCTGCCCTTGCGCTCCGTGACCAGCTTGTGCGCCGACCTCAAGCCGCCGATCTCGACCGCGAGCTGTTGCGCGTCCTGCGTGAACGACCAGCAATGGAAGAGTTTCGCGGCATTCGGGTTCGGCGCGCGCTTCATCACCGCTGACGGACCGGTGACCAGCGGCGTCCCCTCCTCGGGGTAGACAATCGCGATCGGATCGCCCTTCTCCTGCATGAGATAGATCGTGTAGTCGCCGCCGTCCGCCATCACCGCCCGCTCGCCGAGCACGACCTTCTTCATCGGATCGGCGGCCGACTGGACCTGCATCACCTTCTGCTTGGCGAGCTTCTCGAGGTAGTCCCAGCCGAGATCGCGGGCGATCTGGTGCGTTGCCGTCATGATCATGCCGGAGTAGCCAGGGTGCGCCTTGACAAGTTTGCCCGTCCATTTCGGGTCCAGCAGATCCTTGAAGCTTTTCGGAGCGTCCTCCGGCTTCACGAGCTGAGTGTTGTAGGCGATCACCGAGAGCATGAGGCGCCAAGAGGCATAGGTGCCGTCAGGGTCGAAATGTTCAGGAGGATAATGATTGGCGACGTCTTCCGGCAGGCAGGGCTCGAGTAGTCCCTCGCGCTTCCAGACGATGAAATGCGCCGCATCCGAGCTATTGACGGTGTCGACGTTGTAGATCTTGGAGCCATACTCCTGAGCAATGCGTTGGAAGTTGCGCTCGGCGCCGGACCGCTCGACCTTGACTGCGACACCCGGATATTTCGCCTCGAATGCCTTGGCGATCTTTTCAGCAACGTTGATCTCAACCGAGGTGTAGTAGTTGACCTTGCCCTCCTTCCTGGCGGCCTCGATCAGGTCCGGTGTGATCTTGATCGGTGGCGGCCGTTGCGCCTGGGCGCGCCCATATCCTGGCAGCGCGAGGGCCCCAACCGCGGCACCCGTACTTGCAAGGATGTTTCGGCGGCTCGGACCTTTATGATTCATGTGCTTCCTCCCTGGAGTGGCTGGCCAGCAGTGCGCTGCGATCCTCTTCGCAAGCCTACTTCAATTTGCAAGCGCCAGGCAGCGCTCGCGCGGCAGATGCACCCACACGGTCGTGCCGATCGGCACGCTCTGCTCGGCGGGCGCCGCAAGGCGGACCTCGCTGCCATCCTCGAGCGCCACCAGGTAATCGCGACTGAGCCCTAGAAAAACCTGACGGCGGACAATTGCCCTGAGTGCGTTGCCGCCGCCCGAGGAAGGCTCAGCGAGATCGAGCCGCACGTGGTGCTGCCGGATCGAGAGCGCACCGTCCGCTCCGCGCCTCAGCGGAGGGCCTGAGGTCGCGATAGGCACTCCTGCGATGCGGATGTGGCGCTCGTCGAGCGCCGGCCCTTTCAGCACGTTGCTGGCGCCGATGAACCTGGCGACGAACTCCGAGCGGGGTTGCTCATAAATATCTTCCGGGGTCCCTAGCTGCTCGATCTTGCCGCCGTTCATCACGGCGATCTGGTCGGCCGTCGTCATCGCCTCGGCCTGATCATGGGTGACGTAGATGGTCGTTGTGCGAACCGCATCGTGAAGCCGGCGGATCTCGAAACGCATCTCCTCGCGCAGGTTGGCGTCTAGATTGGAGAGCGGCTCGTCCATCAGCAGGGTCTCGGGCTCGACGACGAGGGCGCGCGCCAGAGAGACGCGCTGCTGCTGGCCGCCCGAGAGCTCGCTCGGATAGCGATCAGCCAGCGCTTCGAGCCGTGCAATCGACAGGATCGCTTTCACCTTCTCGCGAATCGTGGCCTGGCCGAGTTTCCTGAGGGTCAGCCCATAGGCGACATTCTCGCCGGCCGTCATGTGCGGCCAGAGCGCGTAGCTCTGGAAGATCATCGACATGTTGCGCCGCTCCGGCGGTTCCGATCGCTTCGGCGAGGAGACGACACGCCCGCCTACCACGATCTCGCCTTCCGTCGGCTCGATGAAGCCTGCAACGAGACGCAATGTCGTGGTCTTGCCGCAACCCGACGGTCCGAGCAGGCAAACGAGCTCACCGTGCGCAATGGTGAGCGACACCTGATCGACGGCCGTGGCAGTCCCGAAGCGTTTGGTGAGGGCCTTGAGCTCAACCGATGCCAATCGTGTCCTCCCGCATGGCGCAGCTCGATTCCATCCGGTTCATTCGTTCGACTTCCCGGGTCGGGCGCGCTCAGTCATTGGCAGTTCAACCTGCGTGGCGAGCACGTTGGCTGATTGCATTGGGCTTGTCTATCGCGGCAATAGCGCTGCCTCCGGAGAGTTCGAAGGTGCTGAGGGACCGTGCCGCCGCGTTGCCGTCAGCGGGAGCGTCTGCCATGGTGCCGGCAAAACTCGAGGAGAGCCGACATGTCGATCCAGGCCCGGCAATTGCGTGAGCTGCTGACGAAGAAGATATGCTATCGCGTGCCCTGCACCTGGGACGGCCTCTCGGCAAAGATGATCGGCGATGCGGGTTTTCCGCTGACCTTTATGAGCGGTTTTGCGGTTGCGGCCGCCCGCCTCGGCGCGCCGGATCTGGGGCTCATCTCCTACGGCGAAATGGTGGATCAGGTGCGCAATGTCTGCGGGGCGACATCGATCCCGGTCATCGCCGACGGTGATACCGGCTACGGAAACGCTCTAAACGTCGAACGCACGGTGAAGGGCTATGCCCAGGCCGGCGCCGCTGCAGTGATGATCGAGGATCAGGTGGCGCCGAAGCGGTGCGGGCATACGCAAGGCAAGCTCGTCGTCGATCGGAGCGAGGCTGTCGACCGCATCAAGGCCGCAGTCTTCGCGCGCGAGGAGACCCGCCGCTCAGGTGGTGACATCCTGATCCTGGCTCGCACCGATGCCCGCGGCACCAACGGCCTCGAGGAGGCGATCTGGCGTGCGCAGGCATTCAAGGATGCTGGCGCCGACATTCTCTTTGTCGAGGCGCCGCAATCGGAAGCGGAGATGGCGGAAATTACACGCAAGGTCGCTGGCATTCACATGGCAAACCTGGTCGAGGGCGGCAAGACACCGATCCCGTCCATGGAGAAGCTCAACGAGCTCGGCTTCCGCATCGCCATCTTCCCGCTGACACTGCTCTCGGCGGCGATGCGCGCCATGCAAGAGAGCCTCGTCGACATGCAGGCCGGCCGCCACCCCGAAAACCGCCTGATCGGGTTCGAGGCAATCAAGGAAATTGCCGGCTTCAGTGCGTACTACGAGGCTGAAAAGCGCTACGCTGGCGCCCGCAAAAGTTGAGTGCGGGAACCATTAGCGCGCAACAGGCAGATCGCCGCCCCATTGGCTGGAGCGGCGACCGGGCCGTCGTGAATCTTATCTGGAGCCTGGCAATCAGTTATTGTTCTGATTGTTGCTATTCTGCTGGTTCTGCTGGTTCTTGAGGTCGACCTTGTCGTCAGCACCTTCGCTGAACGCCTTCTTGATGATCGAGCCGCGGACGGTGTCGTAGAAGTAGCTATTATCGTCGCCGATGACGAGCGACGGGTTGCACTGCGGCGAGCAGTTGTAAGAATAGCGCTTGCCGGCCTTGACGAGATTGATCGAACGAGCATCGTCGCGAGCGACCATCACGCGTTGATCTTGAATGATGTTGCGCTCGGAATCGAGGGCGATCACGTTGGTGATGCCGAAGGTTTTGCCAGTGATCACCAGCAAGTTGGAGGACTGCACAGAGACGTCAATGATCGACGAGTTGCCGATGATGATCTCGGCGACGGGCCGCGGCAGGCGAAGAATTTGAGATTGGTCGTATTTGACGACCAGGTCCTGCGCGTTGGCGAAGGGAATCACCGCGAGGCAGCTCAAAATGAAACCGATCGCGAAGGCAAATGCGCGCGAGCGCAGAAGGAAATAGACACTCATGGCTGCGAAAGCTCCTCGGATGGGCACGCCGTCGCCCGATTACACCTTTGAAGCCTGAAGAAAGTGCTAATGAGCGTCCGAATTCGACCACCGGCCTGCCGCTTGCAGCGCAAAGCGGCAGGTCGACCGGCAGCCTATTGCGTTGTCGTATCGCGATTGCCGGCGGGGCCATCGGTGGCTCACTTGCCAACTCCCGAAGCACTGGAGAGGTACCCATGATTCTTGATCGCCGAACCTTTGTGCAAAGCTCGGCCGCCTTGGCATTGCTTTCGGGAGGGCCAACTGCCGCCCTTGCCCAGGCGGATAAGTGGCCGGAGCGGCCAGTGAAGCTGATCCTGCCCTATGCACCGGGCGGCGCCACCGATCTCATCGGCCGCCCTTGGGCGGAAAAGCTGTCGCAGGCTTTCGGCCAACCATTCGTCATTGAAAACCGAGGTGGCGGCTCGGGTGTCATCGGCACCGAGGCGGCCTCGAAGGCCGCGCCCGACGGCTACACGCTGCTGCTGACGCCAAGTGCGCCCCTCACGGTCCAGCCAGCGATTCGCAAGACACCCTACGACCCCGCGAGGAGTTTCGTACCCGTCGCCCGTGTGGGCGACCTGATTTCGGGCTTCGTCATTCACCCTGCGGTTGGCGTCAGGTCATTCCAAGAGATGCTCGATTTCGGGCGGAAGAACCCGGGAAAGCTCGCCTATGGCTCGGCCGGCCAGGGGACGTGCTCGCACTTAAGGCTCGAGACACTAAAACTGGCAACCGGTGTCGACATCCTGCACGTGCCCTACCGGGGCAATGCCGACGCATTGAACGACCTGTTGGCCAACAACGTGCAAATGATGAACGAGATCAACCCCATGCCGCATGTTCGTGCGGGCAAGCTGATCTTGCTCGATATCAGCCATCATGAGCGGCATCCTGACTTCCCGAACGTGCCGACCCTCTTTGAGCTCGGCTACGGCAAGGCCTATGTCCCGAGCTGGTATGCGGTCTGGGCACCATCGGGAACGCCGCGGCCGATCATTGAAAGGCTCAATGCAAAAATGGTGGAGATCGGCAATCAGCCCGAGATGAGAAAGCAGCTCTTGGGTCTCAACGTCGCGCTGACAACGCAGTCCACAGAGGAGATGGCGCGGCACCTTGCCGATGACTTGCAAAAGACTGGCGACCTCGTCCGCTCGATTGGACTAAAGGCCGAGTGATTCCACCACTGCAGGCGCAGGGCGGGCCTCGCTTCCGGGGACCATCTGTTCCGGCTGAGGGGATCGTCTTTACCTGTCGTATTTTTCGGAGCGATAATGCCGGTTCGCCACCGACGCGATTATCGCGCCGAGGATGAGGGCTCCGGGGCCGACCGCGGTGGCGGAGGGGCCTCCCGCGCTGGATGACCGGCTACTGAGACCGCTTCCAGGGCGTCCCTGTTGAATCGGACTGAACAGGAAATACAGCCGTAATTCATTTCCGAAGTCGAGTTGCCAAACACAGCGGATTCGGGCTGCTCGAGGACGTTCCGTGCGGCAACCCGCCCCCTTGCGCCCCGTTGAATGGCCACATGGCACGTGCTAAGTGACGCCCGTCTTCGGGGGGCTCGCCTCGTCCATGCGGCGGCTGCGTCAACGCAGATGTCTCTCCAGTGTTGAACCTTCCTCCACTTGGGCGCCTTGCGAGGCTTCCAGCCAGGGGCTGACCGGTCCGGCCGGCTTTCCTAGCGATGTGGAGCCTTTGGGTGAGAGAGCTAGGGCTGTGGCGAACGACGATCCGATGATGGCGAGCGTGGCAGGTCGCTATGCCTCGGCCTTGTTCGAGTTGGCCAATGACGAGCGCAAGCTCCCGGAAGTCGAATCCGATGTGCAAAACTTGGAGCGCTTGCTGAACGAGAGCGCCGATCTGGTGCGCATGGTTCGCAGCCCCGTGTTCAGCGCCGACGAGCAGGGCAAGGCCGTTGCAGCCATTGCTGCTCGCGCCGGTCTTTCTCAATTGACGGGCAATTTCCTGAAGCTGCTTGCGCGCAATCGCCGGCTGTTCACGCTCAGCGACATCCTGCGCGCTTTCCGCGCGATCGTCGCACGGCATCGCGGAGAGGTAACGGCAGAAGTCACCTCCGCCCACGCGCTCAACCAGGATCAGCTTAACCAGCTGACCGATTCTCTTTCGAGTACGGCCGGCGGTAAGAAAGTGCAGATCACCACGAAGGTTGACCCGTCGATTCTCGGCGGCCTCGTCGTCAAGATGGGCTCGCGCATGGTCGACAGCTCGCTTCGCACCAAGCTCAACAATCTCAAGATTGCGATGAAAGAGGTCCGCTGATGGATATCAAAGCCGCCGAGATCTCCTCGATCCTCAAGGAGCAGATCAAGAACTTCGGCAAGGAAGCCGAGGTCTCCGAGATCGGACAGGTTCTGTCCGTCGGCGACGGCATCGCCCGCGTCTACGGTCTCGACAAGGTGCAGGCCGGTGAGATGGTAGAGTTTCCGGGCGCCATTCGCGGCATGGCGCTGAACCTCGAGGCCGACAACGTCGGCATCGTGATCTTCGGCGACGACCGCGGCATCAAGGAAGGCGATACGGTCAAGCGCACCGGCGCCATCGTCGACGTGCCCGTGGGAAAAGGCCTGCTCGGCCGCGTGGTCGACGCGCTCGGCAACCCGATCGACGGCAAGGGACCCTTGCTGGGCGACCTCAAGCGCCAGCGCGTCGAGGTCAAGGCGCCCGGCATCATCCCGCGCAAGTCGGTGCATGAGCCGATGCAGACGGGCCTGAAGGCGATCGACAGCCTGGTGCCGGTCGGCCGCGGCCAGCGCGAGCTCATCATCGGCGACCGCCAGACCGGCAAGACGGCGGTCATCATCGACACCATCCTGAACCAGAAGGCGA
>CAZCQH010000114.1:0-7732 GCA_964500805.1 uncultured Hyphomicrobiaceae bacterium
GTGGTCTTGCCGCATCCAGACGGGCCGAGAAAGCACACCAGCTTACCCTTGCGGACATCGAGATCGGTGGGCTTCAGTGCCACGAACTCACCGAACGACTTGGACACCCCGCGCAAGCGCAGAGCCATCGTCTCGGCAGTTGTGGCGGCCGGTCCAGATCTTGGCGTGGACCTCAACCGGCCGTCGGGTGCGTGTTGCATGCAGCGTTGGTTTCGACGCTCACTTCTTCGGGGCGGCCTTCGCCTCGTAGCGCTTGACCCATTCGGCCAGTATTTTCTCGCGGTCGTTGGCCATGGTCTCGAAGTTGATCTTGGCCATGCGCGCTTCGGCGTCGGCTGGATAGTTGGCCGGCAGGTTCTTCACCTCGGGGTGGGCCACGATCGCGTAGTACTTGGCGTGCAGCTCATTGGCCTCCTTCGATGCGCCCCAATCGAGCAGCTTCTTTGCGGCCTCGAGGTTCTTTGTGCCTTTGACGATCGCCGAGGCCTCCATATCCCAGCCGATGCCTTCCGTCGGCGAGATGATCTCGAGCGGAGCGCCGTTGCTGCGTTCCGTTGCCGCCCGCATGTCGAACGAGATGCCGATTGTGCGCTCGCCCTTGGCCGCTGCGACGCACGGCGCACTGCCGGAATGTGTGTAGACAGCGACATTCTCGTGCAGCGCGTCCATGTACTTCCAGGCGGCCTCCTCGCCCATGATCGCCATCCACGCGGCGATGGTCATGTAGCCGGTGCCGGACGACACCGGATGCGACATGACGACCGCGCCCTTGTACTTCGGATCGAGCAGGTCCTTCCAGGATTTCGGTGCCGACAGGCCCGACTTCTGGCCTTCAACGGTGTTGTAGCAAACGACACCCAGGAACGCGTCGTGGCCGATCCAGGAGCCGTCAGCCGAGCGGAAGCTGGGTTTCAGCTTGTCGGCGCCTTTGGGGGTGTAGGCTTCGATAATGCCAGCCTTCTTGAATAGCAGCAGCGATGATGCAGCGAGCGCGTAGATCACGTCGGCTTTGGGATTGTCCTTCTCGGCCATGACGCGCGTGGTGATCACGCCCGTCGCATCGCGGACCCAGACGATCTCGATGTCCGGAACCGCTGTCTCGATGGCCGTCTTAAAGGGCGCGAGTTGATGCGCCTCCATGGACGTATAGACCGTAAGCTTCGTCCGCTGCGCCTGAGCATACGCATCGCCGGGCGCCAGAAGAGCCAGCCCCAGCAATGCCGTCAGAATCGACCGGAATCGCATCCATTCCCCCAAGTTTCGTCGTGGTCCGCTATCGCCTGCCTTTATCAAGCCAGCATATCTTAACGGTAATCCAGTTCACGGACCAGAGCGCCTCGAGTAAGAGGCAGGCGGGCGCACGTCAATCGCCGAGGGACTTCGCCAGACCGGCTTGTCGCCTACAGCTTCGAAAGCAACCAAACTGGATCCGCGCCTCAATTGGCGCGCACCGCTGTCCAGGTGTCGTCGAGGGCGGACGTGAGGCGTCGGACCATCTCGCCAACTTCCGCCTCGTTGATGATCAGCGGCGGCGAGAAGGCGATACGGTTGCCGACGAGGCGCAGGATGAGCCCGTGCTTCTTGGCGTTGGCGGCGAGGATGTCCATGACGCCCGCCGAGGCCGGATGCATCTCGCGGGTGCGTTTGTCCTTGACGACCTCGAGAGCGCCGATAAGCCCAACGCCACGGAATTCGCCGATCAGGGGATGCTCGGCAAGCGCGTGCAGCTTCGACAGGAACGGGCGCTCGACCTGCTGAACGTGGCCGATGAGGTTCATGTCGTCGTAGATCTTGAGCGTCTCCAGCGCGACTGCCGTCGTCACCGGGTGGCCGGCGTAGGTGTAGCCGTGGGCGAAATGACCGACCTTGTCGCTCTGGATCATGAGCGCCTGGAACACGCGCTCGTTGAGCAGCAGCGCCGAGATCGGCGCGAGGCCTGCCGACAGCGCCTTTGCGCAGGAGATCATGTCCGGCTGCAGCTTGAAGGTTTGACTTCCCCACATGTTGCCGGTGCGCCCGAAGCCGCAGATCACCTCGTCGGCGACAAAAAGGATGTCGTACTTCTTCAGAACCGCTTGGATCTTCTCGAAGTAGCCCTTGGGCGGCAGCACTGCGCCACCTGCACCCATCACCGGCTCCGCCCAGAACGCCGCGACCGTTTCTGGTCCCTCGGCGATGATCAGATCCTCGAGCGCCTGCGCCATGCGAGTCGAGAACTGCTCCTCCGACTCGCCGTCGAGCTGATTGCGGTAGTAGTTCGGGAATTCCGTATGGCGGAAATTGTCGAAGGGAAGCCCCGATTCCTGATGCATGTCGGGCTTGCCGGAGATCGAGGCCGCGGCGCACGTCGAGCCGTGATAGGCCATCTTGCGCCCGATGATCTTGCGCTTCTCGGGCTTGCCGTGGGCGTGCCAGTAGTACCAGACGACCTTCACCGCCGTGTCGTTCGCCTCCGAGCCGGAGCACTGGAAAAAGACCTTCGACATCGGTACTGGCGCCATTTCCAGGAGCTTGGCGGCGAGCTCGATGGCGCTCTCGTTCGAGGACGAACGGTAGATGTGATAGTAGCCGACCTTGCACATCTGGTCGTACGCGACCTTGGCCAGCCGTTCGACGCCGAAGCCGAGCGAGGCGCACCAGAGCCCCGCGGCAGCTTCCAGGTACTCCTTGCCGTCCTCGTCGTAGACGTAGATCCCCTTGCCCTTGGTAATGATGCTTGGGCCTTGCTCCAGGTGCTTGCGGAGGTTCGACTGGGGATGCACGAGGCTTGCGATATCGAGCGCATGCAGACTGTTCGGCAATTGCGGCATTGCGGGGTCCCTCCGTTGCGGCCGACATCGGCACTTCCGTATTTGACCATCGCTAGGCCCCTCCCGCAAGATGGTCGCTCTGAACCGTCTACGTGGCATGAGGGGTGATGATCCGCATTGCGTTCGATATTGGGGGAACGTTCACCGATTTCGTCCTCACCGACGACCGGACGGGAGGCGTGATCACCCGCAAAGTGCCAACTGCGGCCGGGGACCCCAGTGCCGCGGTGATCCAGGGGCTCCAGGACATCTTGCGCGAGGCAAAGGTCGGGGGTCGAGATATCGCGCAGTTGCTGCACGCGACCACCGTTGCCACCAACGCGGTGTTGGAGCGCAAGGGTGCCGCAACCGGGCTTGTAACTACGGAAGGTTTTCGGGATGTCCTGATCATCGGCCGTCAGAAACGCTACGAGACCTATGATCTCTACATCGACAAGCCCAAGCCGCTCGTGCAGCGCCGCCACATCGTCGAGGTAAAGGAGCGCGCGTCGCCGGATGGATCGGTGGTGACGCCGCTGGATTTGGCCTCTGTCGACCGTGCGATTGACGCCATGGTGGCCGCGGGCAGGGTGACGGTCGCCGTTGCCTTGCTCCATGCCTATGCCAATCCCGAGCACGAGAAGCGCATCCGCGACCGGTTCCGAGAGCGCGCGCCGCAGATCGCCGTCTCCATCTCCTCGGAAATCTCGCCCAAGTTCCGCGAGTACGAGCGCACCTCGACAACCGTAACGAATGCCTACGTTATGCCGATGGTTGATGGGTACCTCGAGAGCCTGGAAAGGGCTCTGGCCGATCTCGGAGCGGAAAACCGTCTGCTTGTCATGCAATCGAACGGCGGGCTGGTATCTCCCGCGGTAGCGCGCGACTTTCCGGTCCGAATAATCGAGTCCGGGCCGGCGGCGGGCATTGTGATGTGTTCCGAGATCGCTCGCGCATTGGACCGCAGCCATGTCATCACGTTCGACATGGGTGGCACGACGGCCAAGCTCGGCGCCATTGATAACGGCACGCCGGCGATCATGCCTATGTTCGAGGTTGACCTGGTGCGTGCCAAACGCGGCAGCGGCCTGCCGCTCAATGTCCCCGCGATCGAGATGCTCGAGATCAGCGCTGGTGGCGGCAGTGTTGCTCGGGTCGAACGCGGCATGATCGTGGTCGGGCCGGAGAGCGCGGGCGCCGATCCGGGCCCCATCTGCTATCGCCGCGGAGGCACGAAACCGACGATCACCGACGCCAACGTTGTGCTTGGTTACATCTCGCCGAAAAGCTTCAATGCCGGTACGATGGCGCTCGATGTCGAAGGTGCGGTGCGCGGGATCGAGGAGGACATTGCGCGCCCGCTCGGTGTCTCCGCATTGGAGGCGGCCTGGGGTGTGCATCTGATCGCCACAACGAACATGGAGAACGCGCTGCGCCTCGTTTCCGTGGAACGCGGCCGTGATCCCCGGAACTACGCGATGGTGGCATTTGGCGGCGCTGGACCGTTGCACGCGGCACGGATTGCGCGCCGCGCGGGCATTCCGCAAGTCATTGTGCCAAATGGTGCTGGTGTCGGTTCGGCTATTGGTCTCCTGCAGGCCATCCCTCGCATCGACGTTACGGCGACGCGCGTCGTTCGCCTCGACACGGATGGTGTGATGCCGCTTGTTGCCGAACTCTATGTTCAGCTCGAACGGCAGGCGCGAGAGGAAATGCGCCGCGTCGGTCAGACGGGCGAACCGCAGTGGTCACGCTATGCACAGATGCGGTACGCTGGGCAGGGTTTCGAGATTCATGTCGATCTGCCGCCCGGCCCCGTCGATGCAGGATATGGCGCAAAAGTTGTCGAGGCCTTCCGCGCCGCTTATCTTCGCAAGAACAAGTTCGTCGACGATCAGGGCGTCGTGGAAGGCGTCGACTGGACGCTCGTTGCAACGGAGCCGCGCGGCGATAGCTTCACATTCACCGCTGCGCCGAGCGGTGCCACGCAATTCGGAAGCGATCAGGCACGGCGCGCCTGGTTCCCGGAAGCGGGCGGTCTCATCGAGACGCGTGTTCTCGATCGGGCCGTGATCTATGATGGGAAGGCGATTGCCGGTCCTGTCATCATCGACGATCAACACTGCACTATTGTCGTGCCGCCGGGTGATTCTGTGCGGATGAGCGCAGACGGCCATATCATTATCGACATCGCCAAGGAGAGCCGCGCATGACGAGTGCCGCAATCAAGCCGAGCAACGGCACCGCTCCATCAGTCGATCCCATTACGCTCACTGTGATCTGGAACACTGTGCTCTCGATCGCCGAAGAGCTCGGTGTGACGTTGCGCAATACGGCCTTCTCGGAGGGTGTTCGCGAAGGCGATGACTTCGCCACGGCACTCTTCGACAAGGACGCGGTAATGATCGCGCAGGGCAACTTCAGCCCTGGTCATCTCGGCTCGATGCCATTCATGGCGAAGCACGTGCTGCGCTACTTCCCAGCCGGCTCGCTGAAGCCTGGCGATTCGATCCTGGTCAACGACAGCTTCATCGGTGCAGGGCACTTCCCGGATACTTATCAGATCATGCCGGTGTTCCTGGAAAGCCGGCTTGTCGGCTTCGTCTGCTGCTCGGCGCACCAGGTCGATATGGGTGGCGCAGCGCCTGGCTCGCAGAAGGTGCATGGAGTCACCGAGTCCTACCAGGAGGGTCTCCGCATCCTGCCCGTCCGCTTCGTGCGCGAAGGCAAGATCGACGACGACATCATGCGCATCGTTCTCGGTAACGTCCGCGTTCCCGACAAGGTGCGTGGTGACCTCCTCGCCCAGCACACGGCGAATCTGACGGCCGCAACGCGGCTTGCTCAAATGTTCCGCGATTATGGTGTCGAAACGGTCGAGCGTGCCTACGAGACCATTCTCGCCCGCTCGGAAGCGCAGATGCGCGAGAACCTCGCCAAGGTTCCCGCCGGCACGTACAGCTTCGAAGACTACATGGACGACTACGGCCCGGGCACCGAGCCGATCAAGATGGCCGTCGACATCAGCTTCGACGGCAAGGGCGAAGTCGCGTTTGACTTTTCGAGATCGTCGGATGCCGTGCCAGCCGCCATCAATTCCTACATCAATTACACGCGCGCCTATGCCGTCTTCGCCATCAAGACGTTCTGCAACGCGCTGGAGCCGCAGACCGAAGGCAGCATGCGGCCGATCAAGCTGAACATTCGCGAGGGCTGCTTTTTCAACCCGAAGTTTCCCGCTCCCTCCGGCGGGCGTCCTATTCTGCAAATCCGCATTTTCGACACGATCAACGGCGCCTTGGCGAAGGCCCTGCCGCATCGCGCCATGGGTGCCTTCTCGCACTGGTCGAACCCGAACATCGGCGGTATCGACGACCGCACGGGGCGTCCGTTCGTAATGTACGACGTTTCGCTCGCGGGCTACGGCGGTCAGCAGGGAAAAGATGGCCTTGAGGGCATGAGCCCGGTGATGAACTGCTCGAACATCCCCGTGGAGGTGCACGAGACACACAATCCCGTGCGCATCCACCGTTTCGAGTTCATTCCGGACTCGGGCGGCGCCGGGCAGTGGCGTGGCGGCTGCGGCATCCGGAAGGACATCGAGCTTCTGAACTCGACCGCGACGCTCTCGCACCTCGGCGACCGGCATGTCTTTGCGCCATACGGAATCTTCGGTGGGAAGCCCGGCGCGCGCGCCGAAAGCCTCCTCAATCCGCCTGGTTACGGGAACGGCGGCAACGGCGAGAAGCTCCACTCCAAGGAAACGCGCCCCATCAAGAAGGGCGACATTCTGAGCTTCTGCCTCTCGGGTGCTGGCGGCTATGGTCCGCCCGGCCGGCGCGATCCGAAAGCCATCGCCGAGGACGTGGCCGACGGATACGTCACGCGAGAGCACGCGCAGCGGGAATACGGTTGGAAGCCTTGAGCGAGGGGCGAACACATCAGCATGCATTCGCCCTTCTCGCGCGGTGTCTTCACGGGCTCTCCACGGCAGCAGCTGCGAGGATTGCCGCAAGGTCTGCCGCAGCAGTATCGCTGACGCTGGCGAGCGTCTGCAGTTGATCATCGAAGGTGGGTGGCAATTCCGCTCGGTTGTCCGGGAGGAACCTGATGTCGCCTCTCACCGGATCCAGTTGCAGCGAGCGCACGATCGTCCGGCCGTCGCCCAGCAGCAGTTCCACGCGAAGATCGAGTGTGGATGCATGCGCTGGTACCCACCCGTGGAACATGCTGGCAGAGGACTGTTCAAGCCAGTCTGGCAATGGAGTCCCATCAGCCATCGTGATATGCGAACTCACGACGAGCGCCTCGCTGGCACTCAAGTAGCTGCGGAGCAGAACCGTGAGGAGCCCATTGCGAACCTGAACGTCCAAGCGGATGCCATCCTCAGCGCTGAACGGAAGCGTGCCCCGGTATACGATATCGCGCCAGCCCTCAGAGTTCGTTCGCCACCCACTGGATCGGGGCTGATCGTCGTTCCAACTTTGTGTCAAGCGGAGGGATTCGACCAGCAGCGCAGGTGGGGGGACGAACTCACCGCCGACATTCCCAACGTTGACAACCGATTTGGCCACCGACAGCGGCATCACCGGCTGGCCAATCAGTATTGGGTCAGTCGTGAGCTTGGCAACGAACTCAACACGGGTTGAAACCGATGTATTGCCGGCGCGGTCGGTCTGGGTGACGGCAATGGCACCGCTGATCTGGGCCCTGGACGAGGTCACGCTATAGCTCCCGTCAGTCCCGACCCTGACCGTAACCGTCGAGCCATCAGAGAACGTGACCGTCACGGTCGATCCGGGCTCGCCGGTACCGGCGACAGTCACCGTGCCATTTGCGTTCTGCGTGGTGGAATTGGCTGCCGGCGCGACCGGCGCCTGCGTATCGGTGAAGCCCGCCGCCGTCGCCGACGAGGTGTTACCCGCGGTGTCGGTCTGCGTGAC
>CAZCQH010000115.1:0-7713 GCA_964500805.1 uncultured Hyphomicrobiaceae bacterium
AGCAGAACGATATCAACCACTTGTGGCGAACCTCGGATGCAGCTGGGTAATCAGGTACAATTGTATCCAATTTTCTCGCACATTTCGGCCTTTCCCGGCGGCCCACCAGCCTTGATTTTCGTGCCAAGCCGCATCCCCGACCGCCCGCCGCCGAGCAAAATCGATTTGTCATGGGCTAGAATTGACGCTGGCGCGTTTTCGGGCCGGATGGCTATGGGGGTAGCCACCGAAAAGCACCCCTCTCCAGCCTCACGTGCGTGCGGCGTAGACCCCAAAATCGGGCGTTTTTTCTCTAGGTACACTTTCCCAGATTCTGGCCCTTATCACTCACAGCTCAGTTGCAGCTGCAGCAACCGCAATCGGGTGCCATTCGTGACTGCCCCAGCCGAGCCCGGCCCCTCACCCGTAAGTCCGCTCGTCCGCGATGACCTTGCCGTCGTTAGGCAGGCTGCCGGGCGGGACCAGCTCCACCTCGCCCTTGAGCTTGGTGATGGCCTGCACCGTCGCGGCGATGCGTCCGGCAACAGCCGGGTCCGGCTTCTCAGCCTCGGCCTTGAGGACCATCGTGTCCTGCTCGCCGGCGCGGATCTGTCCCCATTAGCCGGCCAATTTCACGGAATAGCCTTTTTGGGTCATGCAGTTTTTGTGTGAATCCCAGTTTCCCAGATCCTTTTTGGGATCGTTATTGCTGGCCGATTTCTCTGCTGCCATGTTCGCAGCAGCAAAGACACCGCCACCCAATATGCGTGATCCATTCACCATGTCGGCATTCTGGCGTCCGGCAGGCGAATTCAGCGCATAGTTCCAACAGTCAGCCGCGTCTGCCTCCACCTGTGACTGCGGAACACCTGCCTTGCTGAACTCCAGTTGGGGCGGACTAGTCGCGCATGCGGAAAGGGCGATGCACGCGATGCCAATCGGCAAGTTCACGGTCTTCATGCAGTCACCTCTACTGCGTCAAGCAATACCCACGCATAATTTCGGTGGGTCGGCGTAACAAGGCCATCGCGCGAGCTAACTGCTTCGCTGTGGTGGCAATACTTCAAGAGAACACATCAGCAGGACGCTGTGCAAAACAAAGCTTTTAGCATCGATTCCGATGCAATCACGGCAAGCTGAACCCGCCAAAGATAGGCGCGTCCATCGCATCACCCGTAAGTCCGCTCGTCCGCGATGACCTTGCCGTCGTTAGGCAGGCTGCCGGGCGGGACCAGCTCCACCTCGCCCTTGAGCTTGGTGATGGCCTGCACCGTCGCGGCGATGCGTCCGGCAACAGCCGGGTCCGGCTTCTCAGCCTCGGCCTTGAGGACCATCGTGTCCTGTTCGCCGGAGCGGCCGACGACCAGGCGCAGCCGCGCTAGCTCGGGATGGCGCTTGGCAACCTCGGCCACCTGCTCGGGATGAACGAACATGCCCTTGACCTTGGTCGTTTGATCAGCGCGGCCGAGCCAGCCCTTGATGCGCGCGTTCGTGCGCCCGCAGGCACTGGCACCCGGGAGGATCGCCGACATATCGCCGGTCGCGAACCGGATCATCGGATAATCGCGGTTGAACGAGGTGACGACGATCTCTCCCACCTCGCCGGCCGGCACGGGATCGCCGGTGCCCGGCCGCACGATCTCGACGATTACGCCCTCATCGAGAATCATGCCCTCGACCGAGCCGTCAGGACCCGGGCTTTCGTAGGCCACGACGCCGACGTCGGCCGTCGCGTAGCACTGGTAGCAGGCGATGCCGCGATCCCTGTACTCAGCCCGGAGCGACGGGAACAGCGCGCCGCCCGAGACCAGCGCCTTCTTGATTGACGAAGCGTCGCGCTTCATCTCGCGGGCCTTGTCGAGCAGGATCTTCAGGTAGTCCGGCACGCCGGCATAGCAGGTGGGCTTCAGGAGCTCGATCACTTCGAGCTGCTGCTCGGTATTGCCCGGCCCAGCGGCGATCACCGTGCAGCCAAGTGCCCGGGCGCCGTTGTCGATGATCCAGCCGCCCGGCGTCAGGTGATAGGCAAAGGTATTGTGCACGACATCGGTCGAGCGAACGCCGGCGGCGTAGAGCGTGCGCGCCATGCGCCACCAGTCGGTCCCCTTCCCCTCCGGCTCGAAGATCGGCCCCGGCGACATGAAGAGTCGGCCGATGCCGCTGCCCGACGCCGTTGCGAAGCCGCCGAGCGGCGGGCGGATCTTCTGCCGGTCCTTGAGGGAGCTCTTGCGCAGCACCGGCAGCGTCGCGAGCGCCTCCCGGCTGGTCACAGCACTTGGATCCACGCCCTTCAGCTGTTCGGCCCAGCCCGGTGCCGCCTCGATCGCCCTGCGCAGCATTGCGGGCAGCATTCCGAATTGCGATTGCTCACGGGCTTCAGGTGACCGCGTCTCGAGGTGATCGAAGTGCTTGTCGTCCATGCGTGCGTTCCTTGCACCGCCGTTACGGCGGCTGATGTCGTCAGGTCAGACCGGTTGATCATCGCGGGATGCGAGCTGTCACGCAAGCCAGCGCTTGCGCCGTTTATAGCTCTTGAAATCCCGGAACGACTTGCGCGCGCCGCCGGCGACGCCGAGGTAGAACTCCTTGACGTCGGCGTTGTCGCGCAGTGTCGCGGCATCCCCGTCGAGGACGATGCGGCCGTTCTCCAGAATGTAGCCGTAGGTCGCGTACTTGAGCGCCATATTGGTGTTCTGCTCGGCGAGCAGGAACGACACCCGCTCCTTCTGGTTGATGTCCTTCACGATCTCGAAGATCTGCTCGACGATCTGCGGCGCCAGGCCCATCGAGGGCTCGTCGAGGAGCACCATGTTCGGACCCGACATCAGGGCCCTCCCGATTGCACACATCTGCTGCTCGCCGCCGGAGGTGTACCCAGCGAGCGATGTGCGCCGATCCTTGAGGCGCGGGAAGTAGGTGTAGATCTTTTCGAGCTCGCGCTGCGTGCCGGCGCGGCCGTCCTTGCGCGTGAAGGCGCCCGTCAGCAGGTTTTCCTCGATCGTGAGATGGCCGAAGCAATGACGGCCTTCCATGACCTGGATGCAGCCGCGCTTGACGAGGTCGTTTGGGGTCAGGTCGTCGATGCGCTCGCCCTTGAAATGGATGGAGCCTTTGGTGACCTCGCCGCGCTCGGCCTTGAGCAGGTTGGAGATCGACTTCAGCGTCGTGGACTTGCCGGCTCCATTGGCCCCGAGGATTGCGACGATGCCGCCCTCGGGGACCACCAGCGACACGCCTTTGAGGACGAGGATCACGTGGTCGTAGATCACCTCGATGTTCTTCACATCGAGGATGGGCCGGGCCGTCGCTTGCTGAGGCGCTGGTGCCAACATTGGTCTTTCCCAGGGACGAGGGAGTTGGAAGTAGGCGAATTGGGGTGAGGAGTAGGGAAACTTTGAGCAAGCCGGCGGCCTGCTCCCATTCCCCTACTCCCTCATTTTCAGCTCTCTTTCGAGCAGTCGCGCTTCTCGATCTTCTTCTCGGCTGCGTACTTCTCGGACTGCTCGGCGACGAGCTTGTCGAGCACCGAGCGGTCGGCGGTGTACCAGTCCGAGATGATCTTCCAGGCCTTGCCGTCCCACTGCTGCACGCGAGCGACGTCGGCACCCTGGTGATCGGCGCACGAGAGCTTGAGCGGCTTCAGCATGCCATCGAAGCCTGCTTCCTTGATGCGTGCCTCGGTGATGTCCAGGTTCTCGAAGCCCCAGCGGATCTGCTCGCCCGTCAGCGGCTTGTTGCCGAACTTTTTCATCGCCGTGCGAATGGCCTCGGTTCCGATGAACGAGTTCACGAGACCGCGGTTGTAGAGAACCTGCGCGAAGTCCTCCTTGGCCAGGCTCTTGCCCTTGTCGATCAGGTGCTTCTTGACGTCGGCGTGGACGGCGAACTCGCCGGCTGGATGCTGAAGCATCAGCGCCTTGTAGCCGACGGCCTGCTCGCCGGCGGGCTGCACGTCGGGCTCAGCGCCCGACCACCACACGCCGATCATCTTGTCACGCGGGAACGCGACACCGGCGGCTTCCTTGATCGCAGTGCCGTTCATCACGCCCCAGCCCCAGAGCAGCACGTAGTCGGGACGGTCCTGGCGGATGGCGAGCCACTGCGACTTCTGCTCGACGCCCGGATGCGTGACGGGAACGCCTTTGAACGTGTAGCCGTACTTGGCGGCCAGCGTCTCGAGAGCGAGGATCGGCTCCTTGCCGTAGGGGCTGTCGTGATAGACGAGGCTGATCTTCTTGCCCTTGAGGTTGGCCGCGCCGCCAAGCTCCTTGGCGATGTGCTGGATGGCGACGTCGGCCGCCGTCCAGTAGCTGCCGAGCGCGATGAAGTTCCACGGGAAGACAGCACCGTTGCGGCTCTCGGAGCGGCCATAGCCCAGCGTCAACAACGGGATCTTGTCGCCTGGAACCTTCTCGGTCAGCGCGAATGTGATGCCGGTCGAGAGCGGGGAGAAATAGCCGGCGCCGGTGGGCCCCTTGCCTTTCAGGCGCTCATAGCACTCGACACCTTTGTCGGTGGCGTAGCCCGTCTCGCATTCCTCCCACGTCAGCTTGACGCCGTTGATGCCGCCGTCACGCTCGTTGATGAGCGCGAAGTAGTCGATCTGGCCGTTTGCGAACGGCACGCCGTTCACGGCGTAGGCGCCCGTGCGGTAGGAAAGGACGGGCAGGAACTGCTCGCCTCCCTGGGCGAAGGCTGGGGTGGCTGCCGCGATTGCGGCGGCGGCCACGAGGGCTGCACCGATGGTTTTCTTCATCTCTTCCTCCATGTCCAGCACGACCGCGACGGAGGCAGTCGTGATGCTGTTGCGGGCCGTTCCTTCAAACCGGCGCCACCGCACCGCAGGCGGCAAACCGGGATCGAGAGCCGCGCCCTGCTAGTAAGGGAACGGCCAAAGCCTGAGCTTCTCCTTCGCGAGCGCCCAAAGCCGCGCGAAGCCATGCGGCTCCTTGATCAGCAGAAAGCAGATCAGACTGCCGAAGATGATGAACTCGAGATGGGTGATCGTCTCGGTCGAGAGCGGCACACCGATTTGGGTCGGCACCAGGTTGAGAAAGATAGGCACCAACAGGATGAACGCTGCGCCGAGAAAGCAGCCGAGGATCGTGCCAAGGCCGCCGATGATCACCATGAAGAGGAGCTGCAGCGACCGGTCGATCGAGAAGGCGAGCGGCTCCCAGGCGCCGAGATAGACGAACGCCCAGAGGGCTCCGGCGACACCGATGATGAATGACGAGACGGCGAAGGCGGTGAGCTTGGCGTAGAAGGGGCGGATCCCCATCAGCTCGGCGGCGATGTCCATATCGCGAATAGCCATCCACTGGCGGCCGATCGCTCCGCGGACCAGATTTTTGGCGATGAGCGCGAAGACGGTGACGAAGCTCAAGGCCAGGAGATATTTCTCGGTCGGCGTGCTCACGACATAGCCGAAAAAGCTCAGCTCAGGCGCCGAGACCGAGCCTGATGGCGCATAGTTGGTGAACCACTTCACGCGCAGGAACACCCAATCGAAGAAGAACTGCGCAGCAAGGGTTGCGACCGCCAGGTAGAGACCCTTGATCCGCAGCGAAGGGATGCCGAACAGCACACCGACGAGGGCTGCTGCCAATCCGCCAAGAAGAATGCTTGCAAGCACAGGCAAGGGTGCGAGGCCGATCTCGGGCAACCCGGTGCCGAATTTGTAGGCCATATAGGCGCCGATCGCCATGAAGGCACCGGAGCCGAGCGAGATCTGGCCGCAATAGCCGATCAGGATGTTCACGCCGATGGCGGCGAGCGCCAGGATCAGGAAGGGCAGCAGCAGGGCCCTCAGCATGTACTCCGAGCCGAACGGCCAGATGTGGAAGTGGGCCATCAGCGGAACGCCGATGAACGCGAACGCCAGAAGCAGCCACAGCGCGATCCGGTCCTGGCGAATCGGAAAGATCGCCATGTCCGACTGGTATGACGCTTTGAATTGGCCTGCTTCGCGGTAAAGCATTCTGCGCTCGTTGGTCGTTCGTAGTTGGTAGTTCGTAGTTGGTCGTTTCGGACTTCACTGGCTCTCTTCTACTGACCTAATGAGGCCTCGAAGCATCTTCCCAACTTCATCACATTGCTTTTGAGCATTCGAAGCATCATTGCCGCCCAGGAATTTCAACCTAAGGGCGATCAAGAGCTGCGTCTCGAGCTCGCGGGCTGAACCAAGCGCAACGCGAAGTGAATGCGCGATGAAACCTTTCTGCTCGCGGCCATAACCTTCCGCGATGTTTGAAGGGATCGAAACCGCTGCGCGGCGCATCTGACCAGTGAGGCCATAGAGTTCCTCACGTGGAAATCTCTTTGTGAGCTCGTAAGTGCTTTGCACCAGATCCATACTGACCTGCCAGACCTTCAACTCTCTGTATGCCGCCATAAAAACTTCTTTCCCTACCAACTACGAACTACCAACTACCAACTACCAACTACCAACTACCAACTACCAACTAAATCCGTTCAATAATCCTCTCGCCGAAGAGGCCCTGCGGGCGCACCAACAGAACCGCCAGCGCAAGCACGTAGGCGAACCAGTACTCGATGCCGCCGCCGATCTGAGCGCCGAGATAAACCTCGGCGAGCTTCTCGCCCGCCCCGACGATGAGGCCGCCGATGATGGCGCCCGGCACCGAGGTGAAGCCGCCGATGATCAGAACCGGCAGGGCCTTCAGCGCGAGAAAGGTGATCGAGAACTGCACTCCGAGCTTGGTGCCCCAGACCGTCGCGGCAACAAGCGCCACCAGACCGGCCACGAACCAGACGACGAACCAGATCCAGCTGATCGGGATGCCGACCGATTGCGCAGCGGCGTGGTCGTCGGCAACGGCGCGCAGCGCCCGGCCCGTCTTGGTGTACTGGAAGAACAGCGCGAGCCCCCCAACCAGAATGCCAGCGATAAGCCCGCCCCACACGTCGAGCTTGTTGACCAGGATACCACCCGGGAAAAGGCTCTCGCCGATGAACCAGGCATCGGTCGGGAAAAGGCGCAGCGGATAGACGTCCGAGCCGAAGATCATTTGCGCAGCACCTTCGAGCACGAACGTGGCGCCGAGCGTCGACATGAAGAGGGTGAGACCGTCCTGATTGAGCAGCGGCCCAAGAACGTACCGCTCGATGATCCACGCCACGATCGCCATGATCGCGCCGGCGAACAGCAGGCTGAGCACGATCGCCGCCCAGCCAGGCAACCCGTGGGCCACCATGAAATCGAGCGATCGCACCATGGCGAGGCCGGCGACCAGCACCATCGCGCCCTGAGCAAAGTTGAAGACGCCCGAGGCCTTGAAGATCAGCACGAAGCCCAGCGCGACGAGCGAATAGAGCACGCCGGAGAGCAGTCCGCCGATCAGCACCTCGAGAACCGGGCCGAGTGAGGCCATGCGTCGTGCTCCAATCGCGAGCTAATGCGAGACGCCGAGGTAGGCGTCGATCACCTTCTGGTTGCGCTTGACCTCGTCAGGCGTGCCGTCGGCGATCTTGCGTCCGTAGTCGAGGACGACGACGCGGTCGGAGATGTCCATCACCACGCCCATGTCGTGCTCGATCAGGGCGATGGTGGTGCCGAGCTGATCGTTGACGGTGACGACGAAGCGGCTCATGTCCTCTTTCTCTTCGAGGTTCATGCCGGCCATCGGCTCGTCGAGCAGCAGCAGCTCCGGCTCCATCGCGAGCGCGCGGCCAAGCTCGACGCGCTTTTGCAGGCCGTAGGGGAGCTTCGCC
>CAZCQH010000116.1:0-7625 GCA_964500805.1 uncultured Hyphomicrobiaceae bacterium
AACCGAAACCCTATGCCCGTTTGAGGCTCTCGGATGCAGCTGGGTAATCAGGCAAATGTGGGTGTCTCGCGGCGCCACTGGCGTCGTCGCATATGGCTGGTGCTCCGACCCGGACGCGACGATACGGGAATCCCTGACTGCCGCGCTGACAGCGGTGCGTCGCGACGAAAAGAACGCCTACGCCCACTTTGCGCTGGCAATGACGCAGGTGTTCCTCGGTAATCTCGTCGAGGCGGTCAGGGCCGCCGAGAAGTCTGTCGAGCTGAGCCCGAGCTTTGCCCTCGCCCACGTCGGACTAGGCATGGGCCTGCTCTACTCCGGCAAGCCCGAAGCAGCAATCGAGCCGCTGGCGCGCGGTCTACGCCTCAATCCTTTCGATCCGCAGAACTCGCATTGGTTCCGGATCCAGGCCCTGGCATTCTATTTTTCGGAACAAAAGGAGCTGGCACTTGCAGTAGCCCAGCGTGCGCTTAAGGCGCGACCTGGCTGGGCCCTCACACTGGAAACCGCAGCGATGTGCCATGCCGCACTCGGTCAGTTGCCGGAGGCACGAGCTTGCCTCGAAGAAATGCGCGTTGCACCGCTCCCCAAGGGAGATCCGACGGCGATTATGCGCCAGCGCAATCCTCAATGGGCGGCCGAGATCGCGGCACAGCTCGCCAAGGCCTCGGCATTGTAGATCACTTGCGTCGTCATTCGCCAGCCACCATCAGACCCCCGAAGATGCCTGATCGTCGCCGACCTGGGAGCCGGCTCGGAGCCGGCGAGCGTTGCTGACCAAATCGCCGGGGCGATCATCGGCGTCGGGCTTCGCGGTCGCGAGCTTCAGCACGCTCAGATACCCAGGCTGAACTTCCATGCGATCAGCGTGCGGGCCTTGCATCAGGATGGCGTGCAGTTTCGGCAGGTTGTAGCAAGGAATGTAGAGCAACAGGTGATGCTCGAGATGATAGTTGACGAAGTAGGGCGCGATGAAAATGCGCTCGAGGGTGTTGGCCTTCGTCGTACGCGTGTTTCGCAATGGATCATCGGCGTCGGGCACGACTGCATGCTCGGCGATATTGCGGATACGCGTGATGACCTGCATCCAGGTCACTAGGGGAAGAAGCCACAGCAACGGATAAGCCCACCAGATACCTGCGAGCGACAGCCCTGCCAGCAACAGCCCGTTCACGGCGATCTGCGGTCCGAGCTTATCGCGGAAGTGCGTCGCGCGCTTCGTCAAGGGCCGCGATGGATCGGTCGCGCATCTCGATCGTGAGCGGCAGCATCTGAATCAGCGATCGTGCCGCATCATTGTCGACCAGCTCGGCAGTGACCGTGCCCCAGCCGGAGGAAATCTGAATGCGCTGTTGTGCCATGGCAGGCCCGATCAGTGCGAGTGTGATGACGAATGCGCTCGGCAGCAGGTTAGGCATCCGACGCCAGCTCCTCTTGTTTAAGCCATAGCGTCGCCGTCATAGAGGCAGCGCCGATGCAAACGTCGCGTAGATGAGCACGACGGCAGTCTACGGACGCACGGATAGCCAGCTAGACCATCTGACCGCCGTCGATGACCAGGGCATGGCCGATGACGTAGGCGCCGGCGTCCGAGCACAGCCACACGACAGTCCTGGCGATCTCTTTCGGGCTGGCAGGACGGCCCGCGGGCACATTGTCGATCACGTTCTGCCGCCCTTCTGGCGTACCGCCGGTGAAGCGCTGCATCATGGGTGTGTCGACATATCCAGGGCAAACCGCGTTCACACGGATGTTCGATTTCGCGTAGTCGAGAGCTGCCGCCTTCGTGAGGTCAATCAATCCGAATTACGCCGCGCAGTAGGCGGTTTGACCTGCGATGCCTTTGACCGAGGCGCCGGATCCGGTGTTGACGATCGCGCCGCTGCCTTGCTTGAGCATCTGCGGAATCTCATGCTTCATGCAGAGGAAGACACCGCGAAGTTCGACATCGAGGAGACGATCCCACTCATCCTCCGTGACCTCGACGAGCGGCTTCGTTGGCTGCTCGATGCCGGCGTTGTTGAAGGCGAAGTCGAGACGGCCGAAGGCTTGGACCGTCCTGTCGACCGCGGACTTCACGTCATCGCTCTTCGTCACGTCGCAGGAGAGGGCGAGCGCTGTTCCGCCAGCTTGCTGGATCAGCTGAACCGATTCCTCCAGTTCCTCGGGAGTGTGGCCGGCGACGCCCACGCTCGCGCCCTCGCGCGCGAAAGGCCAAGGCGGCTGCTCGCCCGATGCCCGTGCCCCCGCCGGTGACGAAGGCTACTTTTCCCGCGAAGCTTCCAAGTTCACTCGTCAATATGTTCTCCTGTCCGCTTTGATTCGCCTCACAGCAACTTGTCCGGCGTCACCGGCAGCTCGCGAATGCGCTTGCCGGTGGCGTGGAAGATAGCGTTGGTGATCGCGGGCGCGACCCCGACCATTGCGATCTCGCCGACGCCTTTGACGCCGAGCGGGTTCACATGCGGGTCGTGCTCGTCGACGAAGATCACGTCCATGACCGGCGGCGCGTCGGCGTGGACCGGCACCGCGTACTCCGCGAGGTTGGCATTCGGGACCCGTCCGTTTCGGGCGTCCACGACAGAGTGCTCCATCAGCGCCATGCCGATGCCGCCGATCATGCCGCCGATGCACTGGCTGCGGGTCGTTTTCGGGTTGACGATGCGGCCGGCGCCATAAGCGCCGACGATGCGGCGAACCCGCGTCTCCCCGAGGTCGGGATCGACCGCGACCTCGACGAACACGGCGCCGAACGCATGCATCGAGAACCGCTGACTCTCATCGCCCGGCTTCACGTCGGCCGTTGCTTCGACCGGCTGGCCGATACGGCGCATCGCCTCGCCCAGATTGTTGGCGCCGCCTTTGGCGAGCGCGTCCTCCCGCGCCTTGCGACACGCGGCCTGGACCGCACTGCCGACGCTCGCCATGGTCATCGAGCCCCCGTGCACGGGGGCGCGTGGGAGACGTGTGTCTCCCAGGTTGAATCGCACGCTCTCGATCGGCAGTCCCAGCGTCTCGGCCGCGACCTGCGTCATGGAGGTCCAGGTGCCCGGCCCCATGTCGCTCGATGCGCTCGCCACCACGGCCGTGCCGTCCGGCAGCAAGCGCGCTATGGCCGACGCCGGGGCGTAGTTCATCGGGTAGGTGGCGGTCGCCATGCCCCAGCCGATCAGCATCCGGCCGTCCCGCATGGAGCGCGGCTGGGGAGTGCGCCGGCTCCAGCCGAAGCGCTCGGCTGCAACGCGGTAGCATTCGCGCGTGGACCGGCTCGAGAACGGCAGGTTTTTGAACTCGTCGCGTTCCGGCTCGTTGCGCAGCCGCAGCTCGACGGGATCGATGTCGAGTGCGACGGCGAGCTCGTCCATCGCGCTTTCGAGCGCGAAAATGCCGCTCACCTCGCCGGGCGCGCGCATGTAGGTCGGCGTGTGAACGTTCATGCGCGCGATGCGATGATGCGTGTCCACGTTCGGGCATGCGTGCAGGAACCGGCTCGAGTTGAGCAGCGCCTCGGAAAACTCCTCGTAGGTGGAGGTTTCCTGGGTGCCGTCGTGGAGAAGTGCCGCGAGCCGACCATCGCGCGAGGCGCCGATAGCGACGCGCTGGATGGTGTGCGGGCGATAGCCGACGCCGTAGTACATCTCGCGCCTCGTCAGCATCACCTTGACCGGCCGGCCGGTCACGCGCGCACCGAGCGCCGCCAACGTGACGTGCGGCCAGGTGCGGAGGGCAGAGCCAAACGCGCCGCCGACGAAGGGCGAGATGACCCGCACGTCCTCCGTCGCAATGCCGAACACGGCGGCGATCTCGGCCGCGGTGTTGTTGACCCACTGCGTTTTGTCCCACAGCGTCAGGCGGTCGCCGTCCCACGCGGCGATGGTGGCATGCAGCTCGATCGGGTTGTGGTTCTCGCGCGGGATCACGTAGATCTGATCGACCTTCACCTCGGCGGCGGCCAGGGCTCGCTCCGGGTCGCCGCGGCGCGTCGAGGGTGGCCGCGACTCGCCCTGATCGGTCTTCTGCTGCGTCGGCAGCACCGGCGCAACGCGCGTCACGTCGGTCATTGCGGTTCCCGGCGCATAGGTGACGCGCAGCAGCGTGGCCGCGTGTTCGGCCTGCTCGAGCGTCTCGGCAACGACAAGGGCGATCGGCTGGCCCTGATGATTGACCTGGTCGTCCTGCAGCACGTGCAGACGCTCACCGACCGCGGGGTCCACTGCGCCCTTGTGCTCCCGATAGGCGAGCCGGGGCGCGTTGCCATGCGTGAGGACCGCGATGACGCCGGGCGCTCGTTCCGCGACGGCGCTATCGATGGACATGACGCGGCCGTTCGCGATCGTGCTGCGCACGATGGCCGCGTGGGCCAGTCTCGGTCTGTCGAACTCGGCGGCGTATGTGGCCGTGCCGGTCACTTTTGCACGGCCGTCCACGCGGCTGACCGGCTGGCCGATGACGTTGGTGGTCATGCGCGGCCTCCCGCGGTCTCGATGGCGCGAACTATCACGCGCTGCATGAGCTCGATCTTGAAGTCGTTGTGACCGAAGCCCTGCGCGCCTTCGGTGGCGAGGGCTGCAGCTGCCCGCAGCGCTCCCGGGTCGAGGCTTTGCCCGGCCAGTGCCGCCTCCACGCGCGGCACACGCCAGGGCTTCGTCCCGACACCGCCGAGGGCGACGCGGGCCTGGCGGATTCGTGTGCCGTCCAGCTCGAGCCCGACGGCAGCCGATACCAGCGCGAACTCGAACGAGGCGCGATCGCGCACCTTGAGGTAATGCGAGCTCCGCGCCGCCGGGGTGGCCGGCACCGTGATGGCGGTGATCACCTCGCCGGGCTGGAGCACGGTCGCGATGTGCGGCGTGTCGCCGGGCAGGCGATAGAAGTCGTCGAGCCGCAGCGATCGCCGGCCATTGGGGCCCTGCAGATCCACCGACGAGTCGAGCGCGACCAGCGCCACGGCAAGGTCCGACGCATGGGCCGCAATGCAATTGCCCGTGCCGAGCACGGCATGCCAGCGGTTATCACCGCCCTGGGCGGCGCACCCCGTTCCCGGCGCACGCCTGTTGCACGCCGCATAGCCCACGTCGCGGAAATACGGGCAGCGCGGTCGCTGCATGATGTTGCCTCCCATCGTCGCCTGATTGCGGACCTGAGGGCTCGCCGATGCCAGAAGCGACTGGGCGATGACCGGGAACTGTTCGACCACGCCCGCATGCGCGGCGACATCGGCCATGGTGGCGGCCGCGCCGATCCTGAGGCTTTGTGGTGCGACCTCGATGCGACGGTCCAGCAGGCCGGCGAGGCTGACCAGCCGCTCCGGGCGGCGCACGTGCTCCTGCAGCAGCTGAACCATGTCGGTGCCGCCGGCGATGTATTCGACCGTGGCGTCATTGCGGCCCGCCTCGGCGCCAAACGCCATGGCGGCAGCAAGATCGCGCGGTCGCTCGAGAATGAAGGGATGCATGGTTCAACCTCCCTGCCCACGACCCGTTGCAGCGCCGGTGGCGCGCGCCGCATCTTGGATGGCCGCAACGATGTTGTCGTAGGCGCCGCAGCGGCACAGGTTGCCGCTCATCCAGTCGCGGATCTCCTGCGGCGAACCTGCACGCCCCTCGTTGATGCAGGCGACGCCGGCCATGATCTGCCCGGGCGTGCAATAGCCGCACTGGAACGCATCGCGCTCGACGAAGGCGATCTGCAACGGATGCAGCTGGTCGCCATGGGCGAGGCCCTCGATGGTCGTGATCTCGCGTCCCTCCACGAGAGCTGCGAGTGACAGGCATGATTTCACACGCTTTCCGTCCATCAGCACCGTGCAGGCCCCGCACTGGCCGAGGCCGCAGCCCTTCTTAGCGCCCGTCAGATGCAGGTGCTCACGCAAGGCGTCGAGCAGTGTGGTGCGCGTGTCGAGCTCGAGCTCGCGCCTCGTCCCGTTCACGTTGAGGTACACTTTGGTCATGGCGGGCACTCCGGCAGGGACGGTCTGTGCAAGGGCGGGCGTGGGTGCCACTGGCAGAGCGACTGATGCGGCGGCTGCCGTGATCATCAGGTCGCGCCTTGACAGCTCCAGCTCGAGATCGGATGGCATATCAATCCTCCGTAGCGCGTGAGCGACTCGACGATGCTGCCGGCCGGCAAGTCAGAGCATTCAGTCCAGAGAACGCGCGATCCTCGCTATTGATCCATTGCAGGCCGCCTCATCTTTGGGCGCGGCCGGCGATTGGCTGTGACGAATACTTGGGGTGGGCCTTGGGCGGGATTAGCCGCAATAATCTGCATGAACCTATAAGCGGAGCTGATGAATGGGCCGCGGAAACCTGTATGAGCTACGGGCATTGATCGCGGTCGCGCGCGAGCGCAGCTTCACCAGAGCGGCAGCAAAGCTCGGTGTCTCGCAATCGGCACTGAGCCAGTCTCTCCGTCAGCTCGAGGCCCGACTCGGCGTTCGTCTTCTCACCCGCACGACCAGAAGCGTCGCAACGACCGAGGCGGGCGCGCGTCTCCTCAGAACCGTCGAGCTGAGGTTCGAAGAGATCGATGCCGAACTGGCCGCCGTAGCCGAGCTTCGCGAGAAGCCCGCTGGTACCGTCCGGATCACGGCAACGGAGTATGCCATCGACGCGGTGCTGATGCCGAAGCTGGCCAAGCTGCTGCGTGCGTATCCTGACATCAAGGTCGAGATGTGCGTCGACTACGGCCTCAGAGATATCGTCGCCGACGGCTACGATGCCGGCGTGAGGAGTGGGGAGCAGGTGGCGGAGGACATGATCGCGCTCCGCATCGGGCCGGACATGCGCATGGCAGTGGTCGGGTCTCCTTCCTACTTCAAGACGCGGCCCGAGCCCACGAAGCCGCAGGACCTGATCGGACACAATTGCATCAATCTGCGCCTGCCGACCCACGGCAACGTCTACGTCTGGGAGTTCGAGAAGAGTGATCGGGAGCTGCGCGTGCGCGTCGATGGCCAGCTCACGTTCAATGCGACATCGCAGCTGATCAAGGCGGCGCTCGCCGGGTCGGGGCTCGCCTATGCGCCGGAAGGAATGGTCTAGCCGCACATTGCGAAAGGCAAGTTGCAGCGCGTGCTCGGCGACTGGTGCCCGCCCTACTCCGGCTACCACCTGTTCTACCCGAGCCGCTGCCAGTCATCGGCAGCATTCTCGCTGGTGGTCGACGCGCTGCGCCATCGCGGTCCGGCGCAACGGAAGGCTGCCTAGATGTGGCGCGAACCTGTCTCGGATGCAGCGTCTCCCAAGGCGACATCGAGGGCCGCGCGATCGGCGACGCGGAGCGCGTCGCCTACCACGTCCGGTAATAGAGGGGCCGCAGTGCAGACATCGAAGAGCATCGCTTTATGTCTTGTTGAGTCCGTGCCTCGGATGGCGACTTTCTCTGCGCTGCGTTCGTGATGATACGTTTGATGTTGCATCTGCTTATAGCCGCTCTTGTATCCAACGTCAGCAAGGGTCAGTGCCGCACCGAATGCTCAAGCAGCGTTGGCAATCCTCAGTCGCGACTGATCGTTTTGCCGCTTTGCTGCGTTATATGTACAAGATATGGTGGCTTCTCTGCCGTCCAACCCAGGTATTGCGTTATGGCCAAGAGACATCGGGCCTATTGGAAAGGCTATCTGC
>CAZCQH010000117.1:0-7568 GCA_964500805.1 uncultured Hyphomicrobiaceae bacterium
ACAGCGCGACCACCACCTCGGCCGGTATGCCGGCCGGGCCGGAGAACTGCTCGATGACTGCGCGGTGCTCGGGCAGCAGTTCGCGCCCCCGCCTCACCCGCTCCTCGGAGACGACGATCTCGAGGTAGCGCGCGAAGGTCATCTTGAATTCGGGCTGGTTGCGCGCCAGCTCCAACACCCGCGGGATCGGCTCGACATTGATCAGCGCCGCATCGAGGGTCTGCCCATCGACGCCGGCCTGCCGCGCCTCCTGGCGCACGCCGGCGAGCCAGGCGGCAAACTTGGCGTCCTGCGCAACGGCCGTCGTTGCGCCCAGCCCCGGCACGGAAGCACCGGCAAAGCCGATGCAGAAGGATCGACGGAACAACATGACGGCCTATGTTATACAGCGCCGCGGGACGGGTGGCCGAGTGGTTTAAGGCAGCGGTCTTGAAAACCGCCGTACCGGCAACGGTACCGTGAGTTCGAATCTCACCCCGTCCGCCAATTCGGCACAAGATCGGGAACGCCAGTTGCCGCCGATTTCCTCCTTGACCGGCGACGAGTGTCCTTTGCTGATCGTTCTTGCAAACCATGATGGGGATTTAGTGATCGGCGACCTCCCTCGCTGGCGTCATGGAGCCGCTTCGACCCCGTCGCATTTGACAAATCGCGCTTTCTTCGTTGGAACGCGAGTATGACGATCTCCGTGCTCCTCGGCGGCATCGGCCTTTTCCTCATCGGCATGCGGATGATGACCGACGGCCTGAAAATCGCGGCGGGCGACGCGCTCCAGGCAATGCTGAGATCGGCCACCAGCTCTCCCCTGCGGGGGCTTTCGGTCGGCTTGGTGATCACCTCCGTCGTTCAGTCGTCGAGTGCGGTGACCGTGGCGACCATCGGTTTCGTCAATGCCGGCTTGCTCTCCCTCACTCAATCCGTGTGGGTGGTATTCGGGACGAATGTCGGAACGACCATGACAGGCTGGCTCGTCGCCACCGTGGGCATCAAGGTCGACATGGTCGCTCTCGCGCTGCCGCTGATCGGAAGCGGCATGATCGCGCGACTGGTCGCGGGGGGGCGGCCGAGGCTGTCGGGTCTCGGCCAGGCGATAGCCGGCTTCGGCACGTTTTTTCTTGGCATCGGCTTTCTGCAGCAGGGCTTCGCAGCAGTGTCGGTGCCGGCGGAGATCGTCGCCCTCGGCCATTCGCCGTGGCTGGGGGTCGCTACCTTTCTCCTGATCGGTATGACGCTCACGATCCTGACTCAGTCGTCCAGCGCAGCGATAGCGATCGTGCTGACGGCCAGTTCCAGCGCGGAGCTGCCGACGGTCCTCTCGGCCGCTGCGGTGATCGGCACCAATATCGGAACCACTTCCACGGCAGCTCTTGCGGCATTGTCGACGACACCATCGGCCAAGCGGGTGGCTGCGGCGCATATCGCCTTCAACGTCCTGACCAGTGGCGTTGCCGTGGTCCTGCTTCACCCGCTCCTCTCGCTCAGCCAGTGGCTCGTCGGCATGTCCGGCGAAGCACCCGACGATGTGCTCGCACTTGCGGTGTTCCACACGCTATTCAACTGTCTCGGGCTCGTCCTCATCTACCCGTTGACGCCGTGGCTTGTCGCATGGCTGGAAAGGCGTTTCGTCAATCTGGAGGAGAAGGTCGGGCGACCGCGGCATCTGGACCCGACCGTGCGCCAGGTGCCGCAGCTCGCGTTGCGCGGTATCTTGCTCGAAGCCGCACGCATGTCGCAAATCGCGCATGAGATCGCACGCATCGGCGTATCGGAAGGAGCCACGGTAGATCACGCGGCGCTCCAGGGGAAGCTGAGCGGAATTTTCAGACTCGGCCAGACGGTGCGGACGTTCATCGAGGAGATGAACAAGGAGCAGATGACACCCGACGTAGCCCGAGCCATTCCCGACGTCATTCGCGGCGTGCAGCACCTCGAGGACCTGGCACGCCTGTCTGCGGCTTTGAGCGGGGACACAATCCCAGTGCATCATGCAAACGAGGAGGGCGAGACGCGACAGATGCGGCAAATCGTACTTGAAAGCCTTGCGGCCGGCGACATTCCGCTCGAGGCGGCTACCGCGCCCTTCGCGGTCGAGCAGGTCGCATCGAGTGTCGAGACTCTCTACCAGGCGCTGAAAACCTCGCTTCTGGATCGCTCGGGTGCCGCCCGGATAAGTGTGGACGCCATGGAACGGAACCTGACCCGGATTCAACAAATGCGGCGCTGCGCAGAAGCTTCATGGAAAGCCCGGCGACGGCTGGATCGATGGTTCCGGTATCTCGAACAGGGCGGCGCGGCCACGCTGTCGTCGACTCGGCCCGCCGCGGCACTCACGAACGGCTGACGACGACAAACGTCGCGGGCCGCCGGGCACACGTTTGAGGAAGCGGGAGTTTTCTAGCCCAAGCGCTCGAAGGTTGAGGATCAAGCCCGGAAGCACTGAGAGTCAGATTCGCACGTGACGCCGGAATCGGGGGGGCGAATCGCCTTCCGATGCAGGTACCATCGGCATCGGACGGAATCCATCGACCCGATTAGGTGCTCGCCGGTGCGTCGAGGTAAAATACGCGCATGAGCACCCTGACCACTTCCGGCCGCGAGGGCCGCGCGGGATTTCCCGTATCGACGTTCTGTTTCGCCAATCGCCCGCCGACCCGCCCTCCCGACACGTGACGGGGGATTTGCGGTATTTCCGGTATCAGGGCGCAAACGCCACAAGCGGGCGGGCGGCGCTCGGGCTAGGGTGGAATGCAATCCTTGGCTGCGAGGGAAGAATGGCGGATTCGCACACGCTGTATGCGCTGCGGGCGAAGCGGGCGGAACTGGCAGGAGAAATACGCAAGCTGGGCAACCTGATTGACGTGCTGCGGGGCAAACTCCGGGTGATCGACGGGGCTCTGGCACTGTTCGCGCCCGGCTTTGATCCGCTCAGCATCATACCAAAGAGGCCGTGCAAGCGCTCGCCCTATTTCAAGCGGCACGAGATTGGCCGGTTGTGCCTGGCCGTGCTGCGGCAGGCCACAGAGCCAATGCCGCCGCACTCGATCGCCCTCGCGGTGCTCAAGACCAAGGGCATGGCAGCCACCGACGAACGCCTGACCGCCGTCACCCGCAGCGTGCGCGAGACCATGAAGCACCAGAGGGCCAAGGGCACAGTGCAATCCACCCTGGTCAATAAACGCCTCGCGTGGACCATCGCGAAGGACGCGGAGCCCACATTGACGCAGCGTCCCCATTCCAAAGGGAGCGAGACGCATGCCGACCGATAACGAGCGCATCGACACGCTGATAGGCGAAGTGCTGGCGCTACAAAGCGCACTCAAGGCGGTGATCGCATTGCATCCCGATAAGGGCGCACTCGCCGCCACACTCGAAACAGAAACGCAAAAAGGGCTAGCGCGGCTTGAATCCTCCTTCGCGCCCGATCACGCCGTGCGCGCTTTTCAGCGCGTCGTCGCCATCCTGCAACTAGAATTGGATTGATGCCCTCAAGGCCATCCGTGGACATGGGCGCGCACTCCGATTAGATTCGGGGTGCGTAGTGCTTGGCGGCACAGCATCGGCCACGCTGGCAGGCGTGGCCTTTTTGTTGGCTATTGCTGCGGAAGATGGCGCTGCCAGTAGCCCGTAAAGTCTACCGACTTGCCACGACCCAGCGCGAGGCGTGCTAGTTGATGCACTTGGCTGCCGTTGTCGACGCGCCGGTTATCCTCGCGCCACGTCGCTTCCTGAGCGTAGCGCAGCAGATAGATACCGCTGATATGGTGGTGGTGTCCAATCTCGCCGCGTCGCATCCGGCTAAAGAACTCCTCCGCCCAATTCGTGCAGGCGCCATCGGCCGAATAGGCTTGCTCGTGATTGATCCGCTGCATTTCAAAGCGCGCGTGCAGCGCATCCCACGCCGAGGACTCGTCAGCATGCACCGTGGTTCCCTTGGCGACACGACGCGCGATGAACGACGTGGCCTCTGCCTCGCTCTTGAACACGGCCGGGATCGAGTTGCCGCCGCGCTCGCGCACGATCACCACCACGCGCCGCTTGCCCGTCTGGTTGCGCCCCAGCCGCCGATCGATCCGGTTTTCCTTGCGATTGGCAGGCTTCACGTAGCCACCGAAATAGCCGCCGTCGATCTCAGCAACCTTGCCCTCGCCACCGACGACACGGCCACGCAATTCCTCGGCCATCGCTTCCCGGAGCTTGTGGCACAGCACAAACGCGGCCTTGTACGACACGCCCAGGTCACGCGAGAGTGCCAGCGCCGACTTGCCCTTGACCTCATTGCAGAAGATCGCAATGGCCCCGAGATAGATGCGCAGCGGCAGCTTGTGGGAACCAAAGAGCGTGCCCGACGTGACAGTGAAATCCCGCGCGCACGCCTTGCAGCGATAGCGCAGGGATCCATTCGGCCGGCGCGCCTCATAGGCGTCCAACCCGCCACAGTGCGGGCAAACCGGAGCGCCATCGGTCTCAGGCCAGCGCAGCTTGTGAAACAACGCCCCTGCCTCCGCATCGCCCATGCGGAACACCTGAGCCAGATTGAGGCTCTTGGCAGCACGGGAAAGGAGGAAGTGTTGCGGCATCCGCTTAGCTAACAAATACGATAGCTACCGAATACGTTAGGATTGCCAGCCTTGTCAACGACTGTCTAACGATTATGATAGGGCAACGGAAGTGATAGGTGTTGCATGGCCCCCGCCCGGACGGAAAAAGAATGGCAAGAGCGAATCAGCGCATTCCTCAAGGCTCAATTGAAGAACGCCCAAGTGACATATGCCGAGCTGGCGAAGCGACTGAAACGCTACGGCTTTGCCGAAACTGAGGCATCCGTCACCATGAAACTGAAGCGCGGCACATTCTCGGCGACGTTCTTGCTGGCCTGCCTTGCCGCCTTGGAATTAGGCGGAAAGGCGCTCGACGAATTCTAGACTGCGCCCGGTTCCTTCAGAACAATCCCACGTGACGCCAGCACGCCCAGTACGTCGCGCGGCCAAATACTGACGTTGCGCCCCGACAGAAGAATGCGCCGGAAAGAGTGCGTGACCGTCCCGTCCTGCATCAAACGACGCATCCCCCGCGCCATCACTTCAGCAGCCTGGAGCGAAGGATTGTCCCGCGAGCGATAGACCGCGAAGCCGTCCAAGAACTCGCCCCACTTCAGTCGGTCAAAGTAACGACCAATCAACTCGATACTGATTTCCTCAGTCTTGGCAAAGATGACGCTCCCTCGTCCGTGCGGCGTACGCGAAAGACGGTCGGAAAGCGAAGACGCCTCTATCAGAACCCGCGCAAGCCCCTTCTCATAGGCATCGTAAAATCTGCGCGGCCTCGCAGGCGCGTACGTGAAGCCGGCGAACGACACGGCATGACGACAAACGATACTCACAAATCGGTCAAGCCGCTGCTGACGCGCCACCGGCCAGCCTGCGTAGTTATGTTCGTCGGATGCAAACTCCTTCATGTGAAATTCGCCCATGCTCTCGGCGGCAAGAGCAGACCGCCATTCCCGCTCCAGTTCCTGCACCGCTTCCCACGTGGAGAAGAATCCGCCCAGCGTGAGTCGTTGCAGCGAACCGCTGGCATGCTCCCCGCTTTCGTCAAAGTATCCGAACACAAGCGCAATAATCCTTTCCGGCTCCCAACTCTGCGCCACGCCAAGGCGCACGAGTGGGCTCGGCGCCACCGTGCCACCTTCGACAGGCTCGCGGGGACCTTGTGGCGTCTGCGCTATGATACCGGGTATTTCCGGTATTTCCGCCGGACAGTTTGCGGTCGACAGAGGGGCCTCCGAGCGTCGGGATGAGTGCCCGCGATGTCGATTGTCCGGCGACACCCCACCGGAGGTTTCCGCAGTTCCCGCAGTTTGCGCAACGCATTCCAGCTGGAGTGCACCCCAAAAGTGAGACAGGAAAACTCCGGCAACTCCGGCCGGCGTTTTTGCTCGTGTGCGTTCGATCTTGCCCGATCGGCCGGCCGCGACGCCTGTCGCCCCGAGCGCACACATCCACACGCACCGGCTCGGGGTGACGACCGGGCGCGAGGGCGGACCTGCCCCTACATCTGGAGCGAGGACGAATTAATTGCCGTTTTTCAATTCGGCCAGCTCAACATCTGGCAGGCCGGCGGCGATCCGACGCCGCCCTTCCCTAGATCTTGACGCCGAAGCGCGAGAATTCCTCGGCGACGTTGCCGTCGATCCTGGCCGCCGCAGCCATGTCGGCTTCGCCTCCCGCCTTGTCGCCGACCTTGATCTTGGCGAGGCCGCGCCCGAACAGGGAGCGGGCATGATTGCCGTCGATCTGGAGCGCGGCGTTGTAGTCGCCGATCGCCTTGTTGAAATCGCCGAGCTTGAGATAGACGAAGGCGCGCGTCGTGCGGACGTCGATGCTGTTCGGCACCATCTTCAGGGCCTGATCGCAGTCCTGCAGGGCCTGGTTGAGATCGGTGCCGCCCATGACGCCGAGCGTGAGGCAGCGGTTGTTGTAGGCCGCCGCGAAGTTGGCGTTCAGGCGCAGCGCCTCGCTGTAGTCCGACAGCGCATCCTCGTACATGCCCTTGGCGAAGTAGGAGAAGCCGCGATTGTAGTAGGACGTCGCGTCCTTCGGCTGGACCTTCAGGGCGACCGTCAGGTCCTGGATGGCGCGGTCGTGATCGCCCAGCCGGGCGTAGAGGCCGGCGCGGCTGACCAGGGCTTCGGCCGAGTTCGGGTCGAGGCGGATCGCCTCGGTGTAGTCCGAAAGGGCGCGATCGGCGTTGCCGCGCAGGGTGAACAGGACGCCGCGATAGAAATAGGCCTTGGCGAAGTCGGGCGAGACCTCGATGGCGCGGTTGAGGTCGGCGAAGCCCCTGTCGAATTCGGTGTTGGCGCCATAGGCGACGCCGCGATGCATCAGCGCGTTGACGTTGTCGGGCCCGAGCTTCAGCGCATGGGTGAAATCGGAGATCGCGCCGTCGAAGTCGCCGCGCCGCGTGTAGCGAATGATGCCGCGATTGAGGTAGGCGGTGATGTAGTGCGGGTCGAGGCGGATAGACTCGGAATAGTCGACATAGGCCTTATCCGGCTCCTCGAGCGCGTGATAGGAGAAGCCGCGCTGGAAGTAGGCGAAGGCGTACTCCGGATCGAGCCGGATGCCCTCGTTGAAGTCGGCGATCGCCTTGTGGAAGTCGTTGCGATAGAGGAACACGCCGCCGCGCGACACGAAGGCGCGCGCTTCGGTCGGATTGATGCGGATCGATTCGTTGAAGTCGGCCAGCGCCAGGTCGAACTCCTTCTTGGCGACGTAGGCGTTTCCGCGCTGATAGCGGGCGTGGGCGACCTGCGCCCAGTGGCGCACGGCATCCGGATCGCTGGAGCCGAACTGCAGCACGTCGCCCGTGAGCAGGCCGAGCCGCAGGGCCTCGCTGAAATCGGCGATCGCCTTGTCCGGATCGCCCTTCTCCCGATAGGAGATGCCGCGGTTGATCAGCGCGTTGATCTCCTTGCGGTCGATCTCGAGCGCCCTGGTGAAGTCGGCGATCGCGAGATCGTACTGGCCCTTCTTCGAGTAGTAGACGATGCCGCGGTTGATCAGCGG
>CAZCQH010000118.1:0-6820 GCA_964500805.1 uncultured Hyphomicrobiaceae bacterium
GCGAGAGCTTCAACGTCGGTCGGACGGGTCGTTGGCGGATGGGGAGGGATTCGAATTGTGCAAGTTCCTAAGGATTTTGCGATTTTTCCGATTTTCTACCCACGACTCTACCCACGTTGCGGAAAACGGGTGGGCTCATCATGAGGTCGAAGACATGATGGTGAGCGCCCTTACCGTGATCTTCCCGGAGAGCGGCGAACGGCGCGCGAATTCCTACGCACGACTTCGCCATCTCTGCCTGCGCAGCGCGGCTCGTCCCATCGGTCGAGTTGCCACAACGCATCCGACGATGTTGCGTTAAGCAATGACGGAAATCGTCGCAAACGCGCGATGCAATAATCTATCCACCGCTTCGAGCATGCGCGCAGCGTGACGAGGCATTGTTGCTACGGGCTCACAGCTTCTGCGTGAATGCTCCGAACGAAGGCAAGGATGTTACGACACGGCTATTTCGGCCGGCTTGCGATCCAATCCCGCACCTCCGACGCGAGCCAGGCGACGCGGCGCACGCCGAGGCGCCGTTGGCGCGGAAACAATCCGTCGGCCACGTACGTGTAGAGCGTCGAGCGCGAGAGGCCCGTCTTCGCCATCACCGCTTTCACGCTCCAGAGCTCATCATCGGCGTGTAAGCGTCTGCCATCAGAGCTCACGTCCACTTTCTGCATAACCGTTTCCTTCAGGCGCAAATCGCTATTGGCAGCGAGATGCTTCGAGCAGTGTCTCATTCTGCGTGTTTGCGTCCAATAGGGATACGCGGGACCGCGCGGGATGGCGCCGGAATCTCTGGGAACTGGCAGGAAGTCGCAATGTTTGCGTGACACCGCGGTATTGCCGTTCACACACGGCATTGCAGGCGAGCATGTGCAGGATAGCCGCGTAGTCCTCTCGTTTCGCGTTGCGCATGATTGGACGACTTGGCATGGACGCGCATGAGTCGATGGAGCGGACCTCAGGTTGCAAGTGCCGCGGAACGTGTTTCGCACTGACATCGCGGATGTATCGCCAGTGACTGCTCGAACCTCGTTGCGATTGCAGATTGAGCGGTCGGCTTCCAGAGACTGAAAACTACGCCGTGACAGCGAGGCTCATCAGTACGACTATAAGCGATGCGGCGCCGATCGCTGCGGTGCACCAGTGCTCGAGATGCGACTGAGCCTCTCGTTCGTAGCTCAACCAGATCTGTCGTGCCTGTCGGTAGGGACAATACTTAGGCGAGTTAAGGTCGACGGTCAGCAGGGTCGGGACAGTTCGCCTGCGATGCGGCCAAGCTGCGGGCTTGGCGGCGTTGGACCAGACGAACCAGATGAGGCCCGCGCCTTGGATCACGAGGTTGGCCGCCAAGGACAGGCGATAGGCGGTCGGCAGATCGTGGTGGGCGGCCCAATGCGTGATCAACGTCCCCGTCAGCGACTGAATGGCGAAGGCGGTGCCGAGGTGCATCAGATTGAGCGCGGCGCTCGCGCGCCCTGAGGCCGCCACCGGAAACAAGCGCGCGAGACTGGCGTAGCTCAGCACCGTTGCTGCACCGGCGGCGGCGATCATCGCCCACGGCAACACCGTCGGCATCGGCCACGCGAGCACCAGGGCCACCTGACCGGTCAGCGAGACGGCGGCGACCATAATGAACAACGCCTCATTTGGGATGCCGCGCCTGCGCACCAGATCGGCTGCGGCACCGAGGGCGAGGCCGCACAGACTGAGCACGATGGCCATGGCGAGGAGATGGTGCACAATGGCCCCCGGCGCGAGGCGTTCGACGGTGCTGAGCCATGGGGCTGCCCAGAGGCCCTGCAGCGCCCACGAGGTTCCGATGATGCTGGCCGACACGGGCGCGAGCGCCCAGAACCGGCAGTCGGTGAGGATCTCGCGGAATCCGGGAGCGCCATTGCCAGCGATGGGTTGCCGGGCGCGCGCACGATCGGGAACCGCGAGGCGGGTTGCGATGGCAATGATGCAGGTGAGCCAGGCGATCGCGAGGAAGAGCCCGCGCCACCCGATGGCCTCGATCGAGATCTGGGCCGGCACTGTTGCGCTGACGGCCCCGAGCGCACCCAGCGTGACGAGGAGGCCGTTGCAGAAGGCCCGGCGATCGGCGGGCAGCCAAAGGACGATGGCCTTGAGGCCGGACAAAAACGCAGCTGCAACACCAAACCCGATCAAGGCGCGTGCCGCGACCAGATCAAAAAGGGATCCGGCGAAGGCGAACCAGACCGCACCTGCGAAGGCGATCGTCAGGCTCACACATTGGACGCTGCGCGGACCATAGCGATCGAGCAGTGCGCCGAGCGGCAGCTGGCTGACGGCCAGACAGGCGAAGTAGATCGAGGTCATGAAGCCGAGCTCGGCTGGGTCGAGATCGAACTCGAGAGCCAGAGTGTCGGCCAGCAGGGCGTTGATGGCACGAAAGAAGAAGGACAAAAAATAACCCGCCGCGAACGGCAACAGCACCATGGCGATGAGGCCCAGCTGACTGCGCGCCGCAGCGGGCCGATCAAGAACGGTCGATCTGGTCATGCAGAGCCTTGCCGGCGGCGTGTGGAAGAACAAGTGAGGAGCGGTAAGCGGTCCCGCCAACGAGATCTGAGGGAGGAGGTGCTCACGTCCCGTTCTCGTCGGTCTTGTTGTTGCCGTCGCGCGAGGTCCGGGTTCGGTTCCAGACAAGCCTGGCCAAGCCATCGTCGCTGGCCTCGAGCAGCACGCCCCAGATCGGTTGCGACCATGAGGGATCGTCGAGTCTCACCCGGAGATAACTCTGTTGGGACCCCTGCTTGGTGCGGCGCCAGGCGGCGCCGATCTCGACGCTGCCAAGCGTCACGCGAAAGTCCGGCGCGCCGTTTGCCGTCTTGCGATCGTTGGCGATGATGTGCACGCGACCATTGAGCATGAGCGTACGGATGGTGCCGGCGTAGCCATCCTTGGCGGCGGTGAAGGTTCCAATCACGGGCATGGTGTCTCCTTTCAGGCGCGGTCGGGTGAGGTCAGTTGGACGTGGGGCTGCGGTAGGGACTCAACACGATGTCCTTGTGCACGATGACGCGCAGCGGCCAGCCGGGGCGAACGGTGACGGTTGGCTGCACATTGAGGTTCATCTCGACGAGGCGCTGGCCGGCGCGGTTGGTGGTCTGGCCGGTCGATTCACGCAGCGCGCGGACGAGGTCGCTGTCGGCGCCGGTTTGGCCAAAGGCCAGGCTCGAGCCGACCCCGAGCACGGTGGCGAGGGCAACACCCTTCAGCAGCTGCCAGGTGTGAAGATCGATCTCGTCGGCAAGTCCGGCGTAGCCGCCGGTGTCGGTGCCTGGCAGGTTGTCGATCACCACCGATGCGCCGTCGGGCCTGATGAGGCGCTGCCACACGACGAGGGCCCGCCGTTGCCCGAAGGCAATGACATTGTCGTACTTGCCGATGAGGCGGGAGCCTTGCGGGATCAGGAGATGGCGGCCCGCCACGCTGTCGAACACGTGCTCGGTCACATGCGCGATGACCAGGCCGGGCAGATCGGAATTGAGCCCCGAGACGAGGCTCGCCGCGATGATGGTGCCGGCCATCAGCTGGTAGCGTGACACTGGCGACTGCAGGGTATGAGGATTGTAGATCTCCTTCTCCGGGCCGGCTTTCAGGACCGAGAGTTTTCGCGATGCCTCGTTGGCCGCGGCCGGTGGCGAATCCAATGACACGCTGTCGAGGGCGCGCAAGCGGCGTGCGGAGCGTTCCGCCAGCACGGCTGCAGAACTCTCTTTGTCTCCATCAGGCAGCGATGTTGCCCGTGCCGATCGCTCGGTGGTGCTCGTTGCCGGCTGTGCGTCGCGCGGCGGCGCCTTCGATTGAAGGCGGAAGAACACCGGCGCCTCGCGGGCCTGCCCGGCCATGCGCGCCAGCCGCGCCTCATCGGCGCGCTGGGCGGCGGCCAGCGGATCATCACCATTGGCGTCCAGTCGCGGCACATTGGATGCGGGCGACCGCGCCTGGTCCGGCGGTGTCGTGCGCGGCAGGCCCTCGTAGCTCGCCGGCAAGCGGCTGAGGCCATCGCTGATCGGCTTGCGATCGACGGAGTAGAGTTCGGGCGCCTCGGGCCGCAATGCGGGTGGTCGCAGCGCCACCAGCACCAGTGCCGCGATCCCGATCAGCACCAGGGACGCCGCACCGATCAGCGTCCGGCGATTGATGCGGGTGACGGGCTGCGGGCGTGTTCGCAGCTCGAACCTCTCCGGCGACGCCTTGGGTCGGGCGACATCGCTGGTCGCCTGCGGCGGTTCGCTCATGGCCCGACCTCGCGCCATTGGGCATCGGTGCGCAGGATGCGCACGATCCGCTGCGGCGCGGTGCCCAAGCGCAACTCGGCGGCGGCGAACAGGCGATCGACGATGTAGGTGGTGCCGCGCACGCGGTAGTTGACCAGCGCCGGCTTGCCGTCGGGGCCGATCACGAACAGGGGCGGCGCCTCGCTCTGCGCGAGCCCCGACGGAAACTGGATGTAGACCTTGGCCCCGTCGTCGAACACCTGGCGCGGCTTCCATGGCGCATCGCCTTCGATGCGATAGCGAAAGCGCATGCGATCGAGTTTGATCCCGGACTCGACCATGGGGCCTGTACCGGCATCGTTGCTCGCCTGCTGCCCTTTCAGCGCCAGCAACCGGTCGCGTGCATAGGTCCAGGACACCGAGGCCATGTAGGCCTTGTCGGTGGACTTGAGCTCCAGGTGATAGGTGCGCCGTTCGGTGGTGATGACGAGATTGGTCTCGAGGTTGGCGCCGATCGGCTTCACCAGGATATGCACCTGCGTGCCGGCGCCCTCGCCGCTGGTGGTGTCGCCAACCACCCAGCGGAGGGTGTCGCCGGCCGAGACCGCGACGAGCTTCTCGCTAGGCTCGAGCGCGATGTCGGTGACCTGATGCGGAGCGGCATAGACCTGGTAGAGAGCACCGGGTGCGAACGGATAGACGTGCATGGCATTGATGTAGCCGTCCTGTGCCGGCTCGATGCGGGCGGCGGTGTTGGCGTGCGCGATGCGCTCCTTCGGTGGCGTCTGGTCCTTGACCTTGGCTGTGGTCGCCACCGGCTTCAGCTGTCCCGGCAACGGCAGAGGCTTCGGCACCTCGACGACCGTAATGGGCGTGCGAGGCTCCGGCTGGTTGATGGTGGGCACGACCGGATTGTGGTCGGAGAGGGGGACCTCGGGCACCTTGACGGCGCCGGCGCTGGCACAGGCGCCGAGAGCCAAGGCCAAGCTCGAGATCAGAGGGCCACGGAGCCTCATTTTCCGTCTCCCGTGTTGAGGTCTTGCGACCAATTGAAGGCGTTGACGTAGATGCCGAGCGGGTTCTTGCGGACCAGCTCGACGGTGCGTGGCGGCGTGATCACGATCGAGAACACGCCGGTCATGCGATGGGTCGCGTGGGGGATGCCGTCCTTGAAGATCTTCTCGAGCCAGCGAATCTGGAACGAGGTGTCGGACGCCCGCACCACGCTCGTCACCTCGACCGCCACCGTCTCGCGGCCGACCTTGGCGAAGGGATCGTTGTCGCGGGCGTAGGCGTTGAGGGTCGCCGCCGCACGGTCGGTGATGAAGTCATAGGCGCGGAGCCAGTTGTGGCGGACAACGATCGGATCGACGGAGAGCGACCGGACGTTTTCGACGAAGCGCCCGAGATGGAAGGCGATCTGTGCATCGCTGGGTTTATAGGTCTCGGTGGCCGGCCCAACGGCGCGCGCACCGCCGTCCTTGTCGATCTCGACGATGTAGGGAACCGCCGTGCCGCTGCGTCCACGCCAGAACAACACGGTCGCGATGACCAGCGACACTGCCAGACAGCCGAGCGCCAACAGCCGCCAGTTGGCTGCTTGGACGCGGGCTGTGCCGATGCGCTCGTCCCATGTCTGGGCGGCCTTCTGAAACGGCGTCACGGGCCCAGGGCTCTCGCCGTAGCGCAAGCTCGATCGCTTGAAGGGCATGGCTGATCCTCAATTCTTGTCCTTGAGATCGGGTCCTGAGCTGGCGGCGGGGCGGTCGCCGTCGCGCAGTGCTTGCGAGGCGGCGAGGCTGGCTTGGGTAAGGCGCTGGCGTCGCGAGAGGTTCTGCGCCCAGGCGGGCGCAGACGGCGGCGGTGCAGCGGCGCCGGCGCCGATGTCGCTGCCGGCCCCCGTCTCCGGCGACGTGGTCGCGCGATAGCCGGCCGCCGCACCTTCCCGATACGCATCGCGAACGGGTGCGGTGAGCGCGCCGAGGGCGCGTGACGCAGGTGCCGCTGTGGTTGCGCGGACCACGCCGCCAAGGCCGTCGCTGTCGTAGGCGGCGCCGACGGTGCCGGAGAGCGACGCCGCGGCCTTGACCGCGGAGCCAGCTGCGTGAGCGCTCCGTCGCGCGCTGCCGGCGGCGAGCATGCCGCCGGCGAGGCCGGCGCCACCGATCGCGGCCGTGGTGGCGACGGCCGTGCCGGCACCAAGCTGTGGGGCGCCTGAGACGAGGCCGGCCGCCAAAGCCGGAATGAACACCGCAAGCCCGAACACGGCGATCGCCGCCAGGATGGTCGAGGCCGCCTGCGCCAGCGTGATCTCCGCGCGCGGGCGGATGAGCCCGCCGAAGAGCTGCGTGCCGATGCCGACGACGATGGTCAGCACCATCAGCTTGATGCCGGCCGAGATGATGTTGCCGAGCACGCGTTCGGCGAGGAAGGTGGTCTGGCCAAAGAGCGCAAAGGGAACCAGCACGAAGCCGGCGAGCGTCGTCAGCTTGAACTCGAGGATGGTGATGAAGAGCTGCACGGCCAGCACGAAGAACGCCAGCAGCACAATCAGCCACGCCAGCATCAGCACGGCGATGGTG
>CAZCQH010000119.1:0-6746 GCA_964500805.1 uncultured Hyphomicrobiaceae bacterium
CGCGTGGCGGAAGAATTCGCGATGATCGACTGCATCTCCGGTGGCCGTCTGATCGCCGGCTTTCCCGTCGGCACAGCGATGGACACGACCTACGCCTACGGCGCCAACCCCTCGCAGCTCCGCGAGCGCTACTACGAGGCGCACGACCTCGTCATGAAAGCCTGGGCCGAGAAGGAAACCTTCGCCTTCAACGGCCGCTTCAACCAGCAGCGCTACATCAACATCTGGCCCAGGCCCGTGCAGCATCCGCATCCGCCGGTCTGGATTCCGGGCGCGGGCTCCGTCGAGACGTGGCGGTGGGCGGCGGAGATGGACTACGTTTTCTGCTATCTCTCCTACTACGGCTACAAGATGGCCCAGAACGTGATGAAGGGCTTCTGGGACGAGATGGCCCGCATCGGCAAGGACCGCAATCCGTTCCGCGCAGGCTTTGCGCAGGTGGTGGGCGTTGCTGAGAGCCGCCAGCAGGCGCTCGACCTCTATACGGAGCCAGCGGAGTATTTCTACGGCCGCTGTCTGCATGTCGACGCGCGCTTCGCCAATCCGCCGGGCTATGTGACCGAAGCCTCGCAGCGCGCCGGCCTTGAAAGTTCGATGAAGAAAGCGGCAGAAGGTGGAGACGCCAAGGGTCCTTCCACGAATGCTTCGTCCGCGCAGAAGATGCAGGCGCTCGCCCGCGACATGAAGGGCATTCTCGACAATGGCTATGTGATCATCGGCTCACCTGACGAGGTCGTCGAGCAGCTGCACGAGCTGGCGCGGACGCTGAACGTCGGCAACCTGATGCTGCTCATGCAGTTCGGCAACATGTCGAAAGAGCTGACCAAGGCCAACACCAAGCTTTTCGCCGAGAAGGTCATGCCGAAGCTGAAGCCGCTCTTCTCCGAATGGGAGCACAAGTGGTGGCCGAAGCCCATGGAGAAAACGACGCGCGCGACGCTGCCGGCGTTCGGAGCGCGCGCACAGGCGGCGGAGTAAGCGTTCAGTATCGGGGCAGAGGCCTAGACACCTCGCGCACATCACGCCGCGACGGGTCGCACGGTGTCGCGCACTTGCGTGCGGTGCATATGGCGGCGCTGACTCGGGTCGAGCGTGTTGCGCCGGTGCAGCGTGCAACGATTGTCCCAGATCACGAGGTCGCCCCTTTGCCACTGTTGTGCCCAGTGGTGAGGCCCGGACTCGACGTGCGCCCAGAGCCGATCGAGCAGCGTGTCGCTCTCCGTGTCGCTCAAACCAACAACCCACGCGTTGGGTCGCCGGCCGAGATAGAGCGACGCGCGCCCCGTCTCGGGATGGCGCACCACCAGCGGATGCACCGCGCCCGGCCGCTCGACATTCGAGTACTGCTCCTTGAAGCCCGAGCGCAGCGCGCCCGATGAATTCCGCGTCGCATCGTGCTTGCAGGAAAGCCCATTGATCCGCGCCTTCAGATCCGCCGGCAGCGTCTCGTAAGCCTTGTAGAGATTGTAGAAGAACGTCTCGCCCCCGGTCGCCGCCACCTCGAGGCCGTAGAGCAGGCTCGCCTTGGGCGGCTCCTCGACGTAGCTCATGTCCTGGTGCCAGACCAGCTCCGAATTGCCCAGGCCGCCAAGGGCGACGCCGTTCTCGACCACGTTCGACACGATCAGGATCTTCGGGTCGAGCCTGTGCGAGGCATCCCCAACCGCCCGGCGCGGCGCATCATCGAGCTCTCCGAAGCGGCGTGAAAACGCGACCAGCGCCGGATCATCCAGCGCCTGCCCGCGAAAGCGCAGCACGAGATGATCATTCCAGGCGCGATAAATCCCGCTGAACGTCGCGTCATCGATGGGCTTGGTCAGATCGAGCCCGGCGATGTCGGCACCGAGCGCGGCGCCGGTCGGCACGACAGTGAATGTCTGAGTCATCGCACTCCTCGCGGCATTGATGATAGCCGCGCGATACTCGCGCGGGATCACGACCGTCGCAAGAGCGGCTGAAAAACGCGGGGAACGAGCGTCCGCTCGGCAAGCCGGCGCACAGCCGGATCAGGGCTTGCCGCCGCCACGGGGTGCAGCGCCAGGATCAACGCGCCCGCCGCCGTGTCCGACCAGAACCACTGGCCCATCGCGCCCATCGGCGCGGCGCCACCCGGACGCGCCGATGCGGCCTCGAGATACCAGTTGCGCAGATCCTCCGTTGCGTAGCGCAGAATCTGGGCGGCAGAGCGGCCCGCCGCGTCTGGCATTGGCGCACCTCCGATCACGCCGTCGAGGAGCTCGACGATCGCGCCGATCTCGAGCCCGCTGAGCCCAACCGTCGTACGTCCGTTCCTCTCCACAGCGAGCGCATACCACGGTGCGAGCGCGGCAAGCTCCGCACGCACTGCAGAAAGGCGATCAAACGCATCGACACTTCGCGCTGGACGCGGAAGCGGTACGGGGCACACGAGACCGTCCATCTCCTCGGGCGCCTCGGGCGGCGCGTCCTCTGGATAGTCCTCGAGGATGACGGGTCCGTCCGTTCGCTCGAATAGCGCAAGGACTGCGCGAAGCGTGCGCTGCTGAAGCCCGGCATCGTGCGGCGCACCGAAGGGCCGCCCGAGCGGATACGACACCCAGAGCGCCCGCGGCGGCCGGATCGCCACCGTGTTCTCGCGCACCAGACTGATGCCGCTGGTCGGCACGCCTCCTTCTTCGATGTAGTGCGCCACCGCGCCCACGGCGCGCGTGCAGTTGGGTCAGACCGGAACGAGCAGGGCTGCATCCACGCGGTCCTGCTTGAGGAGGCCAGCGATCACCTGCGCCGTATCGGCGATCTCGTGCGGCTCCCACAAAGCTCCCATCAACGAGTAGTGAAAGTCGGCGACCGACCCAATTTTCCCTTCAGACGCAAGTTCACGCAGCCGGTCGATCGGGAACACGACATTGACGTCCTGCTGGAAGCCGGTGCGATCGAAGTTCACGGACGAGTGGCTCATCACCAGATCTCGGCCGTTGGCGCGGCCATCGATGACGCGATACCCCGTGTCGGCGAGATTGAACGCCGGCTGGTCTTTGCGATGCAGCCCTGCCGTGGTGACGATCGCCACACGGCGCTGCTTCAGAGGCGGGCCCGCGACGAAGGGCTCCGTCTCGAACCGTGGACATGGCTTCGAGAGCAGGTGCCGCGCCTCGATCTCCGGCAGATCGGCCAAACGAACCATGCTGCACCCTTTCTCTGGAAGCTCAGGCAAACAATTCTCTACACGTGCACGCCTGCTCAAGGCGCCTTGAGGCCGAGTTCATCAGCCGGAGCAAAGGGGGCGAACAGCGCCGCCACGGCAGCCGGTGTGACGTCCTCGATTTCTGGCGGATTCCACTTCGGCTTCTTGTCCTTGTCGACCAATAGCGCCCGCACACCCTCCGGAAACTCGCCGCCCTCGAACAGCCGCGCACAAAGCCGGTACTCGACGTTGAGCGCGTCCTCCAGCGCCGGCAGATGCCGCGCCTGCCGGATCGCGGCAAGCGTCGTCTTCAAAGCCAACGGCGACTTGGTGAGAAGATCCGCGCGCGTCTTCTGCGCCACCTCGTCGGTCGTCGAGTTCAGCTCCCTCATGATGCCTTCGATCGTGGCCGGCGCGAACCAGCGGTCGATCTTCGGCTTCAGGGCCATGATGGGAGAGGCGGGCACCGGGTATTCGTCCGCGAGCCCGTCGACGATCTCGTCCACGGCAAGACCATTGGGCTTCACGAGCTCGGCTTTCAGAGCGTCCAATCCGGCCGATGGCATGAACGTGCCAGAAAACCCAGCTTGGATGGCATCGGCCCCGTTCATGCGCGCGCCGGAGAGGCCGAGGTAGACGCCGAGCTCGCCCGGCGAATGGGCCAGGATCCACGTGCCGCCGACGTCGGGAATGAGGCCGATCCCCGTCTCCGGCATGGCGAGCATGGAACACTCTGTCACGATGCGATGCTGCGCGTGGCTGGAGAGACCGATGCCACCGCCCATGACGATCCCGTCCTGAAGGGCGACGAACGGCTTCGGATAGCGGTGGATAAGGGCGTTGAGGCGGTACTCCTCGCGCCAGAACGTGCGGGCAAGGCCCGAGCCGTCTCCGCGGCTGTTGTAGAGCGAGACCACATCGCCGCCCGCGCAGAGCGCCCGATCGCCCGCGCCATCGAGCAGCACCAGCCGCACCGCGGGGTCGTCCTTCCATTTAAGCAGCGCCGCCCAGATGTCGCGCACCATGCCGAGCGTCAGCGCGTTGAGCGCCTTCGGCCGGTTCATGGTGATCCGGCCTGCGCGGCCTTCGATACGGATCAGCACCTCGGGCTCAGTGGCGGACGTGGCGGGCGAAGGGCTGCTCATGATGTCCTCGCGGGTGGCGGCTCGTGGACGCGGCTGCTGGGTGCGCGCGCTACTTACGATCGAAACGCCTAGCCTGCCAACTGTCGATCTCGTCCGTCGGTTGCCGAGGTGCCGCTGTGCACTGACGATGCCGCGCGTGGCGCATGACACAGCCCCCTGCACGGGGCGGGTCGCGAGGGGCCACGCAGGGCCAAGCGGCACCGGGCCGGCGGTGTGCGGGATGAGAGGGCGGCCATTGCCGCTGAGCGCATTGAGGGCGCAGGGAAGGGCGGGAATGAGCCGGAAGAGGGCGTGGAACGCTCGAACCAGGAAACTGCCTTGAACCAAACAACTCAACGTCACAACACGTGGGCCTTTCAATCGTTGAGTTGAATTTATATCCGATCCGGCCTCGGCAGGCAAGCGGAAAATGATAAATAATATATATTTTTCAATATGTTGGTCGACATCTAGGGGGTTCGGAATTGTACCATGGGTTCAGAGGGTGGGGATAACTTTCGCAATAAAATTTCGCGGAAACTGGTGCCGGCGGTTCACGGTCGAGAAAAAGGCGCCGTGAGCGAGGCTCAGCGGCGCCTGTCCGAGATCGTCGAGGTGATCTTGTGCCCCCGTGGAGGGCGGCGCGTCAGGCCGCCTTCTCCATCGACTGGGCCCACTTCCCGGCGGCAGCGAGACCGTTCATCTTGGCGCGGTGCGAGAAGGCCTTGGCGCCGGCGCCCTCGTTCTCCTTCTTACCGCCCCACGACTTCAGGGCCGCCGCCTGCAGCGCGCGGCCGTAGGAGAAGGTGAGCTTCCACGGCGCGTTGCCCATGGCGTTCATCAGGTGGAGATGCGCCGTCGCATCCTCGTCCGACTGGCCGCCAGAGAGGAACGCGATGCCGGGCACGGCCGCCGGCACCGTGCGCCTCAGGATCTTCAAAGTCTTCTCGGCAACCTCTTCGCGCGAGGCCTGCTTCGGCGCCTTCTTGCCCGAGATCACCATGTTCGGCTTGAGCACGATCTGCTCGAGCGTGACGCGGTTGTAGTAGAGGTCCTGGAACACCTCCTTCAGCACCCACTCGGTGACCTCGGCGCAACGGTCGATGTCGTGGGCGCCGTCCATCAGCACCTCAGGCTCGACGATCGGCACCAGACCACCTTCGAGGCAGATCGCAGCGTACCGCGCCAGCGCATGGCTGTTGGCTTTGATGCAGGTGTAGCTCGGAATGCCGGCGCCGATGTCGATCACCGCCCGCCACTTGGCGAACTTGGCGCCGAGGCCGACGTACTCCTTCACCCGGCCCGGCAGGCCGTCGAGGCCGTCCGTGGACACCTCGCCGGGGCAGAACTGCAGCGGCTTGGTGCCGGCGTCGACCTTGATCCCCGGCAGCGATCCCGCATCCGAGATGATCTTGGCGAGCGGCGTGCCGTCCTTGGCCTTCTGGCGGATCGTCTCGTCGTAGAGGATCACGCCCGAGATGTAGTTTTTCATCGCGTCGGTCGAGCGAAACAGCATCTCACGGTAGTCGCGGCGGCTGTCGGCGGTCGACTCGGTCTTGATCGAGTCGAAGCGCTTCTTGATTGTGCCGGAGCTCTCGTCGGCGGCGAGGATGCCGCGGCCGGGCGCGACCATGGCTTGCGCGACCTGTTCGAGCGTCATTTGAGGCCTCCAGTGCGGTTGGTTCGTAGCAAGGAAAACGGTTGGATCGTGTAGCGCGGATGCACGGGCGAGGCCAGGGGGAACGCCCGTTGCCCACGGCTTAACCTTGCCGGAAAACGCGATCGGAGGAAATGGGGCGGGACCGATCTGTTCATGGCCTCTGGCCTGGAACCGTCGCGGGGGCTGCCTGCCATTTTCACCGCCGCAGACCCGGCGTCAGGCCAGAGGCCAGACACACCCGCTTGCCTCGCGCCGCGGCCGGCCATAAACCCTCGGTAACGCCGGCAGCCGCCGCGACATCCGACCCACTTCGAATACACCGCCCCCCATCGGAGCCCACCCGTGAGCAAATCGCACGTCGTCATCATCGATCACCACCCCGGCCGCTCGAGCCAGACCTATGGCATGGCCAAAGTGATCGGCACCGATCCGGACCTCATCCACGAGCCGTCGGTGGGCGTCGTCGGCACCAAGGGCGACAGCCAGTGCTACCTGGGCGTGATGTCGAAGGTCGACGCGATCCACGAAGCCTTGCAAGCGCGCGTCGGCAAGGGCCGCGGCCAGCTGAAGCTGCGCCTCGTTCAGCCCGAATACACGATCGCCACCTCCGACGGCATCCGCAACGGCACCAAGGAGATGCGCTACTCGCTGATCGGCCGCGAGGTGACCAACGACGCGCTCTCCGAGCATTTGTCCGCGACGGGCCTCGCCGGCACCATCGCGGTTGTCGCCTGCGACAAGCCGCCGGTCGGTACGCTCGCCGCGCTGCTCGAGCACAACGAGCCGTCGATCATCATGT
>CAZCQH010000120.1:0-6623 GCA_964500805.1 uncultured Hyphomicrobiaceae bacterium
GGGCCGGACGCCGCTCAGCCAAATTCAAATGTGCGAAAGAAACTGGACACTGCCTGACCAGAGCATGCTCGAGCGACGTCATGACGCTGATGCTTCGCTTGCCGCTCCTGGCAGATGCTCGACTGCGTGAGCTTTGACGACTTTTCAGCCTTATCTCTCGACCCTACCGCGCCCTTGCGGCCGGCCGTCAAGCGGGGCCGCGGTGGCTATACGTGTGTGGCCGCTTGACCGCCGGCGCCGGGCGCGCACGAGTGGTTCCTGCCGGCTCCAAAAAGAATGCCGAAGGTCTGCCTCACCAAAAAGAATGGGAGGAACAGCAGCCCATCAAGTCGCGGCGGGCGCAAGATTGACGCGCGCACTTCCCCGATTACCATGCCGATAGTCTTTGCCGCGCACGACAGGTCGCTGAAACGCAAGCGCGAGGAATGATCCTCGTGCTCGCGTGCGCAGTGATTTGTCACAACTCTGCAAGGAGAACGAGCATGGCAAAGATGTATCGGGTCTATTCGATCATCGAGCGACCAAAGCAAGACGATTATTGGTTGAATATCGGCGTTGCCTTTCCCCACGAAAGCGGCGACGGCTTCAACGTCATCCTGCAGGCCTTACCGCTCGCCGGCAATGGCAAGCTTGTCGTTCGAGCCTACGACCCGGAGAAGCACGAGGCGGATGAGGAAGAGAAGCAATCGACCGTCAAGAAGGGCGGACGCGCGGCGGCGTGAGCAGGCCCCTCGACCACCCTGTTCCCTGCCCCGTCCGTGCATCGGTCGGGGCAGTTCTTTTCCATCCGTATCTTTCGCCAGCATCCACTGTGGAGGCTGGCATCGAGGTACGGAGGTTGCACCTTGAAAAAGAATCTCAGCGAACGACGCGTCTTCGTCCTGAAGGGCTTCACCATTGAGGCCGACGGCGGCGCTTTCTTCATCGCGCCGACCGGACAAGACACATGGAGCGGCCCCTACAAGAGCCTGCACCACGCGACGACGGCCATTGCCCGGAAGCTTTCACGCGAGTTTTCCGATCGCAACGAGCGGCACGAGAAATGGAGGGCGCAACGTCATGGCTGAGCAACTGGCGTTCTCGAGCCTGTTGGCAGAGGCCGACCAGCAGCGCCAAGCAGCCCTCGACCGGCACCGCGCTCGTGTCCAAGCTTTGTTCGACGGGCTCGCGGAGGACGACAAGGATCACCTTGCCGAAATGTTCGCAACCTACGAATGGGACACATGCGCCGCGCTCTCGGCCGCCACCAACGACTGGGGCATCCGCAATGCTGCTGCGAAAGCCAGCTGACAGATTACCTGCCCCACCGATCCGGTGGGGCAGTTTCTTTTTTTTTGATCGTGCCTGCTTGTTTTTTGGACAGCGAGGCGCATCGCTCTGTTATTGACCGTCGGTCGATCCCAGAGAACGAACCCGCTTCGCGGGAGTGGCTGCGGCAACCGCCGCGAAGTAACCACCTGAGCCGTCTGTCGTAACGGGGCGGGCGCTCCGTCTTGAGGATCGAGGGGTCTAGCACTCCAACCTCAAGACAGGAGACCCCGATGAGCACTCCGTATCCGAAGGAGCCCATCAGTCCGTTGCGCGCTCGCATGATTGACGACATGCGGGTTCGCAATTTCAGCCCTGCCACTCAGCGCGACTACATCCGCGGCGTCAAGTTGCTCGCGAAGTACCTGGGACGTTCGCCGGACACCGCGACGGCCGAAGAGGTGCGGTCATTTCAGCGGCATCTCGGCGCCACCGGCACCACACCCGCCGTACAGAACATGACGGTCTCGGGTCTGCGCTTCTTCTTCCGGTACACGGTCGACAAGCCGGAGACGACGAGGCATCTCGTCTACACCTACGAGCCGCAGAAGCTGCCGCGCGTACTCTCAGGGGAGGAGATCGGACAGCTTCTGGTGGCGGCGTCAGAGCCGAAGGACAAGGCGATGCTGAGCGTCGCCTACGGCGCCGGCTTGCGCGCGATGGAGGTCGTGAAGCTCAAGGTCACCGACATCGACAGCCAACGCATGTTGATCCGTGTCGAACACGGCAAGGGTGGCAAGGATCGTTACGTGATGCTTTCGCCAACCCTGCTTGAAGCGTTGCGCGACTGGTATCGTATCGCTCGGCCGCGCGTATTCCTGTTTCCTGGCCGGGACAAGATCGGACCGATGACGACGCGCCAGTTCCATCGCATCGTCGTGCAAGCGGCCAAGCGAGCCGGGCTACCGAAGTGGGTAGCGCCGCACACGCTCCGGCACTCGTTCGCAACGCACTTGCTCGAGAACAACATCGATGTGCGCGTGATTCAAGTTCTTCTCGGGCATACGCATTTGGACACCACCGCCCGCTACACGCAGGTGGCGACCAACGTCATTCGGCGCGTGATGAGTCCGATCGACCGGCTCATACCGCTCGACGCGCCGCCAGATGATGCGTCGCCTCTGGACGAGCTGCCGCCAGCGTAGCGGCGGAACATGGCTCGTCCTGATCTGGAGGTCGCGGACGTATTCCGCGACCACGGCTCCGCGTGGCGTGACGCCAACGCAGGCTGCCTGAGTCTCGGGCAATTAAAGGTGATGAGCGCGATCGAGGGCTGCCGCACGGCAGCCCTCGGCGGGCATGTTGCGCGCTGCGAGAACACTGCGTGCGGTTATACGGCCGTCGCCTACAACAGTTGCCGCACAGGCACTGCCCTAAGTGCCAGGGGGCAGCGGCACGCGAATGGATGGAAGCACGAGCGGCCGAGTTGCTGCCCGTGCCCTATTTCCACGTCGTGTTCACACTGCCTTCCGTGATCAGCGACATCGCCTACCAGAACAAGGCAGTGATCTACGATCTATTGCTCAAGGTATCCGCCGAGACGATGACGACGATCGCCGCGGACCCGAGGCATCTCGGGGTGAGGATTGCCATGACCTCCGTATTGTACACGTGGGGTTCGGCGATGACGCATCATCCGCACGTGCACATGATCGTGCCGGGCGGCGGCATCGCTCTCGACGGCTCTGGCTGGGTCGCCAAGCGCCCCAACTTCCTGCTGCCCGTGATGGTGCTGTCGCGACTGTTCCGGCGGCTCATGATCGAGCGGCTGACGGCGGCGCACGCCGACGGCCTGCTGAGCTTCTACGGCACGCACGCGCACCTCGCTGACATGAACGCGTTCGCCGCCCATCTGGCGCCGACGAAGAAGACACGCTGGTTCGTCTATGCCAAGCGTCCGTTCGCTGGGCCGAAGTCGGTGCTCGCCTACCTGTCGCGATACACACACCGCGTCGCGATCTCCAATCGCCGCCTGATCAGCGCGAATGATCGTAGCGTCACGTTCAAGGTGAAGGACTACCGGATCGAAGTCGCCGGCCGGTACAAGACCATGACGGTGCACCCGCACGAGTTCATCCGCCGCTTTCTGCTGCACGTATTGCCGAAGGGCTTTCACCGCATCCGCCACTACGGCCTGCTCGCCAGCGGCGTGAAGGCCGCCAACCTCGCCCGAATGCGCGATCTGCTCGACGTCGCGCCACCTCCCGAGCCAACGCCGGGGGAGCCGTCGGCCGTCGAAGCCAGCGACGTTCTTCCCACACCATGCCGCTGCTGCGGTGGCCGCATGCACATCATCGAGCGGTTCGAAGCCGGCAGCCAACCTCGCTACCAAGCAACGCCGTCGCCCTTGAGCGTCAGGATCGACACCTCATGAGCGTCGGCTTGCAGTTCGAGCGAAGTGCCGAGCATCTTGCTCGCTGGTTCAAGACCGGCCTCGACGGCGCTCGACGACCGTCACGAACCGAGAGAGAAAATCGCTGCATGCTCCACGAAATTGCCGTCTGGTCGACCGTGGAAGCGGCACCATTATCTGTCGGGTCCAGTCATATCCGCCTACAACGGGCCGCAACTGATCGCGACCAACGACAGCCCTCGGTCATCAAACGCCATAGGCGCTGAAGCACCGCCTCGCCTACATTTCCCGCGGGTTCCTTCACTGGAAGCTTTCCGACGACGGCCCCAGTGCCGTGGGCAAGGGCGTGCGAGGGCCGTCATCCGAAACCCTTCACAATAGGAGACATCGAGCGAGGCGCGGTCGGCGTCGCGTGAGGCGCCGCCGACCATGTCCGGAAACGGAGGGACCGCGTCAGCGATCAGATATCGATCTTCTCGGCGATCTCGATCGCGTCATCGACCTCGATGCCAAGATATCGGACGGTCGATTCAATCTTCGAATGGCCGAGCAAAAGTTGGACCGCCCGAAGATTTCCTGTCCGCCGATAGATCAGCACCGCCTTCGTCCGACGTAGCGAATGCGTGCCGAACTTCGCAGGGTCAAGACCGATGCTGGCCACCCATTCCTGCACGAGCCGAGCGTATTGCCGCGTGGTCAAACCGCCCCGATCACCGCGACCAGCGAACAGGAACTGGCCAGCCTTCCTGCCGGTCAGCCGCAGGTACTCGTCAATCGCTTGGCGCGTCTGATCGGTAAGCTCGAACCGAACCGGTCGGCCAGTCTTCTTCTGTCGGATCGTCGCGCGATCCAAGGAGTAGCCGCTTGGCGCGACATCGTCGACGCGCACAGCGACTGCCGGATCATCCGTCGCTACTGCAGCTCTATGTGTGGCAGGACTACGACCTCGCTACCGATTTTCCTGAGCTTCGCAAGTTCCTGCGGTATTGGCACACGGAGATCGAAGGCGCGCTGCATTCGGTGCGGGTCGGCCATCAGCGGTTGATCAACAAGGCTGAGCTGCGTGTGGTCAACGGGATGGTGGTCGTGCATTGAATGCGGATGAAGCCGTAGTTGGGCGATTTCGGCAGCTTATCCCTCCAATACCTTCCTCGAACAAAATGTCGAGGAGGCGCGAGCTGATGCACCCTTGTGGCCCGTCTCGACGGGCCGGCGCATGACGGTAACGGATCACTTCGACCGTTGCCAGCCGGATTGATTGTCTTGAGGCCGACGCGGCGCTCATTTACGACATGGCGGTCTGATGCGCTGAGACCAGCGGGCCCAGTGGACGAAAGGCAATCAGCATGATCAGCTGTCGCTTCAACCCTTGCTTAGGACTCGCATATGAAGGCGAAGGATAAGAACGGCTCCGAGCCGGCGTGGCTCGACCCTCGAAATGATCGCAAGACACCTTACACTGACGCCGAACTCGATGCGCTCGCGGGAGATTTCATCTTGGGGATGGCTGACACATTCGCTTGGCGGGGATTGGTGACCAAGGTTGGGGAACCACCGGTCAAGCAAGTCGTGCGGCAGTGCCTCGCCGCTCGAGATCCGAAGAGCCTGATCAATTGGCGCCCTGGCGGCTCAAAACATTGATTGTCGACGACGCCGGTTCGGTCTGCCGGCGAGCGGGCCCGCGCCGGGCCAACAACGCAGTCAAAGAGAAGTCCAAAGGTGTCAGGCGCCATGGCCAAGTCGCAGGAGGCAACCTGGAGCGATATCAAAACCGAACTCGCGCAGTTGGACCGCGCGGGGCTGCTTGGACTCATCAAGGACCTGCACGCGCTTCGGCCGGAAAACCGCGCGTTTCTGGCCGCACGGTTCGGCGTAAGCGGTGACCCGCTGGAGCCGTTCAAAAAGGTGATAACGCGATGGATATATCCAGACCTCATGAAGGGGCAGGATGTCTCCGTCGCCAAAGCCAAAAGGGCAATCGCCGACTATCGCAAGGCGGTTGGCCGTCCGGACGGCTTGGCCGAGCTTTCCATTTTTTACTGCGAACAAGCGGTTCGGCTTGTTGGAGATGTCAGCATCGAAGACGAGGCGTACTTTTCCGCCTTCGTGCGGATGTTTGAACAGGGCATGACGCAAACGTTCGAATTGCCCGAGGCTGAGCGTGACAAGTGTCTCAAGCGCCTCGATGCCGTTCGCAATTCCGTTCGCGATGTTGGTTGGAGTGTATCCGATGCCGTGAACGAGATTTGGTACGATCGCGTCGAATGATCCATCGTATGCCAGTCGGACCTGGTGCATTGCGAGAATTTGGTATCGACACAGCCATACACAAGCTGACATTGCGCCTCAGAAATCGGCGGCGATTTTCGCGCCGCCGATCATGTCGGCTAGTTGGGGTATCACGTCGATAGCTTAGATATCGATCTTCTCGGCGATCTCGATCGCGTCATCCACCTCGATGCCGAGATATCGAACCGTGCTTTCGATCTTCGAATGTCCGAGCAAAAGTTGTACCGCTCTGAGATTGCCGGTTCGACGGTAGATCAGCACAGCCTTCGTGCGGCGCATTGAGTGCGTTCCAAACTTCGTCGGATCGAGCCCAATACTCGCGACCCATTCCTGCACGAGCCGTGCATACTGCCGGGTGGTTAGCCCATTACGATTGGCGCGTCCGGCAAACAGGAACTGGCCGGACTTGCGTCCTGTCTGTCTCAAGTAGTCATCGATCGCCGCTCGCGTCTGGTCGGTCAACTCGAAGCGAACTGGTCTGCCCGTTTTCTTTTGGCGGATCGTTGCTCGATCCATCGCGTAGCCACTTGGTGCAACGTCCTCGACCCTGACGGCGACGACATCACAGCCCCGTAGTTTGCTATCGATCGCAAGATTGAAGAGTGCAAGGTCGCGCTTTTGATCGTGCCCCAGGCCGTGGTGTAATGGGCCGGTCATGGCCCGAGCTCGATGT
>CAZCQH010000121.1:0-6509 GCA_964500805.1 uncultured Hyphomicrobiaceae bacterium
ACGTTCACGATCTCGAATGGCGGCGTCTACGGCTCGATGCTTTCGACACCGATCCTCAACGCTCCGCAGTCCGGCATTCTCGGCATGCACCGCATCGAGGAGCGTCCGGTGGTGCGGCAGGGTCAGGTCGTGATCCGACCCATGATGTATCTCGCATTGAGCTATGACCACCGGATCGTTGACGGCAAAGAGGCAGTCACATTCCTCGTGCGCGTGAAGGAATGCCTGGAGGATCCGCAGCGGTTCATCTTGGAGCTGTAGGCGGTGTCCATCAGCATGTGAGCGGGTAGATGCCAATCATCCGATCATTTCCGGGCCTACGTTGATCTCATTGCCTCGGGCTCCGCGTGTTTACTCTCATCTTTCTGATCGGCCTCAGCGTTCCGGTTTATGTGCTCTGCCAGGGCCTCTTCGGCCTTTGGCGGCGTTTCCGCCTGGTGCGCAATGCCGTGTCCATCCAGGGCAAGGTCATGGAGGTCAGGGCCAGTCACGTATTGCGCCTTGAGGACGCGACGGTGGTCGACGTGATCGCACACTTCGAAATCGATGGCCGCGGCTACCAGATTGAGGCGACGAGGACCGACCACCAGCGGCAGCAGTACCATGCCGGCGGACCGATAGAGCTCGTTTATGAACGCGGCAACCCGTCCAATGTCATCGATGCTGGCCGCAAGCCGTGGGACGATGTCATCGGTCCCGTCGTTTTTGGCTTGTTGCTGCTTGCCTTCGTGGCGTGGTTCCTGCTCTTCGTGACCAGCATGATGTAATCCGCGGCCTGTCGCCGGAACGAGTATCGCAAAGCTCGACCTACATAGGGGATTCTGATGTCCAAAACATACGATCTCGTTGTCATTGGAACGGGTCCCGGTGGCTACGTATGTGCGATCCGCGCGGCGCAGCTCGGAATGAAGGTGGCGGTGGTCGAAAAGCGGGCGACGCACGGCGGCACCTGCCTCAACGTCGGCTGCATCCCATCAAAGGCGCTGCTCCATGCCAGCGAGCTCTTCTCAGAGGCGGGTCACAGCTTCGAGGCCATGGGCATTGGAGTGCGCCCCGAGTTGGATCTCGCCAAGATGATGGCCTTCAAGGACCAGGGCGTCGCAGGCAACGTGCAGGGCGTCGCCTTTCTGCTGAAGAAGAACAAGATCGAGGTGTTTCACGGTGTCGGGCGCATAGCGGAGCCGGACAAAGTCGACGTGACTCTCAATTCCGGCGGCATGGAAGCGCTTACGACGAAGCACATCGTCATTGCCACCGGCTCGGATGCGGCGCGGCTGCCAGGTATTGAGATCGACGAGGAGACGGTGGTGTCGTCCACGGGGGCGCTCGCGCTGTCGCGCGTGCCGAAGAAATTGCTCGTCGTGGGTGCGGGTGTGATCGGATTGGAGCTTGGCAGCGTGTGGCGGCGTCTCGGTTCCGAGGTGCAGGTGATCGAGTTCCTGGATCGCATCTTGCCAGGCATGGATCTCGACGTGGCCAAGAGCTTCCAGCGCATCCTTCAGAAGCAGGGCTTTTCGTTCAAGCTGTCGTCGAAGGTGACCAAGGTCGAGGCTGCTGCCGGCGGCGGGCACAAGGTGACGGTCGAGCCGGCGGCCGGCGGCGCTGCAGAGATCTTCGATGCCGATGTCGTGCTTGTTTCGATCGGGCGCGTGCCGTTCACCGACGGCCTCGGGCTGGAGGCCGCGGGTGTCAAGCTCGACCAGCGCCGGCGCGTGGAGGTCGATCAGCATTACCACACCAGCGTGCCTGGCATCTACGCCATCGGCGATGTGATCACTGGCCCGATGCTCGCACACAAGGCGGAGGATGAGGGGATCGCCGTGGCGGAGATTCTCGCCGGCCAGGCTGGTCATGTGAATTATGGCGTGATCCCCAACGTTGTCTACACGGCGCCGGAGGTGGCGAGCATCGGCAAGACCGAGGAGGAGCTGAAATCAGCCGGCGTGGAGTATCGCGCAGGCAAATTTCCATTCACGGCGAATGGCCGCGCCAAGGCCAATCGCTCGACGGACGGCTTTGTGAAGGTGTTGGCGGACGCGGGCACAGACCGCGTTCTCGGCGTGCACATCATCGGGCCGCATGCGGGCGAGCTGATCGGCGAAGCCGCGGTGATCATGGAGTTCGGCGGCTCGGCAGAGGATCTGGCCCGGACCTGCCATGCGCATCCGACGTTGTCTGAGGCGATCAAGGAGGCGGCACTCGCTGTCGCCAAGCGAGCGATCCATATGTAGCGATCGAGGCTGCATCGCTTCAGCCCGGCTCCACGTGGCCGCACGTCTGCCTTTCAGCCCAAACCCTGACCAAGGCTTCATGCGAGACGCAGGAGCACGACGCCGGCGACGACCAGGAGCGAGGCGGCGACGCGCCAAGGCGTCAGCGGCTCCTTCAGGATGAACGTCGCGATCAATGCGCCGAAGAGGACGCTCGTTTCACGCAAGGCGGCCACGAGAGCGATCGGCGCCTGGGTCATGCCCCAGATGGCGATGAAGTAAGCCGCCATTGACATCAAGCCGCCACCGACCGCCAGCACCGAATTGGAACGGAGCGACTCGTAAACGGCAGGGCCACGTATCGCGATCACGATCAGTTGGAACAGCAGCGCATTCATGACGAACATCCAGAGCGCGTAACCTGGACCCGAGCCGTTCGCCCGGGCGCCAATGCCGTCAGCCAGCGAGTAGCCGCAGGTGGAAACGGCGGAAGCGAGTGCAAAGGCGACGGCGCGGCGATTGAAGCTGCCGACGCGGCTGCCTTTCAGCGACATCAGGAATACGCCGGCGCAGAGCGCGCTGATCGCAACGAACCCGGTCGTGCTGATGACCTCCGAGATCAGAAGCGCCGTGCCCGCCGCTGTCATCATGGGAGCGGCGCCGCGCATGATAGGGTAGACCTGCGCCATGTCGCCCGATCGGTAGGCGCCTACAAGCATGAACCTGTAGATCGCGTGGAGTGCGGCGGACGCTGCAATCCAGGGCCACGCTTCGGCCTTGGGAAATGGAACCAAGGCCAAGAGACAGAGTGCGGACAGGCCGGAAAAGAGATTGACATGGGTGATCGAAACCAGCGGATCGCCACCGCCTTTCACTACGGCGTTCCAGCCGGCATGCATGGCGGCGGCCAACAGCACAGCCAGAAAAACCTGCCAATCCATTGCTCCCCCGTATTGGCTGCGTCCGATGGCGTCCTTCCGCCAATCGATGTGACAACCCGCCGGGCGAGGAAGTCAATGGCCGGTTTCCGTTGCTCGCTCATCCGGCGGTAAAGCGGCATCTCGCACCCGCGGAGTGGATCGCCTATAGAATTGCCGCAGCGAAAATCGAGGAGGCAGCGATGGCTGGCTGGCTGAAGGGTGACACCGCGGTTGCGACTCCAGCGGGCGAGCGGTTGCGCGCACTGCTCAATCGCAAAGGCATCATCAGGGCTCCAGGCGCACACAACGCGTTGGCGGGCCTGATTGCAAAGGAGGCTGGCTTCGAGGCGCTTTATGTCTCCGGTGGTGCCGTGACGGCGAGTTTCGGACTGCCGGATCTCGGCATTCTCTCGATGGAGGAGCTTTGTCTTGTCGTGCGCGTTCTGTCGCGCGCCACTGGCCTGCCGCTGATCGTCGACGGTGATACGGGCTATGGCGAGGCGCTGAATGCGATGCGGCTCGTGCGCGAGCTCGAAGACGCAGGTGCGGCGGCGGTGCATATCGAGGATCAGGTGCTGCCGAAAAAGTGCGGTCACTTGAATGACAAGACGCTGGTTCCGGCCGATCAGATGGCGGCCAAGATTGCCGCCGCGCGGCGGGCCCGGCGCCATCTCGTGATCATCGCTCGAACAGACGCCGCTGCATCCGAGGGGCTCGATGGAGCGATCCGGAGGGCCAGTCTTTATGCCAGGGCGGGAGCGGACGTTGTGTTCCCGGATGCGTTGACGAGCCTCGAGCAGTTCCGGACTTTCGCCGCGAGCGTGCCAGTGCCGACGATGGCCAACATGACGGAGTTCGGGCGAACGCCGCTGGAGACGGGAGCCGCACTGGAACAAGCCGGATTGAAAATCGTGATCTGGCCCGTGTCCTCGCTCAGGGTCGAGGCAAAGGCGTTGGAGGCGTTCTACGCGCGGCTGAAGGCAGACGACTCGACGGCGCCGCAGCTCGATACCATGCTCACGCGCAAGCGGCTCTATGAGCTCATCGGCTACCATGATTATGAGGCGCTGGATGCATCGATCATCAAGAGTGTGCCCCCGGAGATGCCGGGTCGGTAAGGTCGATGTCGGCTGATGCACGATTGGGTGCGCGGGGCCGATATTACTTCTGAGCTGGTGTCAGCACGCTGGCGCCGCTGGGGACGGGCGCGGTGGTCGTGAATGGACGGCCAAGGATGCTGATGGCGGGGTCCGCCCAGGAGCCGCGCACGACCAGCACATCGCTTGCATCTGACTCACTGCGGGGCTGCTCGTTCTGCTTACCCGCGCCGGCGCCGGGCGGCGCGCCGGGCGCGTTCGCGGGCCTCTCGGCGCCGATTCGCACTTTCAGATCGAGCAGCTGAGCTCGAACATCCACCTTTCCGCTGCCGCTGAGCGGAGTGCTTCCCGATTTGGCCTGCGCATGTTCGATCGTGATGGCGCCGTTCGATACTGAGAACTTCGCGTCGAGGTTCTCCAAGGGTGTTCCACCTTTGCCGGCAGCGTGCCAACCAACATGATTGGCGCTTTTGGCCGCGTAATGGAGCGCATTGAGATCCAGCCCGAGACGTCCGGATTCAGTCAAGCGGAACGTGCCTTTTCCGCTGAGGTTCGCGAGCATGTCGCGAAGTGCTGCGCCGCTGCCGGCGCCATCAAATGTGAGGTCGCCACGGCCGAGCAGCGGATTGCGTTTCAGCCAGCTGGTGAAAATGCGACCCGGGTCGACACTCGATAGCTTGCCCTTGATGCCAAGCCGAGGCTTGTCACCATTCATGTCGAACGTGAGCTGGCCCGTCGCAAATCCGCCCTCTACGCCCAGCTCGGCGACATCCGTCACCGACCGGCCGTTGCGGATGCCGATCGTGACGGCACCACGGCCAAGCTCGATGTCGCGCGAGGTAACCTTGTCGGCCGAAAGGCGGAGATCGGCATCGAACGCCGACGCGATTGACGGCAGTTCCGTCGCATCCAGCCGTTTGGGATCCGGCGACGCGAGCAACGGCGTCAGATGCGGGTCGAGGCTGAACGTCTCGAAGCCGAGCGTACCTTCGATGGACGGACGTGCAGAAGACGTGTTGACCGTCAGCGCTCCGATGCCGCGGTTGCCGTCGACCTCGATCGTCGCGTGCGCGAAGACGAGGCGGCCAGCGCTCCATTCGAGTGGACCGGTGATGCGCGCGTCGCGAAGGTCGGTCGACACGGGAATAGCAGGCCCGAACCAGCGCGCCAGGGCACGTAGCCGACGGGCGCGGAAATCGGCGTTGCCGGTGAGCTTCAGATCGTGGCTGGCGGTGAAGTGGCCTTCGACGACTGCCTCGAGGAGATTGCTTCTGACGGATATCTTGAGAGGCGCTATCCGTCCCGATCGGTCGGTATTGCTCTCAACCGGCGAGCGCCACGAGGCTTCGAAGCGGATCTGCTGGCCTTCGAACGTTGCGGAGCCTGTCGCTGAAAAATAGGACCGGCGAGTCATCTTGATGTCAGCCGAAACGTCAGCCAGCGTTGCGGTGCGCCCGTTCTCCAATTCGATTTCGATGGAAGCGTTGCGCACCACGAGTGTGGTGGCATTCAAGTCCGACAGTTGCTGCAAAATGGCTGGAGGCGGCCGGAAGGCTGGGCGCTCGCGCTTGCGATCGAGCGCCAGCCGCAGCACGGCCCCGTCCAGAAGCAGCTTGGGTATCGTGTCAGCGGAGGCTGGATTCTTGACGCTGCTCGTCAATTGACCGCGATCGATGATGATCGGCACATGCGATGAGAGCGCCGTGGGCTGGTCGATGACGAGCTTCTCGCTGGAGCTCGCAAGCACGAACGGGCTTTGAAGCATGCGGTCGAAACTAATGCCGATCACCAGGGGCGCAGCAATCGCCAACAGCGTCAACATAGCGGCCCAGGTCGCCCGGCGCATCGACGTGCATGTCCACCCTCTATTCATAAAGCTCGTCATTGCAAGGGGTTAAGGCAGCGCATGATCGGCGCTGCTCAAGGCATCCTGCATCTCAGTCGAGATGCGGAGAAGTCTCAGAAATTCCTCCCATGGGTCGCCGTGTCGGCTCTGTTCTTGATCTGGAACAACAAGCTTTAAACACCCTCAGGTCGCTCCTCAAGATATGTCATCTCTGTGGCAATGTTGTGGGCTGGGTGCGGCGCTGCCGAAGCGGTCCAGGTGCCCCCGGATGGTCCTGCGGCGGTGCGATCACTACTTGAACTCGCTCCGGCAAGGCACTAGAGGATCGCGGAAGTAGATCGGCCGGGAGCATCCGGCCGCAAACTGCGGAGAGACAAAGTCGGAGAGCCCCATGGCCAAGGAAAAGTTCGATCGCAACAAGCCGCATTGCAACGTC
>CAZCQH010000122.1:0-6288 GCA_964500805.1 uncultured Hyphomicrobiaceae bacterium
GCGCGCTCCGAGGCAAAGTCGTCGTTCGGCGACGACCGCGTCTTCATCGAGAAGTTCATCGAAAACCCTCGGCATATCGAAATTCAGGTGCTCGGCGACAAGCACGGCACCGTCGTTTACCTCGGTGAACGCGAATGTTCGATCCAGCGCCGCAACCAGAAAGTGATCGAGGAAGCGCCGTCGCCGCTGCTCGACGAGAAGACGCGCCGCGCCATGGGCGAGCAGGCCGTGGCGCTGGCGAAAGCCGTCGGCTACGACAGCGCGGGTACGGTGGAGTTCGTGGCGGGGCAGGATCGTTCGTTTTTCTTTCTCGAGATGAACACGCGGCTCCAGGTGGAGCATCCAGTGACGGAGCTGGTCACGGGGCTCGATCTCGTCGAGCAGATGATCCGGGTGGCGGCCGGCGAGAAGCTCGGTTTCAGGCAGGCCGATGTGAAGCTCAAGGGATGGGCGGTGGAAAGCCGTATCTATGCTGAAGACCCCTACCGCAATTTCCTGCCGTCGATCGGGCGGCTGGTGAAGTACCGGCCGCCGCGCGAGGGATCCAAGGACGGACTGACGGTGCGGAATGATACAGGCGTCACGGAAGGCGGCGAGATCTCGATGTATTATGATCCGATGATCGCGAAGCTCGTCACGCATGGGCCGACGCGGGAGGCGGCAATCGATCTGCAGGCCGAGGCGCTGGATGCGTTTCACATCGACGGCATCCAGCACAACATTCCGTTCCTGACGGCGCTGATGCAGCACCCGCGCTGGCGGTCGGGAAAAATTTCAACGGGCTTCATTCGTGAGGAGTATCCGCAAGGTTTCAAGCCGCGGGATGCGAACGATGTCGAGGTCGACACGCTCGTCGCAATCGCTGCTGCGATCGATCATCTCGGCAACAAGCGCCGGCGTGATATCTCGCATCAGATGACGGGTGATGCCGTTCAATTCGCGCGGCGACGAGTGGTCAAGCTCGGCAAGCTGGAGCGCCGGGTCGACGTGGAAAGTGGGAATGGCGGTCAACTGGTCCAGGTCAGCATGATCGACAGCCACGGCAACAAGGCGCGAACGACCGATGTCGTCGCGAAGTGGTGGCCCGGCGAGCCGGTGTGGTCGGGCCAAGTAGGCGGGCGCGAAGTTTCTGTGCAGGTGAAGCCGCGCCTCAATGGCGTCGAGCTGGCGTGGCGCGGCATTGCAGTGCCGGCGATCGTCTACACCGAGCGCGAGGCGGCTCTGGCGGCACTCATGCCGGAGAAGGCGGCGGCGGATACCTCGAAGCTGCTGCTTTGTCCGATGCCGGGGTTGGTCAAGGCCGTGCACGTGACAACAGGTCAGCAGATCAAGGCAGGCGATTCGCTCGCCGTGGTCGAGGCGATGAAGATGGAGAACATCCTTCGCGCCGAGCGAGACGGCACGGTGAAAAAGATCAATGCCAAAGCCGGGGACAGCCTCGCCGTCGACGCCGTGATCATGGAGTTTGCTTGACGTCGGTCGCCGCGATTCTCTCGGTGTTCGTCGAACTCGGGCGATAGACACTCAGTCACAAAACCGGGCGTTTGCATGGACGCTGCCGGGCTTGGCCGGAAACAGCGCCTGTGGTTGTGTGGTTCGGAGGGAAAGTGGGCGGCCGCTGCAGCGGCAGCGGCGGGGAGACCGGTATCGTGACACAGCGGGCGGAGACGTCCCAAGCACCGGGGGCGCGTGCGGCTGCCTCGTCCTCGCTCGAGCTGAAGGCCGTCGCGGCGGCGCTCATCGGATCGACGCTGGTTGGCTCGGTTCCGATGTTTGCGACAGGTCTCTACAAGGACGGCATGGGCGCCGCGTCCTTGCTGTTCTGGCGCTACTGGATCGCAATGCTGGCCCTGGCGCCGTTGGCGATCTGGACCAGTGCGAGTGTACGCGAGGATTGGCAGCGGGCGGGGCGTGCGCTTTTACTCAATGCCATCACGCTTGGCGCGTTCCAGACTTTTACATACTTCAAGGCTTTGGAAACACTGCCGACCAGCATCGTGGTGACGGTCTTCTTCACGTATCCCATCCTGACGCTGGCTTTCGACCGTTTCGTGTTTCGCTTGCCTGTCGGACTCGGATCTCTGCTGGCCGTCGGACTCGTCTTCTTCGGCGCCGTGCTGACGGGCTGGCCGAGCCTGTCGCTCGCGGCGGCGGATCCGATCGGCATTGCCTGTGCCGTCGCTACGCCGGTCGTGTTCAGCGCCTACATGGCGATCTCCTACCGCTTCACGCGGCAGACTTCGCCGTTCGTCGGAGCGGCGTGCATCTATGGTGGTTTGGCGGTCACGTACGCGGCTGTTGCGATTCTCATCGGTCTCAAATGGCCATCGAGCCCCAGCGGCTGGGCGAGCCTGTTCTGGATCGGCATATTCGGCGGATTGATCCAGATTTCAGCATTCGCTTATGCGCTGCCGCGGCTGTCCTCGAGCGGTTATTCGATTGTCATCAGCATCGAGCTGGTCACGGTCGTTCTGCTGGGTGTTTTCGTGCTCGGGGAGCACCTCTCGCCCATTCAGATGGCGGGCGTCGGCCTAGTCGTGCTCGGCATCATCACGGATCGAATCCTCAGGGCGCGGCGTGCGGCCTGAGCATGCGCGGCATGCGGGTGGGAGTCCGTTTTTGCGAGGTCTCGGGGCTTTTCAAGCGCCAACGCCGCGCCTAGCCTCAAGACAAAGGGAACGCATCAGGAAAGGCATCGGCATGAACAGGCTCGACGGCAAGGTGGCGCTCGTGTCCGGCGGTGCGCGTGGCATCGGCGGCGCAACGGCACGGTTGATGGCTGAAGCCGGCGCGAAGGTCGTGATCGGCGACATCCTCGAGGAGAAAGCCAAGGAAACCATCGCCGAGATCAAGAAGGCTGGTGGAGACGCCATCTTCGTCAAGCTCGACGTCACCAGTGAAGCGAGCTGGTCGGCGGCACTTGCGGCGGCAAAGAAGCAATACGGCGGTCTCGACATCTTGGTGAATAACGCCGGTCTCTTCCTCGGCCGCGACATGATGGAAGTCACGATGGAGGAGTGGCAGAAGCTCGTCGCGATCAACATGACCGGCGTGTGGCTCGGGACCAAGGTGTGTGCGCCAGAGCTCGCCGAGCGCGGCAAAAACATCAAGCACGGGGCGACGATCGTGAACCTGGCGTCTGTTGCGGGTCTCGTCGGGTCGCAACTCGACCCGCTCTACTCGATGACCAAGGGCGGTGTGACGCTCTACACAAAATCCTGCGCACTTTCGTTCGGTCGCAAGGGCTGGAAGATCCGCGTCAACTCGATTCATCCCGGTGTGATCGAGACGGACATGGGCGCACAGACATTCAGCGCGCGGGCGACGCAACTCGGCACGAATGACGTCGAGGGCGCACGCAGCGTCGCGTTGAAGCAACATCCGATCGGGCGGCTCGGCGTGCCGGAGGATATCGCGCGGGGCATTCTTTACCTCGCCTCCGACGACAGCGGCTTCATGACGGGCTCCGGCATGGTGGTCGACGGCGGATTGACGGCGCAATAGACGCAGGAACGTAACGCATGGCCACGCTCCGTCACCTCATCGCATCGTCGGCGCCCGTGCATGCGCCGCTGGTGCTCAATCCGCTGATGGCGCTGCTCGCCGAGCAGGCGGGCTTCAAGGCGCTCTATCTCGGCGGCGGCTCGACCGGCTATCTCAAGTGCGTGACGGAGGCGAACCTCAATCTTTCCGAGATGTGTCAGGCGGCTCTCGACATCAAGACGGTGTCGCGGCTGCCGCTGATCCTCGATGGGGCATGCGGCTGGGGCGATCCCATGCACATGCATCGCACCATCGGCATGACGGAGGCGGCGGGTTTCGAGGCGATCGAGATCGAGGACCAGATTCTCCCCAAACGCGCCCATCATCATATCGGTCTCGAGCACATCATTCCGACCGAGTTGATGTGCGAGAAGATTAAGGAGGCGGTCGCGGCGCGCCGCTCGCAGGATTTTCTGATCATCGCGCGCACCAACGCGGCACGCGGTGAAGGCCTCGAGGAAGCGCTACGCCGCGCCGAAGCCTTTCGCAAGGCCGGCGCTGATTTGCTGCTGGTCTCGCCCAAGACGCCTGCCGAGGTGAAGGTCATTGGTGAGCGGACGGGCGGGCCGCTGGTTCTGCTCGCCGCGGGCGATGCGGTGCGCGCTTCCGGGCTCACCAATGCTGAGCTCGGCAAGCTCGGCTACAAGCTGATCGTCGATGCGTCGACGCCGCTGATGGCAGCGCACAAGATTTGGCGGGAGACCTATGCCGCGATGGCGCGTGGCGAGCCTGCTCCCAACCTCGGCGCTGGTGGCGCGAAGGCCGAGCAGGACGTGCTGCACAAAACCATTGGGCTCGATCAGATGCTCGCCATCGAGAAGCGTACGGTCGAGAAATAGCCGCAAAGGAGGAGAGGCACCCATGCCAGCCAAACCTATTACCGATGCTCTGCGCCGCCAGATCGCTGATGAGCTGCCTGAGGTCGCTCAAATCAAGAACGCCGACCTGCGCTCCAGGGTAATCGAGGCCTGGGCCTATGCCATCGCGGACTCGAGCTTCACGTCGATCAAGCAGATCGCGCCTGCTGGAAATCCAGAAGTGAACGAGGCCAAGCGCGGTGACCAGACCGACCATCTGCGCGGCGTGACGAGGCTGGCAATGGGCATCGCCAAGGAGATGGGCACGGCTTATCCCGAGCTGCAGATCGACATGGATACGATCATCGCCGGTGGCCTCGTGCATGACGTCGGCAAGGCCTGGGAGTTCGATCCGGAGCGGCGCAAGCGCTGGCGTGCCGAGCAAAAGCGCTATGGCCGCCCCGCAATCCGCCATCCGGCCTATGGTGCGCACATCTGCTTGACGGTCGGCCTGCCGGAGGAGATCGCCCACATCGCCATGGCCCACTCGGGTGAGGGCGAGCTGCTGCTGAGAAGCCTCGCCTGCATGATCGTCCATCAGGCCGACTACACATTCTGGAATACGCTGCTGGCGGGTGGGGAGCTGAAGCCCGAGACCATCCCGCCGGACCGGCGGCGATATGTGCTGGACAAGCCGTTTTGACCCAGCGCCTAACATGCACCTTGCGCCGTGCGAGGGCGCTGGCGTGCGGTCCGCGCTCGAACTAGGTTACGCGACGCCATTCGTATTCGGCCATGCTGGCCGTTCTCAGGAGACAGTCTTAATGAAACCCAAAGTGATCCTCGTGCCGCCGTCCGAGGCGACCGGCAAGCTTGCGGCCGAGATGGCGCCGTCGTCGATCGATCTGGTGCTGGCGCAGCAGGGCACGGCCGTCTTCGACGAGGCGCTGAAAACCGCGCAGTACATGATCTGCTATCCGAATGTGACGATGCCGGATGCATTTTATAAGGTCGGCAAGAACATCAAGCTCGTGCAGCTCCTCTCGGCCGGTTACGATGCCGTCGACATCGAGGCGGCGCGCCGCGCGAAGGTACCGGTTGCCAACAACGGCGGCGCCAATGCGATCTCGGTCGCCGAGCACGCTGTCATGCTGATGCTGACGACGGCGCGCCGAGTCGTGTGGCAACACGCGAGCGTGTCGGGTGGCCGTTGGCGCGGCAACGGCCCGGCGCCAACCATGTACGAGCTCTACGACAAGGTGCTAGGCATCGTCGGCCTCGGCAACATCGGCAAGAAGGTCGCGCGCCGCGCGCAGGCCTTCGGCATGAAGGTCGAATACTACGACATCAAGCGGCTGACCGAGGACGAGGAGGACACGCTCGGCGTGAAGTTCCGACTGCTGCGCGAGCTGCTGCGCCGCTCCGACTTCGTGTCGCTGCATACGCCGCTCAACGCCTCGACCAAGCACATGATCGGCAAGGCCGAGCTGGAGTTGATGAAGAAGTCCGCGATCCTTGTGAACACGTCACGCGGGCCGGTCATCGACGAGAAGGCGCTGCACGATCATCTTGCGGCCGGCAAGATTTTCGGCGCCGGGCTCGATGTGTTCGACGAGGAGCCGCCGCCGTCGAACAATCCGCTGTTCAAGCTCGACAACGTGGTGCTGACGGCGCACTTCGCAGGGCCGACGTCGGACAATCACGTGGCGCGGTTCCGCAACGCCTTCGACAACGTCGAACGCATGATGCGCGGCGACAAGCCGTTCTGGGTGGTGCCGGAGCTGGCGGGGTGAGTCTGTTCGGTGTCTGCTTATTCGGTGTCTGGCCTCTGGCCTGACGCCGTCGTTCGGCGTTACGAGTCCTGGGTGGGGTCAGAACCCTGGGTCTGACCCGCCTAGCGTCAGCGGGAGACCCCCCGGCTTTGCCGGGGAGGCAGTAGAAGTTTGAC
>CAZCQH010000123.1:0-6165 GCA_964500805.1 uncultured Hyphomicrobiaceae bacterium
GCTGCAGCCCTGCGTCTCAACACTCTCCCGCGGGAGCGGGTTCGTTCCATGGCCCATGGCGACGTTGTTGCGGTGCAGTAGGCCGACCGACCGCAACGACGGCTCCTGTATATCCGCCACCGCGCGGCGCTTTTCATGTTGCCCCAGCGCGACGCTCCATTCTGTCGACAGGAGCAAGTCGCACCTCGCACTCCACCTCCCACTCCACCTCGCACCCCACCTCCCCTCGCACCCCACCTCCCACTCGCACCCCACCTCCCCCAACACCCGTCTCCCCTCCGCCACATCGGCACGGCCGAGGCGGCGGTTGCTGCTTGGCAACCGGCCGCTCCTGATCCGTGGCACCAGATCCCTGACGCCGACGCCTGATCCTCTGCGCCTGATCGCTGATCCCTGATGCCTGCCCGTGACTCCCAGCGCTGATCCTCTGCGCCTACCCCGCGCACGCCCCTAACCCCCGCGCCTCGCTTCACTCACGCCCTGACGAGCACGATGTCGAACTTCGCCGTCCACTTCTCCGCGACGGTCTTGTCGACGGCCGCGGCGTTCTTCGACCGCGACGCCCACGGGTCCTTGGCGATCTCGGCATCACCCTTGAAGTAGATCTGCGTGATCAGCGGCACCGTGGCGATGTGACTTGCCATCAGGTGGACGTGCGACGGACGCAGCAGGTTCGCAAACGTCTCGAACCCCGGCAGGTTCGGCGGCACCCGGTACTTGCCGGGCACCACCGTCGCGACGCTATACCCGCCATCGGCAGCGGTCTTGACCAGACCGCGGAACTTGTAGGCGTCCGGTGTCAGCTGCTGGAATGGATTTTCCAGATCGTACTTGCCGTCGGCGTCGGCATTCCAGAAGTCCAGGATGGCGCCGGCGACCGGCTTGCCCGACGTGTCGAGCACGCGGCCGGAGAGCACCACCTTCTGCCCCTTTGCGCCTTTAGGAATCAAGTCGGCCGTCATCGGCGCACCCGCGCGCCAGAAGGGTCCGAGAATGTCGTGCTGCGTCGCGACCAGCGGCTTCGGCAGCGCGTGCCCGGGCTTCGACTGGACGAGATCGTAGCCGGGCGTCGGCGCGAGCTTCATGCCGGGCAACGGTACAGCGCTGGCGGCGGCGGCGGTCGCGACCGATCCAACTGTTCCGATGCCGAGCATGGCAAGAATCGATCGGCGGGTTGATGGATCAAAGGGCTTCACATGTGATGCGGGATCGTTACACATAGGCATGCTCCAAATCTGCTTCTGCTATGGTTCAATGCGAAGAGGGAAACGAGCGAAGTCTACCCCAAAGCCGCACCAAGTCGAGCACTGGCCCCACCATGCCCCAGCCGCCGTGTCAGGCGCTCAGAGGTAACCGATGATATTTATGAGCCAGAGCGGTCTGACGGACGCCTCTCGGGCTGCCGAATGGGACCGCTGGTACATCGAGCATTTGCGGATCATGCGCGCCGTGCCGGGGATCACCTCGGCCGACCGCTTTCTCACGGCCAACCCGAGTTTCCCGCCGTCGCTGGCGATGTACACGGTCGCCTCCGAAGACGTTTTCAGCAGCCCCTGCTACCTTTCGGTGCGCGGCATGGGCATATGGGCGCCGCTGATCGACAGCCGCTGGTACCGCCGCAATCTCTTCGCCGGCTTGACGCAGGCTCCAGCCGTTCCGCCCAATCACGTGCTGCTCGTGGCAGACCGCGCAGCGCCGGACGATGCACTTGGCGGTTTCACTTGGCTCGAGACGGTGGCGCTCGACCGCTCCACGCCGTGGCGCGGCATCGCCGTTGTTCCTGAGGATCAGCGGAGCATGTGGGAAGCGCGCGAGGACGTCGCCATTTATGTGCCTGTCGCCTCGGCCGGTCACAGCTGACGGCCGAAGCAACCCGCTCATTTGACATCGACGATCTCGACCCAGTTCGAATCCTTTCCGGTCGGATACTTCTGCAACAGCTTGAGCCCGCCATTCGCCTCGATCGCATAGACCGAGATGGTGCTCGATTGCTGCCCGGTGACGACCATGAACTTGCCGTTCGGAGAAATCCTGAAGCCGCGCGGCTGCTTCTCGACCGGCGTGCTCGACAGATACGTCAGCTTGCCTGTCGCCGCATCGACGCTGAAGACGCCGAGCGTGCTGCTCGTGCGCTCGGCCGCATAGAGGAACTTGCCGTCGGGCGTCAGGTGCAGATCGGAGGCCCAGACGTCGTTCGAGGTGTCGCGCGCCGGTCCGCCCGTGGCGCCCGCCGGCACACGCGGCGCGCCCGGCTGCAGCTTGGTGTCCGGCGGCAATGCCGACGCCTCACTCTTTTGCGTGAGGAGCCCCGTCTTCGCGTCGAGCGCCAGCGTGGTCACCACTGCCGTCAGCTCGTTCAGAAGATAAGCGTACTTGTTGTCGTTCGAGATGATGATGTGGCGTGGCCCGTGCTTGGCCTTGATCTGCACCGTCGCCGGCGTGTTCGACGCGAGCTTGCCGGTCCTTGGATCGAAGCGGAACTGGAAGATCTGGTCGGTGCCCAGATGCGGCACAAAGGCGAAGCGATTGGTCTTGTCGGTCATGATCGCATGCGCATTGAGTGCGGTCGGGATGATCTGCGTTTCAGCCCCGATCTTCCCGTCGCGGCCGATCGGATTAACCGTCACCTTGTGCCCGCCATAGGACGCGCCGAGCAGCCAACGCCCCGTCTTGTCCGCATGGATATAAGGCAGGCTTTCAGCGAGCGGCACCTTGGCGACGAGTTTCAGTGCGCCCGTTTTCTGATCGATCGTGTAGGACGCCGCCGAGAATGGCTGCGAGCGGATCGCCGCGAACAGGAACCGCTTGTCCGGGCTGACGCTCATCGGCATGACGAGCTTGCCCGCATCGACGCGCTCACCCGGCTTCAACGTGCCGTCGGCTTCCATCGTGTAGGCGCCGATGGTGCCATCCTCTGCGTTCGACACATAGACGAATGTTGCAGCGCCGGCCGGCACGGCGGCCAGAACGATCGACAGGATAAAACCGACGACAGTCGTCGCAACGCGCATGGGGCTCTCCGTTGTGCTGGCGATGGAGCTGATTGGAAAAGGCTGGCGGAATCGTGAGCTTGGCAGGCACCGATAGACACTGGCAGAGGGACAGCGGCAGTCAAGCCGCCCGGATCTCACGCGCCCATCTGAGTTGCGTCAGACTGACCCCAGCCCGGAGCGCGGCCCGGTCCCGACACCGCCCACTGACTTGGCGCGCAGCCGCAAACCTGTTACGCCGACGACCGTTGCGCGACCGCCCGATCCTTGATCCTCATCACCTGATCGCCGCCTCATGGACGTCACCGCCCACGCCTTCAAGCAGAACTCGGCCCGCGCCTTGAACGACGCGCAGCTGCAGCGCGCGCTCAGCGGTCTGCCGGGCGGCCTCGTCGCCCAGCGCACGGCGGCCCGCGAGAAGCTGCCCGAGTTCGAGGACCTGCGCGACATCGGCCGCGACATCCGCAATCACACGCTCGCCCATCTCGATCTCTATCTCGAAGCCTGGGAGGCCAAGGCCAAGGCGGCGGGTGCGCATGTGCACTGGGCGCCGACCTCGGCCGACGCGCGCGAGATCATCCTGTCGATCTGCCGCTCGGTCGACGCGAAGGTGATCACCAAGGGCAAGTCGATGATCTCCGAGGAGGTGGGCCTCAACGCGCATCTTCAGGCCGCCGGCATGGAAATCGTCGAGACGGATCTCGGCGAATATCTGATCCAAATCCGCCACGAGACGCCGAGCCATATCATCGCGCCGGCGATCCATCTCACGCAGGATCAGGTCGAGCAGGACTTCCGCCGCCTCCACACGCACCTGCCGAAAGATCGCGTGCTGATCGAGCCGCACGAGCTCGTCAACGAGGCGCGCCAGATACTGCGCGAGAAGTTCCTCGAGGCCGACGTCGGCATCACCGGCGCCAATTTCCTGATCGCGGAGACCGGCTCCTCGATCATCGTCACCAACGAGGGCAACGGCGATCTCACGCAATCGCTGCCGAAGGTTCACATCGTGATTGCCTCCATCGACAAGGTGGTTGCGACGCTGGAAGACCTCTCGACGATCCTGCGGCTCTTGGCGCGCTCCGCCACCGGCCAGGAGTTCTCGACCTACACGACCATCTCCACCGGTCCGCGCCGCCCTGGTGATCCCGACGGCCCGGAGCAGTACCACGTCGTGCTCGTCGACAACGGCCGCTCGGCGCTGCTCGATACGCCCTTCCGCGAGGCCTTGCGTTGCATCCGCTGCGGCGCCTGCATGAACCACTGTCCGGTCTACGGCGCGGTTGGCGGTCATGCGTATGGCTTCGTCTATCCCGGCCCCATCGGCGCGGTGATCAACCCCGCCTTGATCGGCCTCAAGGAGGCGCATCATCTCCCCAACGCCTCGACCTTCTGCGGCCGCTGCGCGAGCGTTTGCCCGATGAAGATCCCGCTGCCCGATCTGATGCGCGAATGGCGCACGCAGGAATTTGCCGGCGGCGGCGGCACGCGCGCGGCCCGCGCCGGCTTGAAAATGTGGGGCTGGCTCGCGCGCCGCCCACGGCTCTACCACCTGGCGACGCGCATCGGCGTCGCGGGGCTCGGTGCCATGGGCCGGCGCAAGGGCGCGTTCCGCTGGCTCCCCCTTGCGGGCGGCTGGACTGATCATCGTGACATGCCGGCACCGCAAGGCCGCACCTTCCAGCAGCTCTGGGCCGAAACGAAAGCGGGTGTGCCGCGATGACGATCGACAGCAACTCACCCGCCAACGCCGAGCGCCGCCGTGCCATGCTCGATCGCGTGCGCGCCGGCCTTAACGACGGCACCAGCATGAGCCAGCGCCGCGAGGCCGTCGCCAAGCGTCTTGCCGGCCAATCTCCTCATCTCATTCCCGAGCGATCGAAGCAGGACGCGGCCGGCCTCAAGGCCCTCTTCACCGAGCACCTCAAGGGCCAAACAGCGACCATTATCGACGTGCAGCGCCTGAGCGATCTCCCCGTCGCCATCGCCGGCTACCTGCGCAGCCAGAACCTGCCCTTGCGCGTGCGCACCGGCGACGACAAGCGCCTTGCCGGGCTACCCTGGTCGAGAGAGCCAGCGCTTACCGTCGAGAACGGACGCGCGGTTGGCTCCGACGAGGTCGGCCTCGCGCACGCGGTTGCGGGTGTCGCGGAGACGGGCACACTGGTGATGGCGTCCGGGCCGGACAACCCGGTGACCATCAACTATCTGCCCGAGACGCATGTCGTCGTTCTGCGCGCCGCCGACATCGTCGGACCCTACGAGCAGGCCTTCGACAAGGTTCGTGCGTTGCTCGGCCGCGGAACCATGCCGCGCACGCTCAATCTCATCTCGGGCCCGTCGCGCACGGCCGACATCGGCGGCCGCCTCGTGGTCGGCGCGCACGGCCCCCGCCGCCTCTGCGTCCTCATCGTTGCCGAGTAGCGCATCCTCCTCGGATCGTTGATGCCAGCCGAAAGCCGCAGAAGGCGATTGCGCGGCGCACCAGGCTCACTAAGCTCGCCGAAATCCACCGAAGGAGCCTGCCATGCTGCGCACGATCAACCCCGCCACTCACGCCGCGCCTGCGTCCAACTACTCTCAGGGCGTCGTGCACAGGGCCGGCGCCGAGCGCCTCGTCATTTCCGGCCAGGTCGGCGTCACGAAGGACGGCACCGCCATGACGGGCATGGAGGCGCAATGCAAGCAGGCCTGGGCCAATTTCCTTTCAGTCCTCGCCGACGCCGGCTTCAAGCCAACCGACGTGATCAAGGTCACCGTCTATATGACCGAGCCGGGTCTGATGGCCTTCCGCAAATCGCGCGAGGAAGCATTGAGCGGCCATGCGCCGGCCGCCACCTATGTCGAGGTCAAAGGCCTCGCGAGCCCAGACTATCTCGTCGAGATCGAAGGCGAAGCGGTGAAGGCGTGACACCAAAAAAACGAACGATCGATTGTTTTCAATTTCGGCGTTTCACGTCCATTTGCCCCTCAAAAAACGAAGCCGTAGGTCGGAGTGAGCGGGCCACCTGATGGTCCGGAACGGCACAGCGCCTCGTCCCGCGAAGTCCGACAACTCGATTCCGGCACAGCGCCTCGTCCTGCGAAGTCCGACAACTCGAATTCCGGCACCTCACTCCCACGCATCCGCCCGTCGTGCGATGTCGGACTTCGCCGGCTCGAACGCCTCGACACA
>CAZCQH010000124.1:0-5735 GCA_964500805.1 uncultured Hyphomicrobiaceae bacterium
CTACGCGCAACGCCGCCGCCCCCGCCTCCTACACCACGTCCCGGGACGCCGCCTGCTTGATGCGCTCGAGAACGGAATCGTCTGTCGACGTTGCAGGCTTGAGACCAAGGGTTCGGATGATTTCGTCTTGGCGCGCGCTGCTCACCTGACCATAGCTCGTAAATGTCGTGAGGACTCCCTCATGGCTGAGATTTTGGCTCCAGGCCTTGAACTCCTCAGGCGATCGGCAAAGCCGCTGCCCCAGCACGGCCAGGGTTCTGCGAAAACTGTGCGGATTGAAATAGGGCAAGCCGGCGTCAGTGAAGGCTGCTCGGAAAATCGCTCGGATTGGGGAAGCATTGCTCCAATACTTCCGGTCGAGGCCCGAGGCCTCGAAGAGGCCCGTCGACCCGAGTTGGATGCGCGTAGCCGGAAACAGCGGATCGTCGTCTCCAAACAAAAGTGTGGTTCGGAGGTGCTGGACCCAGCCCTCGAAGATACGCAGGGCCGGCCCCTCGACCGGGAAGAGCGTCGTAACCATGGATTTGGCGAACTTGGTCCGCACCTCGCGAGGATCCTGATGAACCCTCGTTTCGGCGAGATCGACATGCTTCAACCTCAACGAGGCGATCGCATTGTCTCGGCACCCCGACAAAATGGCGAAAGCAATGACAGCACGATTGCGAAGCTCGACATCAGTTCCCGCCGGCATGACCGAGAGAACGTGATTGATCTGCTCGAGGGTAGGGGTCCGTTTCGGTGTTCGGGCTTTGGCAATCCGGCTCTCCTTTTCTGACAGGCTGAAGTAGTCGGCATCCGCATAAGTCATTCTCGAGCGAAATCCAGGTTGGCCAGCAAGCCACTGATAGAAGTTTCGCAAAGCGATACAGGTCCCATAGACCGTGGCCTTGCTGAGGGGCTCGCCGGTCGCTTGGCTGGTTGTTTCGGAGAGACGACGCTTGAAGCCGATCGCCTGCTGAATGTGGAATTGTTTGAATGAGCGAAAGCCGGTATAGTTCTCAAACCGATTGAGTGCCTTGGCGACTGCGTCGACGGAGGCCTCGCTGAAACGGCGCGCCTCTTTTAGATACGTGAAGTAAGCCCGCTTCAACCGCTCGTTCTCGGCGTTCCTTTTCGAAGCTTTGGCGTGTAGGCCCGAAGTCACCATTTGTGTTGGGTTCACATCTATCTCCTAGTCGTTACTGTCCCTGCGGATACGCGACGCTGCAGTCCCCCGAGGCCTCAACAACGCGATCTCTGGCCACGCGTCGGTGCATCAAGGCGCCGCACGCGTCACAGACCCCTCTCAGGTTTGCGGCACCGACTGGTGTCGCCAGATATTCGAGAGCCTGACCTGCCGGTTTCTGCGGCGCTCTGCATCGAAGGCAAAAAAGCTCCCCTGGACGACATCGCTGGCGTCTGCGTCGACGCTCGCTCTCGAGATGGGCGCGCAGGGTGGCACCGTGGATCAACAGCGGTCGCCGCGTATCGATCGGCGCCAAACCCGAGCACAACCATCGCCGCACGGTGTTCTTATGAACGCGCAAGCAGCGCGCCGCTTCCTCGACGCTGTAGCAGCGATGTATTTTGATCAGCCGACCATTGACCCGCTTCACAGGTCGACCTCGCCATTTATCAACGCTCGGATGTCCTCGGCCCGCCACGCCGTGATGCGTGGACCGAGCTTCACTGGCCGCGGGAAACGCCCGCTTTTGACGCCTGCCCACCAAGTTGACTTGGAAACTGGAATTGGTCCGCGAGGGGCCAATATCGAGGCCAGTCTGAGAAGGCCCGTTTTAGGAAAGTGTTCACGCTCAGCCATCGACATTCTCCGTCCAGTTGCGGATGCCGATGTGCTACTTGCCTTGAGCTGTTTCGAAGCCGAATTCGGAAACCGAATAGGGGATTTCGGTGAGCTCAAGCCGAATTCGTGATCCCGACCTCAACGAGCTCCTCTGCTTCTCTCAGCAGATCGCGGATGGTGTCGTCTGACACCCGTCCGCGTCCATCCCCCGTGTCTTCCGCCATGGCTCTGGGCGCAGGACTACGGGCGGCTCCCGGCCGATGGTCGTATTTCTTCACCGCCGCGGCGAGAATCACTTTGAGTGCGCTTTGCTGCCGACGAGGATGCGGATCTGCAAGTTGCCGCTCAAGTTGGCTGATGCGGGCATTGAGGCGCAAGATCTCTTCCGACGCTTGGTTCCCAGCGGGCGCAACCGTGTCGGTCAGGTTGTCGAGCGCCTTTATGAGGCGCTTTGGCATCGTCCAGCAAAGCTCGCGGGCAAAGGGAATAAATTGGGACCAGCTTATGGTATGTTGAAGTCTGCCGCCCTGGATTGCCCGATTGATAAGGTCAACGCGGTGCTCGAACTCCCTGGCACGTTTGGACGTGGCTCTGTATGGCTTGACGCTTGCTGCATTCACAACGCGTGGGGCGAAGCCCATAGAATAAGCAGTCACTTCGGCGGGAGACATTCGAATCATTTGTCGCGCGTGAGCTATGCTCGCGCGCGCCCCAGGGGCATCAAACAGCGGATGCCGCGCCCGTTTGCGGGACCCCCTTGCCAACTCTCATGGTGCCTTTCGTCATTGTTTGCGCACTTTCTCGCTGTCACTGCTCAAAGGACAACTGACAAACTTTCACTGCTTGGCAGATAACCACTGCTCGGAAACGGCAGTGCTTTCGGCCAATATCCGAGCTTCGGCAGGTTCACTAATCCCTGCGCGCGGCTCAATTTTGAACCCAAGTTCGTCATCTCGTTCCGCCCACCGATTACCAGGCCCCGCGCCTTGAGATGCTCAAGCAATTCGGCGCGCCGCAACGGGGCGCCGTGCGCCATCAGCACGTCCTCGACGACCCGCTCAAGCTCGGTCTGAGGCGTTGTCCTCGCTGGCGCAGTTCCGTTGTCTCCGTTCTCCCGATGGTCGAAAGCCACGATCTTCTGCCTCGATGCCGCTCTCATCGGCGTCGGCTCTTCGGCCTCTTCCGCCAACTCGCGATATGTGGACACGAATGACTGCAACCGTTGCAACTCGGCACGCAACTCTTCAATTCGCCCAACAGCTCGGTCATACACCTCGCCATCCATGGTGCCCTCCGAATTGATTTGACCTGACAATTACCACTCGTACTGCTGTCATTTCTATCTTACCTCGAACAACAGCAGGCTTACATCCGCACCGATGAAAGTTGTAACTAGGTCGATTCGCGTCATTTGCCGAGTCGAATGAAGTTGCAATCGAGGAGTTGCAGCTTGATGGTGCTGGCAAATTCATTGGGATGCCGAGCTCCACTGGTTGGCTGCGCTTTAAGAACTCGCAGCCAGAGGTGTCAGCCCAAGTGGGGCATCGACTTTCGACCTGCCGATGACAGTGTCAGGTATCGCGACTGGAGTTGTCCTTGCGCAGGCACGCGATGCGTTCTCACCGACGAGCTTGATCTTCAGGGCGCGGTACCGAATGACGTCGTCGCGGGCAATTCGGCGCCGACCTCCCATCAATGTTCGCCTGTGAAGCGGCCGCGCCAACATTTAGCATCAGGAAGTGTCGAGCTAGCTGCGATCGATGCGGGATGGTACCCAGGTGGTACCCTGGACGAAGTCAAATGACTACGTCGCAGTCTTAACTCATTGATTTTCTTGGTACCGCCTCCCCGGCTCGAACGGGGGACCCCCAGATCCACAATCTGGTGCTCTAACCAACTGAGCTAAGGCGGCGCCGTTGGACCCTTCAGGGTTCGCGCTCATTAGCACCGGCGCCCGGCGTTGTCCACGTTCTGCTCCACGTTCTGCTCCGCGGGGCGTGCCACGGCCTGCGGCGCACGGCCATCCGGAGCCGCGAGTGCCATCGTAGCCCGTGCTTTACACGACGATGTGAACATCCGTGTCGAATACGTTTTGCGGAACGCTCCGTATTGAGGTCGTGAAAGGCGCGGAACCGCCGATCACGAGCCAACCCCGGAGATCCCACCGAATGAACAAGATGATCAGAATTGCTGCTCTCCTTGCCACCGCTGCCATTTCAGGCCAGGCGCTGGCCGCCACCTCGGTAATCGTCGGCGGACAGCCGATGTTCCCGACGAAGACAATCGTGCAGAACGCTGTGAACTCTGCCGATCACACCACGCTCGTTGCCGCAGTGAAGGCCGCGGGCCTCGTCGAGACGCTGAGCGGCCCAGGTCCGCTTACCGTGTTCGCACCGGTCAACGCGGCCTTCTCGGCACTGCCTGCGGGCACGGTCGACACACTGCTGAAGCCCGAAAGCAAGGGCAAGCTCACCAGCGTGCTGACCTATCACGTTGTCGCCGGACGCCTGACGTTCAAGGACCTGAAGGCGCGCGTCCAGCAGGGCAACGGCAAGGCAATGCTGAAGACGGTCGCCGGCGGCTCGCTCACCGCAATGATGAACGGCCCCAACAACGTCATCATCAAGGACGCCAGCGGCGGCGCAGCGAACATCACCGTTTACGACGTCATCCAGTCGAACGGCGTCATCCACTCGATCGACAAGGTGCTGCTGCCGAAGTGATGCCCGGCACGGCGCCGGCCGGTGGCTCTGTGCGCCGGGCGCCTCGCACTACGAGTTCCGGAGGGATTACCGACATCGCGCTCCCGGCGATGAGCCCTTCCGGGCCGGGACCGGAGCACCTCCCCTGTGCTCCGGTCCTGGAGACAGATCATGAGCAAAAATGAGATCGTGTCATGCTGACCAAACGCGGATTTCTCCTGGTCGGCGCCTCCGCTGCCGCGCTGACGGCTGGTGGAGCGATCGCCGCGTCGAGTTGGAGCGGCCGGATGATTGCGCCGGAAGTGTTCGAGATCATGCGCGGCGAGGCCGAATGGCGGGCGCTGCTGTCGCCTGACGAGTTCGCGGTGCTTCGCCAGCACGCCACCGAGCGTGCCGGCTCGAGCCCGCTCAGCGACGAGAAGCGGCCGGGCACCTATCACTGCGCGGGCTGCACCCTCGCCGTCTATTCGTCTGACGCGAAGTACGACAGCGGAACTGGCTGGCCGAGCTTCCTTAAGTCGCTCCCCGATGCGATCGGCACGCGCGCTGACAACACGCTGGTGACGCCGCGTACCGAAGTCCACTGCCGCCGCTGCGGCGGACATCTCGGGCACATCTTCGACGATGGGCCGAAGCCGACCGGCAAGCGGCATTGCCTCAACGGCGTCGCGCTGCGCTTTGTCCCGGTGCAGATCTGACGCCGCCTGGCGCGCAGCGCAAAGAGGGCCACAATTGGTTGTGGCCCCCGTCGTTCGATCGGATTGAGCGGCACGCCGCCTCACGCCGCCTTTTTCATCAGGCCGCGGTTGATCATGGTCTCGGCGATCTGCACCGCGTTGAGCGCGGCGCCCTTCAGCAGGTTGTCGGAGACGACCCACATGGCGAGGCCGTTCTCGACCGTCGCATCCTCGCGAATGCGAGAAACATAGGTCGCGAACTCGCCCGCGGCCTCGACCGGCGTCACGTAGCCGCCGGCCTCGCGCTTGTCGACCACCATGATTCCCGGCGCCTCGCGCAGGATCGCGCGGCACTCCTCGACCGTCATCGGCTTCTCGAGCTCGATGTTGACCGCCTCGGAGTGCCCGACGAACACCGGCACGCGCACGCAGGTTGCCGTGACCTTGATCTTGGGATCGAGAATCTTCTTTGTCTCGGCCAACATCTTCCATTCCTCTGTCGTGTAGCCGTCCTCCATGAAGACGTCGATATGAGGAATGACGTTGAAGGCGATCTGCTTGGTGAACTTCTTC
>CAZCQH010000125.1:0-5250 GCA_964500805.1 uncultured Hyphomicrobiaceae bacterium
CCGGGGGTGCAGGGTGTGGCGAAGGTGCCGTGCGCGGGGCCGGTGCCGCCTGCCAGCATTGTTGTTACGCCCGACATCAGCGCTTCCTCGATCTGCTGCGGGCAGATGAAATGGATGTGGGTGTCGAAGCCGCCGGCCGTCAGGATCTTGCCCTCGCCCGCGATCACCTCTGTGCCGGGGCCGACGATGATGTCGACGCCCGGCTGAATGTCGGGATTGCCCGCCTTGCCGATCTTGAAGATGCGCCCGCCCTTGAGGCCGACGTCGGCTTTGACGATGCCCCAGTGGTCGATGATCAGCGCGTTGGTGATGACCGTATCGACGGCGCCCCGGGCGTTGGTGACCTGTGATTGGCCCATGCCGTCGCGGATCACCTTGCCACCACCGAACTTCACCTCCTCGCCGTAGGTCGTCAGATCCTTCTCGACCTCGATGAAGAGATCGGTGTCGGCGAGCCGCACGCGATCGCCCGTAGTGGGTCCGAACATCTGCGCATAGGCCGCGCGGCTGACTTTGGAGGGCATGATGATCCTAAGGTTTATTTAGATTTCTTGCTGTCGTGACTGTGCGTCGCCTGGCTTGCCACCAGGACCCAGCTGCTGCCCGAGCGGGTGAAAACTTGCATCCATTTCACTTTTGCGGCGGGCTTGGCGGTTGCTGCGTCTTTGCTTGCGCCTTTGCTCGCGCTCTTCGGGCCAAGCGTGCTCACGCCGGTGACGACGGCGACCCAGTCGTTCGGAATGCGAATGATGATGTCCTCGGCCTTTGCCGACTCGATCATCGGCTCGCCGGCGAGAGCAGCGGCAAGGTGCGCATCGAGCTTCACCGTCGCGCCGTCGGGGCGCGTGTGCGTGAAGCCCGGATGGTACATCTCCTTCAGCGTGGCCTTGTCTTTGGCGGCGATGGCGTCGGACATGGCTTTGCGGAAGGCTGAGACTTCCTCGCCGACCGCCTTTTCGGCGTTCTGATTGAGGATCGCGGGCGGGTGGGCTCGTGCCGCCCCGATCGCAAGCGCGGTTGCGCTTGCGAGACCGAGACAGAGCATCAGACCAATGCAGCGGCGACTCGTCATTGCTTCGCCTTCCGTTTCGCGCCGGCAGACTTCGCCGAGAGCTTGCCCATGATCTCCTGGCGGAAGCCGTAGACCTCGCCTTTGCCGGCGATGGGGATGAGATGGACGTCGCGCGTCTGGCCGGGCTCGAAGCGGACGGCCGTGCCCGCCGGGATATCGAGACGATGGCCGCGCGCTTTGATGCGATTGAACTGCAACGCCGGGTTGGTCTCGAAGAAATGGTAATGGCTGCCAACCTGGATCGGCCGGTCACCTGTATTGGCGACGGTCAAAGTGATCGGCTCACGCCCGGCGTTGAGCGTGATGTCGCCGGCCTTGGTGATGATCTCGCCGGGTTTCATGTGCGGTTTTTCCTGACCCGGTTGGCGCGCTGACGTGCCTCGACGCGGCGGCCAAGAGCGTAGGCGAGCCAGCCGACGATCACCGTCAAAGCGAGGAAGGCCAGATGATCGGGTTCCGCGTAGTGCCGGACGAGCTCGAGGAACGACATATGGCCGTGCCCTCCGGGATGTGCGGCGGCCGGAGTGACGATGATCAGCGACAGCGCGAGCAAGACAGAGCGTTTGAGCATCGGTGGGGTTTCTCTCCTTCCGAGAGTGGGTTGCGAGTGGGTATCAGCGAATGGGATTGTGCACGGTGACGAGCTTGGTGCCGTCGGGAAACGTCGCTTCGACCTGCACGTCGTGGATCATGTCGGCGATGCCATCCATCACCTGGTTGCGGCGGACAACCTTGGCGCCGGCTTCCATCAGCTCGGCCACGGTTTTTCCGTCGCGTGCGCCCTCGACGACGAAATCAGTGATGAGCGCGATGGCTTCGGGATGATTGAGCTTGACGCCGCGCTCGAGACGGCGGCGCGCGACGACTGCCGCCATCGCAATCAGCAGCTTGTCCTTCTCGCGCGGGGTGAGGTTCATCGAGACAGTCCTTTCAAGTCGACCAGACGCGCGGCACGGGCCGGCGCGCGATTGTTTCGGTGATGCGACGCACGTCGCGGCGCACGTCCGCGGGATCTTCGGCAAGGAAGCGGGCGGTCAGCATGCCGTTCCAGGCGCTGGCGCCCCAGTCGGTGCGGGCGCTGCCGATCGCCTCGCGGACGCCATCGAGCCGGTCGACGGCGTCCTCGCCGACGTAGAGCAGAAAACCGACGGCGCGGCCGCGGGCTGCCGAGGCTGGTCTCTGCAGCAGCATGCCGATATCGCCATCGATACGGGTGGCGTCCGCGAAGATGAGCTTGCCGTCACGGCGCACGCGCCAGGTATCGTGCAGCAACCCAGGCCCCAGAGTTTCACCGCTGGCGATCCGCCCGAAGGTTATGCATTCGACGAGCAGCAGCTGACTGCGTGTCGCGACGCCGATATCGAACCGGCGGCGCAGGCGGGCGCCGGAGTAGAGCAGCGTCTCCTGGGGGAGCCAGTCGAGACGGGCATCTGTTTCGACTTTGAGCGACACGTCGATATGCGAGGCGCCACCTGAGGAACGGTAGATCCGCTCGGCCGCCTGCGTCGCGTAGACGAGGTCGGCTCCAGGCCCGCAGGTGACGGAGAATGCGAGCTTGTCGCCACCGACGACACCACCGCCGGTGTTGATCTGCACGGCTTCGAGATGTCGCGCGTGGGTCGATGGGAACTTCAGCCGGTAGCCGCCGTGCTCGGCCAGATCCGAGATGCGGGTCTCGCCGTCCGCTGCGCGCATGGCGACAAGCCGCGTGCCACCGACCACGCGGATCGGCGCCAAAGCGATGGCAGCACCATCTGCTGCATCAGACTGAGAGTCGCCGCCGGACATCGGACTCGACCATCTCCGCACGCGTCCCACTCAATACGACCTGTCCGCGATCCATCACCGCGAAGCGATCGGCGAGGTCGCGCGCGAACTCGAAATACTGCTCGACCAGCAGAATGGCCATATCGCCTCGGCTGCGCAAGAAATCGATGGCACGGCCGATATCCTTGATGATCGACGGTTGTATGCCTTCGGTCGGCTCGTCGAGGACGAGCAGCTTCGGGCGCATCACGAGGGCGCGGGCAATGGCGAGCTGCTGCTGCTGGCCGCCCGACAGGTCGCCACCGCGGCGGCGAAGCATGTCCTTCAAGACGGGAAACAGCTCGAAGACGACGTCGGGGATCGTGCGCTCGGAGCGCCTGAGTGGCGCAAAGCCGGTCTCGAGGTTCTCCTTCACCGTGAGCACTGGAAAAATCTCGCGGCCCTGGGGGACGAAGCCGATGCCGCGGCGGGCGCGCTCGTCTGGCGCGAGCTGCGCGATGTCGGCGCCGTTCCAGCTGATGCGGCCGGCCGAGATGCCCTGATGACCGCAAACGGCACGCAGCAGGCTGGTCTTGCCGACGCCATTGCGGCCGAGCACGCAGGTGACCTCGCCTGGCTTGGCAGTCACCGAGACACCGCGCAGCGCCTGGGCCGCGCCGTAGTGCAGATCGATGGTTTCGACGGCAAGCATCAGCGGCCTCGTTTCGGTGCGCGGTTAGTTGCAGGAGCCATTCCGGCGGGACAACCGGTTGTGAGTATGCGCAATCGTTGCCGCAAAAGCGGCCGGTCGGCGACCGTCATCAGATCAGATCGCACTGGCGCACGTTTGCACGCCGGTTTCGGCGTGCGCGCCTTTGGCCGAGGCGCTGGCAGATGTGGGCGCGGTCTGAGCATCGATACGCTCCTCAGCGGCCGAGATAGACTTCGACGACACGCTCATTTGACGAGACATCGTCGATATTGCCTTCGGCGAGGACGGAGCCTTCGTGGAGGCAGGTGACTTTGACCCCCAGCGCGCGCACGAAGGTCATGTCGTGCTCGACGACGACGACCGAGTGACTCTTCGCGATACGCTTCAAGAGCTCCGCCGTCATCTCGGTTTCAGCGTCGGTCATGCCGGCGACCGGCTCGTCGACCAGCAGCAGTTTCGGGTCCTGGGCCAGCAGCATGCCGATCTCGAGCCACTGCTTCTGGCCGTGGCTGAGCGAACCGGCTAACCGATCGCAGCGGTCGGTGAGCTTGACGGTTTCGAGCACGGCATCAATGCGCTCCCGGGCAATGCGATTGCGCGCGCCGAACAGCGCGGAGATGCTGTCGCGCGGACCGGCGAGAGCAAGGCGGATGTTGTCGGCGACCGTGTGGCTCTCGAACACGGTCGGCTTCTGGAACTTGCGGCCGATGCCGATGTTGGCGATCGCCGCTTCATCGAGCTTGGTGAGGTAAATGCGGCCTTCGAACAGCACCTGGCCGGTATCGGGCCGCGTCTTGCCGGTGATCACGTCCATCATCGTGGTCTTGCCGGCGCCGTTGGGGCCGATGATGGCGCGCATTTCGCCAGGCTCCAGATAGAGCGAGAGCTCGTTCAGAGCGCGGAACCCGTCGAAGGACACCGACACGCCGTCGAGATAGAGCAGCGCGCTGGTCGTCGGCAGCCGAGTGGCGGCGCGCTCGGGCAGATTGTCTGGAAGGTTGTCGAGCATCGGTCTATTCCGCTGCCTGGGGCACGGCATGCCCCCGTGTCTTGATGGATTGCTGCTCGCGACGATCCGCAAACCAGTCCGAGATGGTGCCGACGATGCCCTTCGGCAGGGCAAGCGTTACGAGGACGAAGAGGCCACCGAGTGCAAACAGCCAGTACGGTGCGAGCGCGCCGGTGGTGAAGATCGTTTTCATCAGATTGACCGCGAAGGCGCCGACAACCGCGCCGATCAGGGTTCCGCGTCCCCCGACCGCCACCCAGATCACTGCTTCGATAGAGTTCGCCGGCGAGAACTCGGACGGGTTGATGATGCCGACTTGCGGCACGTAGAGCGCGCCGGCGAGCCCTGCCATGCAGGCCGAGACCACGAAGGCGAGCAGCTTGTAGTTCTCGACTCGGTAGCCGAGAAACCGCGTGCGCGATTCCGCATCGCGGATTGCGACCAGTACTTTGCCATACGTCGAGCACACAAGGATGCGCGCCACGATGAAGCTCAGCGCCAATAGAAGCAGCGAGGCGACGTAGAGCGCGGCGCGCGTCGTCTGCGCCTGCACTGGATAGCCGGCGATGTCCTTGAAGTCGGTCAGCCCGTTGTTGCCACCGAACCCCATGTCATTACGGAAGAAGGCGAGCAGCAGCGCGTAGGTCAGCGCCTGAGTGATGATCGAGAGATAGACGCCGGTCACGCGCGAGCGGAAGGCGAACCAGCCGA
>CAZCQH010000126.1:0-4850 GCA_964500805.1 uncultured Hyphomicrobiaceae bacterium
TGGTCTCGATCATGGCCATGACGACGATCTCGTCATTGGCGCGCGCGACATAGTCGGCGCCGCCGTAGTGCACGGCGCGCACGGGACCGGACGAGCGCATGCCGACCGGCGGATAGCGGCAGGCGGCCACCGCCTTGGCGGCCTCCTCGGCGGTGTTCACCAGCGGCACGATGATGCCGTAGGCGCCGAGATCGAGCGCCTTCATGATCGCCGCCGGCTCGTTCCAGGCGACGCGCACGACCGGCACCGTGTCGGTCTGCGAGATGGCCTGCAGCAAGGGTGCCACGTCGCTCATCTCCGAAAGGCCGTGCTGGAGGTCGACGCACAGCGCGTCGAAACCCTGGCGCGCCATGACCTCGGCGGCGAAGCCGTTGGGAATGGAAATCCAGCCGAGCGTCGCGCATTTGCCGGCCTGCCACATCTGCTTGATCTTGTTCTGTCGCATGGGTGCTTCTTTCGGTCGTCGATCGATCCAGGAACGCGCGGATTGGGCCCGATCGAGCGGGCTTTTTCAACGCCTCTTGGATCCTTCGGTGAAGTTCGACCCATGTGTGGCGCTGCGGCGCGGAGGACACGCCGAAGCGAGGTGAACGGCACTTAGACGTTCGCCGCGCAACATTGTGGTTGTATTGTCTATCGTTTGTTCATCCAGTACACTTTGGCCGTGATGAGGCGCTATTTCCGCGCAGCAAAGGGTGGCGCAAGGAGCGGGTATGGAATGGGAAAAATTGCTGTCCAAGAAGCGGTTCGGCGTGACCGACGATGCGCCACGCGAGCGCTTCGGCAGAAACGAATACGAAGCCGACGTTCAAAGAGTGGTGTTCTCCAATGCATTTCGCCGACTAGGTCGAAAAACCCAAGTGCATCCGCTGGCAGCAAATGACCACATCCACACCAGACTAACCCACAGCTTGGAAGTGTCACAGGTTGGTAGATCACTCGGTGTCCTTCTAGGTGAACGCATCAGGAAACTACTACCGGATGATGTTACTCCGAGTGATTTAGGAGCCATCCTCCAGGCATCCTGTCTTGCTCACGACATTGGTAATCCCCCCTTCGGCCATGCCGGTGAAGAGGCAATGGCACACTGGTTTGAGCAAGAGGGCCATCCCCACAAGGAGGGACTAAGTCAAGACGAAGCATACGACATCGCAGCCTTCGAAGGTAACGCGCAAGGATTCCGAATTCTTACGCAAACAGAGAACCATCTGTTCGCGGGTGGCTTGAGATGCACGTATGCAATGTTGGGCGCATTCCTCAAGTATCCGTGGACGAGCGCTCAGCGCGGAGGTGGTAGCAAGTATGGTGCCTTCATGACCGAAAGGCACATCCTGACCGACGTGGCCACGGAACTAGGAATGGTCAAGCGCGGCAATGATAGATGGTCTCGGCATCCACTTGCGTTCCTAGTCGAAGCAGCCGACGACATCTGCTACGCCATTCTCGATCTCGAAGATGGTGTTGAGCTTCGAATCTTGACTTACACGGACGTAGAGCACCTCCTCTTGGAACCCTTCGACAAAAAAGTTCAAGCTTCGATTCGTGAAAGCCTGTCGTCGCCAGAAGCTTATCGAGTGAACTTGGCCAGGATTCGTGGCCATGTTTTCGACCTGCTCATAAATACGGCAATCGAAGGGTTTATCTGCGCGTACGATAGCATCATGGCTGGTGAAGCAGACGGGGATGTGTTCGGGTTTCTGGATGGTAGCTGGCCCGGCAAAATGTTGGTGAGAAACGCCAAGCAGTTCGCCAAAGACAACATCTTCTCTGACAGCAAGAAGGTTGAGATCGAACTGGGATCGTTCGCAACCTTAGGCACACTATTGTCAGCGTTTGCTCAAGCCGCAAGCAATACGTCCGTGCTTCTTGCTAACGGAAAGCCACTGAAAGATCTAGATTGGCAGTCCGGCCTAGTGATCAAAATGCTGGGTGACCACGCACCAAACCAGAGCAATCATCCACCAAACAGCAAGTGGACGAAATACCAATGCCTCCGGCGGATCATCGACTACATCAGTGGCATGACCGACAACTACGCAGTATATATCGCACGACAAATCCAAGGTTTTGGATTTTCTGGCGGACAACGTCCATAAATCTGCGAGACGGGACTGTTGCCCCCGCCCTTGTGCACATTGCCGACCTTGCCATGATCCTATTCCTTACAGAAAGCGCTTGATCTTGAACTCTCTCTCCCTCTCTTGCCAATGCCGCTTGCTTCTTATCAGTGAATCTCAACCGCGACAGCCTCTCCATCAGAAAGACGTCAACCCGCCCCGTTGGACCTGTCAGCCTCTCTGAAGCGAAATAGCTGCTTCATCGCAATCCGGAGTCGTCCGACGCTGCGGCCCTCGTCGAAGGGAGATCTCGAACTGTCGCTCGTCTCGTGCGCGGTGGCGCTCTACGACGCCAACTCTTCGTCGGAGCGCGTGTCGTTCAACACGCTGAACCGCAAGACGGGCAACCGGCTGAAGCAGAACATGTCGATGCCGTGAGCGGAGAGCCGGTCGACACGGACGGCATTCATGGTCGAGGACAGCGACCTCGACGCGCGCGCCGGGCGCGTCTGACCACACTGAAGCGAGGGATCTTTCCGGCGGCCTCAATGGTCCTTCGCTTCGCTCGGGGTGACGGTCATGACTCCCTTTCCAGCGACGGTCGGCAACCGACCGTCGCGCGCCGCCACCTTTGTCCAGTCCGAAGAGAGTCAGATTCGCGCGCGGCGCCGGAATCGGGGGGTCGAACGGCCCTCCGATGCAGGCAGCATCGGCATCGGACGGAGTCCATCGACCCGATTAGGGGCTCGCCGGCGGCTCGAGGTAGAATGCCTGCACGAGTGCCATGTCGAGGCTGGATCGACAGGAGGCCGCGCGCGACTTTCTGCAATTCCCGCATTCCTCGCACGCCGGTTTCGCGCTTCGCGAGCGCCGGCCGTCGCGCGGGAGGTTGGGGGGACGAAGGACAATTCCCGCAATTTCCGCTAGTGCGCCACGGGGTCGAACGCCGGAAAATTTGGTCCAAAATCGCGACGCCGGGTGCGCTCCGAGGGACTTTCCGGCCTTTCCGCCACGGAAACACGTTCGTGTACATGCAATCTCCCTGGGCGCCCTCGTGCGGTTTGATGCAGATCATCGCCGGCCGGTCCGGGGCGCGCGAGCGTGGTGCCATAGGAGTCCCGCCATGCGCCCCGCCCTGCTCGCCGCCACCGCCGTCGCCCTGATCGTGCTGGGCGCCGCCTCGGCCGCCCTCACCGGGCCCGACGATCCGCGCGCCGACGGCGGCCTCTCGCTGCCCGCCCTGTCGCGCTGCGCCGGCATCGCCGGCAGCGAGATCCGCGCCGCCGACCCGGCGTTCGGGCTGCTGATGCTGGACGGCGCGCCGTGGATGACCCTGCAGGCCGACGGCGAATCGGTGCTGCTCGCCGGCGGCGGCGCGCTGCGGCGGCGCAACGGCGCCATCGTGCCGTTCCGCTTCTCCTGCCTGCTCGACGAGCGGGGCCGCGCACTGATGTTCCGCGTCGCCGTTGTCGGGCCGGGCAGCGAGCCGCTGGCGCCGGCGCATCCGGCGACCGGCACGGCCGCGCTCGACACCGGCGATCCGCTGCCGCGCGGCGCCGAGCTGCGCGTCCAGCTCGTCGACACGTCGACGGCCGGCGCGCACGTGGTGCTGGCCGAGCAGCTGGTGCGCAGCGGCTGGGAGACGCCCATCCCCTTCGCGCTGCGCGTGCCGGCCGACACGAGGCTCGACGGCCGCACGCTCGTCCTCGCCGCGCGCGTGACCGTCGCGCGCAAGACGGTGTTCGCGATGGCGCCGCGGGCGGTGACGGCGGAGGATCTGCGGCGGCCGCTGGCACTGACGCTCACCGCCGCGGGCCGCTGAGCCGCGACGGCGGCGGCCGTCGCCGCGCTACCGCAACAGCGCGACCAGGCCCCAAACCCAGGCGACGGCGATCGCCATCTGGACGGCGAAGGCGGCGAAGCGGACGTTGACCGCGACGGCGTTCGTCGAGAGCAGATGGACGACCGACTGGACGATGCGCGCCAGCAAGAGCCACGGCGCCAGCGGATCGGTGACGTCCTGAAAGCCCATGACCAGCGCGGCGAGCAGCAGGCCGCCGAAGATCGGCAGGCCTTCGAGGCAGTTGAGATGGGCGCGCGCCAGGCGCTGCATGAAGGGCGAGAGATTCTCGTTGTCGGGCCGGAAGCCGTTGGGCGGCACCTTGCCCGCGAGCACCAGCGCGCAGCGGACCGCCTCCATCAGGATCAGCAGCGCGAGCGCCCAGGCGATCAGGGCGACGAGGACGAGGGCGGAGGCGTTCATGCGGTGACTTTCTCCCGGACCGATCCTATCGCCGGTCGAACCGTCATGCGATGGGGACGACGCGAGGCGCGTCGCTTCGCGCCGGGCGACGCGATAGAGTCGGGCGATGGCCAAGAAAGTCCTGGTCGCCGGCGCCACCGGTCTGGTCGGCCATGCCTGCCTGAAGCACTTCGCGCGCGCCGAGGGCTGCGAGGTCGTCGCGTTGTCGCGACGCAGGCCGGACGAACTGTTCGGCGCGTGCTGGATCGGGCTCGACCTCGGCGACACGGCGGCCTGCCGGGCGGCGACGCGCGAGCTGGCGGGCGTCACCCATCTGGTTTACGCCGCGCTCCACGAGCGGCCCGGCCTGGTCGCCGGCTGGCTCGAGGACGAGCAGATCCGCGCCAACGAGGCGATGCTGCGCAACCTCTTCGAGCCGTTGCTGGCCGCGTCGCCCGGCCTGCGCCACGTCGCGCTGCTGCAGGGGACCAAGGCCTACGGCGTGCATGTGCGGCCGCTGGTCGTGCCGGCGCGCGAGAACCGCTCGGAGA
>CAZCQH010000127.1:0-4533 GCA_964500805.1 uncultured Hyphomicrobiaceae bacterium
CATCGCATTTGAAAATCACCGCATTAGCGCCGCGTGGGCGGGGTCAGACCCATGGGTCTGACCCCTTGTCGACCTCGGCCGGCGAAGTCCGACAGATCGCAGCACTGGTGCGATGTGTGAAGGGGATCAAGCTGTCGGACTTCGCGGGCTGAAATGCCGTGCCGTCACGCTTCATCCGGTGGCCCGCTCACTCCGACCTACGATCATCGCATTTGAAAATCACCGCATTAGCGCCGCGTGGGCGGGGTCAGACCCATGGATCTGACCCCTTGTCGGCTCACCGACCTACGCTGCGCCGCCTGTGCGGTCGTTACTTCTCCAGCCACACGGTGTCGAAGCGCCAGTTGTTGTAGAGGCTGTTTTCGTGCTGGACGTGCCCCTTGACGTGTGGGTGCCAGCAGGTGCCGCCGCGGAAATGATAGATGATCGGCCGCGCTACATCCTCGGCGAGAACGCGCTCGATCTCCCACACGATCTTCTTGCGCTTTTCGATGTCGGGCTCCTGCGACTGATCGTTCAGGAGCTTCTCGACCTCCGGTTTGCAGTAGCCGGTGTAGTTGGCTTCCGATTTGCAGGAGTATGCCGCCTTCAGCACCACATCCGGATCGTCGATGCCGACGCCGGACGTATTCATGCCGACAGCGTAGTCCTTCTTGGTCAGCCTGCTGTGCCAGATCGACGACTCCACAAGCTCCATCTCCGCATCGAAATGAATCTTGTTGAGCTGGTCGACGAGAATGACCGCCGGGTCCTTGTAGGAGTTGAAATCACGGGTTGCGATCTTGACCTTGAGTTTGTTGTTGGGGCCGTACCCGAGTCCCTCCATGATTTTCTTCGCCTCGGCCTGCTGGGCGGCGACGTCGCCGTAGCCCGGAAGCTTGGAGATGACCTCTTTCGGCATTCCCCAGGTGCCTTCCGGCAGCGCCATCATGTTGCCGGCGATGCTGTACTGACCGTGACCGATAATGTCGATGAACGCCTGGCGGTCGAGCGCCAGCACCATCGCCCTGCGGATCTCTGGCTTGTTGAATGGCGGCCGATCGGCGTTGATGAGGATGTTCGCCGGAACGTTGGTCGGCACCATCGCGCAGCTGACTTCCGGTTTCTGCTGCTTGACGTCCTTCATCAGTGGCGGGGTGATGTCCGCGACAAAGGTCATGTCGAACTCGCCGGCAACAAACGCCAGCACGCGCGTCGAGCGGTTTGGCACAATGCGCCACTCGATGGCATCGAGGTAAGGCTTGCCCTTGTCCCAGTAATCGGGATTGCGCACGTGCTTGATCGACTCGTTGGAGCGGAATTCCGCCAGTTTGAACGGCCCAGTGCCGATCGGCTTGGTGCGCATGTCACGCCCCGAGACATGGCAAGGGTAAACGGGCGAGTGACCAGAAGCGAGCATCGCCAGCAGTGAGGGTTGGCGCTGCGTCAGGTGGAAGGTCGCCTCGTAGTCGCCGTTGGTCGTCACCTCCTTCAAGTACTCGAACCAGATGCTGCGCGGACTGCGGCGGAGCGCATTCTCCTTGTCGAGGCCTGAGACGCGCATCCAGGTGCACTGCACGTCTTTCGCCGTCATCGGCTTGCCGTCGTGGAACTTGACGCCTTCGCGCAGCTTGAACGTCAGCTTGGTGCCGGTCTCGTCCCATGACCAGCTCGTTGCGAGCTCAGGAACGATGGTGTCGAAGCTGTTCCGCGGCTTGGTCGGGTCGTAGCGCACGAGACTGTTGAACAGCGCCATAAACGGCATGTTGGTGGCAACGGTCGATTCCTCGTGCGGGGAGGCAGACGGCGGCTGGGTGGAGTTGTAAACGCGGAGCGTGCCGCCCTGCTTTGGGCTATTGGCCAACGCTGGAGTACTTGCGAGTCCCGCTGCCAGTCCCAGAACTGCGAGCTGTCCAAGAGTGCGCGTGCCTGCCGCCATGGCGTCTCCTCCTCGATCACGGGCTGGCGCGCTCTGCCGGGCGCCGAGGCCGGCAACGACCGTAGCATCCGCCTCGCGGCGTGCGCCAGATCCGCGCCCGGATCACAACGCATGTCTGCCGAGCTTGCTGTGATGGCGCCGCATTTTCCGCTAAACTCATGCCGCGATGCAGCACGAATCGACGCCGTGCCGACGCTAGTGTCCCGTTTCGCAAATGCCGACCAACTTGCGGCTGGCTCCGTGGCATTTGCGAAACATGAGGGACACGAGAAGCATCATCAGCTTAGTGTGGCGTTTGTTCGCAAGTGGCGTTCGCGAGTGTGCGTCGATGTCGGCCGATACTTGCGGGACGCCACACCGGGAGCGGAGTGTCACGATGACTGCCATTCGATCGATTGGTGTGATTGGCGCCGGCGCCTGGGGTACGGCACTGGCGCAAACCGCAAGCCTCGCTGGCCGCGACGTGGTGCTCTGGGCGCGCGAGCCAGACGTCGTTGCCGAGATCAACGACCGGCACACGAATGCGACGTTTCTGCCGGGCGTGACGCTGCACGCGGGCGTGGCGGCCACGCCCGATCTCGCGCGCATCGCTGCCCAAGACGCAGTCCTGATGGTGGCGCCGGCGCAGCATGTGCGATCGGTGGCGGCCAATTTAGCGGCGCACTTGAAGCCAGGGACGCCGGTCGTGATTTGCGCCAAGGGCATCGAGCAGGCGACAGGCAAGATGATGGGCACGGTGCTGGCCGAGGCATTACCCAAGGCCACGCAAGCAGCACTGTCGGGCCCGAGCTTTGCGGCTGAGGTGGCACGAGGCCTTCCCGCGGCGCTGACGCTGGCGACTGCCGACGAGGCCCTGGGCAAGCGGCTCGCGGAGGCGATCGGCTATCGCAACTTCCGGCTCTACTGGTCTTCGGACCTGATCGGCGTGGAGCTCGGCGGCGCGTTGAAGAACGTGCTCGCCATCGCGGCGGGCATCGTCGATGGCAAGGGCTTTGGCGCGAGCGCGCACGCGGCGCTCGTGACGCGCGGGTTTGCCGAGATGCGCCGCTTCGGGCGCGCATTGGGCGCGCGGCCGGAGACGCTGACGGGCCTCTCGGGACTGGGGGACCTGCTGCTCACGTGCGGCAGCCCGCAATCGCGCAACATGAGTCTCGGACGTGCGCTGGCGCAGGGGCAGAAGCTCGCGGACGTGCTTGGGGCGCGTCGCTCGGTGGCGGAAGGCGTGTTCACGGCGGCGGCGGTGGTGAAAGTCGCGGCCGAGAAGGGCGTCGAGATGCCGATCGCGTCGGCGGTGCATGCGATCGTCGATGGCCGGGTGGCGGTCGACGCGGCGATCGAGGCGCTGCTCTCGCGGCCGTTCCGCGCCGAGGAATGACGGCTGGGTGCGGCGGCGCTGCCTCGGCCCGTGTCTCAGCGCGCGTCGGTGGCTGCCGAAGACTGCGACTGCTGTTTGGCAATGGCCGGAGCTGCTGGCTTCGCCGCCATCCAGACGCCGAGCAGGATCAATCCGAAGCCGATGAAGTGATGCCCCATCAGCCGTTCGCCGATGAAGAAGCCGGCCAGTATCGGGCTGAAGATCGCCACCAGATGCATCATCGCGCCGGTCCGGTTGGCGCCGATCACCTCGACGCCGCGGTTCCAGCACATGTTCGCCAGCAGGCTCGGGAAGATCGACGCATAGGCGAGCGCAAAAAACGTCAATGTCGTCGCCTTCAGCGTGTAACCCGAGGCGTGCTCCCAGGCGAAGAACGGCGCCGAGACGACGGTGGACACGACGGCGAGAATGAACATGTACGTCAGCCAGTGGATCTGTGGTCTGAGGCGCAGGCACGTCGTGTAGACGCCGAACACCGTCATATTGAAAATGATGATCAGGTCGCCCCAATTAAAGTTCAGACGCAGCAGTTCGCCGAAGTCCGCGCGCGTGACGATGGCCAGCACACCGGCGAGCGAGATCGCGACGCCCAACGCCTGCACCCACGTCAGCTGATCGCGAAACAGCAGCGCGCCGGCCACGGCGATCAGGACCGGCGAGAGCGAGTTCAAGACCGAGACGTTGATCGCGGAGGTGTACTGCAGTCCGACGTATTGCAGGATGCCGAAGAGCCCCGCGCCGGTTGCCGCCAGCATGATGACCGTGAACCAATGCCCTTTCAGCGCCGGCAGATCGCGCTTCAGATGCGGCCAGGCAAACGGAAGCAGGATCAGCGTCGGCACGGCCCAGCGGATGGTCGAGATGGCCATCGGCGGCACTTCGCCGGCAATGGCGCGGCCGAGTACGTGGTTGCCGGCCCAGAACAGCGACGCAAGCGCGATCAGCGCATAGGGCAAGGGAGTCGCGACATTCATGGTGTTGGCAGGCCTGCGCTACCTGTTGGAGTAGTACGTGCCGAAAATGTTCAGTCCGTCGACAACGGTCAAACGGTGACAAAAGGCCGTGTACCGAAATTGTTTCACGTGAAACATATTTACAATTTTATCTATTAACTATCGTTTCACTTGGAAAATGACCGCAACGGTGTTTTGAGATATTCTGGTACAATACCGCCATAGGTGGGCGAAGCGTCCCTGTCCCGTTAGCTCAGGCGAGGGCCGGTGCGGTTGACTGAAAGTGT